>NZ_CP094929.1:2400000-3000000 GCF_022869165.1 Sphaerochaeta associata | reverse complement strand
TTGGCCGCCTTTTCTCTGGCGCGTCTGAGCTGCGCCTCGCTTAAATCGATTCCTGTCACCCTATAGCCGCGCTTGGTCAACTCGATGGTGTGCCTGCCGGTTCCACAGCCTACATCGAGAATACTAAGGCTCTTGTCATAGCCCAATTCCTGTTCGATGAAGTCGCACTCACCAAGCGTACCTTGGGTGAAGGATTCGTTGTCGTAGTGCTCGGCATAATTCTTGAACAGAGAGACATACCAAGGATCCGCCATAAAAAGCCTCCTTGTCTCAGTCTCGCTCGATTTGGCACATAGGTCTAGTGGGCTGTAAATCATATTTCTTTAATTTTCTTCGGCCCAAACGCCGGGTAGCAGCGTTCTCGTCGGATCAGATATCGTAGATATCTTCTCCTTCTTGGCCTTGCTACTCACCGTTTTCGCTCGAAGCAAATATTCAAGTACTGGTGTTTACAGCCCACTAGAGCAGATATAACTCGTTTTCGATGAAAATATTTACCAAATCGGTATCGAACTGAGTTCCGCTGAAGAACTTGAGCTCCTCAATGGCAATCTCGGTGGGAAGGGCGGCCCGGTAGGCCCGGCTGCTGGTCATGGCATCATAGGCATCGGCAAGACTGACGATTCTCACTTCAAGGGGAATATCCTCACCCTTCAGCCCATCGGGGTATCCCAGCCCGTCGATTCGCTCGTGATGGTTGCGTACAATGGGGATGTAGCGCTTGAGGTAGGGAAGGTGTGTTACGATGCGTTGCCCGGCTTCCGGATGAGTCTTGATGATCGCATACTCCTCTTCGCTGAGCGAGGTGTCCTTATTGAGAATGTCTTCAGGAATGCTGATCTTGCCGATGTCATGGAGCAGTGATCCACCTTCAAGAATATCCAGAGTCTCACCGGGAAGGTTCAGTACCCTGCCCAGCGCGACAGCTAGGTTGCGCACCCGGTTGCAGTGCCCCTTCGTATAGGAATCCTTTTGCTCGATGGTTTCGCTGAACGCTTCCAAGGTAGCCATGGTCGTGTCCTTGAGGGAGATGAGAACCTCCTTGAGCTCGGTTTCCAGCAACGCCTGTTGATGCTGAGACTTGAACTGCTTTTCCAGCAACTGCCGCTCTTTCTCGGCCTGTTCAAGCACGCGCTTGACGGTGGCAAGCAGAGCCTCGCGGTGCACCGGCTTTGCCAGGTAATCGGCGGCGCCGAGGCGGATGGCACGCATGCCGGTATCGAGGTCGTTGAAGGCGGTGATCATAATGATGGGAATCTGGGGATAGCTTGCTGAAATCATCTCCAGCAGCTCAAGTCCTGAAAACCCCGGCATTTTAATATCCAGCAGAATAAGGTCGATGGAGTTCTCACTACCCTTGAGAAGGTTCAGAAGAGCGTTGCCCTCCTCGCAGGCAGTCACCAGGTACCCCTCTTTGCGCAGCATGATTTGCAGAATTTTACGGATAGCAGGATCATCATCAGTAGTAACAATATGTCTAGTCATTGCGAGCTTCTCCGGTTCCGCCAGCCCTAAAAGGGGATGAGGAAAGGTGTTGTCTTTTTATAGGACTCATATTGGGTGAACATTCTGGGAAACAGCACCAAATCCTCCAACGTTATAAGGGCGAGATTGCAGCATATGTATCCGAGGCACACCCAAGCAAGTGGAGCATACCAGAAATATGAGGCGGTCAACAAGGTGAAAAGAGAATACCAAAGAAAACCCGGATGCCTGCATATGCTGTACGTTCCCTTGGTATAGAGTGTCCCGTCCCCGTGCAAGGGGAGCTCCAAGAGGACCGAATAGATGGTCAGCAGCAGGAAAAAGCCCATCAGAAGCAGAAGGACGACTTGCAGAGCAACAGGGTGGGGGGAAGTATGGAGAAAGAAAAAGAAGACAAACGGAAGTCCTGTCAGGAAGAAGCCTGCATACAAAAGCCTGACAAGCCAGGTTTTTTTATACAGCAACGCAATATCGTATAGGGCTGCAAGCAAATACCCGCATGCTCCCAGCAGAAATAGTTTGATTAAGTTCATAAATTGACTTTATACTAATACAAATTTTACGTAAGTGAAAGAAAAAACGAGGAATCCCCATGATTATTGATGTCTCGACCATCATCCCTGCGGTAGCGTTTATCTTATATGTGTCATTTGTCATATTCGGATTTCTCCAATACAAGAAAGATCGTTTCTATTGGTCCTTCCAGCTCTACATGATTTTTGTCTCCATCTGGAGCTTCGGCTCGATGATGATGCACCTCAACAGCCCGTTGTATACGCCCCTGTTCTGGAACCGTATCATGCTCATCGGCCTTCTTTCGGTTCCCTACGCCCTGTGCAGCTTTGTTGTCGACATCCTGGAAATACAAAAACGGACGATTTTTGTCATCATCAAGCTCAGTTACCTGCTGATCATCCCCCTGATGTACCTCAATTTCTCCGGAAATATCGTCAGCGATGTAGGTTTTACTGCGGATAATTTATTCTACTATAAGCTCGCTCCTGGAGCTCTCTCTGCATACTCGTTAAGCTACGTCTATCTGATTTTCACCTTGCTTATGCTGCTCTTCGGGGCGAAACGACGCTCCAGCCAAGGGTTTCACAAGAATCTCGCCCTTCCCCTGATCGGTGTGGCCATCATGCTCATCGGCATTTTCATGAACGTCTTTCCCGAGCTCGGTCGCTATCCCATCGATATTTTTGCCGCCACCATCAACGCCGTTCTCCTGTTCTACACCATCTACAAGTACAAGCTGATCAACTACTCGCGTCTGGGGCTCTCCATCATCTACTCCACCATACTCGCGGCAGCTGCCTCGGTGGTGTATTTACTGATCTTCTCCTTCATCCAGATGAACAACTCCAACTTCGACCCGGGCAACATCTTCCAGCTCTCGTTCATCCTCGGAGTTGCTACGGTTCTGATCATTCATCCACTGCGCAACCTGCTCTCCTATATTGTCGATGTCGTCATTATTCCCAAGCGCCATCCCTATCAGACGACGATCAAGAACCTGAGCAAACGGCTTACTACCATCGTCAACCTCCACGACCTTGGCAACGAGGTGGTCAAGAGCTTGAGTTCGGGGCTGAAAACCGAGTGGGTAGTCTTTGTGGCGAAACGGAATGACGAGAGTCAGAAGTTTTTCCTGGTGGCCCACAACAACTGTCCAACCCCCTGCAAAATCGGCCAGGAAGTCTCCTTCTCATTCTCCGATGAGGTACAGCAGAAACTCGAGTTGTATAAGAAGGAGAACCAAAGTTCGGTCATCAGTGTGAATCCCGACGAGCAGCGCATGGAGGTCAGCAACTCCCTTCCCCCGGCTGATGTGCTCATCCCCTTGGTTTTCCGCAAGCAGATCGCCGGCTACATCCTCATCGGCTACGACCATGCCAAGGCCTTGATCAGTGAAATCGAGCGTGAGGCGTTGGAAATCCTTGCCGCCCAGAGCAGTCTCTCCTTGGAGAATGCACTTTCATTTGAGCAGCTGCGCATCCAAGGTGATGAACTGACCATGAGCAAGAACAAGCTGGAAGCCATTTTCAACGGGATTGCCTCCCCGGTTTGCCTGATCGATATCGATTATACCATCCAAGAGGCAAATACGGCTGCGGTTAACTTCTTCGGACAGGACCGCCAGACGCTCATCGGCGGCAAGTGCTACCGTGCATTCTTCCACCGCAGCCGTCCCTGTCCGTTCTGTCAGGGTCTTGAATGCCTGCACACCGGGGTATTGCAGGAGACAGAGGCCGATGTGGCCGACCAAGTCTTCTCATTTCAGTTCCATTCGGTCCGCTCCCCTGACAAGAGCAAGAGCGTTTTCATCGAGATCATCAACGACATCACCGAGCAGAAACACATGCAGGAGGAGCTGGTGCGGACCGAGAAGATGGCTGGTATCGGAACACTGGCCGCCGGCATCGCCCATGAGCTGAACAATCCGCTTGCAGGTATCGTCGGGACTGCCGAGATCATGCTCAGCGAGATGGAAGAGCAAAGTCCGCACCATGAGTATGTCCAGGATATCCTGACCTACTCCAAGACGGCAAGCGATGTCATCAAGGAACTTTCCATCTACAGCCGTAAGGAAGAGGTGAAGCAGACCCAGCAGGTGGAACTGGTCAGGGTGTTGGAGTTCTCCCTTCGTCTGGCACTGCGCGGCGTCGATTCACAGAATATTCGTGTTGAGCGCAACTACCATGCGCTTCCTTCCATTGAAGCCAATGAGGGCGAATTGCAGCAACTCTTCCTCAACCTCATCGTCAACGCCATCCAGGCGATGGACGGCAACGGCAAGTTGACCCTCAGTTGCGTGGAAAAGGATGGATTTGTCCAGGTGAAGGTCGGCGATACCGGCTGCGGTATATCCGAAAAGCATATGAGCCAGATATTCACCCCGTTCTTCACCACCAAGGCCCCTGGCAGCGGCACAGGTCTCGGGCTCTCCAACTGCTACAACATCGTAGAAAAAATGGGGGGACGCATCAGGGTCAAGAGTGAAGAGCAGGTGGGTTCTGAGTTCACCACCATCTTCGCCCTCAATGAGGAGAACAAGGAGAACATACGTTTCCAGCTGGTGACCGACCAAAACGGCATGAACGACGTATTCTTCATCCAACGCAAGGTGCTGGTGGGCGAGAAGGGCTATCTTGAGGAGTCGATTCACCGCAAGGTGGATGAGAAGGCGATGCACATCCTTGCCTTCCGGGGTCTGCATCCGGTAGGAACCGTCTCGCTGATGACCAGCGAACACTTCTGGCCGCTTCCCATCTCCAAGTACTTCGATATCCAGTCGGTTCTCAAGACACGCAAAGCGGCTGAGATCATTCGCCTTGCCGTACTTCCGGAGATGCGCAACACCTCCGCTTCCATCGGCTTGATCATTTTAGTATTCTTGCTCGCCCGGGCGACAGGGGTGGAGGAGTTGATCATCGATGTGTTTGCCGATGATGAGAAGACGATCAAGTTGTACAAGAAGTTCGGCTTTGTGGAGGTAGGCTCCTACAACTCTCCTTCTGCAGTTACGGTGATGGTGTTGCAAAGCAAATCCACCCTTGAGAAGGACAGAAGCCAGCTCAGGCATTTTGTACGGCCGCTCTTCTCACGGCTTAGAACCCTCTTCGACTTCGGTCCCTACACCCAGGCAGTCCATGATGAGATGGACCGCATCCTGAGTGTGGATAAGGAAGAGGAGGGCGAGGTTCAGGTCATCTGATCTGGCGAAAGGATTCGTTGCGTCGGGTAAGCAAATTCAATGCCCTCCTCTCGGAAGGTTTTTACCAATCTGAGGTTGAATTCCTGTTGTACGTTCATGAAGGCAACGTATTCTGGGGCAGGTATATAATATACGGTCTCAAAGATGAAAGCCGAAGAGCCGATGCTTTGGAAGTGCGACCTGTCGCAGACAACCCCTTCAACAACCTGAATTGATGCCAGTATGTCCTTGATGAGCTGAGGAATCCTTTTCAGCTTCTCCTCAGGTGTGTGAAATGGAACTGATATGGAGGAGATCACACGTCTTCGTTGCATCTGCTTGTAGTTGTGAATCCTGCTTGAGGTCAGATCGGAGTTGGAGATAATGAGAACCTCTCCGCTGAGGACCCTGATGCGGCTGCTCTTGATGCCGATCCGTTCGACTATACCCGACTTGTCACCGAAGACGATGAAGTCACCGAGGGCGAAGGGATGGTCGAAGAAAATCACAAAGTAGCTGAACAAATCTCCCAGGATGCCCTGGGCGGCGATGGCTACCGCGATACCGCCGACTCCCAGTCCTGCAAGGGCTGTGGTGATGTTGAAGCCCAGGTTGCTGATAAGGATGAGAAAACCTATCACCCATAATAGGAGCTTGACAAAGGAGAGCAGCGGCTTGAGGTTCTTCTCATGCTCGCGGTTTGCATACTCCTTCTCAAAATACTTGGAGAAACTCAGTTCAAGGGCTTTGTTGACCGACCGAACGATGATGATGGTCATGATTACGGCAAAGATAATCTGAACCACTCTCTGTATGCCCTCTGCGAACGAAACACTATTCAGAAAGACGGAGAGGGAAGCGAGGAAGAGCAGGGGGATGGCGATGCGCTTGATAAAGCGCAGCATGGGCAGAGCAGGGGCCTTTACGCTCCTTTCGTCCTGCATTTTCATGCTCTCAAGCTTCTTGATGCGCTTGCCCAGGATTGCATTCGCCGCAAGCAGTACCAACAGCGTTCCCATGAGCATGAAAAAGGAGACCATATAGTTCTCTTGAAAGGTTTGGATAATGTGTGTGATGTCTGTCATACACCCACTATACTATAATTTCTGCTTGCCATCCATCAACTTGGCTGCTTCACTGAACTCCAAACCTGCATGAATGCTGGTATCCTCAACGAGCAAGTCCCCTTGGGCGGTCTCAAGTCGGAGATACAGTGTCCCGTCAATGCTTTCATAGATGGTACGCTCCATACTTCCTTCTTTAGGGGCGGCAAGACCGCTTGCACCTCCCAATGCGCCTCTGAGGGTCAGGCGGTGTTTCTTGGTGATGATCACCGCCTCGATGTGGGTTTCTGTTGCATGCTGAATTACGAAGCGCGCGCGGGAGTAGGTTCCGAAGCGGATCAGGGAGTCTTTCAGTTGCACAAAGCCCAAAAACCCAATGAAGGCGAGGCCGTGGAAGGGAATATGGGCGATGCTGAGCATGACTGATACTCCTTCTCTGGAGAATGAATTGGCCTGCATCCAAAGATAGGCTTTGGGAAACGAGGATCCCCAGTCCTTTTCCATGTACCCGTTTGCATGTTCGAATTCGACACTGCGGCTGTTGAGCATAAACGTACCTGATGCCGAGCAGGTGGTGGCTACGACGGCGTGCAGGCACTCCATCTTCGGCACATAGGCATACCAGCCCATGATGCCGGGACTGGTGAGGGTGACAGGATACTTCTTTAACTCGGTAAACGAGAAGTCTGCTTGCAAGTCAAGATCCACGTCCTTGAGTCGGACATGCACCTCCTCCCTGCTGAACGAGTTCTCGCCGATGTGAATGAGAAAGCTGTCCTTGTCAGCAGAGAATGTTGAGAGTGGAAAACGTACATACCACGGTTTGTTCCGGGTGCTTGAGACAACCTGAATGAAGGCATGAGGATCCGAGGAGAGGGAGATACCGGGAATGAGGCACAGTACCTCATCGTGCATGGCGATCTTGAAGTACCAACCTTCAAAATAGTTGTTCTTTTTCTTGGATCCTTGGAACCGTTCTGGGTGGAAGACATTCCATTTTCTCATGCTGCTTCCTCTGTAATGGGTAGATGGTAGCAGAGAGGATGAAGGAAGGAAACAGAAATCGACATGTTCACCTTGCTTGTGAAGGCAGGCAAATCCGAGCAGATTTTTGTGGTTCTCTCTCGTTTGATATGATCCCTTTTCGGTCGAGCCGTCGTGCATAAAATACCTGTAAAATCATGCAGAAAAATACGCAAAATATAGCGACCTTTTTTTGCCTTGGTGATACACTGATGCTGACGAACACGGAGAGTCGAAAGGACCGTGAGTGTGGTCGTCAAGGACGATTTTTATGGGACAGTTCAATACTAACGAGCGTGTTATTATTGATGATGTCGAGCCTCCGCTTATACGGAGCGGTGCAGCCTCGGTTGCACCGAAACCCCATCACCAGAACGGCAGCCTTCATGAGTCGAGATTTCCTCTGGAAGGCAGGATCGAAGAGTTCAGGAAGCACTACTTCCCGGACGCGACCGATGCGATGTGGAATGACTGGCACTGGCAGCTTTTTCATCGAATCACCACCTACACCGACCTCTGTCGGTTCCTCACTCCCACACAAAGCGAACGTGAAGCCTTGGCGAGTGCGGATACCTTGTTTCCCTTCTCGGTAACCCCCTACTATCTCAGCCTCATCGATCCGAATGATGTGAATAACGCCATTCGCAGGACCGTCATACCCTCCATCGAGGAGTCGTATGTGGGAAAAGGCGAGAGCTCAGATCCTCTGGCCGAGGAGCACACCACCGCCGTACAGGGGTTGGTGCATCGCTATCCCGACCGGGTGCTCTTTTTGACCACCAGCTTTTGCAGCACCTATTGCAGGTACTGTACCCGATCGCGGATGGTCGGAGGTCACACCGAGGCTCTGCAGAACCATTGGGGAAAAGCGTTGGAGTACATCAGAGAACACTCTGAGGTGCGTGACGTGGTCATCAGCGGCGGCGATCCTCTTACCCTTTCCGATGAAATGCTCGATTACCTGCTCTCTGAGGTAACCGGCATCGAACATGTGGAGATGGTACGCATCGGTACGAAGGTGCCGATGGTCATGCCGCAGAGAATCAATGAAGGCCTGCTTGCCGTTCTGCGAAAATACAAACCCATTTACATGAGCATCCATGCAACCCATCCCGATGAAATGACAGCAGAAGCCGCAAGAGCCTGCAATGCATTATCTGACGCAGGTGTTGTTTTGGGCAGTCAGACAGTTCTGCTCAAAGGTGTCAATGATTCGGTACCGATTCTGACCGACTTGTTTCACAAGCTGCTGCGAGCCAGGGTGAAACCCTACTACCTCTTCCAGTGTGATCCGATTTCGGGCTCCGAGCACTTCAGGACGACTGTGGACAAGGGTAAGGCGTTGATGCAGGGGCTGAGGGGCTTTACCAGCGGGTATGCCATTCCCCAGTACGTCATCGATACACCCGGAGGTGGCGGGAAGGTCCCCATTCTCCCTCAGTATGAAGTAGGACAGGATGACGAGCACCTGTACCTCAGAAACTATGAGGGAAAGGTGTTCTCCTATCCCACTGCAAGGGAGACTGCAACGTGCTGATCGGAATGACCTATGACCTGAAGGACGACTACCTGAAGGAAGGCTATGAGCCGGAGTCGGTTGCCGAGTGCGACAGCCTTGTCACTATCGATGCCATCGATGCCGCCTTGCAGAAACTCGGGCATCAGACGGTGCGAATCGGCAACGTGAAGGCCTTGGTGGCAAGGCTTGCCGAGGGCAGGCGTTGGGATCTGGTGTTCAACATCGCAGAAGGGTTGTTCGGCCTGTTGCGTGAGTCCCAGATTCCGGCCCTCCTGGACGCCTATCAGATCCCCTATGTTTTCAGTGAAGGGTTTGTGCTGGCAATCTGCCTGCATAAAGGTTTCACCAAGGATGTGGTGAGAAAGGCCGGGGTGGCAACCGCTGACTTTTGTACGCTCTCTCATCCAGAGGACTACAAGAAAGTCGATCTTCCCTATCCGCTCTTTCTCAAGCCGGTTGCCGGTGGAACCGGCATCGGGATCACCGCTTCCAGTAAAGTCACAAATCCGGGGCAGCTTAAGAGCGTTTCCCAAGCCATGCTGGCTGCCTATGAGCAGCCGGTCTTGGTTGAGACGTACCTGAGCGGCAGGGAGTTCACCGTCGGCATCACCGGAACCGGTGATGATGCGGTGAGTACCGGCGTGATGGAAATCATCATCGATCACCAGAGCGACGGAGGCATCTACTCCTACAAGACCAAACAGGAGTATGTGACCACGACCCGTTATGAGAAGCCTGAAGCAGCTGCATGGAAAGCCTGCGAGGCAGTCGCCTTGGCGGCCTGGCAAGCGCTCGGGTGTCGGGACGGAGGGAGAGTCGATGTGAAGATGGACGAGAAAGGGGTGGTGCACTTCTTGGAAGTGAATCCCCTTGCCGGTCTTCATCCCATCGATTCCGACCTTCCGATTCTGAGCAGGATGCATGGGCTCTCCTACGATGAGCTGATCGCAAGGATTGTGCATTCGGCCCAAAAGAGGCTTGGCCTATGAAGGTTCTGATTCTCACCGATGTTCGAAGAAGCGGCATGCGAGAGGATGAGGCGGACACCATCGCCCAAGTAAAGGCGGTCAGGAAAGCTCTGATCCGCCTTGGTCATACCGTCGAAGTGGCGGCCTTCTCCTTGAACCTGATTCTCACTGCCCGCCGCATTGAGAAATCGGGGTGCGATCTTGTGTTCAATCTGGTGGAGAATCTCAGCTCAAGCCGTCTTTTACATCTGGTTCCCCTGTTGTGCCAGTCCCTCTCCATTCCCTGCAGCGGGGGTGGTGCCTATACGCTTTCGGTGACAGGGGACAAGGTGGTTGCCAAGAAACAACTGGACTTGGCAGGTCTTCCCACTCCCCCGTGGCTGGAGGAAGGCCATGGCGGCTCAAGCTTCCTTGGCGTCCCGTTGATGATCAAGCCCATCGCCCAAGAAGCGTCGGTGGGTATCAGCGATGCTTCGGTGAGGACGTTTGCTGAAGCTGGTGAGCTTGCTTCGTACTTGATTGACCATCCCGATCATTTTGCAGAACGGTATATCGACGGCAGGGAGTTCAATCTCTCCATCCTGCCGGGAGGCAGGGTGTTGCCGGTCTGTGAGATGCGTTTTGTCGACTACCCGAAAGAAAAGGTGAAGATTGTAGGGTATGAGGCGAAGTGGCTGCCGCAATCATTTGCCTACCAGCATACCCAGCGCTCCTACATCTTCCCTGCACAGGAGCAGGGTTTGATCGAAGAGCTGAAACGGCTTGCCCAAGCGGTATATACACTGTTTGGGAACAGTGGGTATGCCCGCGTCGATTTCAGAGTTGACGAGCAGAATAGGCCGTTCATCCTGGAGATGAACAGCAATCCGTGCATAACTGCCGACAGCGGCTTCATCGCTGCCGCTTCGCAAGCAGGCATGACCTATTGTGAGGTCATCGAGCAGTTGCTCAGGAGTCGATGATGCAGTTTCGTGAACAACCCATAGAGAAGGACATGGAGGCTGTAGCCTCCATCTTGAAAAACTCAGGCTTCTTCAATGAAGAGGAGCAGGAGGTCGGCGTATCGCTGGTACGCGAACGACTCGAGCAAGGAGAGGCGAGCCTCTACTTTTTCCAGTTCGCCCAAGAAGGGGAGCAGGTGCTCGGGTATACCTGCTTCGGGCCCATTCCTGGTACCAAATTCAGTTACGACCTGTACTGGATAGCAGTCGACCCTGCGTACCAACGGCAGGGTATCGGAGCACAGTTGCTCAGGCAGACCGAGGTGGAGATCGAGCGCAGGGGAGGCAGGCGCATCTACATCGAGACCTCCTCACAGCCTCTTTATGTCCCCACCCGAAGCTTCTACACCCGTCATGGATATATGTTGGAAGGGCAGCTGAAAGATTATTACGCTCCCGGCGATGACAAGCTGCTGTACGTCAAAGGGTGGTAAGGCATGGACATTGAAATTCGGAGCTTCCAACACACCTCTGATATCAGTGATATCGAAGGTGTACGCATCCTTGTGAGACATCAACTGACGTTCATCGGATATGAGCCGGATCAGCATGACATTGAGGCCGTCCTCTCAAATGCAATGAAACCGGAAAGCCGTGCAGTCCTTTGGGTGGCCTATTTGCAGGATAAGGCGGTCGGTATAGCCTTCGGCAATGTCTGCTGCGGGCTGGAAAGCGGGGGTGACTACCTGTGGCTCAATGAGCTCTATGTTGCAGAAGAGGCTAGAGCCCACGGCTTGGGGACGCATCTGTTGGCGGAAGTCCAACGTTGGGCGAAGGAAAGCGGCTGCACCTACCTTGCGATGGTGACCCATCCAAGGAATGAGCGGGCGCAGAGCCTCTATAAAGCTGAAGGGTTTGAGCTTGAGAGCTTGGTCTGGGTGGACAAGTATTTATAAAATAGCGGCTTGGTTAACCAATGATACAATCAGATCCTCAAAGCTGAAGTTCCACTCCTGGGCCAGATGGTAGAAACCGTAGAAGCTCGGATTTGCATTCAGCTCTAGAATAAACGGCCGATGGCTTGCATCGATGCGAAAGTCCACCCGTGCATAACCGTTGAGGTCGAAGGCCTTCCAGCAATCCTTTGCAAGATGTTCCAACTGCACGATGAGGGGTTTGTCAGCCTCGTCGTGGGTGTATTTTGCACTGATGTGCTCATACCCGAACGTCTGCTCGGTCCATTTGGCATCGTAGGTGATGATTTTGGCCCGATTCCCATACTCATTGAACACCCACTCATAGGGGGGGAGGATGTGCACATCCTTCCTCGTGCCGTACATGCAGACGGTGAACTCCCTGCCGTCGATGTACTGTTCGGCAAAGCAGGGGCAGCCTATTTGGGCTTCCTTCTCTTTCAGCCTCGTCTGAACCTCTGCGTGTTCGACAAGGCAGTGTTCGTCAAGGCCTACTGAAGCGTCCTGGGCGGTGGGTTTGATGAGGTACAGCCCTTTTTCGCTCTCCTTGCTGTATGGGGCGGGAGTCGGCAGATGATGCTCGGCCATCAGCTTCTTGGCAAGTACCTTGTTGGTTGTCAAGAAGAGATTTGCCAGGGAACAACCGGTATACTTCAGCTTAAGGCTTTCAAGTATTCCCGGGACCAGGTAGGAGAGCATCTCCTCCCCGGGTGCCGAGTCTACGAGATTGAAGACAACGACGTTCTTATCCAGCTGCTCGAGAGCAGAGAGAGAGTAGGGGAGCAGTGTCACCGAATATCCTTTTTGTCTAAGGATTTCTTCAATCCATTGGGCTTGACGGAGAATGTCCAGTACGTCCTCTGGGGCGTTCTGGGGGATGTGATTATGGAGGATGATTACCTGTTGCATGATGATGGTTCATCATTTCCCTAGGGGCAATGTTTGTCAAGGATGGAAGACCCCTTTTCAATCATGATCGATCAAGCTCATGCTCGAAAGGAATGTTGCCTTGCCTTGCTCTGCAAAGATGCCCAACAAGGTACCGGTGAAGCTCATATACATGGTGGTCTCACTGCAGAAGGAAGCGATGGATGCTGAACCGATGAGTGTGTCCCCTACAAAAAATTGGTATGAGGTGGTGTCGGTTGTGCAGGATAGTGTCACCTCGGTCCCTTCGCAGCGCAACAGCAGGGAGTTGGTTGCAGCTTCCATGTCATGGATGTGCCTGACCAGGGAGATGTGCAAGCAATCATCGGATATCCGCTGGACGACTAGTTTGCAATGATAATCACTGTTGTACCATGCAACCAAACCCGCTTTTCCTTGGAGGTCGGTAAGAGAAAGCCTGCACGTGAACGTAGAGCGGAACGATGTCTGCCTCAGTGCCAGAAGGGTGGGGTTGCCCAGGCTTGTTCCCAGCTCATCCTCTCCACAGAGTAGGAGATTCCCTTCAATCTGTACATAGCAATCGGATTTGGGAAGTCGTACCTTCAGCAGCGGATACTCTGCAAGCGGACGGGAGAAATCGACCAGCAGTTCAGGCCTTTGTCTTGAAGTATCATAAAGCAGCGGGTAGGAGAGCTCGACATGACCCTGGCTTCCAATGATCGGCCAATCATCGATCCAGCTCACAGGAGCCAAAAAGGTCTCTCTGCCCAGATTATGCAGCAGTGCCTTGCCGAATACCCTGACACCCAGAAAGACGGCGAACCACTGCCCGTCGGGAGTGCAGAACAAGTCGGCATGCCCTGTTGCCTGGATGGGGTGGCCCTTCCTATGGACATGGGAAAGGATCGGGGCGGATGCATGTTCCTCGTATGGGCCTTGCAGGTTTTTAGAACGGAAAACTTGGCAGTGATGCCCGTATTCGGTTCCACCTTCTGCAATCAACAGATAGTACCATTGGTTGCGAAAGTAGATGTGAGGGGCTTCGGTCGCACATCCGGTTACTCCGGCGGTGAGTAGCTGCATCGGTTCAAGCAATGTCCCTGTCGAGCAGTCAAGATAAGCACCATGGATACCTTTTTTCCCATTGAACATCCCGTTGGAAGTATAGAAGCATCGACCATCCTCATCGAAGAACAAAGAGGGGTCTATTCCTGTTTCACAGATGTGCATAGGTTTGCTCCAGGGACCCTTGATGGAGGTGCTTGTCATCAGGAAATTACTTTTCTTATGCTTGTTTGTGGTCACCAAATAAAACCGACCGGCATGAAACCTCAAAGTCGGTGCATAGATGCCGCTGCTGTTGTTGCACCCGGCCAGATCCAGGTGCTCCGGCTCTGTCAGAATCGACGTGCAGTACGTCCATTGAACCAGATTGGTGCTTTCATACACCGCAACACCGGGAACATATTCGAAGGTTGACACCGCAATATAGTAGCAACCATCAGCGTAACAAATGGATGGATCAGGATTGAAGCCTTTGAGAACGGGGTTTTCGATCATGGGTGGGAGTCCTTTAGCGTGAGACGTATGCTGGCTTGAGATAGCGGCATGGATATCGGTTTCAAGCATAAAAGAGCGGAAAGAGCGGGTCAATGGACAAGCATGAGGCCGATGCGACACATTTTTCTGCTGTGCCAAATTCTTCAATACTGTGTGTGGAAATTGCAAACCACGATAAGGGAACAAGTAAAAACTGGAAAGACGACGAGAGGAATATCGGCTGGAAAATTTTGGCATATGGGTTTTCGAACTGTCAATTTACAGATTTCCGGATGCATGAGAACAATGATGAGTGACTTGACGGAACTTGGAGGTTTCATGAAGCAACGTACATCTGAAGTGTCGGCAACCTGTAATTTGCCGCTTTCAGCAAAATTGCAAAGAGATTGGAAGCAGAACAAAACGCTGTATGCACTGTTCATTCCTGTACTCGTATACTATGTGGTGTTCCAATACGGGCCGATGCTCGGCCTGGTGATTTCCTTTCAGAATTATAAGCCAAGCACTGGATTTTTGGGCAGCAAGTGGGTGGGGCTTCAGCATTTTCGGGACTTCTTCACCGATTATTACTTCCAAAGAGTCTTGATGAATACGCTGCGGATAAGTTTTCTGACCCTGCTCTTCACTTTCCCCATGCCGATCATCCTGGCACTTCTCATCAATGAGTTGTCCAGCAAGCTCTATTCCAGAGCCGTACAGACCATCACCTACATCCCTCACTTCATCTCAATTGTTGTGGTTGTATCGATCATGATGGACCTTACGTGCCGGGACGGGGTCATTCCCCAGTTCCTGTCCCTGTTCGGTATTGCACCGACGACCATGCTCAATGAGAAGCAGTATTTCATTCCATTGTACATCATCTCCAATGTCTGGCAGAACATCGGGTGGAACTCCATTGTGTACCTTTCAGCCTTGACCGCCATCGATGCACAGTTGTATGAAGCGGCTAGGATTGACGGCGCCAACAAGTTTCGTCAGCTCTTGTCGGTGACATTGCCCTGCCTTCTTCCCACCATCATCATCATGCTGATACTGCAGGTAGGGAAAATGTTCAATGTCGGCTATGAAAAAATCATTCTCATGTACAACCCCCTGACCTATGAGGTTGCGGATGTCATCTCAACCTATGTGTACAGGAAGGGCCTCTTGGAAATGAACTGGAGTTATTCAGCTGCAGTAGGGATGTTCAACTCCATTGTGAGTTTCTTCCTGGTGTGGTTCACCAACAAGCTCAGCAAGCATGTGAGCGGAAACAGCCTTTGGTAAGGAGCAGGTCACCCATCATGAAAATTCGACAAACCCCGGGAGAACAGGTTTTCAATGCAGTAAATATTGGAATGTGCGCCGCATTGTCCCTGTGCATCATCCTGCCGATACTCAACATCCTCTTTGCTTCACTGAGCGATCCAGTGGAAGTGATGAAGCATCAAGGTCTTTTCCTTTGGCCAAAGAAGTTTACGCTGCAGGCCTATCAGGCGGTTGCAAAGAACCCCAATATCATTTCAGGCTACATGAACACCTTGTTCATCGTGGTGGTGGGCACCTCCTTGAACATTGTGCTTACGCTCATCGGATCGTATGTACTTTCCCGCAAAGGCGTATTGTTTAATAAGTTTTTCACTATGATGATTGTCTTTACCATGTACTTTCAGGGAGGGACCATTCCCTTTTACCTGACCGTACAGAACTTGGGATTGACCAATTCCCGATGGGCGTTGATCTTGCCGGTCGCAATGAATACATTCAACTTGGTTGTCATGCGCACCGCCATGGCGGCAGTACCCGACAGTCTGCCTGAATCGGCAATGATGGATGGGGCGGGCCATGCACGAATCCTGTTCTCCATCATGGCACCGCTGACAAAGGCGACGGTTGCAGTCATCACCCTCTATTATGCGGTATATCACTGGAACTCCTGGTTCAACGCCATGATCTTCCTGCATAAGAAATTCCAATATCCATTGCAGTTGATACTCAGGGAAATCCTTATCCAGGATGACACCAGCGTCATGTGCGCCGGTGGTGCTGAAGGCTTGGCGATGGCCAGCGATACGATCAAGTATGCAACAATCGTGGTGGCTACCGCCCCGATCCTGGCCATCTATCCGTTCCTTCAAAAGTATTTTGTAAAAGGCGTCATGGTCGGCGCGGTAAAGGGGTAAGCAAGCATGCGAGTAATGTATGATGAAATGGTTGCACAATTTGTACGGGTGCTGCATAAGCATGGAATAACCGGAGACGATGCAGATTTGAGTGCGAAACTGTTTGCCGATGCTTCGTTGGAAGGTGTGTACACCCATGGCCTGAACAGGTTTCCCAAATTTATCGCCTCCATCCAAAACGGGTCGGTGAAAGTCCATGCCCGTGCTGTATGTTCTGAGTCCTACGGCATGCTGGAACGATGGGATGGCCTGCAGGGTCCTGGAAACCTGAATGCATGGATCTGCATGAAGCGGGCGATTGGGCTTGCCAAACAGCATACGGTGGGAATCGTAGCCCTGAAAAACACCAACCACTGGATGCGTCCGGGCAATTACGGGCACTTGGCCTGTGAGCATGACTGCATCGGATTGCTATGGACGAATACAGTTCCCAATATGCCTGCCTGGGGAGGTACCGATGCAAAACTTGGCAACAATCCACTGGTGGCGGCGATTCCTCATGACGAGGGACCGGTCCTGCTCGATGTGGCGATGTCGATGTTCAGCTACGGCAAACTGGAGAAATACAAGCGGGAAGGGGTGCTTTGTCCGGTTGATGCCGGTTTCGATGCTCAGGGAAATCTGAGCAGGGACCCTGCCAAGGTGCTTGAAACCCATCAGGTTCTGCCGATCGGGTATTGGAAAGGGGCAGGCTTGTCCTTGGCTCTGGACCTCATCGCAGCAACTCTTTCGGGAGGGAATTCCACCTGCCAAATTGGAAAACTGCCTGTCGAAACCAATCTCAGCCAGTGTTTCATTGCAATCAATCTCTCCTCATTTCCTGACAGACAGGCTCTCAAGCGAAACATTGCAGCAACCCTTGAGGATCTGCAGGCATCGGTGTGCAGGGAGGAAGGAACTGCCGTACACTACCCCGGCCAGGGAATGCAGCAGGTTCGAAAAGAGAATCTTGAGCTCGGCATTCCTGTTGACGAGGGCATTTGGAAGAGTGTGTTGGAGGCATAGGATGATAGTTCCCGGGTTGGTTTCCGTTACCTGCAAGCGCAGCAGCGCCGAAGAAATCATCACATATGCAAAGGCGTTGGGTCTCTTGGCAATAGAGTGGAGCGAGAATTGGCATATCAAGGCTGATGACCTCCAACGTGCCGGTGAGATCGGGCGCCTTACCCGGGCATCAGGGTTGGTCGTCGCCGGATATGGTTCCTATTTTCGCCTCGGAACGGGATTGGACCCGACTCCCTCAATCAAGGCTGCAGCGCAAATGCAGGCACCGGTGATCCGCATATGGGGTGGGGACAAGCCATCGAACCAAGTCAGCGACGGGGCGTACAGGCTCTTGGTTGCAGAAACAAAAGCTGTTGCCGACCTGGCAGGGGAGTACCAGTTGCAAGTCGCCTTGGAGTGGCATAAGAACACCATCACCGACACCAATGAGACGGCTGCAACATTTCTAGCGGATGTAGGAAGAAGCAATTTAAAAACGTTGTGGCAGCCGCATCAGAACCTAACGGTACAACAGCGACTGGAAGGTTTATGCAACCTCAAGAAAGCTGTGCAATATCTGCATGTCTACCACTGGGACGAGCAGGGAAGAAGGCCGTTGGAGGAAGGAACAGACGAGTGGATGCAGTATCTGGCAGCTTTTCAATCATCGGAATCGAAGTTTGCCCTGCTTGAATTTGTGAAGGGTGACAGCCTTGAGCAGCTTAAGAACGATGCACACACCCTCATTGCATGGATAGAAAAAAACAACCAGATAGGAGAGAGAAATGGCCAACCTATACAGTGACGCCTTTGATATGATAAACCCGTTTGTCATTGCATCCAGCCCTGCGACACAAGGGGCGCGCAACGTCCTTAAAAGTGCCGCATGCCGCCCCGGTGCAATCGTACTACGGAATTACGGGCATGGTTCAGGAGGAGGAAGTTTCTTCCATCCCGATGCCGAAGCCGTATACAAGGGGAAGCAGGCATTTCACAGCCATGCTGTCGGAAATCAGATCCCCGATACCATCACCACCTTGGAAGCATATTGCGAGGAAGTGAGAACCATCAAGGCCCAAATGGATGGCGATATCAAACTCTGGGTCTCCATCGGGCATTACAGTGATATCGTGAAGGGTGGGAACTGGGAGGCTGAATGGAAGCGGCAAGCCAAGGAGTTGGCTCTTGCCGGAGCCGATGCCTTTGAACTGCATTTCAATACTCCCGGGGTCGCGGTAGCAAAAGACCGTCAATTCAACTATTACCAACTCGTAAGCTCCTGTACACAGATGATCAGGGCGACCGTCCCTACGGTTCCCGTCATGGTGAAACTGGCAGTGGAAAGTTGTGATGCTCTGACTTCCATGCGTCATGCAGTCGCTGCCGGGGCTTCAGCGGTCGGTCCCACTGCTCGCTGGAAAGGTTTTTACTTTGATCTGGATTGGAAGACGACCCAAGCAAGACCTGGTGCCGGCTATGGGGGCACCCAGGCGAACCCCATCGTCTGTTACACCGTGGCCGAGGCTCGCTCCAAGGGAATAACCATCCCCATGTTCGCCGGAGGAGGGGTCTATAGCTTCGATCAGGCGATCAGATTAATCATGGCCGGCAGTGACCTTGTCCAGCTGGGCACCTTGGCCTGCAGTGCAGGACCCCAGGCCTGCAAGCGCTTGATCGAGCAGGTGGGAGCATGGATGGACGATCATGGGTATACCGACATCCCCAGTCTCAAGGGAGATGCCTTGAAGTTGTTTTCCATGCCCGATGCATTTGCAAAAGATCGGCAGAACCGACTCGGTTCGGCCTATATGGCCGCCCAAGTCGAGCAAGAGCTCTGCATAGGATGCGGTCGCTGCGCTGATGTTTGTTGGCATGAAGGCATTGAGCTCGTCGGAAGGAAGGCGCACAAGCGTGATGCCTGTATTGGTTGTGGGTATTGTTTCCAGGTTTGTCCCACCAAGGCCCTGCATGTTGAGCAAGCAACAATTCTTGCATCGGCTTTTTCCGGGGAGAAACAATGAAAACGGTGAAGGTGCTGCTTGTCGGTGCAGGCGGGTATGCAAAGAATTATGTCCAGGCCTTGCTTTGCATGCATGACGACGCGGTAGTGTTTTCCGCCGTCGCCGACCCCTGTCTTGCCACAAGCGGCTTGCAGCAGCAGTTCGTCGAGCACGGGGTTGCACAGTACGGGTTCCCTTGCCAAGCGTACGCAGAGCATCAGTTTGATCTCGTGATCATATCCAGCCCCATTCATACCCATTATGCCTATATTGTTGAGGCTCTGGTGCATGGGTGCAATGTGCTGTGTGAGAAACCGGTGGTTCTGGATGAGCATCAACTTGCTGATTTGCAGAGAAGACAGAAAGAGAGCGGACTTTTTATTGCCGTCGGCTTTCAGCAGTGCTTTGACCGTGGGTTGCTTGCACTCAAGCAGGATGTGCTTTCGGGTATGTTCGGCAAGCCTGTCCGATTGAAAGCACTGCGATTCATGCGTCGGGGTGATGCGTATTACCAGCGCAACAATTGGGTGGGAAGGATCATGGTCGAAGGACAACCGATTTATGACAGTCCTGTGTCCAATGCCTGCGCCCATCAGCTGCAGACCATGTTGTTCCTGTTGGGCGCGTCGCTGACCGACTCTGCCGGCATCCGGCAAGTTGAAGGTTTTCGCTATCGTGCACGACCGACCTTGGAAACGTATGACGCTGCCGCTCTTCGAATCACAACGACACAAGAGGTCCCCCTCTTGTACTATACCGGTCATTGCGTACAGGAGAAGCAAGTCGGCCCCATCGGGGAGTTCGAGTTTGAAAAGGGCCGCATTGTGCTGGATGGTGATGGATTTACCGCCATGTTCGGTGATGGGACGGTCAAGCGGTATGCCGAAGAGGGGCAGAATCCAACTATGCACAAGCTGATGGACGCCCTTTCCTGTACGAGAGACCATGAGAAACCTGTATGCACCGTCGATGGTGTAGCTTCCCATACAGCAGTGGTTCTTGCTGCCCAGCAACTGCCTTTGATTCCCTGCAACGCACGATATGACCTGATTGAAGGGGATGGCACGTATGTGGTTCCTGCATTGATGGAACGCTGTCTGAAGGCGTATGAGGCTTGGTCCCTTGACGATGCCCGGTAACATGCAGGCATGTGCCTGTTTGAATAAATGGTTCTGGCTTGTATTCCCAAAGGAGGAAACAATGAAAAAGATTGTGAGTGTGGTTCTGGTACTCTCGTTGGTACTGGGAACGGTTTTCGCTGCAGGTGTCAGCGAAAAGAAAAGTGAGGTTGCTGCGCAAACCAAGTTGACGTACTGGGCGCCGTTGAATCCCAATATCTCTTCGGTGGTACAGGACTTTTCCCAGACCGAGTACTTCAAGGAGTTGATGAAGAGGACGAATACCTCCATTGAGTTCCAGCATGTCAGTGCTGCAAACGATGGTGTAATGACCGAAGGGTTCAACATCCTCATTGCATCCGGCAACTACCCTGACATCATCGAGTACAAGTGGATCGACTATCCAGGCGGTCCCCAGGCGGCCCTTGATGACAAGGTGATCATCCCCCTCAATGATGTATTTGCAAAGTATGCACCGAACATCACCAAATTTTTGAACGAGCACCCCGATATCGCTAAAATGATCAGCACCGATGACGGCACTTATTACTGCTTCCCGTTCCTTCGCGGTGAAAGCTATGAGAACAACAACCTTCTTTTCACAGAAGGGTGGGTGTGGAGAACGGATCTGTTGTCAAAAGCCGGTATCACCCGGACGCCCCGTACTCCTGATGAGCTGTATACCGCTTTGAAGGCTCTTCAAGGCATCGGTGTGAAGATCCCCCTTTCACTTCGCAAGGACCATGTGAGCAGGGTGCTCGCTCCGGGTTTTGACAGTTTTGATGATTTCTATGTTGAGAATGGAGTTGTTCGCAATGGTCTGATAGAACCCGCTCGCAAGGAGTATCTTGCCTATACAGCAAAACTTTACAGGGAAGGACTGCTGGACAACGACTATCTTTCCATTGACAAGAAGAGTCAGGCCGTAAAGGTATTGAACAGCATCTGTGGAGCTACGTATGCACCGGGTGGATCGGGAATCGGGACATGGCTCCCTGCCATGCAGCAAAGCGATCCTTCAGTGCACATGGTTTCCGCTCGTCCCCTTTCTCCTTCGGCCGACCGATATTCCAAGTTTGCCAAGATGTCGAACATTTACTCAAACTCCGGTCCGTCGGCTGCAATCTCCTCCAGCAGCAAGAATGTCGAAGCGGCTGCAAAACTGCTGGACTACAACTTCTCCGAAGCGGGACACCTATTGGTCAACTTCGGCATTGAAGGCGTAACGTATACCATGGTGGACGGATATCCCAAGTATACCGATGTCATCTACAAGAATGCGGATGGGCTCACCCTCAGTCAGGCGATGGCTATGTACATGCGTTCAAGCGTAAATGGACCTTTTATCCAGGATCCACGATATCTGGAGCAGTATTACAGTATTCCCGAGTTGAGTGAGGCCATCAATCTTTGGGCCCAGACCGACTACGGCAAGTACATCATGCCTCCGGTGACGGCAACCAGCGAGGAAGCAAGTGAATTGGCGAAAATCATGAACAACGTATTGACCTATGCCAATGAGATGGAGTCGAAGTTCATCACCGGTGCCATTTCCATCAATGAGTTCGATGGGTATGTCAAGCAGCTGAAGAATTTCGGTATCGAGCGGGCGATTGCCATCAAGCAGGCCAACTACGATCGCTATATGGCAAAATAATTCTCGTATGTTACAAGGGTGGGCCGACACGAAACGGCCCGCCCGATTCTGTCTGGAGGAAATGGAATGAACACCAAGCAACGATTACTCTCACTCATTGATTGCAATAATCCAAGTCTCGGGGACCTGGATTGCGGTAATGAAGACCAGGCGCTGGATCGGATAGTCAATCATTTTCGAACCCGCAAAGGTCCTCACTATCTCTTTACTGCCCGGGATTGTGAAACACTCAAGGATGAGCACATTCTGCAAGAGGCGCAAACGGTGCTCGATCATCACCTGTTCGGACATGATTTTGCCGGTCCGATTGATTGGAAGTTCAATCCTACCGTTGAGACAAGCCGTGACAATGAATGGAGTTGGTCGCTCTTCAGGACCATCTACTGGCAACCGCTGGCCAGAGCCTATGCACTGACCAAGGATGAGCGGTATGTGAAGGAATTCTGCGACCAGGTGCGAAGTTTTTATGAGGCCTGGCCTGCCAAGGAGTTCATCGAGTGGGACGAGATGGATAAGAAGTCTCCTTTCCCCGGGCATGCATGGCGAACCATCGAAGCAGGAATCCGTATCTATACCACCTGGCTGCCCTGCATGGAGATTTTCCGCACCAGTGAGGCCTTTGATGCCGAGACCTGGGCGATTTTTCTCTGTTCGATCCACGATCACGGAACCTTCCTGCACAAGCATTACAGCAATCACGAACGCTCAAGCAATTGGTTGTCGATGGAAGCAAGCGCCCTGTTGCAGTTGGGCATCATGTTCCCCGAGTTCAAGGATGCTCAGGCTTGGCGTGAGCAAGGGTATCAAAGGGTTATGCATGAAATCGTCTATTGCTTCGACCATGACGGTGCTCATATGGAACATACCCCGATCTATCATCTGGTTGCTTCCATTGCATTCATGCAGGCTGTACAGCTCTGCACAATCAATGGGATGGAGGTAGCCCCGTATGCCATGCCGGTTTTAGAGAAGAGTGCTGAGTTCGTGATGCGCCTGGTGAAGCCAGATTTTTCCACACCGATGATCGGCGATGCCGATCGCACGAGCCTGTTGACCCGTATCACCGATACGTCGTTGTATGAAGGTATGAACCTGTCATTCTTCCCCGATGACCTGAATGAACTCCGTGCATACTTCAGGTGGATGGCAAAGCTGACCGGCAGAAGTGACTTCTTATACATGGCGACTGCAGGCAAGAGGGGAAATGCTCCTGCAATGCTCGATTATCAGATGCATGATGCAGGGATCTACTGCATGCGAACCGGTTGGACGAGAGGCGACAGTTACTGGCATGTATTGGGTGTCCGGTTGGAACGGGGGGAGAAAAGCTCCCACTCTCATAACGACACGGGACATCTGGAGCTGATGATCGGGGGAGAGGACATCCTCATCGATAGCGGCAGATACATCTATAACAGCTCCTGTTGGAAGGATTGGAGACACTATTTCACCGGCTCCCTGGCTCACAACACCGTATATATTGATGACCATGAGATGGGAAGTGTTCCCAAGGTCAATCGGGTGAGGGGTGTAAGGACTTGGTGTCATGCTTTCGAGAAAACAGAACACTATGCCTTGATCGATATCTCCCACAATGGGTATGTGTACATGCAGGACCCTGTATTTCATCGAAGGAAGGTGGTGTTCCTCAACGATTCCCGGTCGATGGTTGTCATCGACCATCTGACAGGGACGGGAAAAGCAGCGCATGATGTGCGTTGGACCTGGAACTTTGCAGGAACCGATGTCCAGCTTCTTTCCAACCATGTTGCAAAGTTCACCACTTCCCAAGGAACCGGGTACAGAAAATATTGCGTTGCCGCCCAGGGTCACGATCAAGAGGACACCCTTTCAGTAGACGCTTCAACACACTGGGAGAGCCACCTGTATTGTGGTTCGGAAGAGCCGAAGGGCGGATGGGTCTCCTATGGGTATCCTGTGCGTGAGCCCATCGCTCAGGTGCAGGAGGTGTTCTCTTCGGCCGTTCCCCTGACCATGGCGACCATCATTGCGAACGACGATGTGGCTGTTTCCATGCACATACGAGGACAGCACTTCAGGCTGCAGGTGGCACAACAGGTGATATGCGGAGATATGACAACATTGGAGGTCTTGCAATGAGGTTCGGTATATGTACGGATATTCAGAACATCGATGAGGTGGCCTCCTTGGGGTATGATTACGTCGAAGCCAAGCTCAACGTCATTGCCGTCTTGGATGAGGATGCGTTTTCTGCAATCGTGGAACAAGTCCATGCTTCTCCGATTTGCGTTGAGCGCTGCTGTTTGCTGCTCCCAAAGAGCATGCAGGTCATAGGAGACCGATATCAAGAGGCAGAAATGGTTGCCTATTTGAAAGCAGCGTATGCCAGGATGCAGGCAATAGGAGCCGACTTGGTGGTGTTCGGCAGCGGCAAGTCCAGGACCTTCGATGACTCGATGCGTTGGCAGCAGGCATTCAAGCACTTGGTGGATGTTACGAAGGTCATTGGGATGGTTGGTGCAGACTATGGCATCAGGATTGCAATCGAGCCGCTCAACCGCTTGGAGACCAACCTGATCAACACCCTCACCGAGGCTGCTGCATTGCAAGCCTGTGTCGGTCTGCCCAATGTGGGGTTGCTCGCCGATTCCTATCACATGGCCTCGGAACATGAGGATTGGAACCATATCGTACAGGTGGCGCCCCTGATGCATACCCATATCGCCTTATATGAAGGAAGGCGATACCCGACCATGCAGTGTGACGAGGTTGATTCGTTCATGACTGCATTGCAGGCTGCAGGCTATGATGCTTCGATGAGCATCGAGGGCAAGAGTGATGACTGGCAATCCGATGCAAAGTCGGCCCTCTCGATTTTGAAACAAGCATGTGAAGGCAGGAGGTAGGTATGCAGAAGGTGCGAATAGGAATCATCGGGTATGGGAAGATGGGCTCGCAGCATGCGAAAGCGTTTGCTTCGGGGAAGATCCCCAATGCGGTTCTGACCGCGGTTGCCGATATCGACCCGGTCCGCGTCGGCATTGCAAAGGAGAGCCTTGATGCAGCCGTCACAGTCTTCAATAGTGCAACTGCCTTGCTTGCAAGTGGTTTGTGTGATGCCATCATACCTACTGTTCCCCACTATTATCATCCCGTACTTGCCGTACAGGCATTCGAGGCAGGCCTGCATGTGCTCTGTGAAAAACCTGCCGGTGTATATGTCAAGCAGGCCAAGCAGATGCAGGCTGCGGCCCAGAAAAGCGGGAAAGTGTTCGGCATCATGCTCAATCAACGGACCAATCCACTCTACATACGAGCAAGGCAGTTGGTGCAGGACGGCACCCTGGGTCGGATCATTCATGCCAATTGGATCATTACCAGCTGGTTCAGGGCCCAAAGCTACTATGATTCCAGTTCTTGGCGGGCGACTTGGAAAGGGGAAGGCGGCGGTGTTCTCTTGAACCAAAATCCTCACAACCTGGACTTGTGGCAGTGGATTCTGGGTATGCCATCAAGGGTGAAGGCAACGATGTATTATGGAAAGCATCGATCGATCGAGACAGAGGATGATGTATTTGCCTTGTTCGAATTTCCCGATGGGGCCATCGGCCAGTACACAACCACCATCGCCGATTCGCCGGGAACCAATCGCTTGGAAATAACGGGAACCAAGGGTAAGCTTGTTGTTGAGAACGACACACTCACCTTGCATGTGTTGCAGGAGGATACAGACGATTTCAACGAGCGTTTCAAAGGTGAGATCGGGCAGCCGAAGAGCGAAATCCAGCATATTGCAGTTGAAGGCGTCTATACCTCCCACCCGGGTATCATCACGAATTTCTGCAATGCAATTCTCAAGCAGGAACCACTCATTGCTCCGGGTGAGGATGGGCTGGCCAGTCTGGCCATCTCCAACGCAATGCATCTCTCCTCTTGGACCGATGAGAGCTGGGTCGACATTCCTTGTGATGATGAGGTATTCTGTTCATTTCTTGAACAGAAATGCGGTGGACAGTTACCTGTCTGATTGAGGGAGCATCGGTGAAGCAGCAAGCAAGGTCATTCAAACATCAGTTGCTCAGAAAATGGAGATACTCCTATCTGGCGGTATTCATTGTGCCCTTGCTCCTGTTTCTTGTCTTGATGGCGACAAGTCTGTCGATTATGAATAAACAAGTAATACAGACAAACTCTCTGTCTGTGCAGGTTATGCATAATCAATTTGAACGAATTTTTTCGGAAGTGAATGCCGCTAGTCAGGATTTATTGGTTGGTTCTCAATTCCAACGACTGAGCCGGACTTCCAGCACCCAGGAATTGGATTCGCTCTACCTGTATGACAGCTCTGTTGCATTATCACATGTGATGAATAAAGGCTCAGCTATTGTGGATAGTATGATCTTCTCTCCATCGCTGAACTTCTATGTCTCCACAACTCGATGGGGAACATTGGAAGATTTACCTTTGATGGATGATTTTTCCCTCGGATGGACTGCTGAAAAATTTGCTTCGGTATTCGGCCGCCAGCGATGGATACTGGGCTTGGAGGATGCCTCCTGCTGCCTTGCCGGGGGAGGGGTTGTCAATAGGATTCTGGTGATCAGGCCGCTCTCTTTTGCCAAGAGCGGATGGCACCATGAGTTTTCTGTCGCCTATCTGGTTGATGTTTCGCCTATTGTGTCGGGGTATTTGAGTAATTCACAGGATTTGTTGATTACCAATCGTCTTTCGGGTACTGTGCTGTATGACTTTACCGATACTTACAAAGTAGGAGAGGATGCCGGCATTCTCAATACCATACCTTCGGGACAGACCCGGCGCATTGAAGGGAAGGTTGTAACGGCAGGGGCTTCCAGTGAAACCAATGCGATGTATTTTGTGATGACCGAACAGAGCTCTTATTTTCATGCCTTGATGGTCTTCCTGTTGATATCCTTGGGCTATTTTGTGCTGGCGCTCGGCGGTGGCTGGGCAATCGTCAAATGGCGTATCGGCAAGGATTGGCAGCTCTATGAACAAGCGATGCAGGAGACGGGAACCGTAGTAAACCAGGCAAGCACCGGCTCGGGTCTCTATTCACCCTTCGTTTCATCGGTTTCCCGCTTGAAGGCGGAAAAGGAGGGGATGAGCCGGATCATCAGCGACCAGACCCAGTCACTGAAGAGCAATATGATTGCAAAGCTTCTTGCAGGAAGCAAAGGGACGGTGAGCAAGGAGTCCTTGCAGGCCTCCGGTATACAGATGGTCTCTGATACGTTTGCGGTGGTCTTGCTGAGCAAGGAGAATGCTGTTCCAGAGCAGTTGGATGAACAGCAGTGCATCCGCTGGTTTGAAAGCCGTGGTTTTGGCGTGTTTCCCTCTGTATCAACACAAGGCATAGCGCTGATTTTGAATATCCCGATTCATGACCAGTCTCAGGACAGTCATCGTCTGTATATCCAGACGATGCAATCGATGAAGGAAGAGGAGATTTTCCACTGCCTCGATATTGCTTCCTCAGACCTGGTTGAAGGCCTTGCCTCATTGGGGGAAGCTTATCTGCAGGCTGTGAATGTGCTGGAGTATCGTTACGCCATGGGAAGCAAAGAGTTCATGATGAACTGTGATATGCTGGAAATGAGCAGCAAGATACATTACATCTATTCAACCGAACAGGAGTTGAGACTTTCCCAGGCTGTTCAGACCGGCAATTCAGCTGAGGCGGTCCATACAATACATGCCTTGATTAATGACAACAAGGCACTTGGGGTAAGTCCCCAGCGGCTTCGGTACCTTCTCTTCAACATTGCCGGGACGATCATACGGTGTGCAAACCATTTGGAGGAACGATATCCGGGTATGATTCCTACCATCTCACTGCCTCCCATCCTGCAGGCTGATGACTTGGCTCAATCATGCAAGGTGGTTGAGGCGATAGTGAGCAATGTGTGCAACGCAGTGTTGCTTATCGAGAAGCAGTATGCCGGCGAGGGTGGAGCACAATACGGCATGTATCAACGGGCCTTGTCCGAGGTACATTCCGATTACCGAAATCCCATGCTCAATGTTGCTCTTCTCGCAGACCGACTTGGAATTTCGACGGTTCTACTTTCAAGAATATTTAAGAAGTTTCATGGGTTCAATATTTCAGATTATATAAGTTCCGTGAGGGTTGAAGCTGCCAAAGCGCTTTTGCGTGAAGGTGTGTTGGTCAGCGAAGTTGTCGAGCAGTGTGGATTTGGAAGTCTTCGTACTTTTATGAGAGTGTTCAAGAATTCCGAGAAGCTTACCCCCGGACAGTATCGAAGCCTGCAGGGAGAGGAGTGAACATGCAAACATATCGGGTTGCCGTGGTTGGTTGCGGGGCGGTGTCGAAGAACCATGGGAAGGCTTTGGTCCAGTGTCCGTACACTGAGATTGCGTATGCAGTCGATTGTGTCGAGGAGCGGGCCAAGCAGTTTTCACAAACCTATGGAGGTATGGTTCTTACCGACTATACCGAGCTTTTCAGCCGCACTGATGTGGATGTTGTACATATTGTAACCCCTCACCATACCCATCCCCATATCGCCATCGATTGCATGCAGCATGGCCTTCATGTTTTTTGCGAGAAGCCGTTGGCAATCCTGCCTCAGGATGCGAAGCGGATGATTGCAGTTTCTGAAGCAACAGGAAGGCGATTGGGAGTCTGTTTCCAAAACAGGATGAATGCATCCACCATTCAGGCAAAAACCCTGATCGAGTGCAAACAGTACGGAGATATTGTCAGTGCCATGGTGCTGGTTGCTTGGGATCGCGGCGGCAAGTATTACTCGCAAAGTCCTTGGCGCGGTCGGTACGAGACCGAAGGAGGGGGGACGCTCATCAATCAGGCAATCCATACTCTGGATCTTTTGGATTATCTATGCGGTGGGGTGGCAGCTGTTTCAGGCTTCGATGCAAAACTTCGCGACGACGATGCGTATGAAGTCGAAGACAGTGCCATGTTCCATGCAACGCTGTGTGGAGGGGGGGTTGCCGTCGGCTACTGCACCAACTGCTATCCGATGAGCAAGCAGTGCACGGTGGAAATTCATTTGGAGAAGGCGACCCTGACGGTGAAGCAAAGCGGCCTTACCATCGAGCATGACGGACTGATGGAGTTTCATGCCAGCGAGGTTGCAACGGGAGAGAAGTCCGAGTGGGGTTTGTCGCACGGTCTCTTGATTGATGAGTTCTATCGTACACTGAGCACGGGAGAACCGTTTGTCTGTGATGCTCATACCGGATTGGCTGCAATCAAGCTTGTACAGGCGATTCAGCACTCAAAGGGAAGGCGGATTCAGTTGGTGTAAAAAAAGACTTGACAGATTCTATGAATGAGGTAAGATTGTTGCATGCAATAAAAAAGTTGCATGCAACAATGCTCTAGTACCAAGCATGCTTGGTACTCTCCTAAGGAGGAGATCATGAAGAAACTTTTGGTTTTGGCAATCGTTCTCGCACTCGCATTGCCGCTCTTTGCCGCAGGGGCACAAGAAGAGACAATCGAGAAGTATCCATCCAGGAACGTCAGGGTGATCATTCCCTGGTCCGTAGGTGGTATGACCGACGTGTTGACCAGACCGGTCGCCAGTCATCTGGAGAAACAGTTTGGTGTACCGTTCGTAGTAGAGAACAAGCCCGGTGGGGGCGGAGTCGTCGGTTCGTTGGAAATTGAGAAAGCTGCCAAAGATGGATACGTCATTGGAACCACTTCCATGTCCACCGTCTCTGCAAAGTACGTCTCCCCGATCTATCCTGATATCCACAACGTGGAACTCATCAGCCAGGTCATTACCATCCCTGCAACGGTAACCGTCAATGCAAACAGCCCCTTCAAGACCCTTCAGGACTTGATCGACTATGCAAAGGCAAACCCCGGCAAGTTGACCAACTCCAACTCCGGCACCGGTGCAAGTGCGCACATCTATGCTGCATATTTTGAAGCCATGGCCGGCATCAAGGTCAACCACATCCCGTATCCTGCCTATGCCGAGGCTGTAACAGCCCTCCTTGGTGGACACGTCGATATGACCAACATACCGCTTCCAGACCTCTCGGCCCACGTTGACAGCGGCGCCCTGCGCCTTTTGGCCATCGCCTCTGCAGAACGCCACCCCTCCTATCCCGATGTACCGACCCTCAAGGAACTGGGCATCGATGCAGTGATGGGCAACTACAGCGGTTTTGTCGCACCGAAGGGAACCGATCCCGAGAAAGTGCGCATCATCGACGAGGCAATCGGTCGTGCAATGCAGGATGAGACGATCAGGAAGTTCCTCATTGACGCAGGCTACCAGCCGGTCTATCTGAACAGAACCCAGTTCGCCGAGGTTATCAAGGACGCTGAGAAGCAGCTTGACTTCCTGGTGAACGAGCTTGGCATCAAGTTCATCGACGACTGATCGCACAAGCGGTTATCTGATGTATACTGGAGTATCGTCCCCAATCTGGATTGGGGGCGATATTCACTGCCTTTCAACCAAGTTTTTGGAGAAATGAATGACTAAGAAAAACTCTGATATCATTGCAGGAATCGTGTTCTTCGCGTTTGCAGGCCTGCTTTATATCGCCGCCGGCTTCATGCCGACTCGAACCGGGGGCATTGCCGCCCTCAATACCGGCTTTTATCCACGAATTCTTGCCTTCCTGCTGGCCGTCCTATCCGTGTTGATGGTCATTGAAGCCATACGCACCCAAAACACCACGAACGTTCAGTCCTGGTGGACCACCAAGACAGCCTTTCTGATGTTTTTTGTCACCTTGGTCATGCTGGTGCTCTATGTGTTCATTATGAAGATCTTCGGCTTCGCTACAGCAAGCTTTTTGTTCATCACCTCCCTGATGTGGATGCTTACCGACAAACAGGAGCGCAAGCCTGTGTTGATTCTTGGCGTCTCAGTTGGCATCACCGCCATCATCTACATCATTTTCAAGATGATTCTCTCGATTCCCTTCCCCCAGGGGCTTTTGATTTAACCAGATAAGGAAACCACCATGGAACTGTTTTCAATGGATCTCTACATCTCCGGGTTGCAATTCTTCACCAATCCAGTCATATACCTGGCCTCTATTCTTGGAGTGTTTGTAGGTATTGTGTTTGGTGCACTCCCCGGGTTGACTTCAACCATGACCATCGCAGTCTTCATCCCCTTCACCTTCGGGCTTTCTCCCGCCATCGCCTTTGCCTTCCTGCTCGGGCTCTACTCGGGTTCGGTATATGGAGGCTCCATCTCTGCAATTCTCATCAATATTCCCGGTACACCCTCGGCTATAGCCACCAGTCTTGACGGCTATCCGATGAGCCAGATGGGAAAAGCCGGCGAAGCCATCGGCATTTCGACCATCAGCTCCACCTTGGGAGGCTTCTTCAGCGTCATCGTACTGATGTTCGCCGCCCCCGCCATCGCAAGCGTTGCCCTCAAGTTCAGTGCCGAAGAGTATGTAGGGATTACCCTCATCGGCCTGAGCATCATCGCAATCATCAGCCCGGGCTCCACCGTCAAGGGTTTGATCGGCGGCGTAATCGGCCTGATCATCGGTATTGTCGGCATGGATCCCATCACCGGATACCCCCGCTTCATCATGGGCAGGGCAGAGCTGTTGGAGGGCATCGACTCCATTCCCGTCATGATCGGCATGTACGGCTTATCCGAGATGCTCGTACAGATTTCCAGCTCCGAATACAAGGTGACGGTCAAACAAAAGCTTTCGAAGCTTGTTCCTCCGATCAAGGACATCAAGCGGATTTTCGGTACGGTAGTCCGCTCCTCCTTCATCGGTGTTCTGATCGGTGCCCTTCCTGCCGCCGGCGGTTCGATTGCCGCTTTGGTGGCCTATGGACAGGAGAAGCGCTTCGGCAAGCGCAAGGAGCTCTTGGGAACCGGCATCATTGAAGGTGTTGCAGCTCCCGAGGCGGCCAACAACGCCAGTACCGGCGGTGCACTCATCCCCATGCTCACCCTCGGAATTCCCGGTGATGCAATGACGGCCGTCCTTATGGGGGGCCTGATCATCCAAGGCCTCAGACCCGGTCCGCTGTTGTTCCAGCAGCAGATGCCCTTTGTCTCCTCCATTTTCATCAGCCTGCTGCTCTCGGTGGTGTTCATGTGCATTCTGGGCCTTTTAGGGGCACCGGTGTTCGCCAAGTTGATCAGCTTCCCCAAGAAGTTCCTGATCCCGGCAATCCTTGTATTCGGCTTGGTGGGATCCTATGCGATCAGCAACTCGATTTTTGATATCTGGGTGTTGATCATCAGCGGTATCGTCGGCTTCTTGTTCCGCAAGATCGGGCTCCCCATCGCCCCCATTATTCTGGGCATGATCCTTGGCCCGCTCTTTGAAAGCAATTTCCGTCGAGCTCTTATGCTCTCCAACGGCAACTGGGCGACATTCGTGCAGAGACCTATCAGCCTGGCTTTCCTGATTATTGTCGTGGTAATCCTGGCTGGTCCTGCCATCATGGCAAAATTCAATAAAACACTTATCAGGGGTAACTAATGAAACTTGAACCAAACAGTATTCTGCTTTCATCGCAGAAGATCGGCAACCGCATCGCCCAGAACCGTTTTGTAGCCCAGCCGATGGAAGGCAATGATGCAATTGGTGGCAAGGTCTCCGAGCGGGCCATCAAGCGATATGTAAAGCTTGCAGAGGGAAAGTGGGGGGTAATCGTCATCGAAGCCTTGGCTGTTGCCGACAACGCTCTTGCCCGAAAGAATCAGATGGTGATCAACGAGGAGAACCTTCCCGGTCTCAAGGCGTTGGTTCAGGCTATGAAGGCAGTCGATCCCAATGTCTTGGTTCTGTTCCAGGTTACTCATTCAGGACGCAAGAGCGGTCGCGACTTTTCCCGTCCCACCGCCCTGTATAATCCTGAGAGTTGGGAACATTTGCTCACCACCGAAGAGATTGACGAGATCCAGCGTCTGTTCATCGAGGCGGCGCTGATCAGCGAAGCAGCCGGTGCCGACGGTGTCGATTTCAAGATGTGCCACGGGTATCTGGGCTGTGAAATGCTCAGGCCTGCAAACCAACGCACCGACAAGTGGGGCGGCTCTTTTGAGAACCGCACCCGCTTTCTTGTCGAGTCGATTCCCCAGATCAAGGCACGCCTTGTAAACAAGGATTTCATCCTCGGCAGCCGCATTTCGTACTGGGAAGGCATAAAAGGCGGTTGTGGTACAGCATCGTCTGACGACGCCGTCGAGGACCTCAGTGAGATGGACCGTGTCATCTCCCTGATGGCCGACCTTGGCATGGACTATGTCAACGTATCGGCGGGAATACCCGGGGTTACCAGTGAAATCACCCGTCCTACCGCTACTTCCAAGTGGTTCTACCTTCACCAGTTCCGCTATGCCCGTAGAGCCAAGGCTTTGGTTGGGGAGAGGATGAAGGTATTCGGGTCGGCCTACTCCGTATTGCAGGAGGAGGGAGTGCACGAGGCACAGAGCAATATCGAGCTCGGCTATGCAGATTTTGCAGGATGGGGCCGACAGACTCTTTCCGATCCTTTGCTGCCGAAGCGGCTTGCCCTCGGCGATGAGGTGGATTATTGTAAGTTGTGTTCGGGCTGTTCCAAGCTGATGGTCAAGCAAGAGGAAGTAGGTTGCATAATCTACCCCTCCCACAGCTGATTTGGAGTGATGATGGCAAAGAAAGTGACGGTCTACGACATTGCAAAGGCACTGGATATTTCCCCCAGTACCGTTTCACGGGTCCTCAACAACTCCTCACTGATCAGTGAGGAGAAGCGTGAGCTGATCCTTCGTACGGCCGAGGAAATGCACTACGAGAAGCGTTCCATCAAGAAGCAGAAAGGTAGGGCCATCATCACCATTCGTCTCTTTCTTCCAAGGGCAAAGTTCAGCTACATCCATCTGTTTTATGATGTAGCAGAGCTCTTGGAGGGAGTTCAGCAGGGCTTCGGAGAGACTCGGGTAAATATCATCACGAGTCTCAACGATGGAGATCTGTCCCTCTTTGACTCCAAGAAGCTTGGGGACATCGATGGATGCATCTTTGCTTTCACCAAACCTTCCGAGCAGATGGAAGAACTTTTGGAAGATCGAGGTGTTCCTTTCTTGATGCTCAATCGCTCCAATCCGGAACACAACTATGTTCTGGTGGACAACCTGAGCGGAATGGACAAGCTGGTAGGGGCGATGTACGAGAAACGAAAGGCCGATCTCAAGCCCTGTTTCATCGGCTTCTCCCAGCTGCCGTCGGTCAGTGCCCTGCGTGAGCAGGGTGTGGTTGAAGCCTGTCAAAGGCGCCATGTACCGTTCGATCCGCAAGTCGATGTAATCATGGTCGATTCGCTGACTGAACTGAATTCAAAAGTAATTCCCGCTCTCAAGGAGCGCTCGTACAACGCAGTGCTCTGTTTCAATGACCTGATGGCCGTCTCCTTGTATCAAGCAGCACTACACCAAAACTGGCAGGTTCCCCACCGTTTCTCCCTCTGTGGATTCGACAACTCGCCGATGCTCCAGCTGATGGACCAACGCATCGATACCATCGAGTTTTCACTTCGCAGATTGGGAATGGAGGCAGGCCTCTGGTTGAGTTCACGCATCATCGATCGCTCGCAGGCACCCATTCAGAAAGCTTTGGAAGGTACGTACATTGTAGGAGAAACAATCTGAATGATGCACTTACATGCAAAGTGGTCGGTTAAGGGGCTCAGCCTCCCTGTCTTTCGCACCAATGCCCTGATAGTTGGATCGGGGGCGGCCTCGCTGTCGTGTGCGGTACATCTCAAGCGCATGGGCGTGGACGACTTGCTCATCGTTACGGACAACAGCAAAGGCGGCACCAGCCGCAACACCGGCAGCGACAAGCAGACCTACTATCGCCTCAGTGACGCCAGTCCCATTCCCGACTCGCCGTACTCCATGGTCGAGTCGTACACCCGAGGCGGCTCTGTTCATGGTGACATCGCTTTCATTGAAGCCCAGAATTCGCTCAGGGCTTTTTACAATCTCGTCAGCCTTGGGGTGAACTTTCCCAGCAACCGCTACGGCGGGTATTCCGGGTACAAGACCGACCATGACCCGAGCAACCGGGGCATCAGCCTCGGGCCGTATACCTCCAAAGAAATGGTGCGTGTACTCCATGCTGAGGTTGAAAAATGGAACATTCCCATGTGGGACCGCTGTGATGTGGTCAAGCTCCTTACCGATGAAACCCATGCCATGGTCGGAGCTGTGGTACTGAACAAGGATGAAGTGCACAACGAAGCCCACGGCCTGTGCGTCATCCTTGCCGAGCATGTGGTGCTGGGAACCGGCGGTCCTGCCGGCTTCTATGCCGCTTCGGTCTATCCCCGCGTTCATGTGGGGAGCATTGGATTGGCCATGGAAATCGGGGCGGAGGCTGTCAACCTGACTGAATCGCAGTTCGGTATAGCCAGCACCAAGTTTCGGTGGAATCTCTCAGGCAGTTACCAGCAGGTGCTTCCCCGCTACATCAGCACCGACCGAAGGGGGAACAATCCGGTCGACTTCCTGGTTCCGTATTTCAACAACTGGGAGGAGCTGACCAACGCCGTTTTTCTCAAGGGGTATCAGTGGCCGTTCGATGCGGCAAAGGTCCCCGACCAGGGATCCTCATTGATCGATCTTCTGGTCTATCACGAGACCCAGGTAAAGGGTCGAAGGGTCTTTTTGGATTTTTCCAGCAACATCATCGGGAATCCTGCATGGTCTTCGTTCAATCGGCAGTGCATCCATCCCACCGCCCTTGGATACCTGGATGCCTCCAAGGCCTGGGCTGGAACACCCTTTGAGCGGCTGAAGCTGCTCAATCCGGCGGCTGTGGAGCTTTATGCAAAACACGGCATCGATCTTGAGCACGAATTGTTGGAAATCGATGTATGCGCCCAGCACAACAACGGCGGACTGTACAGTGATATCTGGTGGGAGTCCACCAATATCAAAGGGCTCTATCCCATCGGGGAGGTCAATGGCAGCCATGGGGTGAGCCGCCCGGGCGGAAGTGCCTTGAATGCCGGCCAAGTAGGGGCGCTGCGTGCCGCCCAGCGTATTGCAGGAAGCAAGGAAAGGCCGATGCTGCAAGCCGACTCGCTGCGCAATGTCGTACAAGCCGACCTTGAAAAGCTGGTCGACACTGTATGTAGATGGACGGCTTGTACCAAGCAGACCACCTTGCAATCAGTAAAGCACCAGTTGGATGAGCAAATGTTCAGCCTGCAGAGAAGAATGTCCAGCTATGGCGGTCCGATTCGCAGAAAGGAGTTGGTGGAAAAAGCCCTGTTGGAAGCAAAGGCGCAGCAACACTCCTTCGGCAAGGAATTATCGGTTCCCGCTGAATTCCTGGCAAAGGCGCTGAGGCTGCGCCACATGCTGATAGCCCAGGTTTGGTACCTCTCTGCAATCGATTGGTATCTCGGGCAAGGAGGAGGCAGCAGGGGGTCTTATCTTGTTGTCGATTCGGCAGGCAGGGAGGCTCATCCGCTCGCCAGCCAATATACGATCAAGGAGGAGAAGCATCAGCTGCGAGAGGTAATGCAGGTTCTCTACGTCGACGATGAAGAAAGGCTCTGTCATCGGTTTGACCGATGCAGAGCCGTCCCTTCGGAGTCTTTTTGGTTTGAGCAGGTGTGGAGGGAGTATCAGGCGGGGCAACACCTCCTATAACCTTGGGATGGCCAACCCTCCATCGACGGTGATTACCGTACCGGTGGAGAAGGGCAGTCCTCCTGAAAGCAGTGAGTTCACCGTTCTGCCGATGTCCTCGGGAAGGCCCCAGCGCATCTGCGGGACGATGCCCTGCTCCAAGAGGGTATCGTACTTCTGCTGTACGGCCGAGGTCATGTCGGTTTTAATGATGCCCGGTCTGATCTCATACACCAAGGCCCCCTCGCCGGCGAGTCTGGTTGCGAACAGTGAGGCTGCCATGCCGAGGCCTGCCTTGCTGATGCAGTATTCAGCTCGATTGACCGAAACCATGGTGGCCGAGACCGAGGTGATGAAGATGATGGTTTTTCCCTGCAGTGCATCGGCATCCTTCCAGCGCTTTGCAATGTGCTGGGTAAGCAGGACAGGACCTCGAAGATTGATGTGCATAAGGCGGTCGAAGGACTCTTCGCTCATATCCAGAAGGTCAGCACGCTGCAAGGGGGCCACTCCTGCGTTGTTTACCAAGCCATCGAGTGAGCCGGTAGCCAAAAACGCCTGTTCGATGAGCTGGTTACGCTGCCGGGAATCGGAGATATCGGCTTTGAGGATATGAAAGGACTGGTTTGAACCGATGGCAGCCTCGCTGCAAAGCCGCTGCGTCTCTCGTGCAGCTTCCTCGTTTCCTGCATAGTTGATAAGTACTGAATACCCGTTGGAAGCGAGGGTCAGGCAGATGCCTCGTCCGATGCCTCTGCCGCCGCCGGTAACAAGAATGGTCTTTGCCATAGAAATCCTCCATATTGTTGCATGCAACAATATGAATTGTGTAGCCTTTATCCGCATCTGTCAAGAGCATTCGGAACATTAGGAGTGGTGAATGGATCGAGCAAAACTACGTGGTTTGATTCTTGGAGTGATACTGGCCTTGGTGTGTTTCGCCCTCCCGTTGGACGGTCTGACGGTCCAGGGTAGGAAAGCACTCGCCCTTACCGTCATGACCGTCGTGTTCTGGGCATTCCAGGTCAGTCACAGCGGGTACGTTGCCGGTCTGTATCTTGTCCTTCTGATTATCCTGAAGGTAGCGAAACCGACGGTCGTCCTGGCTCCGCTGGCCACTTCCAGCACCTTTCTGATCATGGGGGCCTACCTGTTGGCCGCCTCGGTTCGCTCCTCCGCACTCGGGGAGAGAATCGCCTATTTCATGCTGCGCTTTGTCTCCTCCTACCGCTCCTTGATCATCGTCATCTATCTTTTGACCTTTGTACTGAGCCTGATCATTCCCCATGCCTGGCCTCGTGCCCTCTTGATCATGAGTGTCATGCTGGTGGTGATCGACACAGCTCAGATCGGGGTGCAGGATGCAAGGCAGATCGGCTTTGCGGTTTTTGCATCTTCGGTCCCCATCTCCCTGATCTTCCTTACCGGAGCGAGCATCACCAATCCTCTGGCAGTGCAGTATGCACAGGTGGATCTTGGGTGGATCGGTTGGCTGAAGGTCATGGGAATCCCTTCGATGGTTGCCAGCGTTCTCACCTGCATCCTTTTCTTGCTGTTGTTCAAGCAGCATGAAAAGCTGTCGATCAACAAGCAGGCCATACAAGAGAAATATGAGCAGCTCGGTCCCTTGTCAGGCAAGGAGAAGCGGATTTTCATCTGGCTTGTCATTGCAATCCTGAGTTGGGCCACCGACTCGTTGCATAAGATCGACATTGGCTGGATAACCTTTCTGATCACCGTCTTGATGAGTTTTCCTGTCATCGGAAAAGTTTTGGAGGCCCGTCATTGGAAGGAGATCCCGCTGCATATGATTCTCTTCATCACTGCCGCCACAGCTATCGGAAAGGTCGGTGCAGAGACCGGAATGAATGCCTACATTGCGCACTTGGTGCTTCCCACCCATGTCCCTACCAACATATTCGCACTGGCGGCGGTGGTAACCACCTTCACCATGATCGTACACCTGCTGCTTGGAAGCGTGTTGTCTGTGATGGGGGTTGCCATTCCGGCACTGCTGGCTTTTGCCGCTTCCACTTCGATCAATCCACTGGTAATCGTGCTGTGGGCCTATACGGTCATCGGCTCGCACTACATCCTTCCCTTTCACCATATGAATGTGCTCGTCGGTGTGGGGGAGGGTAACGGACTGTACTCCCAGAAGGAGACGATTCGACTCGGCATCCCTTTGATTGCAGTGGTCTACTTCATAACCGTAGTGGTGCAGACGCTCTGGTGGAAGGCACTGGGTCTTATTGCATGAAAAAGGAGCCCTTTCGGGCTCCCTATGCTGCTTGATGTATAGTTTAGTATCTGTTGTTGTAAGAAGGTCTGCGTTCGGTTCTTTCTTTTGCGATGGCTTCGTTGACCCTGAGGTTTCTTCCATCGAGCTCACGGCCGTCAAGCTGGCTGATTGCTGCAACAGCTGCGCTGTCGTCATCCATCTCAACAAAGGCAAAGCCCTTGGGACGGTTGGTGTCGCGGTCCATGATGATGCGTGCGCTCATTACGTCGCCGTACTGTGCGAACAAAGAGTACAAAGCCTCTTCAGTGGTCTGGTAGCTCATGTTTCCTACATAAATTTTTTTTGCCATGATAATTTCCTTGCGCAGGTCAATGCCTGCTTTCTTTGGGTGTCTTAGGAGTTTGGTACAGTTTCAATCGATTACCCGTCAGAAGTGCATGGAAGTCAAGCAGCATGGCTACAAAGATAGGATCGTCAGGAAAGGAACACAAAGTCTAAGCTCCTTAAGCTTACGGGGTATTGGATAAAGAGTCAATGCTATTGGTAAAAATAAGTATTTATTTTTTCAAGACTTAGGAAAGAAATGCTTTGAAGAATCCCAAATTTTCCCGGCAGGGTTTCAATTGTCCGGACTCAAGACGGGAGATGATTTGGACTACCAAATCGTTTACCGGGGTAGCAATACCGGCCCTTTTTCCTTCCTTGGAGAGGATGCCGTTGATGCTGTCCACCTCGCACTTTTTCCCTTTCTCGATATCCTGAAGCATACTAGGTTTGAGGCTGGCGTGTTTTTTCATAGCCAGGGGGATGAGCAGGTAACTGAGCTTCTGTTTCACACGACCTTGGTAATCGAACAGTTTTTCCAGGTTCTTTCCTTGCACCGGTTCGAATGTGATGCCGAGGCTGTGTCCGGTGTCAAAGCACTCCTTGAGGATCAGCTGGGCGATACGACGGGCCTTCTTGTCCTTGGCTACCTCACCGAATGTGCAGCCCAGAACAGTAGCCGTTCCGCTGAAGGAAGCGTTGATGAGGAGCTTTGACCATCTGGCACCGATGAAGTTCTCTTCGATGGTTACCGGCCCCATGACGCCGAGCACTGAAGCGACAGCTTGAAGTCGCTCCTCCCTTCCAGGAGTGAGCATCCCCAGGCTGAAGGCGAGGGCCTCGGGTTCACTGGTGAGTTCGGCAACGCCGCTTGCTTGCAGGGTGGCCCCCCAACCGATTGCACAGCCTGCCACCCGTTGGGCGCCCAGCACCTGTGCCAGCTCGCTTTCAGGAAGGCCGTTCTGCATGGTGACCAAGAGTCCGTCCTTGGCAAGGTAGGAGCGAAGGAATGTGGCAACCTTTCGGTTCTCCAGTTGCTTGGTCAAAAGGAAGATCAGGTCGTACGTCCCCTGCATCTGCTCAGGCAGCAGCGCACTCACCCCTACGGTAAGGTCTACCTTTCCAACAATGTGCGCTCCCTTTTGCTGTAAAGCAGTAATGTGGGCTTTATTGCGGCTGATCAGGTCGCACTCGATGCCCGCCCTTGTCAAATACGCTCCCAATACCGTTCCAAGCGACCCTGCTCCATAGATGGCTGTACGCATAGATAATCCTCTTGGTAGTAAGCGTAACGAGACGGCGGATGTGAGACAAGAGCGTAACACCAACCCTTTCGTCAAAGAATTCATCGAAAGTTGATTCTAATCAATTATCCTTAGCTTCATCTCGGCTACACTTGGTCTGTAACCAAGAGAAATAAGGAGAAGCCACCATGTTACATACTACAACGTTCGCCGCTTCCAAGAAGCAATATCTGAAGGTTTTGAAACAATACGTCCCCATCGTCGACCGGGTTCACGGCTCCAACCACCCCGAATTCCATGAAGTTCGCCGGACCTTCGAGGCAATGGTCCACAAGATCGAGCAGGCAGGTGCAAAGCTTCCTGCACTCCAACAAGAATTCGCTCAGCTGAGAACCATTACAAACACGTACCGTATTCCTGAGGGCGTGTGTGAAACCTACGAAGCTGTCTATCACATGTTGGGTGAACTCGACCAAGCCTATCACCAAACGCAGTAGGTTGGAAGGAGCAAAGGATGCAGAAATATATCTTAGGTAAAAAGAACCATATCACTGTTGTCAGCGCGGCTCTGATCATTATCGGCTTCACCAGCGAGCTGGTGTTTCACCAGGAGCAGGCGGCCATGTGGTCGCTCATTCTTGCATCGGTGCTTGGAGTAGCTCCGATTGCCATCCAAGCCTATCAGGCACTGAAGGTCAAGGTCGTCAGCATCGATGTCCTGGTCACCCTGGCAGTCATAGGTGCCTTCTTCATCAAGAACTTCGAAGAGTCGGCAATTGTCACGTTCCTGTTTCTGTTCGGAGCGTATCTTGAGCAGCGTACGTTGCAGAAGACCCGCTCTGCCATCAAGGAATTGACACAAATGGCACCTGAGAGTGCCTTGAAGCAGGTCGAGAGCGGTGAATTTGAAGAGGTGGATGTTGATGATGTCGATGTCGGCGATACCCTGCTCGTTAAAACCGGGGCGAAAGTTCCCGTGGACGGCACCGTCATCAGCGGTGAAGGGTACATCAATGAGGCGAGCATCACCGGTGAGGCTGTGCCTGTAGGTAAAAAGAAGGGCTCCCAGGTGTTTGCCGGCACCATTTTGGAAAATGGGACGATGCAGATTGTTGCCGACAGGGTCGGAGAGGATACCACCTTTGGAAGGATCATCGAGTTGGTCGAGGAAGCCCAGGACTCAAAGTCGGAGGCCGAGCGGTTCATCGACCGGTTTTCAAAGTATTACACACCTGCAGTGCTGGTTCTCTCCCTGCTTGTCTGGTTGGTCTCCCGCAATATTGAACTTGCCATCACGATTCTTGTACTGGGATGTCCCGGCGCCTTGGTAATAGGCGTCCCCGTCTCCAATGTCGCAGGCATCGGCAACGGTGCACGCCATGGGGTGCTGCTCAAGGGCAGCGAGGTCATCCACGATTTCAGCAGGGTCGACACCATCGTTTTTGATAAGACAGGAACGCTTACAGTGGGCAATCCTACTGTTGCAGACACCCAATACTATGTCTCCGATATCCAACAAACCCTGGGGTATCTGTCCAGCGTGGAACGAGAATCAGACCATCCCCTGGCTAAAGCAATCGTACAGCATCTGGGTGTACTCGACACCTATACCGTGCAGAGAACCAATGTCGTGGCGGGAGGAGGCATCGTTGCCGAGGTGGACGGCCATCGGGTTGCCGTCGGTAATGTCGGTTTGATGGAGCAGGAGAAGGTAGTCTTCTCTGAGAAGGCGCTAAGGGATATTGCACGATTTGAAGCGAGTGGAAACTCACTTGTGTTGACAGCCGTGGACGGTGAGCTCCAGATCCTTATGGGAATCCGCGACCAAATACGAGAGGGTGTGAAGGTTCATCTGCGCAAGCTGAAGAGGCTGGGCGTGAAGCACTTGGTCGTACTCTCGGGGGACAACCAAGGGACGGTGGACTTGGTGTCAAAGGAGTTGGGTTTGACGGAGGCCCATGGACACATGCTGCCCCAGGACAAGGCTTCCTATATCAAGAAGCTGCAGGCAGAAGGGAGAACGGTTGCCTTTGTGGGAGACGGGGTGAACGACAGCCCCTCGCTCGCCTTGGCCCATATCGGAATCGCCATGGGCAGCGGTACCGATGTAGCCATCGAGACCTCGGATGTGGTGCTGATGAATTCGGACTTCAGCCGCCTTCCTCATGCCCTGGGATTGGCAAAGGCGACCGCGAACAACATGCGTCAGAATATTGCAATTGCAGTGGGCGTGGTGTTGGTCCTCCTGGCAAGCGTGTTTTTCAGTGAGTGGATGAATATGTCCATCGGCATGCTGGTGCACGAGGCAAGCATTCTCGTGGTGATTCTCAACGGAATGCGGCTGCTGCGCTTCCAATTACGGAAAGAACGGTGAAAGTTGATTTGAATCAATTACGACCGAAAAGATCCTTGGTATGCTACCCATACCACAACGATGAAAGGAGCGATACCCATGAAGAAACTTACCATGCAACTGGAATCCTTGACCTGTCCGTCCTGCATGCAAAAGATTGAGAATGCAACCAAAGCCTTGCAAGGTGTACAGAAGGAGAGTGTGAAGGTGCTGTTCAACTCCAGCAAGGTCAAGCTTGACTTTGATGATTCGGCCATCACTGCAGAAGCCATAGAAAAGGCTGTCACCACCTTGGGCTATGAGGTGAAGAAGTCTCAAGTCAAAGAAATCTAAGACTATTTTTGGATCGAAAAAGAAAAACGGGAATGCCTTGCATTCCCGTTTCTCATGTTCAATGAATCTCAGCCTTTCTTCTGTTCAATCCGCTTCCTCTGCGTTTTTTCGATTGCATCGACAATGTGTTCATAGCCGGTGCATCGGCAGAGATTGCCTGAAATCTGGCGGCGGATCTCTTCGCGGGAGGAAGGCTCGTCCTTCTCGATGATGGGAATGGAGGCCATGATGAAACCGGGGGTGCAGAAACCGCACTGGACGGCACCTTCATCGATGAAGGCTTGTTGGATGTCGCTGATCTCTCCCTTGGTATTGCTCAGGCCTTCAAGAGTCAGGATGGTTTTTCCCTCAGCCCAAATCGCCATATAGATGCAGCTGTTGAACGGCTTGCCGTCGATCAGGATGGTACATGCACCGCATTCTCCTACATCACAGCCGTGCTTGATGCTGTCCAAGCCGGCTTTCCCTCTGAGCATATCGGATAAGGACGAGCGGACATCCACTGAGAATACACGCTCTTTTCCGTTGACAATACAGTGTACGTCTTTGTTAGCCATTGATGGTGCCTCCTGCTTTCTCAACTGCAGCCTTCGTTGTTCTTCTCGCCATTTCCTTGACCAGCTGCAGGCGGAACTCTTTGGAAGCACGCCAGCTGGTTCTTGGACTCACATCAGATAAGGCTCCTTCAGAGACGATATCGAGCAGTTGCTCGTTCAGCTCATGACCTTGTACCTTTGACTCTACGGTGGTGGATCGAATCGGAGTCGGGGCTGCAACGCCGAAGGCGATGCGAAGCCGATCGATATGCTTCTTGTCGCTCGTAAGTCTCACATTGACCGAACAGCCCAGGGTGGCGATATCCATCGCCTTGCGCATTGCATACTTGATGTAGTGGCCGCTGGTGTTCTCATAGCTCTCTTTGGCGATGCGGATGCCGCACAAGAGTTCTCCCTCTCTCAAGTCCACCTTGCCGGGACCGAGATTGAACTCGGTGTAGGGCAGGAGACGAATACCGTCGAGGCTTGCAATCTCCAGAGTGGCATCGTAGGCCTTCAGTGTGGTGGCGCTGTCGGCACTGGTGACTCCGTTGCAGATGTTGCCTCCGATGGTCCCGATGTTTCTCACCTGCGGTCCGCCGATTTGGTCAACCGCCTCTCCGAGGACCGGTACGTACTGTCTGATGACCGGATGCATCGATACATCGGTGAAACTGGTGAGCGGCCTGATGAGAATCGAACCGTCGTCCTCGAGGCAGATTCCCCTCAGTTCCTCCAGATTGTAGATATTAATCAGGTCGCAACCGGCGAGCTTGCCCTCTCGGATTTTTATCAGAATGTCGCTTCCACCGGCGAGGAACAACGCTTGGGGATGTTCTTTCTTCAAGCGCAAGGCTTCTTCTACTGAGGTTGGTTCATAGAGATTGTTGAAATTATACATACGCTCTTTCCTTTATTTGATCAGGCCCGCCTCGGTGAAGGCTTCGAACATTCTCTGGGGGTGCAACGGAGCTGCATTGATGGCAACCCCGGTGGCATTGAGCACCGCATTTCGGATTGCAGGAGCAACCGGAATGGTGGGTGGCTCTCCCAGTGACTTGTTTCCATACGGACCGGTGGGGTCATCGGTCTCAACGAAGTCTGCATGCAGCTCCGGGGTATCGATGGCCGTCATCAGCTTGTAGTCCAAAAGGTTGTCGTTGAGCATCCGGCCGGTCTTCGGGTCGAACTTCAAGTACTCGTAGAGTCCGTACCCAAGGCCCATGCTCATACCTCCGTGAACCTGTCCGCGGGCGGTTTGCATGTTGATGATCCTGCCTGAATCGTGGACATTGATGATGTCCAGGATCTTGACCTGACACATGGGGATGTCGACCTCGACCTCCGTAAAACAAACGCCGAAGGAGTAGGTGTTGTCGGTGCAGTGGTGGGATTCCTCGGCTGCAATATGGGTGGAGTTCGTCAGACTGTAGCAGGATTCGATGGCCACATCGGCTACGCTGAGCAGCTTCTCACTCTTGTTGACGTGTACGATGTTGTTGTCCTTGATGTCCAAATCCCACGGATCTTTCTTGAGCATGAAGCCGGCGAAGTCGAGAATCTTTTTTCTGAAGGACTCGGCGGTTTTCTTCACCGCCATGCCCGAGACATAGGTCTGCCTTGAGGCATAGGCGCCGGTGTCGTAGGGAGTTACATCGGTGTCCTGCTTGCTGACTACATGCACCTTGTCAACCGTTACCCCGATGGTCTGGGCCGCCATCATGGCAAAGACGGTATCGGCACCCTGTCCGATCTCGGTGGCACCGATCTGCATCTGCAGCGAACCGTCCTGGTTGAGGATCATGCGGCAGGCCGAAGTCTCCAGGCTGATGGGGTAGACGCCGGTCTTGTAGCAGAAGATCGCCATACCCACACCCTTTCTGATCGGCCCGCTCTGGTTTGCATACGCCAGCCGCTTCTTGGTGTAATCGAGATACTTCTCTCCGCGTTCGATGCACTCATCAAGCCCGGTAGAGTGACAGGTGATCGTGGTGATCGGGTCGACATAGCCGAGCTTCATCATATTCTGCTTGCGAAGCCTGATGGGGTCGAGCCCGGTCTGTTTTGCAATGTCGTCCACATGGGCTTCCAACGCGAAGCCGATTTGTGGAATGCCGTATGCTCGCATCGCCCCTGCGGTGGGCAGGTTGGTGTAGACCGTATAGGCTTCGCTCTTGATGGCTCCTACCGGGTACATCATGCGAAAGCCGTTCACTGCATTGGCGACGAGGGCGTGGGCATGCGATGCATAGCCGCCCTGGTTGGAGTAGGCTTTGATGGTACGGGCTGCAAAGCTGCCGTCCTTACGGATATAACTTTCGATATGGAACTGCATTGCATGCCGTGTGCGGGTCGAAGCGAACGTCTCTTCCCGTGTATAGGCAAGCTTTACCGGCCGTCCACCCACTCTTGTGGTAAGGAAGGCGTTCAAAGGTTCTGTCAGGGCATCCTGCTTGTTGCCGAAGCCGCCGCCGATGTACGGTTTGATGATCCTGATCTTGCCGAATCCCACCCCGAGAGCCTGCGAGCAGACGCGGCGCACAATGTGGGGAATCTGGGTGGAGCTTACTACGACAATCTTGTCGCTTTCCATGTAGGCAAAGGAGTTTGCACTCTCGATATGGCAGTGACTGACCACCGGGGTCTCGTAGTCTCCGACCACCTTGATCAAGCCTTCTTCCTTGATCGCTTCCTCGAAGTTGCCGATCTCGTATTGAGACTTGACCACGATGTTGTTCGGCCGTTCTTCGTGAATGACAGTGGCCCCTTCCTTCATTGCATCTTCGACGGTAAGGATGGGGGTGTATTCCTCATAGGTGACCTTTATTTTTCTCACTGCCTCTTCGGCTGCGATCTCATCCTCTGCAATGACGGCGGCGATGTCGTCTGCATAACAACGGACCCTGGCATTGAGCAGCTTTCTATCTGCAATGTCCTGATGCTTTGGATCGGTGGACCAAGGGTGTCCGGCCGTGGGGAACTGGATATCGGGTACGTCAAAGCAGGTGACAATGTCCACTACGCCTTTGACCTTCCACGCTTCACTGAGGTCGAACTCCTTGACCCAGCCGTTTGCAATGGTGCTGTGCAGCACTTTCGCAATCAGGGCATGCCCTGAAACCAGATCGTCTGTGTATTTAGCTTTACCTGTTACTTTGTCGAATGCATCGACTCGTTTCAGGGAAGTCCCGATTATATCCATGAAGTCCTCCTTCCAATAAGGAACCAACGTGTGTCTACTCTTCCTGGAATTGAACAATCCACCAAGGTAATGGCGGTAAGCGTAGGTAACCAGAAAGGGTGACCTTTCTTCTATGTAGGTCAATAATACAACAATCTGCAACAAATACAAGAAAAAACTTGGACAAGATTCATACACAGACGGACAGTCTTGTCATTCGTTGTGTCTCCTAGTTTATCATTTTTATCTCTATGTGGCGACTCCCCCGCCTCGGGCGGCGGGCAGGTAATCAGGTCTCCAAAACATTTCTGATGAGGGTACACCAAGGGCAACATTTTTCATTTTTTCCTGTTTTCTCGGAGGGGTTTTCTTGACCGCTACCTTATTGCCATAAATAATGGACTAAAAGAAATACAATATGCCTGCATTCATACCAAAAGAAGGAGTCAACAATGAAACGAACGCTGTCCTTGGTTCTTGTCATACTGGTCAGTCTTACCCTCACTTCCTGTGGTACCTTGTTTGTGAAAGGCGGTTCGGAATACCGTCAAGGCATGTCCGCCTTCGAGCAGAAAGCGTATGTACAGGCGTTGGATTCGCTGCTTCGTGCCTGGACCATGAATCCTGATTTCACCGAGGCCAAGGCCATGATACCGGTGGCGTTCAACGACGGTGATGCGCAATACAAGCAAGCGGCCCTTGCTGCACCCGGTGATGATCCCGAAGTCCTGGACCGAATTGCACAAGCATATACCGATCTCGAAGCTTTGCACCGCCTGGCACGGGAGAGTGGGTATCCCACACTCGCTGCATCCAATTATAGTGAAGAGGCGAAGCAGGCCAACCAGAAAGCCGCCCAACGATGGTTCAACCTTGCACGAAACCAGCAGCAAGGCGGTGACAAGTTGGATATCCGCGCGGCTGTGATGATGTATGAACGGGCAAAGGCAAGGGATCCCCAGAATCCTGAGATCACCGCTTCCCTGCAGAAGGCTGTAGATGAGGCTACCGTTACCTTGATGGTGCTGGGAATCGGCAGCCCATCCTTTAGGCAAACCATGTATTCCGATATCAGGGAAGGCTTGAAGGCCGATCGGTTCGTCAAGGTTATTGAAGCCGGGAATCTCTCCAATAGGGAAGGGTTTTTCGGCCCAACTGATTTGGCTGTAGACTATGCAAGACACAACGATGTCGATTATGTGCTGGAAGTGTACGGCACCACCCAGGTGCGGCCCGTAAACACCGAACAGCAGGTGTATCTTCCAACCGCCAGTCCCCGATTCGCCGGGGTGAAGAAAACCATCGGATACTCCGAGCAGGAGCAGTACTCCTACCGGTTGTTCGATGTTGCAAGCCTGCGTGTAATCAAGGAGGACTCGCATGCACTCTCCAAAGGACCTTACACCTACACGGTCAGCTATGTCCCCGCCGAAGGGGTGCGCACCCTGCATCTCCAAGGTGAGCCAAAAGAAAACCTGCGGTATGTGACATCATCACTAGACCTCCACAGTACGAATGCCGTGGTGAACACACTCAGAAAGGATTACTACAACATTCCTGTTCCGATGGAGGTGGCCAATCCAAAGGACTTGACCCAATGGCTTGCCTACTACCGAAACACCTATACCGACTTTGCCACCTTTGCCAACGAGCACAGCAACCAGGAGCTCTTCTACGCCATTGAGGTGGCTCATATCAGGGGCACGGAGGACTATGTGATTCTGGGAAATTCTGTATTCGAGGCCAAGGAGGAGTCGGCACGCAACAGTGCGATTTTCAATGCCCAGGTTCGACGTGCCTTGGATATGGTGAAAGAAGAATCTGAGAAAACGAAGGAGCCCACGTATCGCTATGGTGTTGATATCGCCAAGGCGATTGGTTCTCTGCTTTAACGCAAAGTATGGTTCTCTGCATAAAGCAAACCTTCTCACTTTCTCATAACTGTGTCACTATAGGCCTATGATAGAATCCTTCATTGACAAACTGTCCGAACACCCCGCTCTTCAAGCTCTTGCACTTGCAGGCTCCAGGACCGGCCTGGGTTGTGATGCACTGTCCGATTACGACCTGTACATCTATAGCAAACAGCCGCTTCCCTTGGCGTTTCGCCAGGAGTTGGCTGACACTTTTTCTGAAAAAGCTGAGCTGCAGAATGACTATTTCGGTCCAGGGGATGAGATGCAGCTCAAGGATGGGACGTTCGTCGACTTGATGTATCGCGACCTGGACTGGGTTGAGGACGAGATTACGCGTGTTTGGGTGGGCCATCAGGCGAGGGTGGGGTACTCCACCGCCTTTGTGCACAACATAAAAACGTCGCATGTATTGATCGACAAGGACGGAAAGTTCTCTTCACTCAAGCAGTTGTTGGAGACAGACTATCCGCAAGCTTTGCAGAAGGCGATCATCAGAAACAATTATCCCTTGCTCAGGAGTAAGCTCACCGCTTCTTTCTTCGACCAGATCGAGCATGCTGTACAGAGGAAAGACCATCTGAGCATGATCCACCGAACTGCAGCACTTATGGAGTCCTATTTCGATATTCTCTTCGCCTTGAACAAGCAAACCCACCCCGGTGAGAAACGTCAACAGGCCTGGGTGCATGCAACCTGCTCCCTTATTCCCCCTCAATTTGATGAGGACATCAAAGAGCTTACCCAAGGCATCGGGGGGGAAACCCAGCTTGAGACTATTACCCGGCTCTTGGACCATCTGGATGAGCTATTGAAGCAAGAGGGGTGGGTGTAGAGCTGGTGCACCCTTTTTCAGATATCGAGCTGAGGGATTGGCCCCTCTTCATGGTGTAATCGCAGGTATGCGCAGCACAGACGCTCAGGGCATCAAAAAGGGAGTGAAGGTAAGGTTTATGAGAGTCTCGTACATCTAGTATATCAATTCTCTTCCTATTGGTTCTTAACAGACTGAATGGCGCTCATCTTGGCTGCATTCAGATGGGAGATGAAGGCGTTGTGGATCTCCTGGGTGTCTTCCTCAAGGATGGCTTTCACAATCCTGTTGTGTTCACGATAGGTTTGCTCGGAGGAGCTGCTGGTGTGGCTCTTCGCCCCGAGCATGCCCACTCGAAGGCTCTGCTCGAACAGGGGTTTGCAGAGAGCTATTAGTTGGGTGTTCTGCGTACAGGAGATAAGGTAGGCATGCAATGCAATGTCCTCTTGGTAAAAAGCGAGCGTACTTTGCTCGCTTGTGGGGTTACAAAACGATTTGAGGCTTCTGTCCCTTACCAACAAGCCTTCCAATCCGATGTTGCGGACAAATTGTGTTGCTACATTGGGCTCGAGTAACTTTCTCAGCTCAAACAACTCATAGACTGACTCCAAAGTGATTGGCTTTGCTATAGTCCCGCTCCGCGGATATGCTTCAACCAGATTCTCGCTCTGCAGCATGATTAATGCCTCACGTACCGGCGTTCTCCCGATACCAAAGGTTTCCATGATCTGCTTTTCGCTGATGGCTTGCCCCGGCATGATTTCACAGGTGAGGATTTTATCCTTGATATATTGATATGCATCACTCTTTAGATTCGACTTTTGTTCCATGGATTTCTCTCCTGTATATCAGCTAATTCATAATACCTGCCAAAGAGGGTGCCAGCAAGTACTGTATGGCATTAATTGCAGCAATGGTGCATTAATGCTTGCCTTATACAATATATCACTCTGGGAAACATTTCTATTTGATGCTGATGATTTTTGAATATTTTGAAAATTTTGCTTGCAATGAGTCGATTCATGCTCTAGTATAATATATCAGATGGCTCATAAATATGATTAAAAGCATCAAAAAAATTAATAAAATAATATAATAAAAGAAATAATAAAATATATATAAAGGAATATTCACCTATGTATGCATTGACTTTAAACAAACCCTTTGATTTGGAATATCAGCAAGTTGAGTTGCCGATTCTTCAGCAAGGCTGGGCGACTCTGCGTCTGGTTGCTGTCAGTGTGTGCGGCTCGGACTTCCATGCCTATCGTGGTGGCAATCCGATGCAGACCTATCCAAGAATCCTGGGTCATGAGCTCTGTGCCGTAGTGGAGCAGATATGCGGTCCCAGTGAATCCGTCCGTGTCGGAGACAAGGTTGTACTGATGCCGTATCTTAGTTGCGGACATTGCAAGGCCTGCAGAAAGGGAAAAGGCAATGCCTGCAGTTCTCTCTCTGTGTATGGCGTGCACCGGGACGGTGCAATGGCCGACTATGTGCAGGCTCCACTTTCCCAGCTTATTGTCGTGGATCCTTGCATGGAACCAATCGATGCTGCCTTGATCGAACCTTTGGCCATCAGCGCACATGCCGTGCGGAGAGCTGGACTGAAGCCTGGTGATACGGTGCTTGTCAGTGGAGCTGGATTCATCGGGTTGGGGGCTGCCCTGCAGGCCGAATTGGCCGGTTGCAGTGTCATTCTTTCCGATACCCATGAGAAGCGAAGGGCTTTCGCCGGTAAGCATGCTCCGGATTTCCTGGCCGTTCTTGACCCGTTGGACCCTTCCTATGCCGTACAAGTTGCTCAATTGACGAGTCAGGAGGGTCCGGACTGCATCATTGATGCGACGGGAAATGCAGTATCGATGGCCTCCAATGTATCTTTGCTGAGTAATGGGGGGCGAATGGTCTATGTAGGAATCAGCAAAGATCCGATCGCCCTCGATGGCCGAGCGTTTCATATACGTGAGACGGAGCTGCTGGACAGCAGGGCGGCAACGATAGAGGACTTTCAGCACGTTATCGACCTCGTGCAGCAAGGATTGCTTGTCCCCTCGCAGTTGGTCACGCATTGCACCCATTTTAACGGGCAAGTAGTCGATACCTTCAGGCAGTGGAATGAGTTGGGTGGTGAAGTGTTTAAAGCAGTCATGTTGATGACTGAGTAATTAGAGTTGAAGTGAAAGGAGTTTTGGTATGAAGAAAGCATGTATGTTCGCTTTGGTGCTGGTGTTGGCCGCCTGCATTTTTGCTTCAGGACAATCGGAGAAAGCCGGGGTGGCGAAGCCGGTGGTTCTGCAGATCGGGTATGAGAACAATCCTGGTGAACCCATCGACCTGGCTTGTCATGAATGGCAGAAAATCATCGAAGAGAAGAGCAATGGAACCATGAAGATAGAGTTGTTCCCATCCTCCCAGCTGGGGAAGAAAACCGACTTGATCGACCAGATGATGGCCGGTGCAGCAGTTTGCACCCTTGCCGACGGAGCCTTTTATGCTGAACGCGGAGTTCCTGATTTTGGTATCGTCTTCGGACCGTATTTGTTCAATACCTGGGAGGATTGCTGGAAACTCACCGAAAGTGATTGGTATGCCCAGCAGAGCAAGAAGCTGGAAGCCAATGGGCTGAAGATTATCTCCTCCAACTGGATTTACGGCGATCGCCATACCATGACGAAGAAGCCTGTGAAAGTTCCCGCCGATTTGAAGGGTATGAAAATCCGTGTTGCCAACAGCATGGTTTTCATCAAGGGTTTTGAGTGCCTTGGTGCAACCCCAACCCCGCTTGCCTTGGGCGAAGTGTATACTGCCTTGCAGCAGGGCGTTGTTGACGGTCTTGAGAATCCCCTGACTACCTTGGAAGGTGGTAAGTTCCAGGAAGTGGCAAAGTACGTCATCCTGGATGGACACATAAAGAACTTCACCACCTTTGTGGTTGGTACTGCCTTCTTCAACAGCCTGACTGCCGAGCAGCAGAACATTCTGCTGGAGAGCGCCCGCGAAGCCGGTCTGTACAACAACTCCATCCAGTCTGCCAAGGAAGCTGAGGCCCGCGCCAAGCTGGAAGCCGGCGGCGTGACCTTCTATACCCCGACCGCCAGCGAGAAGAAGATGTTCCAGGATGCTGCTTTGCAGTTCTATTCCTATCCTGAGATTGCAGGCAACTGGACACCCGGCCTGCATGAGACGGTCAAGGCAATTATCAACAAATAATTTCATGTAAAGAATATCGATCGGGCTTCCTTCGACGGGAGCCCGATGCTAGGAAATCCATACATTATGAATAAACGGATTATTAAAGACATCGTGGGTAATCTGGACATCGGTATCGCGTGCGTTGCCCTGATGGTGTTGATTGTGCTCACCTTCCTGGGCGTTGTCATGCGGTATGTATTCGCAAACCCCTATGTGTGGTTGGAAGAGGTGCAGATAGCATTATTCTTGTGGGTGGCCTTTCTTGGAAGCAGTGCGGCTTTCAGGTTTAAGGCACATGTGGAAATCGGCATGTTGGTGGAACGTTTTCCCCAACGGGTGCAGATTCTTCTTTCGCTTTTCATCTATGCGGTGGTCAGTTTCTCATTGCTCTATCTGGGACTCAAGAGCTCGGACATGGTGGCGATGTTCATCCGCACCAATAAATCAACCTCGGTGCTTTCCATTCCCTCTGCACTTATCTACGGGGTGATTCCGGTCAGCGCAGCCCTCATGTGGATCAACTATACTGTACCGTTTCTTACCGGATTGAAAGAAAGCCTTGGCCGAATGAAAGGAGAAGGAGTATGAATCCAGTAATTATTGCAGCCATTTGCTTGTTGGTTCTGCTCTTTCTCAAAGCTCCGGTTTTTATTTCGGTACTTGCCGGAAGCGTGGTGTACTTCATTGCATCGCCCGGCTTGCCTTCGCTGATTTTTGCACAGCGTGTTGCCTCAGGTATTGAGAACACCACCTTGCTTGCGATACCGTTTTTTGTTGCCGCTGGTGTGTTCATGAACTGCAGCGGTGTGACAAATCGGGTCATGCATTTCTGTACAGTCCTCACAGGCAGGATGGCCGGAGGCCTGGCCCAGGTCAATGTCCTGCTGTCGACTTTGATGGGCGGCCTGTCCGGTTCCGCCTTGGCTGATGCGGCCATGGAAGCGAAGATGCTCTGTCCCGAGATGGAGCGCCAAGGGTATTCCAAGGAGTTTTCTACCGTTGTTACCGCAGTCTCCTCGATGATCACCCCCCTCATACCTCCTGGAATCGCCATGATCCTCTACGGTTCCATTGCAAACGTCTCTATTGGGAAACTCTTTGTCGCCGGTATCGGCCCCGGGCTGTTGTTGTGCCTGGCCATGATGATTCTGGTAAGCATGATCTCCAAGAAACGTGCCTATGTCCCCATCAGGACGGAGCCGCTTCCCAAGGGGGAGCTGTTCAAATCCTTCAAGCAGGCCTTCTTTCCTCTTTGTCTGCCAGTGATCATCATCGGTGGAATCCGCCTTGGTGTATTCACTCCCACCGAAGCCGGGGCTGTAGCCATCGTCTATGCGTTGGTGCTGGGTATTTCGTATCGCGAAATGACCCTGCAGGGGTTTGTCAGTGCGATGAAGGATACAGTTGTCACTACTGCGAGCATCATGCTCATCGTAGGTGCGGCATCGAGCTTTGCTTGGATATTGACCCGCGAAAGGATACCCCAGACCCTTACCGAGATGATGATCCTGGTCGTACACAACAAATATGTGTTCCTGCTCATCGTCAACCTGTTCCTGTTGTTTGTCGGAATGTTTATTGAAGGCAATGCTGCCATGATAGTCCTGGTCCCCTTGCTTGCTCCTATAGCAGCCGCATTCGGGATTGATGAAATCCAGTTCGCCATGGTATTCATTTTCAATATGTCAATCGGAGCAATAACACCTCCGATGGGAACATTGATGTTCGTTACGTGTGGGGTGACCGGTTGTAAGATCGACCGATTCATCAAGGAAGCAGTGCCTTTCTTCATTATGCTGGCAATCTGCCTGCTGCTTCTGACCTTCTTTCCGATTTTCTCAACACTGTTTGTAAATCTTTTATATTAGAGGATGCATATATGGATCATAAAATTGTAGATGTGAGGCTGTTCTCCGCCGAGTCGACGATGAGCCGGCCGATAGCCGATTCCACCCACGATATCTCAACGATCAAGTTCTACATCGTCGAGGTGGTTGCCGCCTCCGGTGTTACAGGCCAGGGGTACCTGTTGAGTTTTCACTACTCACCCAAGGCGATCGAGGGTGCGTTGAAGGATTTGAGGACGTTTGTGCTCGAGCGTTCTTACAGCATCAATGAGACGCTCCGAATTCAACGTGAATATGAGGTTGAATGTGAATATTTCGGCAACCTTGGGTTGTTGCGTTGGGCCTATGGCGCCCTCAATGTGGCTTTGTGGGATGCATGGGGCAAGACGCTTGGTCAGCCTATTCATAAGCTTTTGGGTTCCAACGGCAAGAAAATTCCTGTATATGGCAGCGGCGGTTGGTTGAATTACACCGACGCGGAGTTGCTTGAAGAGGTGTTGGGGTACAAGAAACGGGGATTCACCGCCGTCAAGGTCAAGGTCGGCAGCCCGGACATGGAACGGGACATCCAGCGCCTGCACAAGGTGCGGGAAGCCTTGGGCGGTTCGGTAAGGATCATGATGGATGCCAATCAGGGCATGAGTGTGAGCAATGCGATCAAGCTGTCCAACCTGGTGCAGGGCTTGGGTATCCAGTGGTTCGAGGAGCCGGTTTCGAATACCGACTTTGCCGGGTATGAAATCATCCGCAACAAGACCGGCATTTCGCTTGCAATGGGTGAGCGTGAGTATGACCTCTCCGCACTCAAGGAACTTATCAAGCGCAATGCCTTGGACTTGTGGCAGCCCGACCTACTCAGGCTTGGCGGGGTGGAAGCTTGGAGGGCGAGTGCCATTGTAGCTGATGCATACCACCTTCCCTGCCTGCCGCACTACTACAAGGACTATGATGTCCCCCTGCTTGCCACAGTTGCAAATCCGTTCGGAGCCGAGAGCTTTGACTGGATCGACGGCATCATCGACAACAAGATGGTTATCGACAACGGTTATGCCATACAGCGGGAGGGCAGCGGCTGGGGCTTCAGCTTCCTCAAACAGTATCTTACCGAGCTTTCCTGATAGCCGAAAGCCGAAGGGGCAGGGCGTGCAACCCTGCCTCTACTTTGTTTTCTTGATGAAGGATTTTGTTTTCCACTGCCCCAGTTTCTCTTGGAGAAACTCCCACAACATTTCTTCCGAGACTCCGTCCTGCAGGTCTTTTACGGGCAGGATGAAGCACTTGGACTTGGTGATGTACACATAACAGTACTGAGGAACCCGGTATGCGCCGTAGCACATCTCATAGGGGTACAGGGTGCTTTCCTTCTCGTTTTCAACGAACAGTCCTGATTGTTGCAGACTCACCTTGTAGGCCAATCGTGGTCTTTCAAGCTTGTATTGCTTGATCTGATTGGCAAGGGACCTTCGATGGAATCCCACGTAGGCGAGGGGAAGCAACGCCCCCAGGGCGATGAATGCGATACCCATTACGGTATAGCTGCTTGCCACGTGGGCGATGCCCATGCCGGTCATAAGCAGGGGAAAGAGCTTCAGGGTGAGTCCTCTGCGGTTCAGGATAAAATTATTGAAGGTGCTGAAGGCACTATACACCGATGCATCGACATGGGTGTGTACAATAAAGGTTTGTGGCTTTTGTTCGGTCGCTGTAGAGTTTTTCATAAGTCCCTCAAGATTACCATAACGTTTTAGTAAATCAAGAGAGACTGGTACTGAAATTGTATGGTTTTAGCAAAATATTCCCTATCCATCGGACCATGACCTACAAAATTGTGAAAATTGTTGTTGACAGGAAGTGATTTTGCACCCTATGCTACTAAAAAATCAACTAAAACGTTTTGGTTAGTTAGCAGGAAAATAATGGACAAGCGAATTACAATCAAGGACATTGCACAACTTGCCGGGGTATCCCTTGGAAGCGTACACTGTGCGCTGAGCGGCAAACCCGGAGTAAGTGAGGCGACACGACAACGCATTGTGCAGGTAGCCGCCGAGCATGGGTACCGTCCTAATGCCATCGCCGCATCCTTGAAGCGAAAGAAGCTGAACATTGCCGCAGCCATTCCTGCCCTTACCGGTGAGAACCGGTTTTTCTACCGGGCGATCTGGGAAGGTGTCACCGATTACATCAATACACTCGGAGACTACAACGTCGAGTTGGTGTCCTCCCCTTATTACGATGATGAACAGAACAGCCAAGTAATTGAAATGCAGAATCTGATCGAGCGCGACGATATCCACGGCATCGTATCGGTTGGCTATACACCTACAAAAGGTCTGATAAGCTTGCAGGCGGTGAAGGAGAAACAGATTCCTTTGGTCCTCGTAGGCAACGATGTGCCTGATTCGGGGCGGCTTTGTTGTGTTCTGCCAAACTATACGATGGTAGGCAGAATGATGGCCGAACAAATGATGCGCCAGGTTGGCCCGACCGATTCTCTTCTCATCTGTGCTGGATATGCGCAAATTCCTTCCAACTATCTGGTTGTTGAAGGGTTCGAGAGCTATCTGAGCGAAAATGGTGCAATCAATCCTGTCTACAAAGTGCATTCCTCGAGCTCTGAGGACCCATCGGAGAGTGTGTGCAGACTTATTGAGGAAAAAACTATCAGAGGATGCTGTGCTGTAACGGCACGAAGCTCCGCGATGCTTGGGCGTTTGATGGAAAAATGCTGTTCCGACAAATCGATTTTCTCAATCGGAATGGACCTCTTTGATGAAACCATGGATTTTTTAAGAAGGGGAGTTTTTGGCAATGTTGTGCAGAATCATCCCTACAAGAGTGCCTATCTGGCTACCAAGATTCTTGCCGAACATCTGATAAAGGACATTCGTCCTGTCATGCCGACCATCCATATCGGTAGTGAGATGGTGTTCAAGAGCAATCTGCCCATGTATGAGAACGGGTATTACCGGCTGTTGATGTAGCCGTAATCGATACATTTCCCAGGAGGATTTTATGAAGAAGTTTTTTGCAATGGTATTGTGCCTTGCCGTCCTTGGCTCGTTCCTGTTTGCTGCAGGTGAGAAAGAAGCCGGTGCCGCTACAGAGAAGAAGAGCTATGTGCTCAAGTATGCAGAATTGAACCCCGATGGTCACATCATGGACCTCGCCGGCGACCATTTTGCCAAGCTTGTGGAAGAGAAGAGTGCCGGAAGAATCAAGATCCAGGTATATCCGGCCGGTCAGCTCGGAGACGAGAAGACCATGTACCAGACCCTGCAGATGGGTGGCGGTGCAATCGACATCTGCCGTGCAAACACCAACAGCCTTGGTGACTTTGGAATGAAAAAGCTTACCCTGTTCGGTTTGCCGTTCATTTTCCGTGATCGCGCCCACCTGTGGAATGTCATCAACAGCCCCCTCGGTCAGGAGTTCCTCAATGAACCCAGAGATCTCAAGAGTGGTTTCGTTGGTTTGTTCTACCTTGATGAAGGTGCAAGAAATTTCTTCACCTCCAAGAAGGTGACGATCAACAGCATCAACGATTACAAAGGTTTGAAGCTCAGGGTCCCGACCACCGACCTGATGACCGAAACTGTTTCTGCTCTTGGTGTTCAGTCCACTCCGATTAGTTTCAGCGAACTGTACAGCGCACTGCAGACTGGTACTGTAGATGGTGCAGAGCAGCCCCACAGCGGTTACTACTCCAACAAGTTCTACGAAGTTGCTCCGAACTACATCCTCAGCGGTCATACCTACAGCCCATCGATCGTCATCATGAGCGCCTCTGTGTATGACAAGCTCGATGCCGAGGCCCAGGCCATCCTGATGGAAGCAGCAAAAGAGACTGCAGAGTGGAACCGCCAGGGCATCGAGGTTCTTGACAACGAGCTGCTCACCAAGATCAAGGCTGCCGGTGCCAATGTCATCGAGGTCAAGGACAAGACCCCGTACATCGAGGCTACCAAGGATGTGGTAAGAAAATATGCCAAGGGATATGAGCAGTATTACGATGCAATTCTTGCTCTGTAAGCCTGATATTTCTTGTCTATAGTATGAGCTTTCATAAGGGGGACGTGTTCCCCCTTACCTTTGGAGGTCCTGTGTGAACACCGTTACCAAATTCTTCGATGCTGTCTACTGGTTTTTCATGACCATATGCAAGCTGTTCTTTATTGCGATGGTCGGAATAACCGCTATTGTAGTCTTCAATCGTTATGTGATCAAAAGCAGTCTTGTTTGGGGTGAACCGGTTGTGTTGATGTGCATGGTCTACATGTCATTGTGCAGTGCAGCCCTTGCAATCCGCAAGGATACCCATATTCGAATGCAGGTTATTGATTACTTTGCCCCTAAACAGTTCATTCGGTTTGTGCGGGGTGCTGCACATGTCACCATTTTTACTTTTGGCCTCTTCATGATTGTGTATGGTTGGCAGTTCTCCATGCTGGCAAAGCGCAATTTGATGACCGGTGTCGGCATTACCAGCATGTGGCTCTACCTTTCCTGCCCGTTCGCCGGTATTGCCGTTGTCCTTATGGAAATCGAGCGCTTCATCAACTTCTACTATCGCGTTGCCCATGGACAGACACTGGATATGGAAACCTTGGCAGTCCAGTCTCAACAGATGGCTGAGCAAGCCAAGCAAGAGCTTGCAACACAGAAAGGGGAGAATTCCTGATGGACACCAACTCTATCGCAGTATTGATTCTTGTGGGAAGCTTTGTAGTCATGCTTGTATGTCGCTTTCCCATCGCTTTTGCCATTGGTATATCTAGTGTGCTTACCACGATGTTTTTGGGCCTGCCCTTGATGCAGATCGCCCAGTTGATGGTCAAGGGAGTGAATGTGTTCACCCTCATGGCTGTTCCTTTCTTCATAATCGCAGGCGAAATCATGGGTGCCGGCGGTATTTCCAAGCGCCTGATCGCCTTAAGTGACGCTCTTGTAGGATGGATACGTGGCGGCCTTGCGATGGTCAACATTGTAGCCTCCCTGTTCTTTGGCGGCATCAGCGGATCGTCGACGGCGGACACCGCCAGCTTGGGAACCATCCTGATCCCGATGATGCGTGAACAAGGCTACGATGACGAGTTCTCCACCAACGTCACCATGTGTTCATCAGTTGAAGGACTTCTGATTCCTCCCAGCCACAATATGGTCATGTACGCCATGGTTGCCGGCAGCGTATCGGTGGGAAGACTCTTTCTTGGCGGGATAATTCCTGGATTCCTCTTGGGTTTCGCTTTGATGATTTATAGCTATGTGCTCAGTGTGAAGCGCAACTACCCCAAGGGAGCTCCCTTTAGTCTCAAGCATGCCCTCACCACCCTCAAGGATGCGGTGTGGGGCTTGATAACGGTTCTTATAGTTGTCTTTGGTGTTGTAACAGGCATATTCACCGCAACAGAAAGTGCTGCAATGGCGGTTATTTGGGCCATCATTGTCAGTTCGGTCATCTATAAGGAACTTACTTTACCCAAGATTTGGCATTTGATTGAGCGATCGCTGGGCACCCTGGCCATCGTCATGATCCTCATCTCCACCTCCCAGGTGTTCGGCTGGCTGCTTACCTACCTGCGCCTGCCTGAGATGGTTGCCAACGGTATTCTCGGCCTTACCAGCAATCCCTTGTTGATTATGCTCATCCTGAACGTACTGATGCTGATTTTGGGAACCATCATGGACATGTCCGCCATTATCCTGGTGGCAACACCCATCCTGCTTCCGATTGCCATCCAAGCCGGCATGGACCCTGTTCACTTCGGTGTGGTCATGATCCTGAACCTTGGTATCGGACTGATCACCCCGCCGGTGGGAGGAACCCTCTTTGTGGGTTCTGCAGTCTCCGGTGTTCCCATTGAGAAGCTGATCAAGACCTTGGTTCCGTTCCTCGGTGTTATGGTCATTGTCCTGCTTCTGATTACCTACGTCCCCGGCCTGATCATGTTCCTGCCGAATTTAATCATGCCTGTGATGGGATAATCAGTGAAGCAATATTCGTGTCCCTTCTCCGAGGCAACGCTGGCGGTGCAACCGGCAGAGCAGCCCAAGGCTGTGGTCTTGATTTGCCCTGGAGGTGCCTACCAATGGCTTTCGCCTCGGGAAATGTGGCCGGTTGGTAATGCCTTTCTTGCACAAGACTATGGTGCAGCGGTTCTCTCCTACACGGTGGGAACCGACTTGGGGACACTGCCCTTGCGGGAGGCTGGTTGGGCTGTGGGTGTGCTCAGGCAAGCATTTCCATACCTGCCTGTCTATATTGTGGGGTTTTCGGCTGGAGGTCATCTGGCAGCAAGCCTTGCGGTGCATGCGCATCGTATGAATCTGGAGAAGGTCGATGCAGCGGTACTGTGCTACCCGGTCATCAGTGCAGGAAGGTATGCGCATGTGCAGAGTATTGGGAATTTGGGCAAAGGGCCGTGTGAAGACTTCTTCAGCCTGGAACGCTGGGTGGACAAAGATACCCCGCCGGTGTTTTTGTGGCATACAGCCAGTGATGAGGCGGTTCCAGTGCACAACAGCCTGCTGTTCGCCCAAGCATTGCTTGATGCTGGCGCAGTATGCGCCTTGCATATCTACCCCCATGGGGTGCATGGACTTTCCTTGGCTACCAAGGAAGTGGAGGAACCGGAAAAAATGCGATATGCCGATGAGCAAGTCGCTTCCTGGTTTTCACAATGTTTACTCTGGCTTGCCTCTTTGAAACTTGGCAGCCGTAAGTGAGGAATATGATGAGTGATTGGAATACTGAAGCAGAAATGTTTGATCTGATGAAAGCGAAGTTGTATACCCCTGTGGTCGGGGATATTCTTGATGTGATGGGCTATACCCACCAGTTCCTTCCTCAGGCCATCAGGCCGATTAAAGAAGGTATGAAACTTGCTGGTAAGGCAATGACCGTCTTGATGATCGATGTATACGGTCCGCAGAAGAAGCCCTTTGGTCTTTTGACCGAGGCTCTGGATCAGCTCAAGGAAAACGAAATCTATATTGCAACCGGCGGCACCAAGCGCTGTGCCTATTGGGGTGAGCTGCTTACCGCCACCGCACGCACCCGCAAGGCGGTAGGGGCTGTGCTGGATGGCTGGCATCGTGACACCCCGCAGGTGCTGGAGCAGAATTGGCCGGTCTTCTCCTGTGGCTGTTATGCCCAGGACAGCAGTGTACGCACCCAGGTCGTAGACTTTCGCTGTCCCATTGAAATCGGGCAGGTGACGATTGAGGACGGTGACATCATCTTCGGTGATATCGACGGGGTGTTGGTAATTCCCAAGGCCATTGCCGAAGAAGTGGTGGTGAAATCGCTTGAAAAGGCGAGTGGGGAAAAACTGGTTCGCAAGGCGATTGAGGACGGCATGAGTGCAACCGATGCCTTTGCCAAGTTCGGGATCCTGTAGGAGATGAGCATGCAAACAGCTTTTCAGATCGGCCGTGACGACAATGTAGCCACCGCCTTGACTGAGCTGCACATCGGAGCGGTCAAGCTAAACGCTGATGCCGGTCTCTCCGATCTGTCAGCAATCGAAACAATCCCTGTAGGGCATAAAATTGCCTTGCGGGATATCGCCGAGGGTGAGAAGATCATCAAATATTCGGTGGTAATCGGCGAAGCCACCCAACCCATCAAGCAAGGGAGTTGGGTGCACTTGCACTGCATGAAAAGCTGTTATGATGAACGATCAAGTCACCTGGACATCCATACCGGTGCTCCTACCGACATTGAATACAAGTAAGCGAGGATCAGATGAATGCATTGAATCGTACGTGGTCGGGATACTTGCGCCAAGACGGCCGCAAGGGAATCCGCAACCGGGTGCTTGTAATCTATACAGTGGAGTGTTCGGCATTCGTTGCCCAGGAGATTGCCAGACAATCAGGGAATTTGGACGTCGAGTGTGTCGGATTCGAAGGGTGCACCGACAATGAGTATGCGGTACGCATGCTCATCTCACTCATTCGGCATCCGAACGTGGGAGCGGTCCTTGCGGTGGGATTGGGTTGCGAATATATTCAGCCTGAATGGTTGGCCGATATTGCCAAGGAGGAGGGTAAACCTGCTGATTGGTTTTATATCCAGCAAAACGGCGGGACCGTTTCCTCCATCAAGAAGGGCCTTTCGATTGTCCATACCATGCTCGATGAACTGAAGCAGACCTCTCGGGTGCCTATGACCTTCTCTGATTTGGTAATCGGGGCTGAGTGCGGCGGTTCGGATTACACCAGCGGCCTGGCAGGCAATGTGGTGGTGGGCAATTTCTTCGATCAGCTTGTCGATGCCGGAGGGACGGCGATTTTCGAGGAGATTGTAGAGGCAATCGGCCTTGGCCATCTTCTGTCCGCCCGGGCGGCAACACAAGAGGCACGAAAGGATATCGAGTGCACCTATGAGAAGGCCCTGCAGTACTGCAAGAGCGTTCGCCAGTACTCGGTGAGTCCTGGCAATTTTGCCGGAGGCCTTTCGACGATCGAGGAAAAGAGCATGGGCGCGGTCATTAAAAGCGGCAGTCGACCGATCCAGGGGGTATTGAAGGTAAGCCAGAAAGTGCCTCATCCGGGTCTTTGGCTGCTCGACTCCACCCCCGATCCACACTGGATGCAATTCGGTATTACCAACCCCAACGACAACGAGGGTTTGATGGACCTGATCAGTTGCGGCAGCCATATCACCTTCCTGGTTACAGGAAGAGGTACGGTGGTGGGCAGTGCCGTGGCTCCGGTCATCAAGATCACCGGCAACAGTACGACCTATGCGAATATGATCGATGATATGGATTTTGACGCAGGAAAGGTGCTAGATGGACTTTGCAATCAAGCTGAATTGACTCAGGAGTTGATGGAGATGGTGTGTGAAGTAGCCGCTGGCACTCCCAGTAAAAGTGAAGCGCTCGGACACAAGGAGTATTTTATTCCTTACAAATTCCAGGAGAAGGAAGTCGTTCGAAGGGCTTGTGAGAAATAATGCATAACGAAGAAGGAAGGAACAACATGGTTGATATGCAGAACATGTACTCCCTGGAGGGGAGAACGGCGATTGTGACCGGTGGCTCGACCGGCTTGGGCCTCTCGATCACCCGCTGTCTGGTGGCAAGCGGCGCAAAGGTATTGGTATTGAGTTTCGAGCCGAAGGAGCAGGCCGAAGAAGCCCTTTGTGAGTTCGGCTCTGCCGTAGCATTTTATCAATTCAATATTACTGAAACCGACAAGACACAGACTTTGGTTGACCAATTGCTTGCCGAACACGGCCCGATCACCATCTTGGTGAACAATGCAGGAAACCATTGCAAGAAACCAATCGAGGAAATGACGGTTGAGGATTATCAGCGGGTGCTTGATGTGCACTTGGTGGGTGCTTTCGCACTGACCAAGGCCTTGGTGCCGCATATGAAGCAGCAACAGCTTGGAAGCATTCTCTATATGGCCAGCATGACCAGCTACATCGGTCAGCCTGCGGTTGCCGGTTACTCAACCGCCAAAGCTGGACTGCTTGGGTTGGTTCATACCCTGGCCACCGAGTGCGGACCTCACAATGTGCGTGTGAACGCCATTGCCCCCGGATGGATCGACACCCCGATGTTCCACAAGGCCACCGACAATGATCCCCCTCGTCTTGCCAAGATCCTGGGAAGGATTCCGATGAACAAGGTGGGAGAGAGTTTGGATGTCGGCATGGCCGCTGCATTCTTGAGCAGTGAAGCAGCCCGCTATATCAATGGTGTATGCCTTCCGGTCGACGGCGGCGCCCTCATCGGCTTCTAAGGAGATTGCAACGATGGTCATCCCTACAACATTCAGTGAAGATCTCTATCTCGATACCGACCTTTCACGATACCTGTACAATACGTATGCAAAGGACCTTCCCATCATCGATTACCACTGCCATCTGCAGGCAAGGGAGATCTATGAGAACAAGCAGTTCGAGGATATCGGCCAGATGTGGCTTGCAGGAGACCACTACAAGTGGCGTGCCATGCGGACTTTCGGCATCGAGGAGACCTATATTACCGGGAGTGCATCGTATGAAGAGAAGTTCTACAAGTTTGCCGCCATCGTTCCATACTTGATCGGCAATCCTTTGTATATCTGGTGCGCCTTGGAACTCAAGCGGTACTTTGATATCGATGAGATGCTGTGCAGCGAGAATGCAAAGCGAATCTACGCAGAGACCAAGGCCTTGATCCAGAGCAATCGCATTACCCCCCGGTGGTGTATGGAAAAGAGCAACGTTGCATTGGTCTGCACCACCGAAGACCCGATTGACAATCTTTCCTATCACAAACAGTTGTTGGGCAAGACCAAGACAAAGGTGCTTACAGCATTCCGTCCCGACCAAGCCATGTTCTGCGAGAGGACAGGTTTTGCCTCATATCTCAAGAAACTTGAGGAGGTAAGCACTCTACCCATCTCGAAGTTTTCAGATGTGGTACAGGCGTTGGAAACGCGTCTGATATTCTTCAAGAGCCTGGGTACCACGGTAAGCGACGACGGCATTCCTTACTTCCAGTATGTTGAAGTCGACGAGGCAGAGGTAGAGGCTGTTTTCTCAAACGCTCTTGCCGGAAAACCCTTGACTTCTCGTGAGATTGATGTCTATCGGACTGCATTCCTGTCCGAGATGGGCAGGCTCTATCACAAGCACGGCTTTGTCATGCAGCTGCATGTGGGCACCTATCTGGATGCCAATACCTCAAAGGTTGCGGCAATTGGACAGTCCACCGGCTTCGATTGTACCGACGACCGCAGCAGCGTGCACAGCATCGGATTGCTTCTCGATCGACTGACCAAGGCGAATACTCTTCCCAAGACGATTCTCTATCCGTTGGATATTTCCAAGATTGAGACGTTCGCAGTGCTTGCAGCCGGGTTCTGTGACAGCGAAGCCAAGGCAAAAGTCCAGCTCGGTGCCCCTTGGTGGTTCAACGACCAAGTTTATGGGATGGAGCACCAATTCGAGAGTGTATCCAATCTCTATCCCTTGTCGCTGGGTGTGGGCATGCTTACCGACAGCCGCAGCTTTCTCAGTTATCCCCGCCATGAACTCTACCGCAGGTTGCTGTGCAGGTATCTTGCAAAGCTCGTCGAGCGGGGTGAGTACTTCGGAGGGGAGAGCTATCTGAAAGAAATCATCGAGCAGCTGTGCGTCAAGAATGTGAAGGAGTACTTCGGATTCCAGGTTTAAACTGAGCATCCATAGTATGAAAAATAAGGCGCTCCTTTGAAGAGGGAGCGCCTTATCTATGGTCAGATCCTTGCTTCGCGGTAGCTCTTGCAACTGGACTTGATCAAGTCCCAGTCGAGATTCACCCCTAAGCCCGGACCTTCGGGAACGGTGATCATGCCATTGCCGTCGATGGGCAGCATGCCCTGCATAGGCAGCTGATAGTTCTCCTCGGGTACGAAGTATTCAAAGTATTCGGTATTTTTGATGGCGCATCCAACGTGAAGATTTGCAACATCCATGTAGTTCATGGTGGTGGTATGGATCTCACAGTTCATGCCGAAAGCTTCGGCAAGGTGGGCGATCTTCATCGTTCCGGTAACACCGTCCTTCCAGCTTACATCGGCGCGAACGATGTCTGCGGCACGCTGGGCGATGACCTGAGCCACTCCCCAGTGGCATCCGCGTGTTGTTTCGGTGGCGGCGATGGGGATGTCGAGGGCACTGCACAGCTGCGAGTACTTCTCCAGCTCAAAGTCCCTGAACGGTTCCTCCAGCCAATAATACCCAAGTTCCTCAAGCTGTCGCCCTACCTTGATAGCCTCGTGCAGCGAATACTCTGCAACAGGGTCGCTCATAAGTATAAAGTCGTCGCCTACTGCTTTGCGAAGTTGTTCATGGACTTTCATGTCGAAGGCGATGGGGCCGGCGGGGTGGGCTTTATAGCCCTTGATGCCGCGCTCTTTATACTTCAGGGCCTCCTCGACATATTCATCGATGGTTGCATGGAAGTTTCCGCTTGCATAGACGGGAAGTTGTTTTCTGTAGGCGCCAAGGTATTTGTACAGAGGCAGGTTTGCTTCTTTCGCTGCAAGGTCGTACAAGGCTACATCGATTGGCCCAGGCAGATAGACAGGGAAGAAAGTCAAGTGACGGTCGATGGTCCAGAATTCGTGCCATATCTTTTCCCGGTCATGGATGTCACGACCGAGCACCACCGGAGCGATTGTCTCATGTAAATAGCTTTCTGTGATGGTTCCGCTACGTGCAGCAAGGGCGGTCGCATAGCCTTCAAGGCCGGTGTCGGTGGTGAGTTTGAGTACCACCACATCCCAAGGCATGGCAGCACTTCCCTGCCGTTTTTTGTCAAACAGACAGCGGTTGCGTTCCACCCACCAGGTTTCAAGTCGTTCTATGTGCATTGTGATCACTCCTTCAAGTTTGAGAGCATGTAAGCTCTACTGTGTATTATTGATATATTAGCATACGGATAAATCTCTATACAAGCATGATTATCATGAATAAAAATATGATATACCTTAAATATGCAAGAAATAAAGACGATTAATACAGATATATCATAAAGAGAAAGACCTATAGGTTTCCAATGCACTGATTTGTGCGGCGTTCAGGTGTTCTACGCATGCTTGGCGAATCCGGGAAAGATTTTCCCCCACGATGGCCTCCAGGATCCTGTGATGTTGACGGTATGTCTCATCCATACCTTTGCTGTGTGAGGTTTTCACTCCCAGCATCCCGATTCTCAGGCCTTCAAGGAAGAGTGGTTTGCATACGCTGATGAGCTTGGCGTTGTTTGAGCAGCTGATCAGGTACTCATGAAAGGCGATATCCTGACTGTAGAAGGTAAGCGGAGCCGTCTCTTTTCCTTGTTCGACCAGTGCTTGCAGTTTTTTGTCATGTTCGTAAAGCGTCAAGAGATCCATCTGATGCAGATACTGGACCAACACCTGCGCCTCGAGCATTTTTCGCAACGAGAAAAGGTCCAGGATGTCCTGCATCGCCAAAGGTTTGACCAGTGTCTGTTTGCGTGGATACATCAGCACCAGGTTCTCATTCTGAAGCAATAGAAGCGCTTCCCGAACCGGAGTCCGTCCCAAGGTGAGGATGTCCATGATGTCGCGTTCGATGATTACCTGACCCGGAAGCAGTTCTCCGGTCAGGATTCTTCGTTTCAAGTACTCGTAGGCACTCTCTTTAAGAGTGTTTTGTTCCATGGTTTTTCCCTTATAATATATCACTAATATCCATCATATGGTGAGAGCCGGCGAAATACAAGTATTCAAATCTTGATAAAGCCATTAAACTCAGCTTGAACTGCATTATATCGTGTGATATAGTGGGAATATACTAATATATCAAATGAGTTTGATGTATCGTAAGGAGTGGGTGTATGATTGACTTGCAAGGGTATCGAGGAATAATTACCGGGGCTTCGAGTGGTATTGGTTTGGCTATTTCCGAGGTGTTGGCCGGTTGTGGTGCGCAGGTGTTCTGTATCAGCAGGACGGGCAAGCCCAAGGATTCGCATACCGTTGTCCCTCAGGGAGTGACGCATATTGCCGCAGATATCTGCGATACCGACCAGATGAAGTCCATCATTGACAGGATAGCTGAAGACGGCGGTTTGGATTTTTTGATCAACAATGCAGGCATCACCATCAAGAAGCGGGCGGAAACGATGAGCTTTGATGAGTTCGCCCAAGTGCAACAGGTCAATGTGTGTGCTCCCTTCAACCTTTCTGTGTTGTGTTTCCCCTATCTTTCGGCTTCCAAGCATACCGGCCGCATTATCAATATTTCCAGCATGGCGGCTCATCTGGGCTTTTCCCAGGTGGTACCCTACAGTGCCAGCAAGAGCGGTATTGCAGGGTTGACCCGCGGTCTGGCCGTCGAATGGGCGCAGAATAATATTACGGTGAACAGTATTGCTCCGGGTTGGTTCCCGACCGAGATGACCAAGCAGGTGATGGACGAGGAGCGCAAGCGTCTGATCCTCAACCGCATGCCGATGCACGCCTTCGGCGAGGCCAAGGACTTGGGTGCCATGGCTGCCTTCCTGTTGTCCGAGCATGCCCGTTATATCACCGGTGTTGATTATGCAGTCGACGGGGGGGCATTGGCCTACGGGTTCTAATGTTTTTCCATACACGTTTGTTCAAGAGGCAGGGGTTGAAAGGCTCCTGCTTTATTGTCTGCCTCGGCAAAATGCTTCAGCTTTTCAAAAAAATGTCACTTTTATCTTTACAAATGAAAAAAACTGTTCAAAGAATTATCATATAATTCCGTGGCAGCGGAGATGCAGGACGGGAAGCCTGGTCCGTATCGTTGATACGAAGCCGCTGTTTCTCACATCCAATATACAACGTATCAAGCAGAGTCGGAGGCCTGGTTCGCGGCTGTGTGCCGTCTTGTACGTACCAATCCACAAAATTCCGAAAGAGGCGGAGCAGGACGGGAAGCCTGATTTGTAGCAATACCTCCTCCCTTACACCATTCGTCTGGATACAAACTGCAGGACGGGAAGCCTGGTTCGCCGAGAGGCCGGAGTATCTGAATTTTGCTTGATTGGAGGATTCACAATGGAACGAACGATTGAAAACCTGAGGCAGTACATACGCGCCGGTCGCGCACTGATTCCTGCCGACACCCTTATTCTGCATGGAAACCTTGTCAATGTCATGACAAGCGAAATCTATCCGGCGGATGTAGCCATCTATCAAGATATGATTGTTGCGGTAGGCGATGTATCTGCCTACCAAGGCCCGAAGACCAAGGTCATCGATGCTTCGGGTAGCTATCTGGTGCCCGGCCTCATCGACGGACACATCCACAGCGAGTGCAGCAAACTCAGCATCACCAGTTTTGCCAAGGGCATAGTGCCCTCGGGAACCACGTGCATGGTCAGCGGCCTTGATGAGTACATCTCGGTCAGCGGCCTTGAAGGTCTTAAGGAGGTGTTTGCCGAGATCAAGCAGAGCCCGCTCAAGGTCTTCTGGGGAGCTCCTTACAAAACACCCTACACGTTTCCAACCTCAACCATCTCCTGTAATTTCAATCCGGAAATTCATGCACAGGTACAGACGTGGCCTGAGTGTTTCGGCGTGTGGGAGACGGTGCGGGAAGCGGTACAGGAGTTGGATGAAGATACCCTGGGAGCCCTCAGCCTCTCGTACAAGAATCGGCTGCCGATTTTCGGCTGTGCCCCCATGGCCCGGGGCAACGACTTGAACGGCTATCTGTGTGCAGGCGTCCGCCTGGACCATGAGAGTTATGACCATCAGGAAGTGGTCGAGAAATTGCGCAAGGGCATGCACATGGTCATTCGCGAGTCGTCGGTAACTCATTTCCTTGCCGAGAACATCCGTGCTGTGACCGAGGTGAATCCCTCCCTGGCCCGGCGTGTGAGCTTTTGCACCGATGATGTTACAGCGAAAGACTTGGTTGAGAAAGGGCATGTAGACCACCTGGTCCGTCTTGCCATCAGGGCTGGGGTTTCTCCTATGACGGCCATCCAGATGGGAACGATCAACAGCGCCGAAGCGTACAGGATCGACCATCTTGTCGGCTCCATCTCCCCAGGGCGTATTGCCGACATCCTGTTGGTGGATAATCCAAGCTCTTTCAATGTGCAGGCAGTCATCGCCAACGGGAATCTGGTGGCCCGCGACCACAAGTTAGCCTATGATTTGCATGCTCCGAAGCGCAGCAGCCTGCTTACAAGCGAGTTGAAATGCAAGCCTGTCACGGCAAAGGATTTCGAGTATCGAGTCTCATTGGCGAACGGCAGGGCCAAGGTCCTGTCGATGGAGGTCAAAGGACCGTTCGTCCGTAAGCGCCGGGATGTGGTTCTTGATGTGGTCGACCATGTAGTCCAACCCGATACCGATCAGGATGTCCTGATGGTCTCTGTTCTCGAGCGGTTCGGCATCAACGGGAACAAGAGTCTTGCTTTCTGTTCGGGCTGGGGACTGCAGGCAGGTGCGATGGCCTCTTCGGCCGCCCCTGATGACAACAATCTCATCGTATTGGGCACCAATGCCGAGGATATGGCGTTTGCTGTGAATCACCTGATCAAGGAAGGCGGCGGGCAGGTGGTGGTCAAGGATGGAAAAGTTCTGGACTTTTTCTCCTTGCCTGTCGGCGGCATCGTCTGCGACCTTGAACCTGGGGAAGTAGCTCAAAGGGAGGATGAAATGAACGGTGCAGCACGATTGCTTGGTTGTAACCTGCCTGAACCGTTGATGTACATGTTCTTCCTGCCTATCACCGCCATCCCGGACTATGCGATTACCGATGTCGGGCCGGTCGACTGCATTGCGTTGACCACCTTCGATCCGATACTCGAACTTGTTGAACACACATAAGGAGTACTGAAATGGAACGAACTCTTGGACATGTTGGACTGTTTCGGCCGGGAGATCTCGGCGGTGTCGTCTACTCATATTTCGGCAATATCATCAATTTTATCATTATCGCGTATGCCTTGCAGGGCATAGGATGGCCTGATTCCATCATCTACGGTCGGGTCATTCCCGGTCTGGCTCTCGGGTTGATGCTCGGCTGTCTGGCCTATGCATGGCAGGGCTACCGCCTTGCCAAAAAGACAGGGCGCAAGGATGTGACGGCCCTTCCTTCGGGTGTCTCCACTCCTGCTATGTTTGTGTATTTGTATGGCGTAATCTATCCCTTGCATTACTCAGGGCTTTCGCCTGAGATGTGCTGGATGGCCGCCACCGCCGCGTGTTTCCTCGGTGGGTTCATTGAGATGCTCGGAGGTTTCATCGGACCGTTCATCCGCCGCTTGATCCCCCGGGTCGCCATGCTTGGTACCGTAGCAGGCATCGGCTTGGTCTGGATGGCAACCGCCGGCCTTTTTGAAGTGTATCATGACCCGATTCTCGGCATGCCTGTTGTGGTCATCGCAATCATCGGCCTGATCGGCGGCTATGTCTTCAAGAAGCGGATTCCTATGCTTCTGGTCTCGGTGGTGTTCGGCATTGTCTGGGCCTTGTTCTTGGGCAGGGTGCAGGTCGACACCTCAACGCTTGGAGTATCGCTTCCCGTTCTCTCCATCGGGGCTGTCTTTCAGGGATTCAAGTACATCATCCCTTTCCTCAGCGTCATCATCCCGATCGAGGTGTACAACTTCATTGAGACGATGGACAACGTTGAATCGGCCATTGCAGCCGGCGATGAGTACAATGTCGGCCAGACGCAGATCATCGATGGTGTCTGCACCATGGTATCGGCCCTCTTCGGCTCCATTGTTCCCAATACCGTCTGGCTCGGTCATGCAGGCTTGAAGAAGAGTGAGACAGGAATCTCCTATTCGTGGATTTCTGCAATCCTGTATGCATTGTCCTCTGTCTTCGGGCTCTATGGATTCATGAACTCCCTGATGCCGGCTGTAGTTGCTTCGATCACCTTCCTGTGGTGTGCCATGTTGATGCTGGTCCATGCCTACACCGATGTTCCCAGACGTCACGGGGCTGCGTTGGCCATCGCCCTCATTCCCCATCTCGCCGATGCTCTGTACACCTATGTCCGTGATGCCCTGGGTGCCTTCGGCATTTACTTGGAGGAGACGCTGACCATGAACAGCTCGGATGAGATCAGCCAGGCGATGATTACCTACGGGGTGGTCTGGAAGGGTGTGGTTGCCATGCACAGCGGGGCGATCATCACCAGCATCCTCTGGGCGACGGTGGTTGCATTCATCATCGACCGCCGCCTGGACAAGGCGTCCATCGCCTTTGTGGTGGCTTCGGTTCTGTCGTTTTTCGGGTTCATCCACTCCCCGGCTCTGGTCTTTGGAATGGCTACGATGAGCTTCCCCTATGCTGAGGGATACTTGCTTGCTGCAGTCATTTGTTATGCCATCCATCTTGGACACAAGAAAATTATGGATGTGCCCCGCCGGTATGACTACGTCTAAGGAGGAAAGAGTATGGATGTTAAATGCGTACGTGTTCTCAGAAACTATGAGGATGCCAAGGATACCAAGAAGGTTATCTATATTGATGAGGCAGCCAGGTATGCCCTGATCAAGCAATGGGGAGACTCTGTGATGGTCAGAGGCCGCAGGGATGTGAAAAACGTAGTGATCAAGCCGCTGAAGGAACTTGACCAGGATGGGTTCATTGCAAGGGCTAGTGAAGCGCTCATCGATGAGCTGTACATCGAGTACGGCGAAGAGGTGTTATTGATTTGATGGGAAAAACACAATTGAAGAAGCTTGTTGATGTGGCAAGCGGCAGACTTCCTGCCGACTTGGTCATCAAGAATTGCAAGGTTGTGAATGTCTATAGCGGTACAATCCATGAGGGTGATATTGCCGTTTGTGATGGCATCATTGCCGGTGTCGGCACCTATGAAGGTGAGACTGAGATTGATGCACAGGGGCGGTATGCAGCCCCTGGGTTCATCGACAGCCATATCCACATCGAGTCCTCCTACGTTACACCCGAAGAGATGGGCAGGTTGGTGGTGCCCTATGGGACCACCACCATCATTGCCGATCCTCATGAGATGGTGAATGTCTGCGGTCTGAAGGGTTTGTCCTTCATGCTTGATGCGGCCTCAGAGACTGCTCTGGATATTCGTTTCATGATTCCCTCCTGCGTTCCGGCAACCCCGTTCGAGCATGCAGGGGCGGTCATCGATGCTGAGGCCATGCGTATTCCCATCGCCGATGAACGAATTCTAGGGGTGGGGGAGTTCATGGACTTCCCGGGAGTCATCAATGCCGAGGATGGGGCGATGGACAAGTTGCTCCTCGCCCGAAAAATGGGCAAGCTTGTCGACGGTCACTCGCCCGGAGTTTCCGGCAAGGCGCTCAACGCCTATGCATCAACCTTGATTCACACCGACCATGAGTGTTCCACCATCGAAGAGATGCATGATCGCATCGATCGCGGCATGTACGTACTGTTGCGAGAGGGCTCTGCATGCCACGAGTTGGCCCATTTGCTTAAAGGCGTTACCTCTGCGAACAGCAGGCGCTGCCTGCTTTGCAGTGATGATCGTCAGCCGAAGACCATCTTGGAAAAAGGCCATTTGGATGAGCATCTGAGAATTCTTGTACATGCAGGCATTGATCCGATAGTCGCCATTCAGATGGCAAGTCTCAATGCAGCCGAATGCTTCCGTCTTTTCGACCGAGGGGCGATAGCTCCGGGCCTGCGGGCGGACATTGTGCTGCTTGACGACCTGAAGGAGTTCAAGGCGGATGCGGTATTCATCGAAGGCCGGTTGGTTGCTAAACAAGGAAACTACCTTCTTGAGGTGACTCGTCACAGCATAGAACAGGTGAGGGGAAGTTTCCATGTCAAGGATTTCTCAGTTGAGAAGTTGAGGTTGAAGCTCACACGTGATGATGTCACCACCATTGACATTCTTCCTGGGGGGGTGGTAACCGCCAAGGGGAAAGCACGTATAGCACGTGACGGGCAAGGGCTCTTCATCCATGATCCATCCCAGGACATCGTCAAGGTTGCCGTGGTGGAAAGACACCAGGCCACCGGCAATGTTGCGGTCGCCCTGTTGCGCGGCTATGGCATCACCGAGGGGGCAGTGGCCATTTCCATCGCTCATGATTCCCACAACATCATCGTTGTGGGGGTGAACGATGATGATATGGCTGCTGCCGTTCAATCCCTGACCGCCCAAAACGGTGGGATGGTACTGGTAAAGGACCGAAAGATTCTTGCCTCCATGCCGATGCCCGTCGGGGGAATCATGAGTGACCAAAGCGGTGAATGGGTCGACCGGAAACTGAGTGAAATCCATGAAGTGGCATACCGGGAATTGCACGTCAAGGAGGATGTTGAACCGATCATGACGCTCTGCTTCATGTCCTTGGCAGTAATCCCGGAGGTGAAGCTTACCGATATGGGTTTGTTCGATGTAACTACCTTCTCATTTATTGCCGTAGAAGCATAGTGCGTGCGGGACGGGAAAGCACTCCTCCCGTCCCGCACCGATTGGTTTGCTTTTCTCATCTCTGCTTATGGATCCATTAACGAGGGAATCGTCACATCATTGTGTCGGATTCCCTATTGTAAGATCTTGCTTGAAGGATAAGGCAATTGCTATGTACAAGAGCATCTTACAAGTGATTACTGGAACTTGCATGGTGTGCAACACTAATCTCTGGACAACGACGCTTGAAAGAGCAAGCACGTTGCATTATGTCTGTTCTGGGTATTGATGATTTAATCGTTGGTCTTTAGTGAGTAACAGCCCCCATTTCATCCAGTTTTTGCAGCAAGTAGGTAGGGGTGCAACTCCATGCATGACAAAAACTCGTGATTGCAACACTTCCATACGGTGAAAACATTACATCATCAGGATTATGAATTTCCCAAAATGTATCAGATCCCAAATTCACCATGGATCCCCAAAGCTTGGTAATCGCTTCACGAGCTTTCTCATAGAGACCAACTTCCAGTAATGCCTCAACATAATAGTGCATCAAGTAGGGTGTCATTGGACGATGTTCAAGACGCTCCGTTCGGAGTAGTAAGGCTTTTGCTTCATCTCCTTCGATCGTCTGTCCAAGTACCATCCAAATTTGAGAAGCCCATGAAACTTGCTGCATCGTACCACTTGTAAAACACCGTAGTTCTTTGTTGAAGCACTTCCGACTAGCTTGTTTCAACCTATGCTGTAAAGCAAGAAGTTCGTTATGATCATCTTGGTCGTTCAGTAAAGAAGTGATGCTTATCGCCGACTTAAGGCAATACAAGAAAGTCCCTTGTGCTGCAAGCCGTTTATCCAGTGAATCGTCCCAATCGATGAATGCCCACCAGGTAGGATCTTCTCGAACCATATCTTGTTCCAATAAACTCATTGCAATGCTGATTTGCTTTCTTGCTACCGGCCACAAGGTTCTCAGTGTTGGCAGGTCGCCGCTTGCTTGCACATATTCCAATAGCGTGGGAATGAATAGTACATAGTAATCGAATAGGTAGATAGTGTCGGGATGAGGTTGTGGGTGTAAGTATATGCATGAAGGCACTCTGCCTTGAGCATCACACATACCGGCAAACAAATAGAGGCAACGCTTCACCAAATCATAGTGTTTGTAGCTGGCATAATTTGTCAAAGCCTGTAATCGTAAATCGCCAAGCCAAAGTCTTCGATCACGTTTCGGCCCATCTTCGAAGACACTCTGCATGCACTCTCGCAATGTGGTTCGGCTGACTTCATCGATGGAGCCGAGCAGTCCTTTATACTTGGAAGTCGCTACTTCGAAGGTGGGAGCACTGGTCTCTCTGATGCAGTGCAGCGAACTCAACCTCACCGTGTTCTTTTGAGAAATACCTAGAATTTCGAGACACACATACCGGAATGCAAATCGCCTTGGAACTGCAATGTGCTGCGGTGTTGAGTCGACTGTTACTATTTCTTCCTGGAACCATGTATCGCTTAACCATCCAGCATATGATTCTCTATAACCGAACAGTTCACATGGCATTTCCCCAAAGGAAATCCTTATCTTTATTGGAGCGTCCTGTGGAGGCCCGATGGTTTCCAAGGTGAAAAACACATGGCCGACCACGTGCTGTCCAAAATCATAAAACTGAGGCTTCTGTTTCTCCAAGGACTCCATAGGAAAGGATGCTGGTCCCAAATCGATGACTCCTACCGTATGTAAGGCACCTTGTTGTTTTTGAAACCGGACTTTCCGTAAAGGCAAGCATTGTTCTTTCTGAAACACCGGAGAAAGAGAATGTGCAATTTGGAGATATTCTGGAACATACTGAGTCTTGGTGATTTCATTTTGTGTAAACATGGTCTTTACCTCTTCCACCACGGCAAGGGTCCTTCATCAATAGGATACTCATCCAAAGACCACTCGTCCCGCCACTCAACAAAGGGGCGATTGTCTAGAAATCGTATTGGAAGCCAAACATAGGTTGCCTCGCTTGTTTCTGCTTCTTCTTTGCCATTAATTACGGATGTTTTTGCCATCCATCGATCTCCAATGGCAATATAGAGACCATAACGGGTTGGATGCTTGAAAACAGAACTGAATTGGCAGTCGAAGCTTGTCATGTTCTTGTCATCAATGCAGAAGGAACCTTGCAATGTATAGGGGCCGTGAGGAAGAGTGGATACCATCGCCTCGGTAGGATTTGGATTATATCCGGTTGTTCCACTACTGATGAGATGGTAGCTGTCTTCTCTCTTGAAAAAACATGGTGCTTCACGTGCAAGAGGAGGCTCGAGTCGAGGGCAATGACTGGAATAAAATCCGGTAACATTGAGATAATCATCGGTAAGGTCGGCAATCAACAGCTCAGTGTGAACGCGATCTGCTATGAAATATCCTTTGCCGTCCCTCTCATCAATCCAAAGATCGAAATCCCCGGTTTCTACACCAAGCGGTCTGATGGTATGCACCATGGTAAAAGGACCATCCATAGTAGGAGAGGTAGCGACACCCATATACTGTGTCATCCAATCAAATGGATCTTCGTTGGTGCCGGCGAACTTAACCCACATGACAAATAGTTTGGTACGAGCATTATATACAACATGAGGGCGATCCATGATGCGATGGGGGTGCATAGGGTCATGTGGTGAAGTTGCCGGATACAGGATGGTACCCATATCTGTCCAAGCATATAAATCTTTTGAACGATAACAGCGAACCCCGTTATGCCAATTCTTGCCTCCGGGTACGTAGTTGGATTTGTCTTCTCCATACCAATAATAGTTGCCTTTATGATATAAAACAGATCCACCATGTGCCTGTATTAATTTTCCTTGGGTGTCCATCCAAGGTTTCCCTGGATAAAATTTCATGGTACTCATACATTCTCCTTACTTAGATGCAAATATGTTCTTGGTCCTGAATTCCGAAGGTGTCATGCCGGTATTTTGCTTGAAGATTCTGCTGAAATAGAACGAATCTTCATATCCGACAGAGGCTGCAATGCTCTTGATATTGAGCGTTTCGAGATTCACAAGCAGATATTGGGCTTCTTGTATCCGCTTGTTGATTAGATACTCATTCGGAGAAACTCCCATGAGTTTTCTAAATACAATACAGAGATAGGAATAGTTGAATCCAAATTGCTCGGCCAAGTCTTGGATGCGAATTCGTTCACAATAGTGTGCGTCCAAGTAAGACTTGAGCTCCATCATCAGCCCTTCGCTGTCAGTATGCGAACTCTGGTTGTTTTTAGCATAACCTTGATAGAGTAGGTCAAGAAGCTGTTTGTAGAGTATATCATAGCTATTGGCATTACTGAAAATGACATCGAGCAGCATATTGATATCTGGGTTTATTCCGTCAAACTGGAGTTTAGCGAATAGTGTTCTGATGACATGCAGCAAGTCCCTTTGCGTAGTCTTATGCTCCTCGCATGTGTGAAGGATGGATACGAGCAATCTCTTGATTTCAGTAATTGGAGAGGGTGAATGCGTAACATGGTCTAGCATCTGCATTTCTTTGTGCAGCAGTCCAAATACATCAATCGACGCATCCTTTGAGGGGAACTCATATAAGCTCGATTGTGTAAAAATACTCTTTCGATAGAGTTCTTGGTCCAGGGTCTGGGCTTGCTTGGTGATATCGGAGAACGACAAGAGTTGGGGAGTGTAAACCATGGTAATTGTCGTTGTTGAGTGGTACATCAAAACAAGTTTCTTGAAAATTGCAGGAAAAATTGTCTGAGCCTGTTCAGTTGGATTCTCAATAACGAGTACACATTCATTCGGATAGTTTTTTGGTACCACATAGAAATCAGAATGAGGAAGTAAAGAGGAAAGAATGGTCTGAACTTCCTGGTATTGCGGCAGGAATTCTGCTGAATCGAACAGGTTCGAACGAAAGAATCTATACGGCCCAAAACAAATATTTGATACCAAGATGGGCCCTTGTACTGTATCTTGCATTGTTGGGGGCAGAGAAGAGAGCATTTCTTGGATTGTTCGTTGTTTCCTCTCATGTTGTGTGCAAACGAGTTTGGGCTTGATGTTCTCTACAAATTTTGCAAACGATGCAGCGTCGAGAGGTTTGACGAGGTAATCTAATACTTGCAATTGGAGAGCCCGTTGAGCCTTTTCAAACTCACTGTATCCACTGATGATTACAATCGGAACAGTATCTCCTTCCCCCCGGAGTCTTTCAGTCATTTGCATGCCATCAAGAATCGGCATGGAAACGTCAATACATGCAAGATCCGGTTTCAGCGTTTTAATGAGTTGATATCCCTGTTCTCCATTCGTAGCTGTGCCGACGACTGAAAAGGTTGTATCGGTAAGCGAGAACAAGCGTTGGATGTTTCTGATGATGATTGGCTCATCATCTACTATGACTACTCGGAGCATACAGATGCTCTCCTTTCAGCAGTATCTCGTACATCAATGACAATCCTTGCCCCTCTTGATGCATCCCCATTGGATATATGAAAAGTGAATGCATCCTTATAGAGCAACCTCAGACGAATGTAGAGATTTACCAGGGCTTTATCATGCGCCTTCAGCTCTTCGTAACTGTTTCTCTTCGAAAGTATGCGGTCGATTGAATTGAAGAGAGAAGAGAGCTCGATAATGCTTGCATTAGAGAATCCAGCTCCACTATCACTGATTTCAAGATGCCATCCCCCAGGGGATACTTCACAGGTGAGATCGAGATGATACGGGGGATATGCGTGTTTGAATCCATGAGTGAAGGAATTCTCCACCATCGGTTGAAGGATCAGGCGTGGGATTCTGATGGATTGTAAATCGCCTATCACATGAATCGTGTAGGAAAATAGGGTTTCATAGCGCCATGTCATGAAATCCATATACGTTCTCACATTATCCACCTCGTCCTTCAAGGATGTCTCAGAGTCACTCCCGCTACTGGAATATCTGAAGAGTTCACTCAGCTGTTTGCACATAACGGGAACTTTTACCGATCCTTCCTCATAGGAGGCTGCACTGATCGCCGTGAGGGAGTTAAAGAGGAAATGAGGATTGACTTGTGATTGGAGGCTCATAATGCGCAAATTCAATTCCGTCTCATTTGCCAGCAGTAATTGGTCTGTGGATTCTTGCAATCGTTCAACCAAACGGAGAAATGTTTGCTGGATGTCCTTGATTTCCTTAAGATTACATGGATGAACGACTGGCTTTTCGTACAATGAAAACCGGTCGATGTCATAGGAGAGTTGCTCTAAAGGTTTGGTGACCTTTTGTACAATAAAAATCATGACTAAGAAGATGGCGATTGTGATGCACGCAATGAGCAGGATCAATTGTTTAGTCAAAGTCCGTAGTGGTGCATCATAGATGCTTTTAGGTTGAAGAAGCAGTATTCTCCAACCTATCGAAGCGAGCTCGCCGAACGCCATTATATACGTATCATCATGCAATGAGATTGTGATAATGTCTCCGGCTTTCTGCTCGTTCATCATTGTTTTGAGGCTCTGTAAATCGTCTTGATCCTGTTCCATTGTTGTATGAATTATTCTATTCTGTTCATCAATCACCAGGAACGATAGTCCTGCATCAGATTCTCCAATACTAAAAATATCTTCAATTACCTCATAGGATTCCATCACTTCAATGGTTCCGATTTGTACGAACCCGAGGTTGGTGGCGATAAAAGGTCGTACTAAAGAAAAAACGATTGAATCCTGGAAATCACTCCAATAGTCTTTGTGAGGCGGTATCACAGCGTAAGGTTGCTCTTCTGGCACTGCAAAAAATGGTTGTGATGATACCTCGAGTATCTTACTTACTGTCGGACTATAGCGCAAACCTAGATACGTGCTTTCACTGAATATACTGACATTTTGTGCTTGTGTTTTTGGGGAATTGAATGCCCACAGGATATCTTGTGCAATTTTCTTTTGTTCTAAATTGTGTTCGAAGTAGTTTTTTCCCGCATATTCCGATTTTTTTGCATAAGAAAACATTTCTTGAAGTGTATTGCTTGCCAGCAACTGAGTCGAAAGTGTGTCGAGGCGGTATATCACCGTATCCATCAACTCAATCGAAGTATGGATGCGTTGCTGAAAATAGCGGATAGACTGATTCTTTCGATCCTGCATGTAGCTATTTGAAATAATGATGGTTATCACAAGTATCACCAAGAATAGATACAAAAGGATGAGTAAAAGGAGTCGGTTTCTTATGCTGTTGAACATGTGCGTACCTCACAAAGAATCATACTATGAACCTCAGCCTTTTACTGCACCCGCAGTCATTCCTTCAGTAATATACTTCTGAGCAAATACATAGAGTATAAGCAAGGGAAAAATGGTGATAATGATATCTGCAAAGATCAGATTCCATGCAGAGGAATGAGCCCCATAGAAATTATACACAGTCAAAGGAAGCGCCCATTTGTCACTGCTTGAAAAGTACAAAGGAATTTGAATATCGTTCCAGCTTCCGACAAAGTTGAAGATGATTAGAGTCATGGTAACCGGTTTTATAAGTGGAAACACTATCTGGAAAAAGAACTGAAGAGGCGGGCATCCTTCGATAACCGCTGCCTCGTCAAGTTCTCTGGGAATAGTTTTCACAAATCCTGCGTAGAGAAATATTGACATGGGCAAACCATAGGTTGCCGCTACAAGAATAAGACCGGCATAGGTATTGAGCAGATTTAATGCATTCAGTACCAGATAGGTTGGAATGAAAGCAACTGGGATAACCAACCCACTGAGAAATAGGTAGTACTGTGTTTGGGCCCATTTTTGTCTTGAACGGGCTATCACATAGGCACATAGGGAGGAAACAACAACGATGAGGATACCAGATCCGATTGAAATAATTAGTCCGTTGACAAATGCCTGGAGGATATGGGCGCTTTCAAGCACTTGGCGATAGTTATCCCATTGCCATTGTGTAGGGAGCTTGATTGAAAATAAAGCAGCTTCTCTCCGGGGTTTAAGCGAGTTGATGAGAACCATATAGAGCGGGACGAGAAATAGGAAGCTCGCACACAGAGTCATCAAGGAGAATGCTTTTCTTTGTATATGTTTCATAATTCAATCTCCTTTGTACGGAGATACCCAACTATCCCAAACGTAAGCAGCATGATGAGCAAGGTTGTGAACAGACCCACTGCAGAAGAGTACCCGAGGTACCCATTTCCAAAGCTTTTATAGAGGAAGGTGCTCAGTACTTGTGTTTGGTCTGCAGGACCTCCATTGGTGGTACCGTATACCTGTGCAAATACCTTGATTCCCGAAATTATGCTTAACATAAGTGTAACATTGATCGATTGAATGATCAGGGGGACGGTGATGTAGCGAATTTGTTGAATCGTTGTGGCTCCATCGATATTTGCAGCATCGTAGAAATCCTTGGGTATTGACTGTAGCCCAGCGATGAAAATTGCCATGCTAAAACCTGTCTGCTGCCAAATTTCCATAATGCTGATCGAAGTTAAGGAGAAACGAGGGTCAAACAGCCAATCCTGCTTCAGATTACCCAGATGCAGTACATCAAGAAAAGCATTGAGCAGTCCGTTTGTTGGGTTGTAGATTGATAAAAAAATGATGGCAAGGACCAGCGGGCTGATTGTGATCGGCAGGAAGATGATCGCGCGATTCACATAGTTGAATCGAGTTTGCCTTTGTACAAGCAGAGCCAGGATGAAGCCTATTACATTTTTCCCCAATACTGTTATTACTGCGAAGTAAAAAGTATTTTGTATGGCTTTCCAGAACACAGGTTCAGTAAATAGCCGTTGGAAATTTTGCAATCCGATGAAGTGGATGTCATCAAAATAGAATATTGACCAGTCAGTGAACCCTAACCCGAGATTGGCAATGTTTGGGATAATAAAAAATATGGAAAAGAGAATCAATGCCGGGATAGTGAACCAGATCGAGTAATAGGTGGATGTGTACCTTTTCAAGTGCAGACGCTCCCTGTTGAGACTGTGGCAACTTTTGTAAGTTGCCACAGGTGCTTGTATGCTTCGATTGAATTGATTAGAAACCAGTAACTCTACGTGCCTGTGCATCAGCGGCGTACGCTTCATACCAGCGGTCAAGAGCCTGTTCTACAGTAAGTCCAGCAAAGAGGCCTTGTATCTGTTCATTGAATTTCCCATAGAAAGGTTCAAGAGGTGTAGCCCCATTATACGTGGAGTTATTGAAATCCCCGAGTGAGGGTAGCATTTTTGCATATTCTTTCATCTCTTGATTGAATGGGCTCATATTCAAGCTGAAGCCCAGGTCTGTGTACGGAACAGCACCAGGAACCAAGTCATAATATGTTTTCAGAGGTTTTTCAGAAAGCATAGTATTGATGAACTCTTTTGCCAGGTCTACACGGGGACTTTTTGCTACTACGGAAAGATAATTGGTTGCTGTACCAAACAAAACATATCCATCTTTCTCGTCATTCCACAGGGGAGTGAATGTCATGCCGATATTGTCTACTTTGTCTGGATAAAATTCTTTCAAGGTACCGTAGGCATTGTCCAGCATTGCATAGAATCCAACTTGTTCATCGGCCAATGCCTCGAGTGCCATATCATTGGTTGCAGACATATAGTCACTATTAATGAGGCCTTCTGTCTTTAAAGAAGAGGCATTCTTCCACAGTGTCACCAATTCAGGAACATTTCTAGGTTTGATTTGGTTGGTTGTAATTCCTTCAATGAGAGCTGGATCGTTGGCGAAAACACTGGTCATTGAGGTCAGCAGCAAAATTTGGGCAGTCCAGACCTCTTTATTGGAAATGTATACCGGTGTGTACCCAGCCGCTTTGATTTTCTTAAGAGCAACCATGAACTGGTCATAGTTCAGCAGGGGAAGTGTAACTCCACTGGCCTCAAGGACTTTCTTATTATACAACAGACCCATGTTGGATTCTCCGCCGAGGGGAGCTTTTAAAACATTGCCTTGTTCGTCAATGGTAAGAGGCTTGGTGGTAGTGGTGATTTTTGCTACCCATGGGCCGTTGAGGGGAGCAAGGTCTTTGGCTGATACATCTGTCAAGCCGAAGTTGTGCACAATCAAATCAGCAGCATTACCGGTGACTAACCGCGTATTTGTTACATTCAACATCTGATCATCAGGAATTACATCATATTGCAGGGTAATTCCCATCAAATCTGCAGCGGAATCGAGCGCTTTGCGGATGTTGCCGGGACCCGCATCCCCCGAGCTCATCATTACGTGTAAAACCTGTTTTTTTTCTGGTGTTACCCCGGCTTCGGATGCACCTGCAGCAGTGAGAACGGATACTGCAACGAATGCAATCAATGCAATGGACAAAAACTTCTTCATGTACTACTCCTTTTCAGGACTTCTTCGTCCTTGATACTATAGAGTGTTGGGGATGAAGGAGAAGAAATACATGGACAATATTTGGGTAATTACTGGACAATCTCTCAGTTTTCCCTGGATGTTATAAATAATCCCAGTCACTGAGCGTAATTTTCAGATTTTCTTTATCAGGCAACCAATACTGAAGCAGTTGATACCCGTCCTCGTCATAGGCCTCTACGGAAAGGATGCCCAACTCCTCTGTTTCAAGAAAGGATTGCAAGTATGGCCATCTCGATAGTTTGACAGGTACGCTCTCGCCACTTGCGAGTACACTTCCTTGCAACAGTTCCTTGCTGTAGTCCAGTTCTGCCTCCATCTTCGGGGTGAGGATGTAGAGCTCAACAAGGGCGTACTCGCATTCATTGGTTACAGAAAGGGTGGTGCCTGTTTGATTGGAAACAGTGAAATAGGCCGGGGCGGGGTCACGGGAAGGCTGGAAGGGCTCATCGGGAATATCGATGAAAAGGATGGTGCTTTCATCCGGCTTCACAACGTTTCCCTTGGCATCGAGAAATACGAAGGTGGTATTCCATCCCTCGTATTTTATATGCTCGGGACCCTCCTTGATCAGGATGGTCACCTCTCCACCGTCCTCATAGGTGAGCAGTCCCATCTGAACAGCAGCGCTTCCGATGCTTGAGTCCCAGTCAAACTCGCCAAAACCATAGACCGGCTTGGCTATTCCATTTGGAGGCAATTCGAAGGAGATTGTCTGTCCGTATCGACCTTTATACGCTTCTGCGGTGGTTTCCCAACCAATGTGTTCGGCCGATAGTGAGGATAGGGCGAGGATGGTGAAGATACAGATGCAAAGGTTTATTCACAATAGATGATTTTGTATTTCCTCAGCTCGGAAACCTATACAAAGCTTGCTCATGAGTAGGTACTGTAGATACAATCATGCTCAAGGAGTACGTATGGGTAAACGGAGAAAGCTCTGGTTCAAGCGGGTTGTAAAGTGGGCATTCTTGCTTATCATTCTTCTTTTGGGTAGTACCACGTTGCTGCATTTCACCTACTTCTCTCAGCAACGGAAAAAGGTTGAGCCTTATGGACAGATGGTTCCCGTATTTGACGGGACCATGCATCTGACGACAATGGGGAAGGGCGAAGAGACCATAGTCCTGTTGCCCGGTATGGGCATCGCTCTCCCCTCAGCTGACTTCGGGCCCCTGATGAGAGAGCTTGGTAAAAAACATACCGTGGTCGTTGTCGAGTATTTCGGCGTGGGCTTCAGCAGCCAAACCAACCGGGAACGCTCCAGTGCCAATTATGTGGAGGAGATCCGAACGGCTCTGAGAACAGCTGGATTCACCGCTCCCTATGTCTTGGTGGCACATTCAATCTCAAGCCTGTATAGCGAATATTACGCTTCTGCCTATCCTGACGAAGTGAAAGCCATTGTTTCGTTGGACGGAACCTCATCGGATTTCTATACAAAGACTCCGGGTTTTGTAGCGGCACTGCTTCCCATAGCAAAGCTCCAACAAACCTTGGGTGTAACAGCGCTTCTGGGCCCCTTGGTGACCAATCGCAAGGAAGCTTTGGAATTGGGCTATACTGATGAGGAAATCGATCACATGCTGCTGTTTGCAGGTTTCTCGATCAACGACACCCTGCTTGAGCAAATCGCCCAAGGCACCGAGTTCGTAGCCCAGACAAAAGCCCTTGCTTATCCTGAGAGTGTGCCTTACTACAAAGTCATCTCCAAAGATACCTATGAGAAGCCCAACAAGCAGCTTCCCATGACACCACAGGAGTACCAGATGCAGCATCTCAAGAGAATTGGTCCACAGGCCGAGTATGAGGTGCTTGAGGGCACGCACTTCATTTACCAGACGAATGTAAATAGAATCGCTGAGATAGTGAATGAGATGGTAAAAAAGTAACGGTGGGCTTCAAGCTTTACTCACATACTCCTTAGCTTCAAGCAGCACCTTCTCCAGTTCAATATATACGGTAAGCAGAGCCTCCTCTGGAGGCATCCTGCCGTTCTGTAGTGTCTGTTGCAGATTGGCACAGAGCTTTTGTGCTTCTAATGCCCCGATGCTCCCGGTGCTGCCTTTTGCCTTGTGTGCGAGTTCTGCCGCAGTATGGAGATTCTGCTCCTCAATGGCTTTTTTTATGCTTGGGATCAGCTGTTCAAGCTCGGCGATGAAGGCAAAGAGTACACGCAGGTAGAGCTGTTGGTCTCCTCCTATACTGAAGACTCCCCGTTCGAAATCTATGCTCCGTCTACTCTGATGATAGGGAATGCCCAGTTTTGCCACCTTCTCGATCAATTGATCGGGATCGTACGGCTTGCCGACCAGGTCGTTGACCCCGATTTGCATGCATCGCTTGCGAACCGTTTCCATCAGGTCGGCGCTGGTGATGATGATCGGGATGGTCTCGTTCTTGGACCTGATCAACGTTGAGGATTCATACCCATCCATCACATCCATATGCAGGTCCATCAGGACCACATCCAGTACTCCCTCCAAGGCGAGGAACTTCTCATACCCGATTTTCCCGTTGTCGGCAAGGTGGATCGACCAGCCTTGCCGCTGTAGGATCTCCTTGGCAATAATCTGGTTTGTGGCATTGTCCTCAACCACCAGAATCTGCAGCGGCAGTGCAGCAGCGGTTTGCTTGGATGAGTCGCTCTCCTGGGCTTCCCCTTCGCCCCTGCCGAATAGATGGAGCAGTGCATTGAACAACACCGAGTTTATCAAGGGCAGGGGAAGCACCACGTCGATGAATGCAGAACTTTTCTGCTTGGAATCGTCATGGACGAGTGCAAGGACCTTCGGGCGCTTGTGTGCCTGCTTTTCCATGATACCTGCCAGAGAATCGGAAAAGGTCAGGCTGTCTGAAATTTCTACGACGACCAAATCGAAGTAATTACCGCTTTCCAGAAGCTTTGCTGCCAAAGAAGGCGAGGAGACCGATTCCCCTTGTATCTTATACTCATAGAAGAGGCTTCTGATGCGATCGTCGAGGTATCGGTCGCTGCAGACGACCAAGGCCTTGATCGCCGAGAAATCGATGCTCCTTCTTCGACTCTGTTCCTCCTCAGACCCCCGTGCATCGAGTGTGTAGGGAATAACGGCGGTAAAGCAGCTGCCTTTGCCTGATTCACTGGTCACCGAAAGCTTTCCATCCATCTTCTCCACCAAAGCCTTGACGATGGAAAGTCCCAAGCCCGATCCACCATACTTTCGATGGATGGATGCATTGGCCTGAACGAATGGCTTGAAGAGGTTCTCAAGCTGCCGGGCATCCATGCCGATGCCGCTGTCCTTCACCTCAAACCGTAGAACGCAGGCCTGGTCCTGCATCTCTTGGGCTTCGACCGATAGCTCGATGCTGCCGTTCTCGGTGAATTTTACCGCATTGTTAAGCAGATTGATCAAAATCTGCGAGAGACGCGTGGGGTCGCCAATTAAATGCTGGGGTACTCCTTCTGCCTGGTGCAACCTGAAGAGCAGGCCCTTCTGGTGAATCAAGTAGGACTCGATGGAGATGCAGTTCTCCAGCACATCATCCAAGGTGAACGGAATATGTTCAAGGATTATACGGTCCTCATCAAGGCGGGAGAACTCAAGAATATCGTTGATGATGCTCTGCATGGTCTGTGTCGCACCGCTGATGGCTTTCACATAGCGGAGCTGGGCAGCTTCGAGGGAGGTTTTCTCCAGCAGATAACTCATGCCTCGAATACCGTTGAGCGGTGTGCGGATCTCGTGTGACACCCGGGCGAGGAATCTGCTCTTCTCCAAGTCCGCCTGCTGGGCCTGCTTCTGTGCAGCATCCTTTTCCTTCACTGCCTCCCGGAGGCGGGAAACCCAGAACAGGGAGCTGCCGAGGATGATGACCAGAATCGATACGATGATGCCGACCAAGCGGATGATGGGAGCGAGATCGGAGCGGCTCTCATAGCGGATCCACCGGTCGAGAATGCGTGCCATCTCCTCTTCGCTGATGGAATCGAGGGTCTTTTGCAAAATGGTTGCCAATTGCGGCCAGTCACTGCGTACTGCCATATGCAAGTCCTGCAACCCTCCCTCGGCGATGGGGACGAACTGAAGTTCGGTCAAGCCAAGGGTGCGGCTCAGATATATGCTGGTGGCCTCATTGCCTACAAAGGCAACTTCTTCCCCCCGGTTGACAGCAAGCAAGGCTTCCTCGACGGTATCATACTGACGCATGGTAATTTCAGGGTAATAGAGGAGAAACCCCTCATGGGAACTGTCCCGCTGCACAGCGACCTGCCGATGCTTCAAATCCTCGAAACTTGAAATACTCGTATTGCTTTTTTGTACGATAATCGCCCGCTGGAATTGCAGGTATGGCTTCAAGTAGGTCATGTATTGCGCCCTTGCCTGGGTATAGCCGACAGCAGCGAGCAGGTCGATCGACCGTTCCCTGGTTTTCTGCACCGTTTGGGTCCAGCTCAAGGACGGGTCATAGATAAAGGTGAGCCCGGTGCGCTCGGCAACGAGGGAGAGGACATCAGCGGTGATGCCGCCATGCTTGCCTTCGTTGGAGATGAATTCAAAAGGAACGAATTTTGGGTCGATTCCAATCCGAATCGTCGGATGCGCCGCAAGAAAGCGCGCTTCTTCTCTACTGAACTGAAGCTTCTCATCAGAGCCTGACAGGGAGAAAATCGCAAGAAACAGCATCAAGAACAAACAAACCTTGATCCTGTTACGACTTCTCATGGTTTCTCCTTGCTACTCTTGCATTCGCATATTGATTTGAGGAACCACCTGCAAGAATGCTTCGAAGACAACAGGATCGAAATGCCGGTCGGCTTCCATCTTCATCACCTCGATGGCCTTGGCTTGATCGAGCTTCTCCTTGTACACCCTCTTGCTGGTAAGTGCGTCATATACATCGATTACCGCCATCAAACGTCCCGAAAGAGGAATGGCCAGGCCACGAAGCTGCTCCGGGTATCCGCTGCCGTCATACCACTCGTGATGGCTTGCGATCAAGGTGCGGGCCATTTCGATGAAACTGATTTTCGAATCTTCAGATTCAATACTGTAGTCCAGTGCCTCGACGCCCTTGTTCACATGCTCTCGCATGATGGCAATCTCATCCGGATCCAGTTTCCCCGGCTTAAGCAACACACGATCAGGGATTCCTACTTTTCCGATGTCGTGCAGCGGTGCGGTATCGATCAACTCCTGAATCTCCTTGTCGCTGAGCTCATAGCCGATGGGCTTCACTTTCTGAAGTTGCTTGCACAGCAGTTCCATCATGATTTTCGTACGCCGGGCGTGGTCGCTTGTTTCGATGTTGCGCACCTCCAGAAGCCGTACCAAGGCGTTGATGGTAATCTCGTTGGTTCTTCTAATCTCTCGTGTACGTTTCTCCACCAGCTCCTCAAGATGACGGTTGTGCTCCTTGATCAATTCGGTGGACTGCTTGAGTCTGAGCTGTACATCGATGCGCATCTGAAGGGCTTTGAAATTCAGGGGCTTACGGATGAAATCGACGGCGCCTTTCTCCAAACCTTGGATTTCCATAGCAACTTCCTCGGTATTGGTGAGGATGATGATGGGGATGTCCAGGTTGAGCTCATGGTAGCGGTCCATGAAGGTGAATCCATCCATTATCGGCATGTGGAGGTCAAGCAGGATCAGGTCGGTTTGCGGGTGCTCCTCAAGCTGCTGCAATCCCTGCTCGCCGTTTCGGGCAAGTATCACTTCATGGTTGGTCAGGATGTATTGAATCAGCGCAAGGTCGGTTGCAGCATCGTCGATTGCAAGAATTAAAGCCACCTTCAAACCCCCTTGAATATGTCTCATCGTATCATCGCAGGTCTGTGCGGTAAAGAAGAATGGTATGATATGACGGATGTATTTTCCTACAATTGCTAATAAGCCCGAGAGTAATCGATGAGATTGATCATCGGCTTGTCCTGGAGAAATAGATCAAGGTTTTTCTGGAACAGGGAAAATACCTGATGGGGGTCGCTCGGGGACAGTCCGCTTGCATGCGGGGTGATCAGGACATTGTCGAGCGTCCAAAGGATATGGTCTACAGGAAGCGGTTCGGGTGTGGTGACATCAAGCCCGGCACCAGAAATCCGACCGGTTTGGAGGGCTTCTGCCAATGCATGCTGGTCGATCAGGTTGCCGCGGCCAACATTGAATACATAGGCTCTTTCAGGCAGCAAGGAAATCCTTCGAGCATCCAACAGATGCTCGGTCTGCTGGGTGGATGCTGCACAAAGGGCGACATAGTCGGCTTGAGCAAGGAACGCATCAAGCTCGGATTCGGTACCCAGCTCATCCACATAAGGGGGTTTTTCTGTCGCTGTTCGTTTTACAGCCAACACCCTCAGTCCATGGGCTTTCGCCCGTAACGCCAATTGGGTTCCGATATCGCCCAGCCCGACGATGACCAGGGTGCTCTCCCAAAGGTCTTTGACGGGAAAGTGCCGCTTCCAGTTCCTGGTCTTCATCTGGTCGTGGTAGCATAGCAGATTGTGATTGAACGCGATGATCATGCCAATGATATGGTCGGCGATCTGTTTCCCATAGGTTCCACGCGCGTTGGTCAGAAGGGGAGGGACACTTGCATAGAGCGCAGGATCGACATACTGGCTGACTCCCGAGGAGGGGGTTTGCAACCAGCGTAGGTTGGCCGCAAGCTTCAAATCTTCTGGTTTTGGAAGGCCGACGACTATCTGCGCCTGCTCTATGTGTCTGGATGTATACGCAAGCATTCCTACACTCGTCACATTGACCTGGGGATACAGGGAGGCAAGCGTTGCCAATTCCTGTTCATCCGGACAAAAATGTGATCCGGTGAGAAAGAGTGTGTTGATGGTGCGCATATCAGTTGCCCTCCCGTATGGGAGAAACCCTACCGGCTCTCTGGTATTTGGGCAAGAGACCATCAGCCTTTTTTTCGTGTTGTCTGATGCTTTTTCATCTCATAGAGGCTTGCGTCGGAACGCTTGACCAAAGTTTCCAGACTATCTCCTTCCTGCCACATCGCCGTACCGATGCTCACAGACAGGGCTTGTCCCTTCAGTTCGGGAAGGAACACAGCCTGGACATCAGCTTTGATCTGCCTGCTGATCTGCTGTGCCTGCTCAAGATCACCACAAGGCAGCAACATGGCAAACTCATCACCGCCTGAACGGAAACAGCCCTCCTCCCAATCCGAATGCTGCAGCAAGGTTTCTGCGATACGCACCAAAACCTTGTCTCCGACGGGGTGTCCGTGTTCATCATTGATGGGCTTGAATGCGTCGACATCGAGAGTCAGCAGTACAAACGCCTTGCCGCGCCTGCGGGCCTCCCGCTCCAAACGTACCATTGTCTTGTTCATCGCACGTCGGTTTCCCAGGCCTGTCAATTCATCCGTATATGCACGGACGCTGATCAATTGGATGACTACGTAAAGGGAGAAGGCGAGCAACAAGGAGAGTACCGAAAAGGTGATGATATGCAGATAGAGGAGTTTACGGGATTGAAGAAGTAATGTTTCAGCCGAATAATCAACTCCCACCAGACCCGCCAGGCTGTCGTCACGTGCATCGATGATGGGGGCGAAGGCACTGAGAAAAACTCCCCAGTCGGAGGAGATGAGATTCCTGCTGCCGGCTGCTGTCCTGGTTGTATAGGCGATCTGTTCGGTCTCATCCATCCCATCGAGGGAGCCGAAAGGGGAGAACAGCTCGCTGTCGGGCATTTCTGCATCGAGAATATAACGGATGGTGGCATCATCCACGAACGCCTCGGTATAGACAAAATGAGCTCCGCTTTGTTCCTTGATGGTTCTGAGCAGGCCATTGTAACGCTGGTAGTCGGCATAGAGCCGGGGGGTTTTCTCAAGATCCGACGCGTCTGCGATGGCTCGGTACACCTCGATGTCATCTTCCAAAAAGGTCGCAACCGTGGTGGCAATGGAGAGAGCGCGCATACGTGCGTTGTCCTTCAGGACGCTGGTGGTGCGAAAATAGAGGAATTGTGCAGGCACAAAGAGACAAAGCGTTGTTGCTGCGAGCAACAAGAGATAATTGCGTTTCCCGCTAAACGTAATGTGCTGGGGTTTCCTCATCAGACCTCGGAAGGCAGACAGGAGAATTCTTTGCGTCTCTCTTCTGCTTCTACCACACTTATAACGCAAGTTGTCTGGTTTGTCATCCAGCGAGCCTGTAAAGTGTGTTCGAAGTCTGATGGAAGCGGCCGGTATACGCATGCATACCGGCCTTTCGATTTACTTGAGATTGGCCCTGAAACTCAGCGAGTTGAATGGGCTGGAAAGCGTGTTCGCCTGCATGCCCAGTTGGGCTTCATGCGGGGCGAAACGATACCCGGAAAGGATCAAGATCTGGAAGGAGTCGAACATGTTGAGTTCAAATCCAGTGGCGATGCTGCTGTAAAAATGCCACGCAATGTCTGGATAGGATTCAGTCTCGTCCACCTTCCCTAGAATCATTTGACCAAGGCTCGCCTGTATCATCGGATTGAAGGTGGCATCATTGAAGAGGGTGAGGGAGGCTCTCATCCCGCTCATCAGGGCAAAGGTGTTGTCCTGGGCCGTCAATTCCAAGGCAAGAGGCTGGGCCAGCAGGAAGGCTTCGACCGAAATCCTCGACCCTACCGGGGTTCCTACCGACAGTTCGTAGAACCGATACTTGTCATCGCCGATTTCGGCCTTGCCTTTCCCAAAGCCGAGATACGGCTCCCAGGCTACGGCTGCGCCAACCTGGAAAAGAACGATGCACAAGAGTGCGACGGTGACCATGCTTCGTTGTTTCGCTTTCATACAATATTCCTGTTCTCTAAAAAATGAAGATGCATCTACATCGCAGATGAATATGCAGGAAGCTTGCCAAGTCTTGGAACAGCTCAATTTTGAAATACAAATCAAAAAAAGGGAAGAAGGAAGGTGCAATTGGTTGGTGAGGAATGCCATGGGTAGGTGGGAATTTTCCCAACTATGGTGGTAAATGCTTACCAGTATTCATCATGTATGAAAATATGGCTTGTGGACTATGTTTGGCCATTAGAAAATTCTCATAAATTTGTATTCTAGAAAGGTTCGAATATGTCACATTCGAAAAGTGCGTTGTATACTTTTACAAACTACATACACAAAAGGAGATTGATTCATGGAACTGTTGAAACTCATCGGCGTACTGATAGTCATCATCGGCTTCGTACTCAAGAAAGACACCATCGCAACGGTTGTCATTGCTGGTGTTGTTACAGGGTTGGTGGCGGGCATGCCTTTCATCGATATCCTGAACACCCTTGGCAAATCGTTCATCTCCCAACGAACCGCAACCTTGTTCGTTCTCACACTCCCGGTCATCGGCATCTGTGAGCGGTATGGTCTGAAGGACAAGGCAGTCGATTTGATCAAGAAGACCAAGCGCGCCACCTCAGGCAGAATCATCAGCCTGTACTTGGCTGTCAGGGCTTTGGCTGCCGCATTCTCGCTGCGACTTGGCGGCCACCCTCAGTTTGTACGTCCTCTGATCAACCCCATGGCCCAGGCGGCGTATATCGCCAAACACGGGCAGGCGGATGAGAAGACTGAGGATGCCATCAAGGGGTATAGCGCAGCCGGGGAGAATTTCGGCAACTTCTTCGCCCAAAACTGCTTCATGGGCGCAAGCGGGACACTGCTGATCGTCTCCACCCTCAATGAGCAGGGCTATCCCATCAACGCCCTGCAGATCGCCATGATGTCCATCCCCATCGCTGTCATAGCGGTGCTGGTAGGCATCGGGCACAACTATCTGCTCGATCGTCATCTCGACCAGCATGCCAAGAAGGGAGGGAAATGAGTATGACCAGAAACGTAGCAATCGCAGAGTTTTTTTATTGCATCATCGCCCTGATCTTCCTGCTCGTCGGTATCAAGGCACTCAGGGACAAGAGTCATCCAAAGCGCATCAGCACCACGGCGTTCTGGTTCATCCTGGCCTTTACGTTCTCGGTCGGCCCCTATCTGCCTCACTGGATCACCGGTGTGTGCGTACTGGCCATTGCAGCCCTTACCGCTGCAAACCGGGTGGTACAGTCCGCCAGTGATGTCCCTGAGGCTGAAGTGACGCGTAAGCATGCCGATACACTCGGCTACAAGGTCTTCATCCCGGCGTTGTGCCTTGCAATCGTCGCCGTGCTGGCCGCCACCTTCCTTCCCTTCGGGGCGAATAATGCCATCGGCATTTCCGCTGCCGTCGCCCTCATCGTAGCCTATCTGATCACCAAGGCCCCGGCTCGCTCTGCGGTCGTCGACGGAACCCGTCTGATGGACAATGTAGGGCCTGTTGGTATTCTTCCCCAGCTCTTGGCTGCATTGGGGGCCTTGTTCACAGCCGCCGGTGTGGGAACGGTCATCGCCAAGGGGGTGAGTGCAATCATTCCCGATGGCTCGCGTTTGATCGCCGTAGCTGTATACTGCATCGGCATGGCGCTCTTCACCATCATTATGGGCAACGGTTTTGCTGCGTTCAGCGTCATCACCGTGGGCATCGGCATCCCCTTCCTCATCATGCAGGGAGCCAATCCTGTTGTGGTAGGCGCCTTGGGTCTGACGGCAGGCTACTGCGGTACCCTGCTCACTCCGATGGCGGCGAATTTCAATATCATGCCGGCGGCGTTGCTTGAGACCAAGGACAAGTATGTCATCATCAAGAGCCAGGCCCGTGTGGCTTTCGTCATGTTGCTGGTTCATATCATCCTGATGTATATCCTGGCATTCTAAGGGGGTGCTCATGAGACTTTTGTTGACAGCATTCGATCCTTTTGGTGGAGAAGCGGTCAATCCAGCCTTGGAAGCGGTGAAAATGGTTCGTCCCGTCGTATCCTCAGTGGAAGTCGTGAAACTGGAAGTTCCCACGGTATTCGGCAAGGCGATACAGAGGGTGGCGGAGGCGATTGCAGAGATCAGGCCCGATGCAGTGCTCTGTATCGGGCAGGCAGGCGGCAGGTTCGACATTTCCGTTGAACGGGTGGCGATCAACATCGATGATGCAAGGATCGCCGACAACGAAGGCAACCAGCCCATCGACCGACGCATCGCCGACGATGGGCCTCCTGCCTACTTCTCAACGCTCCCGATCAAGGCGATGGTGGATGCAATCCGCAAGCTTGGGCTTCCCGGCAGTGTTTCCAATACCGCCGGCACCTTTGTCTGCAACCATCTGATGTACGGGGTGCTCCATACCATTGCCAATCAGAAGCGGCCGATCAGGGGAGGCTTCATCCACGTACCTTTCATTCCATCCCAGGTGGTTGCCAGGCCTAATGCCCCGAGTATGGCTCTTGCCGACATAGTACGGGCATTGGAAGCCGCAATAGGCGCCATAGCGGCCTATGACACCGATGTTAGACTGGCAGGGGGCAAAGAGTTTTGAACGAGTGTGAACGACTCTGGGTCTATGGAAGCCTGCTCTCCGGTTTCTTCAATCACGTGAAGGTGCTGGAGGGCAGGGTGGTATCCCTGCACCCGGCACGTGTCAAAGGCAGACTGTTCCACCAGCTGCACAAGGGGTATCCGGCCTTGCTCAGCGGTTCCGACTGGGTCTACGGGGAGTTGCTTCAGATCAGGGATTTCTCCCGTGTGCTCCCCCTTGTCGATGAGCTGGAGGGCTATGCGGCAGGCGGGGCCGACAACGAATACGATCGACGGATGAGCCAGGTGTTCTACCAGCAGGACGGGGCCTGGCTTGCCGTCGGCGCCTACGTCTATTGGTATGCGCGCAGGGATTTGGGAACCAAGGAGAACCCCGCTCTCTATCTGCCCGGGGGCGATTGGAAAGGTTATATGCGGGGCTGAAAAGGTCGGCTCTTGACTAAAAAGGAGCCTTTTCAGTATAAATGAATGAATTTAAAAATATTCATTCAGGATGGATGCATGGAAGAGAAACAGGCTCTATTGTACAAGGCGGCAAAGACATTGTTCTCCAAGGGTGGGTTCAAATCCACCAGCGTAGCCCAAATCGCCAAGGAGGCGGGGCTCGCTGTGGGAACTTTTTACCTCTACTATCCGTCGAAGGAAAAACTGTTCCTGGATATATTCCTTGAAGAGAACGCGGCTTTGAAACAGAAGTGCCAGGCTCAGCTTGATGTAACGCAGGAGCCGAAGGAAGTGATCGCCCATATGCTCGCGTGCAACAGTGAAGGCATGCGTAGCAGTCCGATTCTACGAGAGTGGTACAACCGCAAGGTCTTTGCAAAACTCGAGCAGGTCTATCGCCTTGAGCACGGCAGTGAAGCGGTGCACTTCCTCTACGATACCTTTGTCGAGTTGGTGGGGAGGTGGCAGGCTGCAGGGAAGATCAGAAACGATATAGATGCCGCGACGATCATGCTGGTGTTTACGGCGATCATCAATATCGATGTGCACAAGGAGGAGATTGGAGTGGAGCATTTCCCCCGGTTGCTGGACACGATCACCTCGTTGGTGATGGACGGCCTGATACAGGAAGGCAGACATGCGTAGCGTCGAGGCAAATCTAGCAGTCATGCATACCCAACTGTCCTGCAAGGTCTATGGAAAACAGCCCGAGGCGGCGATTGAGGCGGCTTTTGCCGAAGTGAAGCGTCTGGAATTACTGATGAGCAGGTTTCTTCCCGATAGCGAGGTGAGCAGCATCAACACTCGGGCGGGAGACGGTTTGGTGGATGTTTCCCCCGATACCATCGAGGTGCTGCAGGAAGCCGTGGCAATCGGCGCTCTCTCAAGCGGTGCGTTCGATGTAACCATCGCTCCTCTGATGAATCTTTGGGATTTCACCCATGCTGCAACCCCTCCCACCCAAGCCGCCATTAAAGAAGTTCGCTCACTTGTCGATTACCGCCAGATTCGGTTGGATGTGAAGAATCGACGTGCCGGCTTGGGAAAGCAGGGGATGCTGTTGGATCTGGGAGGCTTGGCCAAGGGTTATGCCGCCGATCGTGCCAAGCAGGTGCTCATCGAATGGGGTATTGAATCGGCGTATATCAACCTTGGAGGCAATGTGTTGCTTCTGGGATCGAAACCGGATGGGTCGGCATGGAAGGTGGGCATCCGTCATCCCAGGATCCAGAACTCTTTGGTTGGAGCCATCGCGGCCAAGGACGTCTCGGTTGTCACCAGTGGTGACTATGAACGGTTCTTCATCGATTCACAAGGAAAGCGGCAGCACCACATTCTCGATCCGAGGACCGGCTGTCCGGCCCGCTCCGGCTTGATTGGTATGACGGTGGTCTGCCCTCGTTCCCTGCATGCGGATGCCCTTTCAACAACATTCTTTCTTTCAGGCATCAAGGGCTGCAAAAAGCTCTTGGCCGAACTTCCCGAAGTAGGGGTGTTTGCCATTGATGAGCACTTGATGGGATGGATATCCGAGTCATTGGTCCCCGTTTTCCAACCGGTAACGGGACTGAGCATATCGCTTCTCAGTATTTGAGGAGGAACAGAATGCGTACAACAAGGAGAAAACGTATGTGGTGGATTTTGTTTGCTTTGCTGGTGCTGATCGCCGTTGGCCTGGTAATGGCCATGCGTGTGGATGGGCCGAACCGCAAGGAGGCATCCCAGCTGCAATTTGAGAATGTGCAGTTCTCAAACCTCAAGGATGGGACGTACGTCGGGAAGTGGGAGGGTTGCACCTCGCACATTCGCGACACCCAAGTCGAGGTGCAGATTGCAGGTGGACAAGTCTCAAGTTTCAGGATTCTCAAGGGTGCTGTTCCCAAGAATGGTCAGCCGGTCAAGCTTTCCAAGGGAAGGACCATTGATGAGTTGTTTCAGACAGCCATCGAAGCAAAAACGCTTGATGTAGATGTGATCAGCGGGGCGACTGTCACTTCCAAGACCCACCTGAAAGCATTCGAGAATGCATTGAAACAGGCTGCGCAGTAAAAAAGCGGTAGGGAATGTCTTGACAAAATTATCGTACTACGATAAAAAATATCTGTAATACGATAATTGGAGGCATTCCATGCTTAGTCTGTCAAACAAAGGGCTGCGCCTGCTTACAGGCCTGCTTACCCTCAGTCTCATTCTTGGCTCCCTTGCCGTAGCCGGCATAACGGTATACTTGGCTGTTTTGGCTGTGCAGGGTGACTTCTCGCTCTTGCTGGTGTTCCCCGAGGGCTTGCAATTCACTCAGACCGTGCGTTCTGCCAGTCTCGGTTCTTTTCTGCTCTACTCTGTCCTTCTGTTGGCAACCCTTGTGCTTGGCTTGTTGTTTTTGTACCTGCTGCGCTCGATTCTCCACACACTTAGCCGGTCCAAGGGCTTCACCCAAACGCTTCCCATCAAGATAACCAACATGGGCTATATTCTGCTGGCCCTTGCCTATGCAAAGCAGTTGCTGTTGGTCCTTGTCTTTACCCAGGATCTGGGAGAACTTTCAGGCTTGCTTGGCTTCCGCTTTCAGCTGCTTCCCAATGAGGCTGTCTATGCACTTATTCTGCTCGTGCTCGCCCGGGTGTTCAGCTACGCATTTGCCTTGCAGCGTGAATACGAGCAAACGGTCTAGGCAAGCGTATGGCAATCATCATTCGACTTGACCGTGTGCTTGCAGACCGCAAGATGTCACTAACTGAATTATCCGAGAAGGTGGGAATTACGATAGCGAACCTCTCCAACCTTAAGACAGGGAAGGTGAGCGCAGTCAGGCTGAGTACCATGGAGGCAATATGCGAGGTGCTTTGCTGTCAGCCGGGGGACTTGTTTGAGTTTAAGCAGGAGGAATGAGACCTACTGCTCCAGATACCACGTATCGGGAGTATGAAACGTAAGCTCCACCACGCGTTTGGTTACCAACGAAGCGGCACCCCTTGCCCCGGTGTATACGTCCATGCTTCCCTGGACAATGGGAATTTCCGGTGTTAAATAGTCGTTGACGACTTTCTTTTCGATGTAGTCCACGTAATAGTTGCCGGAGGTCGCCATCGGCCCACCCAACACAATTTTCTTGGGATTGATGATGGTGATCAGATGACCGATGATCTGGCACATTGGATCGGCGACAGTTTGTACTGCCTGCTGCGCAAATACATCCCCGTCTTGTGCTGCCTGCATGATTTGGGCGAGCGTCAATGTTTTTTCCGTGGCATATTGCAAGGCCAGCGTGGTCTGAGTGAGCAGGGTTTTGTCGGCGAGGCTGTTGAGTACGTTTGTAATCAGGGCATCGGTGGATGCAAGGGGGAGTGCACACCCTTTTCTCCCGCAGCTGCAGTACGGCCCGTGAGGGTCAACAATGATGTGACCTATTCCGCCGGTGTGAATATTGGTGGTGAACATCAGTTTCCCATCGATGAAAATCGCCGAGCCCATTCCTGTCCCGATGCCGATGAAGATAAAGTCTTTTACGCCCTGGCCTTGCCCGTGCTGTGCTTCGCCAAGGCCGGTAGCTCGGTAGCGGTTGAGGATATAGCAGGAAAAGCCCGTCTGATTCTGTACGATACGCCCCAGGGGGATGTCTCTCCAGCCGAGGTCGACCGCCTTGATGATGGTGCCGGTTTTCCTGTCGATGACACCGGGGCTTCCTATCCCGACGGCGGGAAGCAATTGGGCCCCGTATTTCTTCTGGATGTGCTTGATTCCCCCGATGAGGACTTGGATGAAGCTGTCAATGGTCATCCGCTCTATGGGATAGTGCAGGTTTTCAACGGGTTGTCCTTGCAGATTGACGATACTCAGGTACCAATCATGCTCATCGAAGAAGGCTCCGATGGCATAGCGCTTGGAAGTCGACAAGGTCAGGGGTTTGCCCGGCCTCCCTCTTCCTTGGGATTCTGAATCCAATTCCTCAAGTATCTCTGCACTGATGAGCTTGTTTACGTAATTGGATGCCGTGGTCCTGCTTAACCCGAGCTCTTTGGCTATAGCTGCACGGGAGGGTTTTTCAGACCCCTCCTCAATGCATTCAACTATGGCTTTGAACGTTTTTAATTCAAGATCGTTCACAGGCATCCTGTTCGTTCCTCATCTGAATACGTTACATCAACTTTTGGAGAATGTCAGCCCTCGAAAAGGATGTATCGCCGACTTTGATCTCACAGACTGGAAATACTACGGGTTTTGTAATGAACTCAAAGCCGGATTGAGTGACGAGAATCGTGTCCTCGCTTTTTGTGCCGGTGATCGAGGGGTTCCAACAAAATCCTTGGTTTACCTCCACCACATGGGTGTTTGAGAAATCGACACGATAGTCACGTCCGGCATAGCCGATGGGCCCGCCCTGGTGGTGATTGTCGATTTCGTATCCGTACCCCCGCTCCTTGTAGGCTTTTTCACCGCACGCAAGGACCTCTTTCAATTCCCTGCCAACCTTGGTTTCCTGCATGAGGATGCAATCAATCTCTTGGTTCATGCGCATCTGCCGCTCAAGTTCCGCCGTGACCGGAGTAAAGTTGACATAACGGGTCAGACATACGGTAAGGCCCCATTTTCGGAGGTTCCCCCCGATTTGCACCCGCTCTTTTACTTGTGCGGCAGTGGGCAATGGGTGGCGGTACTGTGAGATTCTCTGGTCGGCGGCACACATGAGTGAGACCACCTCCAAGCCAAGTTCCCTGGCTTTTTGGGCGGCACGTGAGAGGATGGCGTATTCGCTTTCCCCAACCCTGATCGAGCTTGCAGTTTCTTCGATTACCAGTGAAGCAAGCTGACCGACCATCCTGAATTTCTGAACTTCACTCTCGGTGAGCGAGAACCGCAAGGGCTTGATCTCCTCTGCGAGATTGGGGCCGATCTTGTGTGAGTGGTCAAATCCGATGCCCCCTGACGGTACAAGCTCGAGAAGTTTTGCTGCTTCAAAGGATTCATCGTGCCAGATGCCTGCATGCATGGTAAAGCCAAGTTCGGCGAGATTTTCCTCATCCATCATCCGTTGGCTTTCGACAGTGCTGGTTATTGCATGATGGGCATCGGTTGTAACAAGCAGACCGCAGTTGCCCATATCCGAGAGGCCTACATAATTTCTGCCGCCACATGACAACCAAGCAAAGTCATCCTGCCGTTTCAAATAGAGTGCATCCAGGTTCTTTGTTTGCATGAGTGTTCTGAGTCGTTTCAGCTTGACAGCAAACTCTTCATGTAAAGTCATACGTCCTCCAGTTCGGTCGTTCTTGGTAAGGAATCTAGCATGCAAAGAACTATTTGACAAGTAATTTGTAAAATAAAAAAACAATTATGAGAATGTTATAAATATAGTAATTATAGTTAAATAAAAGTATTTATCGACTTACTACGTTATAGTAATGGGCATATAATAAATTATTTTGTAATTTAAATTGACAAAATAGCAATTCGCTTTTAGGATACATACAAGTCATTCGGAGGTTTGCTTTGAAGAAGAATTACGGATTCGGGATAATTGGATTAGGGACTATTGCTGACTTTCATGTCAGAGCCATCCAAGAACTTGCACAAGGTAAGTTTGTTGCTGGATTTGATGTGGTTCCCGGCAAAGCAGAATCCTTTTGCTCCAAGTATGGCGCCGTCGGGTATAGTGATTTGGATGCATTTCTCGCCGACCCGGCGATTGACATTGTCACCATTACCACACCTTCCGGTCTTCATATGCAGGGAGCGGTTGCTGCCACGAAGGCTAAAAAACATGTAATAGTAGAGAAGCCGCTTGAAGTCACCATTGAGAAGTGTGATGAAATCATCGAAGCGGCACACAAGCATAATGTAAAGCTTGCAGGAATTTTCCAGTCGAGATTTCATAAGGGTGCAATTCTTATGAAACAGGCGCTTGACGAGAACCGATTCGGCACCATCCTGCTGGCAAACGCCCAGGTAAAGTGGTTTCGCAGCCAGGAGTACTACGATTCGGTTGCCTGGAGGGGGACATGGAAGCTCGACGGTGGCGGGGCAGTGATGAATCAATCGATTCACGCCGTTGATCTCTTGCAGTGGTTTGTCGGCGGTATCGAGGAAGTGACAGCGCATGTGGGAACACTTGCCCACGAGCGGATTGAGGTTGAGGATACTGCTGTGGCAATGCTGCGTCTGAAGACCGGTGGTTTTGCAGTGATTGAGAGCAGCACGGGTGTTTACCCCGGTTTTCTCAAACGCATTGAGATTTGCGGCACCAAGGGCAGCGCTATTTTGGAAGAGGAGAATCTCATCCATTGGTCCTTTTCTGAGGAGAAGGAAGGTGATGATGCGATTCGAACCGGATTTGGTGCCGGATCCTCCACAGGAGGCGGGGCCTCCAATCCCACATCCATCGGGATCCAAGGCCATGTGGCACAGTTCAGGGACTTCATCGATGCCATTGAACAGGATCGAGACCCTCTGGTTACAGGTGAGGAAGCAAGGAAATCCGTTGAGATCATTCAAGCGATGTATCAAAGCGCCCTATCAGGGCATTCGATCAGGTTACCGTTGTCAACAACCCTGAAAAAGGGATAATAGGAGAGTATATGAAAAAAGTCGTATTCGTTGCATTTGCAATCGTTCTTTCCTGCAGCATGCTGTTTGCTCAAGGAAACAAAGAGGCCTCGGCGATGTCCGCCGATATGTCGACCTTCCCGACCAAGCCGGTCGAAGCTGTGGTGGGCTGGAGTGCCGGCGGTGGTGGAGACGTTGTTTTCAGGGTTCTTGCTGAAGTATTCCCCAAGTATGCCAATGGCCAGAATTTGGTGATCAAGAACGTTCCGGGAGCTTCAGGTGTTACCGGAGCCATTGAATTCTTGGATGCAAAACCCGATGGCTATAGTGTCATGCACTGGAATAATGCTTCGATGACGAAGACCCAGCTCAGCAAGACTCCCATTACCGTCAATTCATTCGTGCCGGTTTTGCAGGTCGTCAGCTCCTACAACTACCTGCTGGTGAACGCCGATGCAAAGTGGAATACGTTGCAGGACTTCATCGCCGACGCAAAAGCCAACCCTGGAGTGCTCTCCATCGGTAACGCAGGGACTGCCGGTGGAAACCACATGGCTGCAATTTTGTTCGAAGATGCAATCTCAGCTGAATTCACCCATATCCCGTTCAGCGGCGGCGGTCCCTCCATCATCGGTTTGTTGGGTAAGCAGGTTGATTCTGCTATGAACAATGCTCCTGAAGGCGTCTCTAATATTGAAGCAGGCCAGCTGAAGATGCTCGCTGTCTTCTCTGAAGAGCGCTATCCTTCCTTCCCCGATGTTCCTACTGCCAAAGAGCAGGGCCTTGATCTTGTCCTTCCCCAGTGGAGAGGCGTGGTATGTCCTCCGGGTACCCCCGATGCCGTAATACAGAGACTGCATGACATCTTCAAGCAGTGCATTGAAGATCCTATCTTTGTTGAGAAGATGAAAGCCATGAGCGTAAGCCCTGAGTACCTCAATGCTGCTGATTTCGGCCGGTTCCTCCTTGCCGAGGATTCCCGCTATGAAGCACTTGTGAAGGCAAAAGGCTTGGGTGACCGTTACTAGGTTTGTTCTGGGTGGGGGGTCGTCGCACTCGATCGATGGCCCTCCCTTTTTGTAATGCGGAGTCAAAGATGAAAAAGAACATCACATCGGATTTCTGGGTTGGGTTGGGTGCCATTCTCTTCGGCATATTTGTATTTGTTCAATCAAAGAAGCTTCCACAGGCAAAAATGGGCATCGGTCCTGGTGATTACCCTGCGTTTGTTGCAATTATCATCATCTCCTTGGGGCTGATACAGGCGGTCAAAGCGCTGCTTGCAAATAATTCTTCGGCCCAAACCCGTGAAGCTTTCGATGCACAACGGGCAAAAAAAGTCTTTCTACTCGTTTCCGGTACCTTTGCCTATGTTTTTATGATGAAATTTATGGGTTTTCTTCTCCTCTCTCCTTTCTTTTTACTGTTTCTGTTTTGGATGTTCGGGTACTCGAATAGAAGGAAAGCCATCGTGATCAGCATTACTGTTTCTGTGGTGATCTACTTCCTGTTCATGTATGCATTCCAGGTTTTATTACCAAGATTTTCGTTGTTTTAATGAGGAGGAGAAGTCTATGTTTACCTATGTATTAAGCGGTTTTTCTGCCATTCTTCAGCCTCTTACATTCTTCTTCATGGTGTTTGGAGTGGTTGTTGGCATTGTGATCGGTGCTCTTCCCGGTCTCTCGGGCTCGATGGGAATCATCTTGCTGCTTCCTTTGGTCTATCGGCTCCCGGCCGATACCGCCCTGGTCATGCTCTGCGGACTTTTCTGCGGTTCCATGTATGGGGGGTCCATCTCGGCCATTCTTCTAAAAACACCGGGGACTCCCTCAGCTGCCGCAACAGTGTTGGATGGATATCCTCTATGTGAGCAGGGGCAGGCAGGAAGGGCCTTGGGAATTTCGACCATTGCGTCATTCATCGGTGGATTGTTTTCCTCCATCTGCTTGTTTCTCATTGCACCCCAGCTAGCCAAGATTGCCCTCAATTTCCACGCAGCCGACTATTTCTCCCTTGCCATATTCGGTTTGTCCATTATGGCAAGTTCCTCAGGGAAGAATGTTGGGAAAGGGCTTCTGGCCGGATGCCTGGGCTTGCTCATTTCCACTGTCGGCATCGATGCCATTGCCGGCACCGACCGTTTCACGTTCGGCATCCCCCGGTTGATGAGGGGCTTCAATTTACTACCGGTTTTAATTGGAGTATTTGCTCTCTCCGAGGTCTTTTCCCAGGTTGCCAACAAGCATGGAAAAAGTACCGCCAATGCGCAGGTCATTACGAACATGTTGCCGAAGTGGTTTGATATCAAGGGCTTCCTCATTGCTGCCATTGTAGGATCGGTCATTGGTGTCTTTGTCGGCATTATTCCAGGAACCGGAGGGTCCATTGCCAGTTTCATTGCTTACAATGTGGCCCAGAAACTATCCAAACGCCCGGACAAATTCGGCAAGGGATCGTATGAGGGTGTTGCTGCACCGGAAGCCGCCAACAACGCCACCACCGGAGGGGCCTTGATCCCCATGCTGTGCCTAGGTGTTCCTGGCGACGTAGTGACCTCGGTAATGCTCGGCTCCCTGATTCTCATCGGTGTCCGCCCCGGCCCTCTGTTGTTTGTTGAAAGCATCGACTTGGTCTACACCATTTTTGCCGGTATGTTTGCCATTCAGTTTGTGATGCTTGCAGCCGGTCTGCTCAGTGCCAAGTACTCTCCGAAAATCCTCAAGATTCCTACAAACATACTGATGCCGATCATCATCATTCTTTGTGTGGTTGGTTCCTATTCATTGGGAAATCAGCTCTACGATGTCTATGTAGCGGTTTGTTTTGGAGTGATTGGCTACTTCATGAAGAAATACGGCTATCCTGGAGCTCCCTTGGTGCTGGGGGTGATTCTTGGACCCATAGCCGAAGAGAACCTTAACAGGGCGCTTCTGATGAGCAAGAACAGCCTGACTGTCTTCTACACCCGCCCGATTTCCTTGGTCTTTCTCCTGTTGGCGGCCTTCACCATCGTGTTTTCTCTTGTTTCGAGCATGAAAAAGGCAAAAGCCTGACCAGTTGACCAGTAGAGGAATGCAAACAGGTACCAAGGCCTTTGACAGTCATTGTCAGAGGCCTTGATTGATTGAAATCAAGGTTGAATCCACCGTCATTGCATGCGATGATACAAGTACTATAACAGCAATCAGGGAAACGGGGTGAATAAGAGAACAGGAATGGAATGACTGCCTTACGCAGCGTCTTCGATGATGCGGCTTGTTCATGCACGGGCTCTGGTGGAAAGGAGATGTATCGGTATGGATGCATGGAGGGTTGAGCACGACTTGCTGGGTGATAAAATGGTTCCTTCTGATGCCTATTACGGGGTTCAGACGGTTCGGGCGATGGAGAATTTCGTGGTGTCCAACATCCCGATTTCCCAATTCCCTTTTTTCATCCAAGCCTTGGGCTACATCAAGAAAGCGACTGCCTTGGCGAATCTGGAGTATCAGATTCTTGATCCTGCGGTAGCTAAAGCCATTATAGAGGCGTGCGATGAGATTATCGGAGGCAAACTTCACGACCAATTCCCTGTCGATGCCATCCAAGGGGGAGCTGGAACCTCCACCAACATGAATGCGAATGAGGTTATCGCAAACAGGGCTCTGGAAATCATGGGCAAGAAACGCGGTGAGTATAAGATTGTCCATCCCAACAACCACGTCAATCTTTCCCAGTCGACCAACGATGTCTATCCTACATCCATTCGCCTGGCAGCTGCCTGGATGCTCAACGCTCTGCTTGACGAGCTTGAAAGCTTCAAGCAGTCCCTTGAAGAAAAAGGCAGGGAGTTTCACGATGTGCTGAAGATGGGGAGAACCCAGCTTCAGGATGCCATTCCTATGACCTTGGGTCAGGAGTTCATCGCCTGGGCGGAGAGTGTAGGCGAGGACATCGAGCGGATGCGCATCGCCCAGACTCTGTTGTATGAAATCAACATGGGAGCCACTGCCATTGGAACCGGCTTGAATGCTCCTAAAGGGTATGCTGAGGTTGTCACGCGGCATTTGGCACTTCTGACCGGATTGCCGTTGGTTCCTTCAAGGAACCTGATCAAAGCCACCCAGGACTCCGGTGGGTTCATCGAACTCAGTGGTGTTCTGAAGCGAATTGCTGCAAAGGTCTCGAAGATTTGCAACGATCTTCGGCTTCTTTCCTCGGGGCCACGGGCTGGGATCAACGAAATCAACCTGCCTCCCATGCAGCCCGGCTCCTCCATTATGCCCGGCAAGGTGAATCCCGTTATTCCTGAAGTGGTCAACCAGGTTGCTTTCGATGTCATAGGCAACGACCTTGCCATCACCCTGGCGGCCGAAGCCGGCCAGCTGGAGCTGAATGTAATGGAGCCGTTGATAGCATTCAAGCTTTTTACCTCGATCAACAATCTCACCAATGTATTGCACATTTTGACCAACCGCTGCATTACCGGCATCACGGCAAACAAGGAGCGCTGCCGGGAGATGGTGGAGAACAGTATCGGCCTGGTCACGGCCTTGGTTCCGGTTTTAGGGTATGAGCTTTGCTCGGAGATTGCAAAGAAGGCTCAGAAAACCGAGGGATCGGTCTATAGGATAGTGCTTGAGGAAGGGTACCTGAGTGAAGAGGACCTTACGAGGATACTCTCCCCCGAATCGATGTTGTGCATCTGACCTGGTCGTGGTAATTTTTCTTGACTTGGAAAAACCGCACCCGTACCCTGTATCCATACAGTCGTCCAAAGCAATGGGAGAGAAGGGTATGGGTGAAGCGACCAAGGTGGTTATTGTCAATGCAAGTCCGAAGGGCGAGTACAGTCTTACACTGCAATATGCAAGGTATTTGGTTACGCGTGAGCCGAATATCGACTGGTCCATCATCCATGTGGGTGAGCAGCTTACCGATATGGAGTATGACAAGGCTTGGTTTGATGGAAGCCTTGCGTTGCTCGAGCAATGCAAGGCCGTCATCTGGGCTACGCCGGTATACACCATGCTGGTTCCCTGGCAGCTGATCCGCTTCTTCGACCTGGTCAGGCAGGCAGGCAGGAATTCTGTATTCAAAGACAAGTACGCCACCAGCGTAATGAGCTGCTTCCACTATTTTGACAACCTTGCCGAGCAATGGCTCTATGGTACCTGTGAAGACTTGGGCATGCATTTCATGGAAGGTTTCAGTGTGGACAACATCGACCTGCTCAAGGCTGAGTTCCGTAGTAGCATGCGGTTTTTCATGCAGGAGTTTCACCAGGCTACGCTCAATCGTACTGTGATGGTCCGCCGCAGCAATGTGCTGAAAGACGTGAGTTCTCCCGTCTTCAAACCCACATTGGGAGAAGCCTCGGCAGCAAAGAAAAGAGGTATACGTACCGTACTGCTTACTGATGAGCAGAACACGGATGGCAATCTCTCTGCAATGATCAAGGTCTTTCTTGCCGCCTATCCCAATGAGGTGGAGGTTGTGGACATCAATGACTTTCCCTACGAGGGAGCATGCCAAGGATGCCTGCGGTGTGAGCTGGTCGGTCCGTGCGACCGCAAGGACGGTTTTCAGGACTTTTACCAGAACTTGGTGAACACCTGCGACGTACTTGTTCATGCGATGAACATCGAAGGGCGTTATCTGAAACCAATTTGGAAGTTGTTTCTGGACAGGACGTTCTCCAACGGACATCGAACCAGCATGATGGGCAAGCACACCTGCTATCTGGTCGCCGGGCCGCTGGGTCAGCTTTCCAACGTGAGAGAGTTTCTGGAAGGCAAGGACCGGGTCGGAAAAGAGAACTCGATGGGCGTCATCAGCGATGAATGCCCTGACTCGGCCCATCTGCAGGCTTTGATCGAGCAGCTTGCCGTGCGTCTGGACCGAGCGTGTCGGGCCAAGTACCAGAAAGGAGTGAACTTTCTGGGTGTCGGCGGCATGAAAATCTTCCGTGACCTCATCTACGGCATGCGGGGGGTGGTGAGGGACGACCACCGTTTCTATAAAAAGCGCAAGCTCTATGACTTCCCGCAGAAGAACCTGAAGAACCAGCTGTTCAATCTCTTCATGGGAGTGGCGACAACCTTCAAGTTCGTACGGATCGGGGCCTATCAGAACATGAAGCCGCTGTACATCCTGGAGCACAAGAGACTCGTCGATTCAGACAGGCTGTAGGGTTCTCAATACTCTCTGATCAACGGTTCGAACGATGCCCCCCTGGCAGAAGGAACATAGCAATTCTGCTCCGCATCAAAAGCAAGGAAGGCATCGGTCTCCGCCTTTTTCCTAAGTATCGGGATGGGCCTCGGGCCCGCCCAGTGCTTCCTCGTTTTGTTATGTGTGTACTTGATCGTAATCCTGTCTCCGACAGCTAGATTGCTGTTGCTTCTCGTAACCAGAAGCACCTCGGCGTTGGCCTTGACCTTGGTATTGCCCGAAAAGAGGTTGTAGGATTTGGATACCGAGAGTACCTTGAGCTGTAGGTGTTCGGGAGAGCCCAACTGCATGTTACGGTATTCATGGGGTGCTATCTCGGCAACCAGCGTTGATGTACACAAGAGTAGTATAAGCAGCAGGATTCTCTGTTTCATATACGTATGTCTCCTCAATTCACACATGTACGGTACAAGTGCCTAATTGTCAACCAAGAGGCTTGCCGGTTCTGTACAACCAATGCATAAAGCAGTAGGGTTTTTATAGGAGAGTTCCGCCATGGATGAACGTGTTGTTGCTCAACTTGGAAGCAGGGATGTGGATGCAGTACAACCCCTTTTTCATGAGGTTTTCACGCAACCGCCTTGGAATGACGACTGGAGCGACACTACCCGGCTGCGCCGCTACCTGCTTGATTTGTTGGAACCGAGCGGCTCGTTGTGTTTTGGATTGTACAAGCAGGGTGTCTTGATAGGGCTCAGCCTTGGCAGGGTGCTTCATTGGTACTCAGGCACCGAGTATCATATCCAAGAGTTCTGCATCAAGAAGTGTGAGCAGGCAAAAGGATTGGGAGCGGACTTCCTTGTTCGTATGGAGCCTTTGCTTCTGCAGCAGGGCATCGAGTCGATATTGCTCTCTACCAATCGTACCGCTCCCTCCTACGAATTCTATCGCAAGCAGGGTTTCAATGAACTTGCTGATTACATCCATCTCTATAAAAACATCCCCAAGGAGTAAGAAATGGGAACCACCGTGGATTTCATAGAATTTGTCGTAAACCAGATCGATGAAAGTTGGCAGCCGGTCTACAAGAAAATGTTCGGCTCGTACATGGTCTACATTCACCGCAAGCCGCTCTTTTTGGTATGCGACAACACCGTTTATGCAAAACAGCTGGAGAACTTGAAGGACGTCCTTGCAGAAGCGGAGAAAGGTTTTCCGTATCAAGGCGCAAAAGAGCATTACATTGTAGATGCTGAGGACCGGGAGCTGCTTGAAGAGGTCATCCAGATTCTTGAGCCCCTGATTCCCGTCCCGGTCAAGCGTCCGCGGAAAAAGAAGCAAGGCTGAGGACAAAGTCGATGTACAAGAGGTCCGGTGATCAAAGGAAGGCTATGAAGAAACGGAACATTGCACGCACGTATTTCCTGTACGCTTTCTGTTGAATGCAGTGAAGCCTATACCGTACATACTCTGCGTCAAGTCCTTCACACCGGCAATACGAACTGAGTTGCAGGTCCTTGATCATAGTGCTATCCCAGCTTAACCGTGAGGCAGCAGGAAGAACCATTCATGAGCGTCTGTTCGACGTCCACGGTCGCCTTGCTCTCCAAGGCCTTGATCATCGCAATCATGGGATCGAGGCACCATCCCTTGCAGGGGGAGGCCCCTCCCATTTTCTTCGAGAGAGCGCAGAGCTTGCAGGTTGTGGCTACAGCGTTATAACCCGAACCATCATGCTCCACCTTCCAGTCTGCACAACCGAAAATGTTGGATAAACTTGAGAAAACACCCTCGACTGTGGAAATGCCAAGCTGTGCAAGCAGGTAGGGTGCTGTTTGCCCCTGCCTCTCCTGTTTTCGCTTTTCAATGGCTGTAAGGGCGCCGAGTCCCTGGTACGTGTTCACGGTCTCTGCAATTGCCGCTGCATAGACATTCTGCAAGATTGCCAATTTCTGTTCTGATTCCATACGTAGCTCCTTTATTTACACTAACGTTCGTTAGGTATTTTAAGCAAATTTTTTTACTCTCCTCCCAATACAATGGAAATCTCTTGGCGGATCTCTTCCTCGCTCATGACCTTGCTCTTCACCACGATGCCCTCGATCAGATTTTCCATGAGGTGCATCAACGTCCGGATCCTGACTTGTGCATCGGCTCTGCCCTTGAAGTGGGGGAGCAGGATCGCACTGTGACGTGGAATGATTGAAGCCTCCCAGGCTTCCATGAGAGACAGAAGCTCGTCATCGCCATCGAAGGAGAGGTACACCTTGATTCCCAGGCGGTAGATTTTCTTCTCATACGAATTCAGGTGCATGACATTGAGGATGAAATTGGTATAGAAGTCGAGCATGGAACTGCTGTCAAGTCTCTCCGACTCCCTCTTGAGGATGCCAAAGTAGTCTTCCTTGATGATCTCATGGAACAACTCTTTCTTGCTTTTATAGTAGTAGTAGACCATGGGCAGTGAACAGCCGGCTTCGCTGGCTATGGTCCGAATGGTCGTTCCATGGTAGCCGCTTCGGTTGAAGTGCTCTACTGCGATTCGCTTGATGGTCTGCTTCAAATCCTGGTCGGTCATACTTCGTTCCTTACCTAACGTACGTTAGATATACACCTTTTCCTATTCCCTGTCAACTGTTTCTACAAGGTCCCATAGAGCTTGTGCTGAAAAAAGCGGACTTTGCACTCAAGCCTTTGCAGCCTGTTGGCAGCGTAGGCATGCTGAAGCCGGCGATAGAGCCCACTGATTAAAAGTATCAGGGACCCTCCTTTGTTCGGATCTCGCATGCAGTGTGCAATATAAAGGGTGTCGAGTCCCTCGTGTCTGCATGCCGGGCTGAACTGCACGCCTTGCGTAAGCTGCTGCCGGTACCGCTGGTGGTCGTACTGTGTGAATTCCATGGTAGTGAATCCTCCTTGTAAAAAGATTGTTATGGCTGTAATGCCAATTCGATGGACTTAAGATAGGCTTTCGAAGTAACTGTTGAGCCGGATACGGCATCGACCTGTACGCTTTGCTGGGTCCGAACGCGTTCAAACACGGCACTGGAGACCTCGTCCTTTGCAAACTTCATGTCCTTGATTATGCGAATTGCCGTGATTACATGGTTCTGTACCGTCACCTCCACGGTATTGCTCCATCGTTCAAAGGCGAACGATCCCCGGTAGGGGCCGTCCGGTACGACTGCGAGATCGACTTCCCCAATTTCAAGGCTCATCATCTCATCAAGCCCTCTGGTGAGCGAGAACAGGCTGCAGGAGCCCAAGAGGGTGATGCCAAGCATCAGAGCAAGAGCAAGTAGTTTATTCATGTGTTAATCCTCCATTCCGGCCATGCGCACTACGACTACTTCACTGAAGTAGGTGATGATCGTTTCCCTCTGCGTCTCGTCAAGGTCTTTTTCCACGATGAGTTTCAAGGCGAGACCCATGGTTGCAGCAGCTATGGACTGGGCTGATAATTCAATCAGGGAGAAGTTCACATCCTTGTCTTGATGCATGCTTTGAATGCATTGGGCAAGGATGCGTATGGCAATGCGTTTTTCGGCTGCTCCCTTGAAGAGGTAGGAGGTGTGTTCCACCACCGAGGGTGAGCCATCGGTGTGAACAATGGTAAATTCCTGAGGTATTTCGAGCGCTGTCTGCAGGAAGGTTCGGGTCATCGCCATCAGCTTGCGCTTGGGGTCTTGTGCCTGGTTGCCAGCTGCTCCAAGAGCTGCGGCAAGCTTTGCATAGCCTTGTTGCAGGAGGACGGAGACAATCTCCTCCTTGCTGGCAAAGTAGTGGTAGATCAGCGAGGGGGTATAGTCGATTTTTTGGGCGATCTTCCGTATGGAAATTGCTTCGAAGCCCTCTTTCTCTGCCAGTTGTCGTGCAGCATCGAGAATATCGTCCTTCATCCGCAAGGCGTCGCGTTCCCTTCGTGTAGACATGGTTGCTCCTTATTGAACAGTGTTAGAATATTGAACACTGTTCAATATACAACCAAGCTCATTCTCTGTCAACACCTCTGGATACTAATTTCTATAGATTATGACTATTCGATTGCTCTTGTTCCAGAAGAGCGAGGAACAGGGATGCAAGGTCCGGGTCGAACTGGGTTCCTGCTCCTTCATGGATGACTGTGCGAGCCTTCTGTGTTCGCTGGTGCTCATCCCCCTCTGCATCGGTAAGAACTCGGTCGTAGACCTCGGCAATGGCGATAATACGGGCAAGCAGGGGTATCCTGTTCCCCTGAAGACCGCGGGGATAGCCCTTGCCGTCCCATCGTTCATGGTGGCTGTAGACAACTTCAGCGAGGACCAAGGTATCCTCAAACAGGTTCAGGATACGATAGCCGACGACAGCATGTTGCTGCATCGTGGCATATTCATGATCGGTCAATACTTTTTTTGCGAACAGCTCTTCGCTTACAGAGATTTTCCCTATGTCATGCACAAGTGCGGCTTTCTCCAAGGTGACGATTTCAGCTTCCGTCAGGCGCAGGGCCGAGCCCAGGCGCGAGCTCAAGCGGCCGACTGCCTTGGAATGTTCCTTCTCCTTTGGATTTCGTGTAAAGAGCTTCTCCTGCAGGTTTGCGAGCATAGTATGCTGGACGTGCTTGCGGTTGGAAATCTTGTCCTTGTACATGGCATTCTCGGCATTCGCCATGAGCTCCTCAAGTGTCACCTCAGGTGTTGTTTTAGTATCAAACCCAAGTGATATACTGCATTTGATGGTCTCAAATGGCGTTTTTGCAATGCTCTGCCGTATTTGATAGATGGCCTGCCGAGTCTGCTCGGCATTGGTATTGGGTAAGAGAAGGATGAACTCATCCCCTCCGATGCGTGCAACCACATCGCCGCCTCTGCAGGCCTGCTTGAGGATTTCAGCCGCTTGGCAAAGCAGGCGATCACCTTCCTTATGTCCGAAGATGTCGTTTGTCAGTTTGAGTCCGTTAAGATCGGCGAAGATCAGCGAAAGCGGTAAATATTCATCCTTGTTCAAAAGGCGGAATTGCTCTTCGAAATGCCGTCTATTGAACAGGCCGGTCAAGGGATCGTGGCTTCCAAGGAAAGCTATCTGATCCTCTTTCTGCCTGCGCTGGGTGATGTCCATAAAGGAAACTACACCTCCTACCACGTTGCCCGAACGGATCTGGGGGTAGGCGTGGTAAGAAACGACAAAGGAAGTGCCGTCTGCTCTCCAGAAAACCTCATCCTCAGCCGCAATGCCTCTGCCTTCATGGATCGCTTGGAAGATTTTGCATTCTGAGATTGGGCGCGGCTTGCCTCCGCGATGACTGTGATGGATAAGAGCGTGGGCCTGTTTTCCTACAATGTGTTCTTGGCTCTCATACCCCAGAATGGTAACAGCGCTTTGATTGCAGAAGGTGCAGATTCCCTCCAGGTCGATACCGTAGATGCCCTCGGCGGTGGAGTTGAGCAGCAGCTCAAGTTGCTCCTTGTTTTCATGCAGAGCCTCCGTGCGCTCTTTCACCTGAGATTCAAGGGTGTTGATCAGGTTCTGCATGGTATCGGCTACGTTGTTCATGCTGGAGGATATGCTGCCGATCTCATCCTCTCTGGACAGGTGGGTGCGACGGCTGAGATCCCCTTCGGAAAGAGCCTTTGAGACCTCCAGCAACTGATCGAGTGGATGCATCAGGTATCCTGCAACAATATTATAGAGGAACAGCCCGGCCAGCATCGCGAGCAGGGCTAAAAAGATGGTGATGATGATAGTGTTTCTCACCTCGGAGAACAGAATGTCGTTCGGTATGGCACAGAGAACCAACCAATCCACACCTGGGAGCGTCAAGGGTAGCATGCTCACTTGGTACCCTTGGAAAGTGGAGCCTTGGCCGGCCTCGAAGGCCTGCGCGAAGGCCTTGTTTGGTAGTGCGGAGATATGGAGCCTCTGGAATGTTCCGTCTGCAGCTGAAGAGAAGTTTTTCATACCCAGGGAGTTTGCCACCAACAATCCTGTTTTTCGTTCTATAACCACAGCCTGTCCACCAATGGGACTCACTGCACGGGCGAGGTACTCGCCGATGTGCGTCAGCAGGACATGAGTCCCCAGAACACCTTGAAGGACGTTGTCCTGGTTGTAGATGGGCCAGGCAGCCGAAATGGACATGTCATCCATGACAAAGTGTTTATATACCGGGGAGAAGGAGGCTGCTCCTGATTGTTCGACGGTTTTATACCAAGGCCGGGTTCTGGGATCGAAAGTCCCTGCGTCAAATATTTTCTGAGCGATGCGCAGGTCGGGGGTAACCGAATAGTACCAGGATCGTCCCCCTGTCTGCTCGTCGTTACGCATGATCTCCACGCTGTCTTGCGCATTTCTTCGTGCCCCAAAGTAATGGCCTTCGCTGCTTCCGTAGCTGAAGCTGTATACATAGGGAGCGAACGATGAAAGCACCGAGACGAAAAACCGATCGCGTTGGACATCGCTGCCCATATCGATGACTTGCTGTTCGATAATCGTGTGGCTGGTTTCGTTTATCTGCCATGGGATGGACATGAAGGAGCCAAGCTGATTCTGCAATGACAAGCCGATGGTGTTGGATATGTCATCTGTGGTTTTCATTGCGGACGCAGTCCACCGCGTGTAGACCATCGTCCCGATTCCCACGAGGGTGAGTACCATAACCCCAAGGAAGATCAGAAACACCGTTTGCTTGATTGAAAGAGGCTTCTTGCTCTTCAATTTCTTTGCTCCCATTGTATGTCTAGTAATGGATTGCCGCCTTTGCTTCTCTCTACGTACTATGACATAAGTTTTCAAAGGATGCAAAGAGTACTGATGATTGTTCTTGAAATATATAAGAAAGGCATCTGGAATAGGTTTGCTATACTTCTTTTAGTATAATGACATAGTGTACAATTTAAAATGAACCTGTAAGAAAATTCTGACAAAAAATTGTAGGCTGTTTACTAGGCTTCACTTTCCTGCGAGGGTACCCTAATACTCATTAAGGAACTTTTCCGACAGGTAAAGAGAAAGTTGCTTGATTGAGATAAAGGATTGGTTATGACTCAGACCACCGTAGTTGCAGCCGCAACGGCCGGTATAGCTTTCCTGCAACTTGGAATAGTAATTGTATTGCTTCGGAGGCGAGCCTATCATGGGGTGAATGAACTTGTTCTTTTGCTCGGGCTCCTGGGTGTCTATACGATTACAGCCTCACTGCTGTATGTAGTAGACAGGCAGAATGCAATCACCGTTCTCAATCAAGTACAATTTATGAGCCTCTGTTTCGTCCCCTTTGCAAATCTCAATTTTCTTCTGACGTACTACCGCACGAAAATCGGTGCGAAACGATTCATGAATGGGTTTACTCTCAGTTTATCGATTCTGTTTACAATACTGCACTTCTCCTTTCCCTTTCATCCAGGATACGATGGTTCGGTGTTGCAGTTTTTTATAGGCATGGACCCCTTGGTACATGAGCTCTACCACCTCCATACACTGTACCAAGTCACAGCTATGGTGATTGGAATATTTGCCATCCTGAGAATGGTGGTCTGGGGGAACCGAGCGTATCGCAAGCAGAATCTCGTATTGATCGCTGCCTACTTGATTCCCTTGGCTGCGGGGCTCGGTACTGTGTTCAGCTCAACCAGGCAGCCGGTGGATATCCTTCCTTTCTCCTGGTGTGTCTCTCTCATCCTGCTTGGTTTTCTCTACCATCGTGATTCCTTGTTCAAGGTTGCCCCTGTCGACAACCAGCTGGTGTTCGAGGCTCTGCAGGATGGCCTGTTGGTCCTCGACCATAATCGGGTCATTGTCGATTACACAGCAGTCACCCAGCAGTACATGCCTGAGCTGTCAGCAGAATGTATCGGGGTTCCCCTGATAGAGGCTGCCGAGCATATCGCCCTGTTGAAACAGTTTGCCAATCAGGCAGACAGTGAGAGCAATCCGGGCAGGCAATTGGCAGGCATCTGCTGCACCACGGATTCCAAGCGATGGTTTGAAATTCGTGAAGTTGCTGCCAAGCCCCACTCTTCCACCTTCACGCTTCTGTTGATCCGCGATATCACGGATTGGATGAATACCGTCCAGGCACTGAAGGAGAGCAATCGGGCACTGCATGCGACGAATGAGTTTCGTTCCACAGTCATGCAGATTCTTTCACACGATTTGCGCTCTCCGCTTGTTGCAATGAAGGCGATGAAACAGTTGTTCCAACCGAATGGAGTACAAAAAACCCCTATGCTTTGGGAAGAGGCTTCCGAGGAATTGGATGAGCTGGTCGATCGGTCCGATATGCTGATCAATCATCTGCTCCTGCTTGCAGACGTACCGCTTTCTTATCCGGTTACTCCCATCGATTCCGATACAATTATTCATGAACTCCCTCCCTCGTTGTTGCGCTATGCACAAAGGAAAGGCGTCAAGCTTACCTTTGAACCCGAGGATTGCACCCTGGTCAGCGCAAATATGACGCTTCTTGTTGGCGCTTTGAGAATTGTGGTGGATAATGCAATTAAGTTTTCGTATGAGGGCGGCAGTGTTGTTGTCCAAGTAATCATCCAGAGGCAGACTGTAACGTTTGCAGTGAATGATGATGGTATAGGGTTTGATGAGGCTTCCATGCATGCATTCGAAGCCGATACCTGGGGCGTGAAACACGTTGGCACTGCTGGAGAGAAGGGGCCTGGATTGGGATTGTATGTTGCCAGACGATGTATGATGCATATGGAAGGGATGTTGAAAATTGAAAGTAAAGTGGGAGCCGGAAGTACTGTCATGCTGATTGTCAACAGAGCGTTTCCCACGCAGTTGGAGGGTTTGCATGATTAGTATTGCCGTAGTGGAAGATCACGCTCTGTTCAGAAAGGGTTTGATCTCCATGCTTGAACGAGAATCCGATATCCGTGTAGTTTCAGAATACTGTGATGGACGCGAATTTTTGCAATCGCTTGAATATGACAATTTGGCTGCAATCGATCTGATTTTTCTGGATATTGCATTGCCCTGGAAGAATGGTCTGGAAGTGTTGCAGGAGTTGCAACAAAAAATCCCCGACCATCCTCCTGTTTGCATATTGAGCATGTATCCGGAGGTGTTCTATCTCAAGGAATCAAAAGCACTTGGGGCAAGAGGGTATCTGAACAAGAATGTTGAGTATGATGTTCTGAAGCAGGCGATCGACGCAATACTGCAAGGGAATACGTTCTTTGCGAAGAAGGAGAGCGGCAAGCAGCAAATCGGGGAGCTTGAGAATTTGAGTGAACGGGAACTCGAAGTATTCAAGCTGCTGGCACACGGCTATACGGTGAAGGAGATTGGATTTGAGTTGAAAATCTCAATCAAGTCGGTGAGTACCTACAAAAGCCGACTCATGCAGAAACTCGGTGTTGATTCCGTGCTTGAGTTGTACAAACTGGCAGTCATGCATTGATGTATGACTACTTGTCCTTATCAGGAGTGGTCGTGTAGTCAATCCTGACCACTTGTCCGGTTTGAGGATTCTGTCGATAAATGGTAGGGCCTTCCTCATCATAGCCATACCAGAGCAGACGGGTGTAGTCGGTCAATTCCGGTTTGTTTGGTATCGAGTAGATGCGATAGTAATCGAACGGCAGATTGGTCTGGATTCGATAATCATATGCCAGCATTCCAAAGTCATCCTTTCCCTAGCAGAAATGTATACGTGGTAGTACCATTACCAACGTAAGGGATACAATTTCAGCGGTCAATGTTTTGTGGATGTCCTATCGTAGGAATTTACTTACAGGGTAAGACAATTGAGGAGCAAGATATACATTGCTATTTGTTTCAACTGAAAGCAAGTTTCTTGTAAAATTATATATATAAACAAAATAATGATTCATCTCTATAAACAAGGTACGAGTATTCATACTAATGGCCACAATTGGTCTCTCGTGACTTTGTATTAGAATTCTCGTCATTTTATCACTCATGTATGTTACACTGTATCGTCTCATGATTGATGGGACGCTGACGAGGAGAGATGATGCTCCGGGATGAAAATATCCAGTGGATGAATATGGAAGCACTTGAAATAGGGGTGCTGTGTTTCGGCTCAGATTATTCACTGAAATTCATCAATACCTGTGCAAAGCAGTATTTGCTTCTGACTGAAGTACCATTGTCCCCAAAGGAAATACTGTATCGTCTTCAATTCCAGAATGTGAAAAACCAGACTCTCCCGTTCACCTATAGAGTCAAACCACAGGACCTTCAGGTGACAGTCTCTTCTTTTTCCAATGGAACGGATATGCTGTTCATCGTCTATCCCGACACCACGTGCGTCCCACACGATTTGGTGTTTGCCTTGGATGCCGATTATGCCATCACGCAAGTACAGGGCGATCCCCTGCAACGCCATCTTCGCCTGCCGCTCGACCAGGTTGTCGGCAGGAAATTCCCAGACTTTTTCAGCGAGGAGACATCTTCACATATTCAAAGTGCCCTTGAGCGTGCGAGAGATACAAAAAGCAGGCAGGAATTTCAATATCACTCCCCGGTTACCGGAGATATTCGTTACTTTCACGCAAGTATCACGTTTGAGAAGGACTCCTTTCTGGTCGGTGTTGATGACATTTCCGCACAGCTCAAGGTTTCTTCAGCTCAGGGAACAATACTGCTCGATTCCGCTTTCCACATCGTGAGCATCGATCACACTGGGTGTACATTGCTTGCTTGTGACAGTGACGGGATGCTTGGTTTGGATATTCGCTCTGTATTCGCGTATGAGGTCTGTGAAGGTCAGGCACTTGTTGCCTGCGATCGAAATACTCAAGTGATGAAACGGTTTTGGATCTCTACATCCTTGCTTCCTCATAACGGGGGAGAGTATTGGCTTGTTCAGTTCTCTGAGTGGCAGTCCAATCCACCGCAGGCGTACAGCCTTGAGCTGAACAACATCCTGTTGCAGTTCTCCTATGAGTTGATGAAAGGGCCGCTGTCAGGGATGCCTGAGCTGTTGCAGCACATTCTTGCAACGCTTGGAATCTCCAGCGGTTCCGATCGTGCCTATATTTTCCAATGCGAAGCTCATTGGGGGGTGTCGAATACCTATGAATGGTGTGCGCCAGGCATATCCAGTGAGAAGAACCAGCTGCAAGGCCTGCCTTGTACGGCATTCCCTCAGTGGATCAAGACATTGGAACAGGGGCAGGAGATTCACATCTGTCAGGTGAAGGACCTTCCTGATTCCTGGCAGGCCGAACGAGCCACGCTGATTGCCCAGCACATCCAGTCGATTTTGGTTGAGCCCATCATGGTAGATCGGCAACTGCTTGGTTTCCTGGGTTTCGATTCGGTTGTTGCAGCCAAACAATGGCCGGCCGAAGTACGCCAACTGCTGCGGTTTTTCGCCCAGCTGCTCGGCTCTTATTTCTCCCATGTCCGTTCGGAGCACGCTCTGCAGCAGGCTTTGGAAGCCACCAAGAACCTGGCAGGAGAGAGGGAACAGCAAAATCTTCGCTTGAATGCATTATATGCACGAAACAGTCATGATATCCGCAACAGCTTGTCGGCGATTACGGGGATGGCCGATCTGCTTCAGCAAACCTCCTTGGACAAGCGGCAGTCCACCTATGTCTCGCAAATCAGGACCAGCAGTTTCCATGTAACACATCTCATCCAGGATTTGCTCGACTTCTCCCTGCTTTCCCATCAACAGCCTATGTTGAGAGGCGAAGCTTTCAGCATCCAGGATGTGGTTGCTGCAGCCGTAGACTCGGTAGCCTTGTTCGCCGGTGAGAAGCACTTGCAGCTTTCCTATGAAGTAGAGAGTGTAATACCCCACCAGGTGGCAGGTGACTCGGTCCGCCTCACGCAGGTGTTGATAAATTTGCTGCATAATGCTGTCAAGTTCACCGAGGTCGGAGAGGTATCCATACGGGTATCCCTTCTGGACCTTCGTGCGGATACAACCACGGTAGGCATGGTGGTGAGCGATACTGGCGTCGGTATGACCGAACAGATGGTCAGTCGGCTGTTCTCTGCAGAATTGAATGCCTCTTCCGGGGGCTATGGATTGGGCTTGGGCATTGTCAAGCAACTGGTGTCAGCCATGGGCGGGAGGCTGGAAATTGAGAGTGAGGTGGGTCGGGGCTCACACTTTACCTGCACGATTACCTTCAAGTTGCCGGAGTATGGAAGTGCTGTGAGGTTGCCTCGCGGCAGGTATGGATACGTCGGCAAAGCATCTCCTTCCTCAGCCTCCTTGCTCGAGCGCCTGCAGGCATTGGATGTGGACATTGCTCGCTATGATACCGCCTCTGATGCCTTGTCCTCGCACTGTATGTATCTCCTGCTTGATACTGATGATGGTGGTGTGCTGCCGGGACCCATGGATGTGAAGCCCCGCGGCCTCTTGCTCGGCACGTGCTTCAACCGTGGTACGCTTGCACTCTATGCCCCAAGCGTCGAAGTTTTAGGCTTTGTACTCCATGGGGCTGCCACCCCGACACTTGCAGCGGAAATGAAGGCAAAATTGTCTTCGCATGCTGCCTTGAGAACCCATGTGCTGGTGGTTGACGATTCTGCCATTCACCGCGAGCTTTTACACAGGAAACTGAGTGAGTTGCAGGTCAAAGCGACGCTTGCTGCAAGTGGCGAGGCTGCATTGCAGTTGCTTGAGTGCCACCGTTTCGATCTCGTCTTCATGGACCTGCATCTGCCGGGTTTGGATGGGATTGAAACGGCTCTGGCTATGCTGAAGATGCAACCGAAACTGGAAATCATCGCCCTCTCTGCTACACTTGACGCTGCAGTGCAAAAACGGTGTGAGAAAGCGGGTATCAAGAGGGTTTTGCTGAAGCCTCTTGAAGATGCAGAACTTCGCATGCTCTTGTAACGGTACCCGCAGGAACCTTTTGCCGGTGTTCAGAGCGTAGCCTTCTTCTGCTTCTGCTTCTGCACATACAAGTCCTTGTCGGCTAGGTCGATCAACGTCTCGACGGTAATGCCGGGAAGCCATTCCGCCATACCGATGCTGGCCGATATCTTCATTCCCTTGAGCTCGGGTATGGTGATGGCACCGATTTCTTCTTCCATGTTCTTCTTCATTTCTTGTGCCTGCAGCAGGGTTGTTTCGGGCAGTATGACGGCAAATTCATCGCCTCCATACCGGAAACAAGCCTTAGTATTGCTTGTCGCCTGAATCAAGGCCCTTCCGATGCAGCGCAGTACGCTATCACCCACGGGATGGCCGTAGGTGTCGTTGATGGCCTTGAAAGAGTTTACATCGAGCATGCACAAGACGAAATTATAGTTGCTTTTCCTTGCCTCATTGAACACCATGCGAAGGCTTTTCATCATGGCACGTTTTGTGCCCAATCTGGTTAGTTCATCGATTCCGCTGCGATCTTGGATGGTAATAATGAGAACATACAAGGCCAGGGTGATGAGGAGGGTGAAGAAGGTAAAGCTTGAAATCAATATCCAACCCACGCGTCGATACCGTACCAGCATATGGTCCTTGGAGTAGTCCACTCCCACCAGTCCTACCACCGTTTTGTCCCTGTTGTCGATGATCGGGGCATAGGCCGACAAGTAGGTTCCCCAGACACTGTCATCTGCAAGCCCGGTTACCGTTGGCACACCAAGGACCAGGGTTTCAAGCTCCAAAGCATCCATGCTGTCCCTGCTTCCGAAGGGAGAAAAGAGGACAGAGGAAGGATCCTCTCCATCCAGGACAAAGACACTGGTTTGGTCATCGAGATACTTGCTGGTGTAGATGAACGTGGCATCACTTTGCTTCTTGACCTGCCTGAACACTTCGTTGAATGCAAGATACGATCTTTCGAGATCACTGCCTTCGACCAGTATTTCTGCATCGGATACGGGACGATAGCTCTCGATGTTGTAGGAGAGAAAGGCTGACATCGCTGCTGCAAGATTGATTGCCTTTGATTGAGTTTCCTCGATTATGATTGTTTGTGTACGGCTGAAAATATAGTATACGGGCATGGCAACGGAGGCTCCTACGACAAGTAGGAGCAGCATGAAAAGATTACGCTTCCAAGCCTTGGTTTGGCGTTTGATCGGCATGCAGAAACCTCTTTTCTCTCCGGGCATGTACAAAGTGACGTGATTTCATCACGCACCTCTTCCATACTTATAACGTATACAATTCCGTTTGTCATGTAAATTGCATTCGAACAGCCGTCCTTATGAAAGCTGGTTCTTACTGCAAATGCACTGTCTTGGCTCGATTTGTGTCGATTGCGACGATTTTTGTTGACAAACACAGCAGTAATGTCCCAAATATTGTCTCATATTGTATGTAAAAGGGGCATAAATTGAGTATGAAAAAAATCCTTCTTGTTGTTGGGCTTGTCGTGTTGCTCGGTGCATTCGTTGGTTGTGATATGTCGATGGATGAAAGTGTGCTCTCCCGTGGATTGACCGAAAGCACCATGATGGAAGCACGCAAGATTGGTAAGAGCGGGGCTCCAGTGAGTTTCACTGCAACGGTGAATCTCTATCAGGATCTGGGAAGCGTTGTGACGGAGCACAAAGGCAACAGCAATCATTACAAGACTGTCGAAGAAACCTTGCAAAGCTTTGCCTACGGCCCGTACGGTGGAACCATCAAATCCGATTGGCCTTTGCTTGATGGAAAGAATGTCATCATGAACAATGTCACCAACTACAATCTCGACCCGGTTTCCGGTGAGATTTCCGGCTCTAACCATAGTGTAATCCAGGTGGTTGATGAGGCTATGCAGGTGGTTGCAGTTCTTCAGGCCAACGGAACCATCGACGGCTCATTGCTTGGTGCAGAGATTGCCATGAATTGGACGCTTAAGGAAGTGAACGGCAAGAAGGTGAATGCCCGCGGCAAGGTTGGTGGACTCTTCACCTGGGCGGTGTTCGATTATGAAACAATGTCACTTCAGTATATCCTTCCCAATGGAACGTTCACGCTGACCGGAACGTACAACTAAGGAAGGGGAATCGTAACTCTGCGAAGTTTTCAATTTCATTAAAAAAAGAGGACTGTTGTGCTGTTACAACAGTCCTCTTCTCGATCATATACCAAACTCGACTGGGTTTAGTAGTTGACCAAGTTATACGTCTCGATTGACTTATTGATATCCTTGGCCATGCCATTGAGTGCACCTTGGGCATCCACTTCCTTGTTTGCAAGGCGGGCGATGTAGTTCTGTACAATCTGGCGGGCTTCGGAGAACACGCTCAGCAGGGCGCCGGAGTACTGTGGTGCAGAGCTGTGCAGCTGGTCGATGGCTACCTGGAACTGGGGATACTTGGCAATATTTTCCTTGAAGGTTGCCGTCTGTGCTGCTGCAACTGTTACGGGGAAGTAACCGGTCTTGGCATTCCAAAAAGCCTGCATCTCGGGAGAGACCATGAACTTCAGGAATTCCCAGGTTGCATCCTTTCGTTCCTGCTTGCCGGTATCCATCATCCACAGGCTTCCACCGCCGACCGATACTCCACCCTTGTCGTTGCGGTTGATGGACGGGAAGTAGGCAACGCCGATCTCGAACTTGTCACCGACGTTGAGGAGCAGGGACTTCAATGCAGCAGTGGATTCAGGAATCATGCACACGGAACCGGAAATAAAGGCTGCCTTGGCATCGTCATTGCCCATGTTGAGGTACGGGGAGATTCCTTCCTTGAGGATTTTGTCCCAGACCTTTACAATCTGCAGGCCGCCGCCGTTCTTGTCGAATTCAACAGCAGTAGCATAATCCTTGCCGCGACCATTGTTGTTGTTCACATAGTGCAGGCCCATCTTGCCGATCCACTGTTCAAAGAACCATCCGTAGTTACCCATGCCGTAGCCATAGCGCTTGACCGATCCGTCGGGATTGACAATCTTCAGCTTCTCGGCGATTTCGTAGATGTCTTCGAAGCAGGTCGGAACCTTGGTGATCCCGGCTTCTTCAAAGGCGGTCTTGTTGTAATAGAGAAGCGGGGTGGAACTGTTGAACGGCATGGAGTACAGGGTGTTGTCGACCGTGTAGTAGGCGGCAATGTTCGGCTCGATCTGGCTGATGTCGTACTTGTCTTTTGCAACATACTCCTGGACAGGAAGAATCCAACCAGAGTCGATCATGTAACGGGTGCCGATATCATACACCTGGATGATGTCGCAGGGGTAGTTTCCACCGGAAGCCTGGATCTTGGCGAATTCATCGTCATAGCTGCCCTGGAATTCATACTTTACTTTGATCTTTCCATCATACTGCTTGTTGAATTCATCGACCATGGATGCGAGAGCTTCTCCGTTTACACCCCCCATTGCATGCCAGAATGTGATTTCAACCGGGCCTGCAGGTTTTGCAGGAGCAGCTTTGGTTGCTTCTGCTGCACCGCCTGCGAAGAGGGACCCTGCAAGCAAGAGCCCGACAAGAACCAAACTCAACGTTTTCTTCATTTTCCTTTTCTCCTTTTATTTGTAAACATGGAATGAATCAGCCATTCCAGAAATACCTATGGTGAGGGATGAAACCTCCTCGATCATCCCTTTACTGCACCGGCCATCAAGCCGTTGATAAGCTGCTTGTTCATGAATACGAAGATGCTCAACGAGGGAACGATGACAATGACCACACCGGCCATCATCAGCCCCAGGGAGACAGCATCGATGTCATAAAGCATCGAGATGCCGATCTGTACGGTACGATACTCGCGTGAGTTGGTAACCAAGAGCGGCCACATGTACTGGTTCCATGTATTCAGGAACACATATGCTCCCAGGGCGCCAAGGGCAGGGCGGGAGAGGGGGACAACGATGCTTGTAAGGAATCGGAGATTCGAGCAGCCATCAAGCTTGGCAGCTTCATAGAGTTCTTTTGCAAAAGTCAGGTAGTACTGCCTGAGCAGGAATATGCCCATGGCGCTGGTGAGGAAGGGAAACACCAAGGCGCGGTAGGAGTCTAGCCAACCCCAGCCGGCCATCGTAAGGTAGTTGGCGATGATCGTAACTTCTCCAGGGACCATCATGGTGGCAAGGACACCCAAAAATAGAATCTTTTTCCCCTTGAATTGAAGAAACGAGAAGGCGAATGCTGCCAGGGAGCAGGTGACCATCTGCCCGAGCATCACTGTCGTTGAGACAATGAAAGAGTTGAGAATCATGCGGGGGAAGTTGTAGTACGGGTTGGTGAACGCCTGGATGTAGTTGGTGAACTTGACCGAAGTCGGTATCAGGTGGTTGCCGTATATCTCATCGGGTGGCATGACCGATATCGAGATGGTGTAGAGCAGGGGAACGAGTATTATCAGCATCAAGGGGATGTTCAGGAAAAATCGTCCTGTATTGTTGAGTCTTCTTCTCAGGCTTGAGGCAATACGCATCAGTAGTTCACTCCTTTCTTTTCAAATCTGAACTGGATGATGGTGATGATCATCACAATCAAGAAGAGAATGACCGACCTGGCGGCAGCTGCTCCAAATCTGAAATTCCGGAACGCATCCTTATAAATCGACCACACCATGACGTTGGTCGTGTCCCCGGGGCCTCCTTCGGTCAGCAGCTTGATCTGGCTGAATGATTGGAAAGCCCCGATGATGTTGATGATTATCTGAAAGAACAGGGTGGGGGAGATGGAGGGAATGGTGACGGAGAACACCTTCCTCCAATACCCGGCCCCATCAACTGAAGCGCTGTCGTAGAGTTCTCCCGGTACATTTCTCAGGCCGGCACTGATGAATATGAAGTTGATGCCGCTGGTGAGCCATATGGTGATTCCTACTACCGATGCCAGTGCATAACGAGAGTCTCCGGTGAAGTTGATTTGCGTTCCCATCAGCTGGTTCAGAAGTCCGTTTGTGGGATGGAGAATCATTTTAAAGGCCATGGATGCAGCAGCCGATGCGATGGCAATCGGCATTGCATAGACAGCTGCTGAAAAACTGGAGCCGAGGTACTTTCTCTCGGTCAGAAGACTTGAGGTAAGACCAACGAGCAGCCCGCCTAATGCAACCAGAATGACAAACTTGAAGGTTACTGCGACGCTGGACCAGAAGGAGGGATCCTTGAACAGGGTGAGATAGTTGTTGTTATCGGTAAAGAGTACGAATATTTTCGGCTTGCCTGTTTTGTTGGTAAGGAACATGCTCAAGAATATCGTACGAAGAAACGGATAATAGAGAAACAAACCGAATATTACCAGTGCCGGGAGTAGAAACAGGTAGGGTTCTGCCAGGGTGAGGACTTTCTTTTTCCTCAATGTAGGTATGTTCGTCTTGCCGGAATTCTTCATCACACGCTCCACATATATCTAGATATTCAACCAATACATCAAAGCTATGCCCGGTGGTTGCTTGCTTCATCTTGTAGGTAGCGGAGGTCCTTGATACTGGTCTCCTGCATGGTGGTTGAGCAAGTTCAATTTCACTCGGAATAAAAAGCCAACGTTTTTTGGAAACGTTATCAGACCATCATTATAGGCCCGGTATTTTCACTTCGCAAGGAAATGTTTGTTAATTAAGCAATATTAAGCAGTATGATTTGATAATTTTCGCTTAATTTACGAGAAAGTCTGTGGTCTGCCATACACTCGGGGGCGCTCCAGCATACGCCTGAAGTCTTTGAGGTTATAGCGGGAAGCAGCAATCTTGACGAAATTCACAGCGTTGGACATCGAGAAGGCATCTAAAAATTCAATGGTTGTACTCGCTTTGTTCAGCGGGCATAGAGCTCTGTTGAAGCTGTACTGGAGAAAAGCAGTTCCAAGGAGTACTGGTCACCAGCCCTTTGGTAAATATTAATCACCATGTCCGGATTGTCGATACAGCCACCAGGGTCATGCAGATGTGGCTGTCATAGGAGGTTTCGATGACTTCAAGCGGTGCCGAGATTGCAGGAGTTTGTTTGCTTGATCGAAGATATATGATTATGGATACGAGAGTAATAAGTGAAATGCCAGAGCAAAGGGTATGATTCCTTTGTAATGATATGCTTGAAGTACCGATGATTTTCATCTTCAGACAAGCTCGGGTTGTTGACACCAGTATCTTGCTTTGGTAGCTTATGGGAATCTTATGAATACAAAGGAATTTCTTCTATGAAGGGAATCGTTCGACCTTGGTAACGCTCCAACACAAGTAGCAATTTGCTCAGCCTCAACAAGGCCGAGCTGTTCGTGTTTACCACAGTCCGAACTTTATAGGAGATATTCGCTATGCAAGCACTTCGTTGGAAGTCGCAATTTTTTACTATTTGGACAGGCCAGGCTGTCTCACTTATAACCAGTGCCATTCTTCAGATGGCAATCATTCTTTATCTTACTGAAACCACAGGGTCGGCTTTGATTTTGTCGCTTGCCTCCTTGGTCGGTTTCCTGCCCTATGCTGTGTTGGGTCCTTTCATCGGTGTGCTCGTCGACCGATATAATCGCAAGCACATCATGATTCTCTCAGACTTGGTTATTGCTCTTGCTGCCGCTATTCTCGCCTTGGCGGCACTCTCAGGGGAACTGCCGGTATGGCTGGTAATGGTCATCCTCTTTGTACGTAGTGTCGGTACGGCATTTCATACACCATCGCTTTCTGCTGTTACTCCGCTTCTGGTGCCTCAGGACATGCTTGCCAAATGCGCCGGCTACAGCCAGGCAATCCAATCGGTCAGCCTGTTGCTCAGCCCGGCATTGGCGGCATTCCTGTATATGGCTTGGAATCTGACTGCAGTAATCGCCTTGGATGTCGCAGGTGCCGTAATCGCAAGCCTTACTGTGGCTTGGGTGAAAATTCCTGGCCTGACGAAGCCGCAACAGACAGAACCGCTTCATTTCTTCAAGGAGATGAAGGAGGGTTTCCTAGCCCTTAGAAGCAACAAAGGGCTTTTTGCCCTGCTTTGGATCGGCTTCCTATTCACCTTCATATACATGCCCATCAACGCACTTTTCCCGCTGATGAGCATGGAGCACTTCGAAGGAACTGCATTCCATGTATCTGTTGTTGAGATTGCCTTTGCTTTAGGAATGCTTGCAGGAGGCTTGGCATTGGGGGCTTTGGGAGCGTTGAAGAATCGCTACCTTATGATTGCAGCCTCCATCGCTCTCATAGGGCTTGGTTTGGCTGTCTCGGGGCTGCTTCCTCCCTCTGGTTTCCTCCTCTTTGCTGCAAGTTGTCTGGTCATGGGATTTGCGGCACCGTTCTATGCAGGAGTGCAAACAGCTTTGGTACAGGAGAAAATCCAACCGCAGTACCTGGGACGAGTCTTCTCCTTGCTAGGGAGTGTACAGGGTCTTGCCATGCCTCTTGGGCTCATCCTGTCCGGTATGTTTGCCGATGGAATCGGGGTGAGCCGCTGGTTTCTGGTGTCGGGGATGCTGTTGTTGAGTGTGGCTATGCTTGCCTTTATGCTGCCAGCAATGAGGAAGTTGGAGTAGTAATGGTTTTAGGTGCGCGAGAAGGTCTTACACTCGTAAGATCTTCTCCATCGCCTTCCCCTTGGCAAGCTCATCGATGAGCTTGTCCAGGTAGCGGATTTCTTTCATGATCGGATCTTCTATCTGATCGAGGCGTACCCCGCAGACCGAACCGGTGATTTTGCTTCTTGCAGGGTTGGGGGACGGACTCTCCTTGATGAAGGTCTCGAAGGTTGTCTGGTTTGACAGCAACTCATCCAACTGTTCCTGTGAGTAGCCGGTCAACCAGCAGATGATGGTGTCCACTTCCTCTTTTGTCCGACCCTTTTTCTCCGCTTTTTGGAGATACAATGGATAGACAGCTGAAACGCTCATTGCATAGACTCGATGTGTTGCCATGTCAGACTCCTCGTGACTCCTATCCTAAAAGCAAAGCATCGCGGTGTCTAGAAAGTACGTTGACGTATGTGTAGAGAACCGCAGTTCTTCAGGAGTATGCGTTTGCTTATACCAAAAGCCTATAGGAGAAACATCGTTGGATGATGTTGGTACTATTGCTGTGCTTGCTCTAGTAAATAGGTATAGAGATCATTCTCACAGGGCTGTTGAAGCTTGAACAGGAAATTGACGATGGGCAGGTCCTTTCCTGCTTCATCCTTGATGGTGGTCTGCCTTTCTCTGCCTTTGATATATTCGGCTTGCCCGATATAATAGAAATCAGCGCCTTCATCATCGTGTTTCTTGATGAACAGAGGGATGGACAAGCCTGACTCATGCTGACTTAGTATTTTCCTCACCTCACCCGAATCCAGCGTTCTTTTGCTGCGGGTCATCCAAGAAAAGAGCTCCGGACTGAGGAACTTATCATCATAGTCGGTACTGGCACTAATCTCTTCTCCCTTATGATAGGTAACAAAGATTGGACAGGTATTGTACTTGATCTTGTACCCATACATTGTCGAGTCTTCATTGTCTTCCCAATTGAGAAGTCGGCAGACATCCTTACGAGAGTATTTCTCATACAGTACAAGCGAATTCGGTTGACGAAGCTGATTGTCATAGTGGGTTCTGTAGTTGTACAACCCCAATGCAATCACATCATCGAAAGCATTACGGTAGCTCTCTGATGCAAGCAAGGCAAGAAATTGCGGGCTTGCCGATATGCCGTCATCCTGCATTCGGACATACACCAAGTTGTCATAGCTATCACGTGCAGCTTGCTTCACAAACCCATTATTAAGCAATCTGATCGTCGATTGAAAAGCTTGTTGCTCAAAGATGAAGTGGTAGTCCTGTTCCAAGATGGATTGAAGCAGGGTAATTGAGATGCTGCCATGCTTGGCAAGCAGCTTGAGGACCAGCAGTTCATGCGGTCTTTTCCCGTTGGCGAGTTCTTGGGAAAGAAATCGGAGCGAGCAGAGCTCGGTTTTTGTGAGGGTTTCTCTTGGAATTTCCCCGAAACCCATAAGCAACGCAGGATAACTATCATACTTTTTGAAGAAGAGCAGGGGATCATACTCCTTGGCAATGGCAAAATCCATAAGAGAGGGTACTTGTCCCAGTTTTGCCTTGAGCTTCAGATACTGCTCCTTGAACAGAGCTTTTGTATCGAGACGGGCATCATCAATAGCCCTAAAGATGCGTTGACGTGCAATACGGTCAAAACTTACTGTAGATTCCCCGCTGAGAACCAAGTTGCCTGCAACCATCATCTTGCGCATTCTGTCCTTGTTGAAGGAAGTGTCCCCGTAAAGGGCGATGGGAATGAGGTAGTTGTTGTCATAGTTGCCGACAAAATCGATAACAGTAACAAACGGCTTGCCTTTTGCCTTTCTCAGCCCACGTCCCAATTGCTGCACGAAGATAATTGCTGACTGGGTGGGCCTTGCCATTATGATCTGGTTGAGATTGGGGATGTCGATTCCTTCATTGAAAATGTCAACACTCACCAAGTACTCAAGCATATCCGGCCTTTGATCGGATTGTAGTCTTTGAATGGCATCCTCCCGCACAGTCTCTGAGTCTTCCCCTGTTACGGCTAGTGTTTTCAAACCAAGCGTATTCAGCCTTTCTGAAAGCTCTTTCGCCTCAACGACCGTCCGGCAGAAAATAAGTCCGCGCTTGCGCTTCTCGTGCATGCTGTATGTGTCGATTGCCTCTTTGATGTGCCTTGAACGTGCTATGCTCGTCAAGAAACGCGTATCACTTGAGTCATCGACGGATAGCCCATCAATCGTAAGGTCACTGATACCGTAATAATGAAACTGACAGAGCAGTTTAGCCTCCATGGCTGCCTGCAGCCTGATATTGTACGCAATATTGTAGTCGAAGAGCCGGTAAATATCCTGACCGTCGGTACGTTCCGGGGTAGCGGTCATCCCGAGTGTAAACTTGCTATTGAAGTAGTCGAGAACCTTCTTGTATGACTCAGCACCAGCACGATGCACTTCATCAACAATGATGTAGTCAAAATGGTCGCGTGCAAATTGGGAAAGGACATCCTCTCGTGCCAAGGTGGAAATGCTTGCAAAGATGAAGTTGCATTCAGTCTCCCTCCTTCCGCCCCCGACCACACCAAAGCTGATATGTTCATTTCTGCCGAACACATGTTGGAATGTTGCCATGGATTTGAGCAGGATGGTCTGGCGGTGAACAATGTAGAGGAGTCTTTTGGGATTGCAGGCCTTTGCATCGAAGGCTGCAAGGTGGGTCTTGCCAGTGCCGGTGGCCGAGATGATAAGGCCTTTCGTTTCGCCCCTATGACGCAGGGCGAAGAGCTCCTGCAATGCTTCGGCCTGCATTGTGTTCGGGATAAGCTCTCCCTCCTGTGTTACCTCCTCGTAGACAGGAAACCGAGGCTGAGGAACTGGTGGGAGCTCTGTCCACTGTGCTGTTGTTCTCGCAACCTCCCGCTCTTTCTCGTAGTGCATCAGATATGCCGGAGAAAGAATTATTGCGCTTTCCCACATGCGGTTGAAGTCGGCATACGTTTGATGTACCAGTTCGCCATTTTCAGTCGAGGTGAACTGTACATTCCACTCCTGGTTGGTGGACAGGGCCTGGGCCGTCAGGTTGGCACTGCCCACTATCAGGTTGATGGTCTTATGCGCATGGTGGAACAAGTATCCTTTGGTATGCAGATTCCCTTCGAGGATCCGTACTTCCAGATTGGGCAGGTCCAGCAAGGTTTCAAGCGCCTCAGGCTCATTGAAGTGAAGGTAGTTGGTAGTGAGCAGTCTCCCCCGAACTCCTCGTTGGGATGCTTCGAGCAAGGTTTGTAAAAGGGATGCAATCCCATCACGGGTGATGAAGGCGACGGCAATGTCGAACTGAGTGCAAGACGAGAGTTCGCCCTGGATGGTAAGGAGCACCTTTTGGTGTTTTTCACGGTTGTTGATGATCAAGCGGGGACGAAGAGAAGGGGTCGAGGGGTAGGCTTTGTCTATGAAGCCGGTATAGAGGCTTTTCTCAATATCCTGGAGACTTCTCCCATGCGGTTCCTCCAGCTGGAAAAGACCTTCGGAGTTGATGGTTTCGTGACTCTTTGTGCTTTGTTTCGACATACCCTTTCCTTGACAATGAAAATACACCAATTGTACAAGTTGATCCAGGTATGCATTCAGGAGACCAGCCAGAAATCTAACGTTCTCGCTTGGTAACAATTAAAAATATGAACAAAGATCTGCGGTATTGCCTTCGTCTGCTTGATTTTCCATCAAACCCTGCTCTCCCTGTTCAAAAGGAACACCCCCATTAGCCTTGATAACCTTTATCTCGGGCCTGAGCATGACATGCTTGGGGAAGTCCTCCCAGTCGCCGCCCAAGCGCTTGAGCAGCAAGGCTGCTACTTCCTCCCCGATCTGTTCGAACTGCTGGGAGACGGCATAATGACAGAGCTTGAGCAGGGGAGCGTAGCTGAGGTAGTCAAAGCTTGCAAATACCAACTTCTTGAGCTCTTGCTCCTGTACATTCTCGATTGCATGGATGGTAGCCCCGAGGTGCATGGAGTCGTTGGCAATGAAAAAGGCGTCGGGGTGGTCGGATTCACTGAGAGCTTTCTTCAGTTGCTCGCGGCCATTGAGCTGGGTCATCGCCCCTTGGTGAAGGACAAATCTATCTTCGACAGGCAGGTTGTGTTCGGCCATTGCTTCAAGATATCCGTGCAGCCGTTCGCCGGCGGTGTGAATATCCGGATCCCCACCGATGAAACCGATGCGGGAAAATCCTTCATTGTTGAGAGCCTGAATCATTTTATGCACGCCGAACCGGTTGTCGGTCTCTACAGAGTCGACCTTCAGGCCCTTGATGCGGCGGTCGACGAGGACCAATGGAATGTTGGACAGGGCTTTGGAGAGGAAGTGTTCTCCCTCCGAGCCCGAGGGCATGACTACCATCCCGTCGACGTTGCGTTCGATGAGAATCTGAAGCTTTCGTTTCTCTTCTTCAACCGAATCGTAGGATGAGGTGATGATCATCGAATAGCCTTTCGGCGCGAGACATCGCTCCAGTGCCTCGACGACCTCCATGAAGAAAATGTTGGAGAGCTCGGGGGCGATGATACCGATGGTTCGAGTCTGTCGGAACTTGAGTGAACGAGCCACCTCATTGCGGTTGTACCCGAGTTTCTCCACTGCCTCCAAGACGGCTTTGCGGGTCTGGTCCTTGACCACATCGCTTTCGTTGAGGGCTCGGGACACCGTGGCGATCGACACTCCTGCCAATCGCGCAACATCCTTGATCGTCACCGGAATATTGCTATCCACCGTTTGTCTCTCCATAGAAACCGGGGGTCTTCGTAGACCCCCGGTTGAAAGTACCATGCATCAATCGTAGATCAGACCCTTGATATCAGCGTTATCCATGTTCTGATAGTTGTAGAACTTGGCACCGGTATCGACATCGGCAACTGGCTCGCCCTTGTAGGCCTTGTAAGCCAACTCGACGGCTTTGTAACCAATTTGGTACGGATCCTGGGTGATGGAGCCGAGGAAGTACTGGTTGCGAACAGCATTCTTCTGGGCAGCTCCGGCATCATAACCGATGACTACAACGTTTCTAAATGCTGCATTGCTCTTCAGCGTTGCACCGTCATTGGTAGCGGCCAGGAGGCCCTTTACCGTTGCTTCATTGGAACAGAAGATGCCAACAATATTGTCGCTGGTGACCTTGTTCAACACTGCCTGGGCGGCATTGGTGGCATCGGTCATGGCAGAAGAAGCAGGAACAATCATCTCGATGATGACTTTCTTGCCGTTTCTGGGGCTGTCGGCGGCGATGTAAGCGGTGTTGCCGATGACTGCGATATCACTCTTGGAAAGAGCGGTCTTCTCATCGATCAACTTGACGATGGTGTCACGGAAACCCTTGCCGCGGCTGAGCAATGACTCACCGGACGCATCCTGGTTCATGACCACGATCTTCACCGGTTTGGCATCCGTTGCAGCTTCGATTCTGCTCTTGATCACCTCGAACATCTTTTCAGCTGCCATACCGGCTGCTGCATAGTTGTTCGTGGATGCATTCGCCCAAATCGATCCCGCCGGGGCCTCGGGTACACCAGAGTCAAATCCGATTACGGGAATCTTCTGGTTTTTTGCCTGCTGCAGTTGGTCAAGAACACTGCTGGTGTTCAAGGCTGCCAGTGCGATAGCGACAGGATTCTTTGCCATGGCATTATTCAGCATTTCCACCTGGATTTGCACATCACTTTCAGAAGGAGGACCTTCGAAGGTGATATCCACGCCATAGGCCGCAGCTGCGGCATTGGCACCAAGCTTTACCTGCTGCCAGAAATCGTGCTGCTCCCCCTTGGAGACAACGGCGATGTACGGCTTCTTGGCTTCCTGCACGCCTTGGGCGAATACAGTTGCTGAAGCGAGTACAACCAGAACCAATAGAACGACTAAGGTTCTCTTCATAATAACCCTCCTATTTTTCCTCCGGATTCATACGAGTCCGGATAATCTTCCGTTTATGATTTCTCAAAATCCTTCTCTTGTTTGCGCAACAGATTCCGTTGCACTTTTTCTTCATGTCTGAGTCTTCGATACTCTTTGTTCATCTCTGCTTTCAGAACAGCAGCTTCTTCTCCCTGTACTTGGCTGATCTTGAGCAGCATCTCCTGTCGGTAGCGATCACTTGCAGTGAGGATCCGCACTTCGGTAGCTTTCTTGGTACGATAGATATCCAGCAAGACTGCTCCAAGAACAACAATGCCGGTAAAGAATGTCTGATACTGTGCCTGGAGGTTCATTGAAGGCAGCCCCGCCCGCAGTACGCTCATGATGTACACGCCGATCATGGTGCCGAGCACCGAACCTGCACCGCCGCTGAGGCTTGTTCCTCCGATGACCGTTCCTGCGATGGCGTAGAGCTCGAAGCCCTGGCCTTGGGCCGGCATGACCGTGGTGTAGACAGCTGCGAAGGCGATACCGCCCACGCCTGCCAAAAAGCCGCTGATCACATAAGCCATCATTTCCCACTTGGCTACATCTACACCGGACAGGCGTGCCGCTTCCTTGTTCGAGCCAACGGCGAAGATGTAGCGGCCCATCTTCGTGCGGGTGAGGATGATGTAGGCGATGAAGGCGGTTCCGAAGAGGACCAATGCACCGGTGGGGTAGCTGGCATTATTGGGGGCGATGTACTTGAAGATGCCCTTGAACCAGCTGTCAGCGGCTCCACGTGCCGGGAAGGTGGCGCTTCGAACGTTGGAGACGATCGAGCCGGTCCCGAGGCTGATCATCATCGTTCCGAGGGTGGCGATGAACGGAGGGAGCTTCAAGCGGCTGACCAGGATGCCGTTGAACAAGCCGAAGCTGGTGGAAACCAGGAGGATGAGCAGCAGCGAGAGCCACATCGGCCAGCCCCATGTCTTATAGGCGGTTCCTCCGATGATGGTGGATGCCATCATGATGGTTCCGCAGGAGAGGTCGATGCCGCCGGTGATGATGACGAACGTTACCCCGATGGCGATGAAGCCGATGTAATAGGAGGAGTCGAGGATGTTGACCAGCGTGGTGTAGGAGAAGAAGTTTCTTCCGAACAGGGCGAAGAATGCATAGACGATGACGAGAGCCAAGGGTGCAAGCAGTTTCTGTAGATTCACCCCTCGTTTCTCCCTGAGTTTATTGGTATCTGTCAATTTCATAGATGGTCACTCCTATCCTCGTTGGGTAGCCAAGGCCATGATGCGTTCCTGGGTTGCCTCTTCAATATTGAGAATTCCGGTGAGCTTTCCTTCGCACATGACTGCGATGCGATCGCTCATCCGAAGAATTTCGTTCAGTTCACTGCTGATCATAATGATGGACTTGCCTTCCTTGACCAGGTCGTTCATCAGGTGGTAGATCTCGCTCTTCGCTCCGACATCGATGCCGCGCGTCGGCTCGTCGAAAATCAACACCGAGCAGTTCTTGATCAGCCACTTGGCGATGACCACCTTCTGCTGGTTGCCTCCCGAGAGGTTTCGTACAAACTGGTCGAGCGAAGGGGTTTTTACATTCAGCTTCTCCACATATTCAGCTGCAATGCCGTCCAGCTTGATCCTCGGTAAAAAGAGAGAAGGGCTTAGGTCCTCGTAGGAGGCCATCACAGCATTCTCCTTCACTGAGAGCTTTATGGCCAACCCAAAGCGCTTGCGGTCCTCCGAAAGGTATCCGATACCGTTGCGTACAGCATCCTGAGGGCTTTCGATGATGGATTTCTTTCCGTTGATGAAAATTCCTCCTGCTGCTTTATCTGCACCGAAGAGAGCTCGCATCGTTTCTGTGCGTCCTGCTCCCATAAGTCCTGCGAAGCCCAGGATTTCACCTTTTCTTAGTTCAAATGAGATGTTCTGCACAAGCTTTCCGGCATTCAAGTCCTGTACTTTCAGGACAACCGGAGCGTCGGGGGCGACATTGCTCTTTGTCTTGGGCTTTTCGTAAATCACCCGCCCGACCATCATGTTGATCATCTCATCCTTGCTCAGGTCCTTTGTTTCCTTGGTACCGACATACTCGCCGTCACGCAACACCGTGACCCTGTCGGTTATGATTCCAATCTCATCGAGGCGGTGGCTGATGTAGATCATGCCTACGCCTCTTTTAGCCAAGTCTTTCATAATGATGAACAGGTCGTTGATCTCCCTGTCGGTCAGGGCGGCGGTGGGTTCGTCGAGAATGAGGACCTTGAGGTTGTGTGAGACGGCTTTTGCAATCTCGACCATTTGCTGCTTGCCCACCGTAAGGTTGCTCACTCTCTCCTGTGGGTCGATGTGCATGTTCAACCGCCCAAAGAGCTCGGCGGCCTTTCTGTTTTGTTCCTTTTCATCCAAAAACCAGCCGTTATGCTTGGTCGCCTCACGCCCGATGAACAGATTCTGGGCAACAGTAAGGTGCTCCATCATATTGAGTTCTTGGTGTACGATTGCTATGCCTGCATCCAGCGCGTCTTTCGGCCCCTGGGGATTGAAGAGCTTCCCTTGGTAGTGGATTTCTCCTGAGTCTTTGGGGAATATTCCGGTCAGTGCTTTCATCAGAGTCGATTTTCCGGCTCCGTTTTCACCGACCAGCGCATGGATTTCGCCTTCGCACAGCTCGAAGTCAACACCCTTGAGTGCATGGACGCCGGCGAATCGCTTGTCAATGTTCTTCATTGACAGAATGACGTTTCTCATGGCCGCTTCTCCTTGCCTAATACCATGTTCACACGGCTTATAGCATCTGTCAAGGATTGGAGTGTAATCGTTTACAATTTTCAGACGGTTCCTATAAGCAACGAGTATGGAAGACAATTGGAGACTTTTCATGGCCGATATGAGAAGAGCCGGATGAAAGTACCGCATGTAAATATGTCTTTAGGAAATCATGGCTTCAACGAGCAACTACTGCGGCTTGGCGAACACACCGTATTGATTTTTTTTATGCTTGCTATCTGAATGTTGATGCGATACTTTGATGGGTGTATTTTCCGAAGAGGTGTGTATGAAGCGAGCGTTTCTTGTACTGTTTGCATGTATGCTGTTGCTCATAGGCTGTGACTGGAATCCAGGCTCAGCTGCTTTGACGTCTACCGTCGCATGGCGATCGAGCGATAGTCCAAAACTCACAACTGCTCGTAACTTACAGGAGCCGGATTCCTTGGTAACGCCCTATTACCAAGATTACGGAAGCCTTGTTGCAACCGTCACCCCTTCCAAATTCAAGATTCCCTTGCAAGCTGTCGAGTTGAGCAATGAGAGGAAATTTGTCAATCCGATTCCTTTTCATCAGTTCGACGAAGGAAATCAGAAGTGGATTGTTCAGTATGGGGATTTCACTGAGAACAACATTGCAAGCCCTGGACTCATTCCCGTTGATACCTATACCGATTTTCTGTTCTTCTTCTTCGATAGTGCCGGAAGTATGCAAATGTCATCAACTCCAGGGATCAACGCCCTCTATTCCAATGAAATTGTCATGGATCTGCCGGATACGTATGCCGGCCTGTTTCCGATAACAGACCAGATAAAGCGTGTACACAGAAGAACCAATACAGAAGGTGAGCCGGTCTATGAGTCGTATGATTTAGTCATTGATGGCTCTACGGTATATGAAACCAAGGTAGTTGATGCCCAACGGGCTATCTATCAGGTTGAATTGTCGGATTTGCTTCCAGGTCCGATAACAAATGGAGTGATACAGGGGAAGAAACTCACAGTATTCTGGTTCAATGGTGATGAGACTGTTACGTATGATGTGCCCCAAGGGCAAACATGGCATGAGTTGTTTGATTATAAAACCACTCCAGGTATGGGGACCAAAGGAAATACTGTCTTTACCCGCCTTCCCTGGGAAGGGGTGGAGATTCATAAGAAAGCAGCCCGAGTTGCATTTGAAATATACTGGGACCTGCAAGACATTATAGAAATCTACGATAACAATACGCCAAATATCTTGACGGATGATATTGCTGTCCTTGCAGATACGTTCTGGGAGCGGATAGAGATTTCCGTACGCCAATATGATAAGAATGGGGTGAAACTCTAGTAACCGCATAGGGCACACGCAGGGAATTGCATAGGCAATTCCCTGTGAAGAGTGCAATGCTTCCTGCCAAGCAATTGCCCGGCAGGGAGTACTCGATTAGAAGTAGCGGACCGGGCGGACATGTTCATCCGCTGTATAGCTGGAATTCCTGGGAGACTTGTAGTTGACCCATCCTGTCCCAGAGGTGGTAGAAAACGGTAACACATGTGCACACTTCGTTGGTCCATAATCATGTGGATCTGGTTCCTGTGTTGATTCAGAGGAGGTCCAATAGACAGATGAATCTTGGAAATTTCCGATGATAGCTTTGTTAGTTCGTATTTTAAATAACTCTTCGAAGGAAGGCAAGAACCAGTCGTGATATGTACCATCGGTATAATCCCTTGCTGCTTGAGCTGCATAGGGTGTCGGTTCATTCCCAAGGCTATTAAAATAATCAATGATTCTAGTTGTATTTGCAGCTCCGGTTCCCAAAGCCGTGGATGTGCCTCCTACTTCCAAATCCCTGGATGACCAAACCATTGAACTTGGTGTTGTATCCGTCTTTGCAGCAATCAAGCCATGCAGTTCATTTGCTACGTACCCTGGATCAGAGCTTTGGTAGATGTACCCTACCACACCTCCTGCGTAGTAGTCTCCGATTGCCAGTGCCTGCTCAGTGATGGGAATCTCCCTAACGGCTCCTGCATCGGTAGTTGCAGTCTCCTTGTATCGCACCTGGACCTTTGCTGATGTAGTAACACTTGAAGACATCAAAATCATCGCTCTGCCGCGACTGTCGATTTCTAAATCAGCATAATCATCATACTGTATGCCATTCAAGCTGACCCGGGCTTCCAGACCTGAAAGATTTGGCGTAAAACCGGTGAGGTTGATAATCGTCTGTGTAGCAGGGGAGGACGGATAGTATGCACTGAAGGCGCCATCAATTGAGGGACCGTCAATTCTTGACACTGTGTTGGTCGGCCTACTCGTATGGCTGCCCTCATAGTTTATCCCATCTGCGATTGCCGTGACTGTAATGATCGATCCTACGTCGGCAGCAGTCAATGTATAGGTCTTAGCTGTTGCTCCGCTGATAGCTGTACCGCCACGATTCCATTGATACGTGGGAGTCCCCAATAGGGTAGCATTTCCTATTGCAGTTAAGACATCGCCGTATTTGGGGCTAGTCCCGCCAAAGATTGCAAGATCGTTGGATATTGCCGCCTTGTTGATCGTCAGCGTACCCGTACTGGTATTGAAGCTGTAATTGGTTGCGCTGCCTCCTGAAATGGTTATCGTGGAATTAGTACCTGCACTGGTGGTTGTAGTCGCCGTAGATGATGCAATCGGGGCGTTATACCCGCTGGCCGTTGAGGCGCTTTCTCCATTCACAAAACCCGAAACGGATACTGTGAATGTTGGATTGGTTGTTCCATAGGATTTGGTGTAGTCTCCTACCGTAGCTGTTAAAACCGCCTTGTTGATGATACCGGTAGTACCCGTAGTATCGTTGACTGTATAGTTGGTAGCGTCGGTTCCACTGAGGGTATACCTGATGGTAAACGCCTTGCTGGTCCCGGCATCAGCGCTTGCATATGCGCCTGCAGCAGTGCTTAATGTCACATCTTCGCCTTGAATCACACCCTGCAATGTCCCATTGGATGTAATTGGCAAGTTCGTAGTACCATCATACACCTTGCTCAGCGTGGGGGTTGTCCCAGTCACCCTCAGCTGCTTTCTGGTGATTTCACCGGTTGCAGTGGCAATTGAATCAGCAGGCTTGAGGTAATTCCCACTGTCATCACCTGCAAGGGTGTAGGTGACGGTTATCGGCTTGTTTGTTCCTGCTGTGGGAGAGTTATACGTTGCATTTGCACTGACTTGCACATCATCGGTCGAAACCATGCCCGAACATGCCACATTGTTGATGGTCGAGGAGGCTGATCCGTCATATTCCTTGGTGGACACAAGATTGAAATCGGTGACGGTCAATTGCTTGGGCCTGATATCCCCGGTACCAGAAGCGTCCGAAGGAGCTGTATAGTTGAGCGCATCAGCGCCGCTGATGGAATAGCTTACTGTCGCACTCTTACCGTTTCCTACTGTTTTGTTGTCATAGATTGCCGTTGCCTGCAGGCTTACAGAATCACCGGCAATGACTCCTGCAAGGCTGCCCGGATTGGTGACCTGGGCAGTCCGGCCCCCGTCGTAATCCCTGGCCTGCAGTACCGGCGTGCCTATTATGGAGAGTGCTTTCCTGGTGATGGCACCTGAGAAGCTGGTATTGTCCGCCGGCTTGAGGTAGTTGGCTTCATTGGCCCCACCGAGCGTGTAGACAACGGTGATCTGCTTGCCCGTCCCTGCATTCTTGTCCTGATATGAAGCCGAGGCCGAAACAGTAACATCCTCATTGCCCACCTTGCCTGCAAGGGTACCTGTCTGGGTAACCATTGCTTCAAGCAACCGGTCATACTCCTTGGATGCTGCAACCGTGGTTCCTGAAATGGTGAGTTGCTTCTGGGTGATGGTGCCTTGTGACGTCGAATCGGTCGGCTTGAGGTAGTTGTTTGCATCAGCGCCGCCCAGGGAATAAGTAATCGTAATGGTTTTGTTTCCAATCCCGGCGGAGCTGTACGTTGCTTCAGGAATTACTTGTACTGTTTCAGACAAGACCTTCCCGTCGAACGCCACAGAACTAATTGCGGCAGAGTTGTTGCCGTCGTACTGTTTCGTGGTGGTGAGGTTGTATCCGGTAACAACCAATTGCTTGGGCCTGATGCTTCCTCTACCAGAAGCGTCCGAAGGAGCTGTATAGTTGAGCGCATCATCGCCGCTGATGGTATAGCTTACTGTTGCAGACTTGTTGTCTGCTACTGATTTATCAGCATAGAGTGCCGTTGCCTGCAGGCTTACAGAATCACCGGCAAGGACTCCTGAGAGGCTGCCCGGATTGGTGACCTGGGCAGTCCTGCCCCCGTCGTAATCCCTGGTCTGCAGTACCGGCGTGCCTGTTATGGAAAGTGCTTTCCTGGTGATGGCACCTGAGAAGCTGGTATTGTCCGCCGGCTTGAGGTAGTTGGCTTCATTGGCCCCACCGAGCGTGTAGACAACGGTGATCTGCTTGCCCGTCCCTGCATTCTTGTCCTGATATGAAGCCGAGGCCGAAACAGTAACATCCTCATTGCCCACCTTGCCTGCAAGGGTACCTGTCTGGGTAACCATTGCTTCAAGCAACCGGTCATACTCCTTGGATGCTGTAACCGTGGTTCCTGAAATGGTGAGTTGCTTCTGGGTGATGGTGCCTTGTGACGTCGAATCGGTCGGCTTGAGGTAGTTGTTTGCATCAGCGCCGCCCAGGGAATAAGTAATCGTAATGGTTCTGCTGTTTCCTACTGAGGAAGCGTCATAGACAGCCTGTGCATGTACGGTCACCTCATCCCCGCTGAGTATGCCGCTCAGTGTTCCCGGTGTGATGCTTCCTTGTACGGTGTTGGTCCCGTCATACTCCTTGGTCGTCGTCAGGGTGGGACTGGTTATGGTCAACTGGATGGGTGTATATGCAGGGACGGAGATGGTGAGACACTCACTGGCCTGAAGACCATGTGCTGCAGCATACCTAATCTTGTATGAGCCAGGAGCGAGAAGCGTACTGCCTGCAGTACAGGCGGTAAAGGGATCATCGGCGGCGGCTGAAGCAAGGCGGTACTCCATCCTCGTCGTAGTCCCTGCAACAGAACCTTCCCGGTCATCGTAACGGGAGGGACCTGCAATCGTGAACGTACTGAGCACGGGAGTACTTTGTCCGAACTCAACCAACAACGAGGTCTCGACAACCTGCCCGGCCTTCAGATCGACTGTCTTGGTTCCTATTCCAATTTGATTGCCCTGGTCGTCGAACGCCTTGACGGTGAGATTCCACCTCCCTTGCTTCAACTCGGAGAGGGTGTGTCTTGGAGGAACAATATTGTTCAGGGTGAATCTGGAATTCGAGTCGACCAAATTGCCTTCCAGGATATAGGAAGCCACCTCGACCTCAGGGGTATCCAGGTCGATGGTCAGGCTGATATTCCCAAGCGTTGCCATCATGTCGCTGCAGCCGACGAAGCTTACCAGGGTGCAAAGAAGAACGAGGGATATGATTGTCAGTGTTGTATTGATTTTTTTCATGATTGTTTCCTAGAAGTTGAAGCGCATGCCAGCTTGGACGCCATACAGGGCCGCGATCCTTGATTTCTCGAAGAGCAGGACACCCAGCGGGGCAATGAAAAATTCATGTACATCGCAGAATGTGTAGTTGAAATTGAGTGCAAGGCGTACCTGCTGGTCGACAAAGACCTCAAGCGAATCGGTCCCATCCTGGTCAAGGTCGCCGTCGAGCAGGTGGACGACCAGGCCGTAGCCCACCTCCGGTGCAATCTCCACACGCTTGCCCAGGCTCACTCTGTAGCCAAACCCTGCCGAAATGTTGACCGCCTGCATCACGTCAACCCAATCCGACTTCGAAGGTCCGCGGCTGTAAGCTCCCTCCACGTATCCGTACAAGGGTTTCTGTTCGTCGACACTGAGATTGAGTTTTAAAGCTCCCCCGATTACCGAGGAATAGAGGGTTGAACTCGAACTTGTCGGGAACAATGCATACGGTTTGAGCTCCATCGAGTCGATGAACAACGGTTTCTTGATGGCCGGCAGCGTTACGTCCCAACTGTTTGTCAGCTCATCGTACCGATACTCATAACTGCGGCTCCAATCCCTGCCGGGTTCCTTTTGCTGAACAAAGAGAACCTCCTGTGCACTGTCGAATGCCTCAAGTGACAGGATGGGATGGTCGGCATCCACCTCTTTCCAAGGTCCTTTTGCTTTCGTTCCACTCTGGTACCTGATTGCCGCAACCTGCTCGGAGGCAGGTTTAATCATAATCCGCACAGGGGAAGAGGAAGCAAAAACCGAGAGTGTGGAGAGAAGAAGCAGAAGCGCAGTGCAAGTCGCTGTCCGAACGTTTAATACCATACTACAACCCCTCATCGAGATACGACTGTTGTATGCGTTTTACCTTATAAAAAAGACATAGTACTGAGTCGTTTGCTACTAGATTTGGAATGTAGCCTAGCAAAAACATCGAGGAAATAGGGGAATGTTACTTAGAATATGCGATTTTCTACTTACTATTTCAGACAAGCAGTTGCACACGGAACTGGCCATCCTGGATGCTGTAGAGCAGCTCAGCGTTGTACGCGGCGGCAAATGCAACAATGCTTTTCGTCCCTATCCCGTGCCCCTCCTCTTCTGTTGCAGGAAGGCCGTCTGCATTCAATATGGTATCATCGGTGCAGGGGTTGACTACTTGTATGATAAGCCGGTTTTTATGGACACAGGATAGTTGGATGACCCGATCCCTGCAGTCCTTGATACGCAATACTCCCTGGATGGCGTTCTCGAAAAGATTAGCAATCACCAAGGCCAACTCCAAGGAGTCGAAGGGAAGTTGTGCTGGCACTTTCAAGTTGATGGTTGTCTGTATGCCATGTTGCACTGCTTTTTCCGCATAGTAGCTGGTGACTGCATTCACGGCCTTGTTCTCACAGTAGACCCTCGAGGCTGGCTGTTTGGTGGCAAGTTGCAACTCCAGGCAACGCATCGCCTCCTCGGTCTCACCTTGCTGCAACAGTTGCAGCAGCATGCCGTAGACATGACGGCGGTCATGGGAGGCGAGGTTGTTTTGCTCAGCAACCTTATCCATGAGCTCAAGTTTCTGAGCCATTGTGGATGCAGCTTGGGAGAGCAGGGTCTTCTCGTACTGGATGCTTAAGTTTTCAGTTTCCAATGCATGCATTGCATTGAGACGCTTCAGTGAATAGAAAATGGTTCCATAGCTTGCTACGACAAGGACAACAAGGAGCAGGAGCGGTTGGCTGTAGCTCTGCAGGGTGGCAATAATGTCGGTTGTTGCGTAGAAGGGGTAGGCGAGCATCAAGGAAAGACAGATGACGAGGACTGAGAATATCGGCCAGTTGTCCTCGGCTGATCGATAGAGCGGCAGCAGGTATCGATGAAACAGGAAGATTACCAAAAGAAACAGGATCAGGCGAGAAAGTGAATGGATGTGAGGGATGAAGGGAAGAAGCATTCCGATCTGGAAGCTGAGGATGACGATCATCATCATGACGTTCATCGTCGTCAGGTAGCTGAACGCCCACTGCATGATGCTTGATTTGGACAAGGGCTTGAGAAGGAAGCCCAGCAGGATGATGGTAAGCAGATTCGAGTGCGATACCGCCGTAAGATCGGCATTGAAATACAAATACATGGTAGAGGTGATATCGGTGACAAACATGATGACTGCTGCAACGATGGTACCGTTTCTTCCATACTTTGACTTGGTCAAGGTAAACAGCAGCAGTGCGTTCATGACGGCGGTGACACTGCCTCGAAGCAGGTTGTTCAATAGGTCCGGTGTCATGAGCCTTCCTTGGTCAGCAGGTACTCGAGATACCGCTCACGCACCGTTCTATACAATTTGGCTACGATGGGTACTTCATATCCTCCGTGCAGGGTGAAGCGTGTCTTGGTGAAACCCTCGATGTAATCCATGTTCAAGACATACGATATATGGGTACGAATGAAGCGCTCATCCCGCAACAAGCCTTGGATATGGTCGGTAAACGAACCCTTGATGATCGATGTGACAATGACTCTTGCATCGGTGAGGGTGTACCGCACTGTATGGTTGGAGTATTCTGCAATCAGGATTTCAGCGAATCTGAGAACCCTGACACCCTCTGCTGTCTTGACGGTGCAGGAGGTATCAGAAGCCTTGTCGAGCCTCGAGAATGCCTGCAGCAACGTTCTACACAGCTGGCCCTTGTCGATCGGCTTGAGCAGGTAGTTGATCGGGCTCGACTCAAACGATTGCAAGGCGTAGCCCGGCTCGTAGGTTGCATAGAGAATGATTGCTTCCTGGTCTCGTTCCCTGATGGCCTTGCCTACCTCCAAGCCGTTGATCATAGGCATGACGATGTCCAGGATGTAGATGTGATACCGTTGTCTCTCGCAGCTGCTGAGCAGCTTGTCGGGATGGTCGAATTGATGGATGACAGCCCCTATTGCGTGTGATTGGATGCACTCGGTTGTATAAGAAGCAAGCAGCCCCAATTGAGTGGAATCATCATCACATATTGCAATATTCAGCATACCTTAATCCTTACAGCGCATACCATGGTTTCGACTGTTTTACTGTACTGTATAACCGGTTGCAAGTCTATTTAAAACGTGTGAGAAGTGTGTGAGAACAACCAGATTACCCGATGCAATCTCGGGTATCAAATAGAAGAATAGATAGGAAGACACCTCCTGCCAAACAGATGTCTGGCAGGGGGAGGGTATGCTAGAAGTATCGGACTGGACGGACATGTAATGCCGTTGTTTGATCACTGGCATACATTGTTGCGTAAGTTAAAGTGGAATCAAAGTTTACAGCCCACGCTCTAGTAATGTCAGCTGGGACTCTGATCATATCATTCTCACTTGAGCTCCAATAAAACGACTCAGAAGTTGTTATGAAATTTCCAATTTCCATCCTGCTGTTAAATAATTCAACTAATTCTTCCCGCGATGGTAGGAACCAGTCATAATATCCACCTCCCGTATAGAAGCGAGCCTTTCCAGCTGCATAGGATGAAGCTGAAGATCCTAGCCTATCAACAATTGAATTGGTGTTTGTAAATCCCATGCCGATACTATTCGCAGTTCCAATTTGCGTAGACAACACATATGACCAAGCTATTCCTGCAGGCAAAACATCACTCTTTGCCGCAATCAACCCATCTGTGTCTTCAGCAAGATTGGTGCTCGTTGAGATATAAGCGACGATACCCCCTTCATAATAGTCCCCGATTGCAAGCGGTCGAGGGGCGAGCGTAATCTCTGTTGCAGGCCCTGGTGCATGGGTGCTTGTCTCTTTCACCCTGAAACGAATCTTTGTCGTTGTTGACGCAGGGGAAGGCAAGTCGAGTAATGTTCTGCCGCGACTGTCGATCGCAAAATCTGGATAATAAGGGATGAAGGTGCCAAAGGAGGCAATTTCCGCCTCGATTCCCGTTTGGTTGGGCGAGAATCCGGTGACGTTGATGATCGTCTGATCTTCATTCGAATTGGGGTAATATCCCTCTATGGTACCGCTGATTGCAGGGCCTATGGGCTTCTGGATGGTTAGAGTTCCCGTATCAGTGGTATTGAAGCTGTAGTTGGGGGCGCTGCCTCCTGCTATGCGAATCGTGTAGGTTCCTGCAGCAGAGGAGGAATTGGTTCCTGCTGTTGCAGTAGGAGCACTATATCCCAATACATTGGAAGCACTGTCAGATCCAACAAAGCCGGTGACATTAACGGTGAAAGTAGGGGCGGCGGAACCGTATTGCTGGGTATAGTCCCCCACCGTTGCAGTCAGAACTGCTGCGGTAATTGAGGCAGTCTTGCTTGTGTCATTATTCAGGTAGTAATTGTAGGCATCAGTGCCGTTGATGGTATAGTTGATGGTAACAGGCTTGTCTGCTCCTACATTGCTGCTGTAGGAACCGGAATAATATGCAATGACATTGCTCAGACTTACATCATCATCTGCAATCCGACCGGATAAAGTCCCCCATTCTGTGATGGTGATTGTAGATGATTTATCGTACACCTTCGATGCAGGGAAGACAGTACCGATGACGCTTATTTGTTTCTTTACGATGGCTCCCCAAAGTTGCTGGTTGACGGGTGGGTCGTAATTGATAGCATTCAAACCACTTAGTGAGTAGACCACTGTGATGGGATTGAATCCCCCCGTTGCAGTTGTAACATTGGCTGACTTATAGCTTGCATTGGCTCCTACGGTAACAACTTCTCCTTCCAATATGCCGGAGAGCGTACCTGTTGTGATACTTCCCAGCACATTGGTTGTCCCATCGTAGGTTTTTTCAACAGTTTCCAAGGTAGGAGCACTAATCGTAAGCCGCTTTTTTATGATCGCGCAGGATGCTGTTGTAAGCGTGTCGGTTGGCTTGAGGTAGTTGCCCTCGTCGGGTCCCGAAAGCGAGTAGACAATAGAAATCCTTTTGCCGGTTCCCGCTGCAGGGGTATCATAGGTGGCTGTTGCCGTTATTGTTACATCATCAGAACCGATTTTTCCATAAAGATTGAATGTGGGAGCTGTTGCAGAAGTGGTCCCGTCATATACCTTGTTCGATGGTAGGTCAAGAATCTGGATGCCGAGTTGCTTCGGGGTGATCACGCCTCCTTGCGGTGGTGCACTCTCTTTAGTTCCTTGGTAATTGGCTCCTGTCGCAGTTGCGGTTACTGTGACGGTTGTTCCTATATCGGCAGAGACCAAGGTATAGGTGGTGCCGGTCGCCCCGCTTATGGCAACCCCGTTGCGCTTCCACTGGTAGGTGGGAGTCCCCGTGTTGGTCAGGTTCGGTACTGCAGTCAAGACCTGCCCATAGGTAGGGGTCCCGGTAATGGATACGCTTCCAGTCATAATCGCCTTGGCGATGGTAAGTGTGGCAGTTATGTCTGGAATCGTCTCGTAGTTTGTACTGTTACCGGTGAAACGTGCGGTTACCGTATACGCTCCCGCATTTGTTTGTCCATTTCCACTGTAGGAAACGCTCACCCCTGAGGGTAGTGTACCTGTAATCTGAATGCTCTTTGGGTTTCCGTCGTATGTCATCGCGTAATTGCTGAACGTAATCCCCCCCATTGCATAGGTTGCTTTGGCGACGGCTGTGGTTGCTGCACTGTCTTTAGTTCCTTGGTAATTGGCTCCTGTCGCAGTTGCGGTTACCGTGATGGCTGTTCCAATATCGGCAGTTACCAAGGTATAGGTGGTGCCGGTCGCCCCGCTGATGGCTACCCCGTTGCGCTTCCATTGGTAGGTGGGAGTCTCGGTGTTGGTCAGGCTTGCTACTGCAGTCAGGACCTGCCCATAGGTAGGTGTCCCGGCAATGGATAGGTTTCCTTTTATTACTGCCTTGTTGATGGTAAGCGTGGCTGTTTTGTTGGGAATCAACAGGTAGTTTGTACTGTCGCCGGTGAAGTGTGCGGTTACGCTATACGTTCCTGGATTTGTTTGTCCATTACCACTGTAAGAAACGCTCACCCCTGAAGGGAGTGTACCTGTAATCTCAATGCTCTTTGGATTTCCATCGTACGATACCGAGTAATCATTGAACGTGACATCACCCATGGCGTAGGCAGCCTTTGCGACGGCCGGGGTGGCTGCACTGTCTTTGGTTCCTTGGTAATTGGCTCCTGTCGCAGTAGCACTCACCGTGATGGTCGCTCTGATATCGGCAGTTACCAAGGTATAGGTGGTGTCGGTTGCCCCACTAATGGCTACCCCGTTACGCTTCCACTGGTAGGTGGGTGTCTCGGTGTTGGTCAGGTTGGATACTGCACTCAAGTCCTGGCCATAGGCAGCAGTACCTGAAATAGACACACTTCCTTCCATAGTAGCTTTGTTGATGGTGAGATTTCCCCTATCACTGGTAACAAAACTGTAGTTGGTTGCACTTCCACCTGCGATGGTAATCGGATATACACCTATTACTGTGGTGGCATCAGTTGCGGAGGATGCAGACGGGGCCGTGTAGCCTGCTGCTGTATCGGCATCTTCACCAGGGATGAAGCCGGAAACAGATACTGCATAGGAAGGATTATTATCGCCATAGGTCTTGGAATAGTCCTCCACCGTTGCTGTCAGCACGGCCTTCGTAATGGAAGTCTGTTCGGAATGATTATCCGCCAATTGATAGTTGCCGCCATCCCTTCCCCCCAAGGTGTAGGTGATGGTAACTGGCTTATCGCTTCCAACATTGCTGTCACTACAGCTTGCCGTTGCTGCAATTGTTACCTCATCGGAGCCAATTACCCCTGCCAACAAGCCTGGTGAAGTAACTGCTACTGATGGAGAGCGGTCATATACCTTGGTTGCGGCAATGGTTGTTCCCGAGATGGCAACAGCTTTCTTTTCAATTACTCCCGCCACTGCTTTATCGACCGGCTTGATGTAGTTGCCTGCATCAGGCCCTTCGAGTGTATAGGTGACTGTGATGATCTTTCCGTTAGCTGCGTCTTTGTTGTCATACGTTGCCCGGGCGCTAACTGTTACGCTGTCGGTTCCGGCAACTCCGACCAAGGCTCCTGGAGCCACCTCACCAACAATTTCGAGCGTTCCGTCATAGGTTTTGCTGGTATTCAGCGTCGGGTCTGCGATGGTCAGCTGGATTGGTTGATAGTGCGGCACGCCAACGCTAAGCGGCTCGCTTGCCCGTAGGCCGTGTGCGGCTGCGTACCTGACCAGATAGGTCCCGGAGCCTAGGATGGTCGTGCCTTCACTGCAGGCGGTATAGGGGGCATCCGCCGGATCGGATGCGAGTCTGTACTCCATGGCTGCCGTTGTTCCATCCAGCCTGCCGTCGGCACTGTCAAAACGTGTAGGAGCGGTGAACGTGAAACCGCTGGAGGCGGGGACAGCCTGGTCGAAGACGACCAGCAGGGTGGTCTCGACTATCTGGCCCTCCCGGATGTCTACACTTGTAGAGCCCATCCCCAACTGCATGCCCGCTGCATCGAAGGCAGTGACGGTGATGGTCCACAGCCCGCTTTTCAAGGAAGAAAGAACATGGCGGGGCGGTACGATGTCGTGTAAGGTGAAGCGTGAGTTGGGATTGTCATGCAATCCCTCCATGCGATAGGAGGCCACCGCCACGTCGGGGGTGTCCAGGACGATGGTAAGGCTTATAGTCCCCAGTTTTTCCATCATATCACTGCAGGCGGTGAAGCTGAGCAGGACTATGGCAAGCATGACAAGCAAAAGTGGAAGAGCAGTAGTATGTTGTTTCATGATGGTTCCCTAGAAGTTGAATCGAAGGCTGGTTTGGATTCCCAGTAGTGTTCCGATGGTGTTCTTTTCGAAGAACACGACGCCCAGCGGGGCGACGAGAAGGGTATAGGATTCATTCAGCTCATAGCCTATGTTCAGCGAGAGGCGGATTTGCTGGTCGACAAAGGGTTCGAATGTCTTCGTCCCATCCTGGTCGAAGTCTGCGTTGAGCAGATGCAGCACTACGCCGTAGCCGAGCTCAGGTGTCAGCTGCAGCCTGTCGGCAAGGGCAACCCGATATCCCATCCCCACCGACAGGTTCACCGCCTGCATGGTGTCTACCCAGTCGGATTTCGACGGCCCTCTGCTGTATGCAACCTCAGCGTAGCCGAGGAGGGTCTCCTGCTTGTTCAATGCCATGTTCATTTTCAGCCCGGCCCCGATCACATACGAGTAGTAGGTGGAACTCTTGCTCAGTGGGTAGAGGTTGTACAGCTTCAGGTCCAGCGATTCAACGAGGCTGGACGAATCCGCCTCGCTTGGAGTGACCGTCCATCTCTTGTCCGAGGTGCTGTATCGGTATTCGTAGCTTGAACTCCAGCTCTGGTTGTCCTGCGACTGCTGCACAAAGAGCCTGTCCTGATTGTTGTCGAATGCCTCGAGCACCAGAGTGGGATTGGATGCAGGGACAAGCGCCCACTTGTCTGTCTCCTCGACGCCTGTTTGGAATCGTATGGCCTGGATCTTGTCGGAGGCGGGCTTTATAACGACCCGAAGCGGTGTGATCTTCCAGCTTTTGGTTGATGAATCATATTGGTATTCGTAGCTTGAACTCCAGACTTGGTTGTCCTGCGACTGCTGAACGAAGAGCCTGTCCTTGTTGCTGTCGAATGTCTCAAGCACCAGGGCGGGGTTGGAAGCAGAGACCTCCGTCCATATATCTGTCTCCTCGACTCCGGTTTGGAAGCGGATTGACTGAACCCTGTCGGAGACGGGTTTGATCAAAAGCCGTAGGGGAGTGTTGGAAGCGAAGACTGATATACCTGAGAAAACAAGCAGGAGAGCTGTGCAAGCTACCGTCCGAACTTTTACTGTCATGATGAGACCCCTCTTACTCGGTTGACATCCATACGCATTCTTGTGAAGAAACAAAACAGGCATGCGATGTCATCCAGAAAAAACAGTTTGGACGGTAGCCTAGCAAATTTTACCAGGCAGAAAAGAGGTTATTCATAAAAGGCGTCGGTTTCTACATAAAAAGCAACAAGCAGTTAGATGAGCAGTCTCACCCTGAACAGCCCATCCTGAATATGGTACAGCAACTCTGCGTCATGTTTGGCTGCAAAGGCTGCAATGCTCTTGGTTCCCACACCATGTCCTTCATCAGGGGAGAAAGGAAGGCCGTCAGGTCCCAGAGTTGCCGTTTTAACGCAGGGGTTGGTTATTTCAAGCAAGAGTCGACCAACCTGATGACAGGTGAGGTTGATGGCGTTTCTTTGGTCTTCGGGCAGCAGCAAGACGCCATGAATGGCATTTTCCAAGAGATTGGCTACCACCATTGCCAACTCCAGTGAATCGACAGGTATTTGTGCTGCTATCGTAAGGTTGGTGTTTGTTTGAATGCCTTTCTGCTCAGCCAGATCTACGTAATAACTGACCGTGGCGTTCACAGCCTTGTTTTCACAATAGACCTTGCTTGGGCTCGTTTTACTCTCATTCTGCGTGCGTAAACAAGCCATGGCCTCTTCGGTCTCGCCCTGTTCAAGAAGGCCTAAAAGCATGCTGTTGAAATGTCTGCGGTCATGGGAGACAAGGCTGTGTTCGTAGGCCACTTTTTCCATGAGCTGCAACCTCTCTGTCATGGTTGAGACCGCTTGGGAGAGCAGAATCCTCTCATGTTGGTTCCTCAGGTTTTCTGTTTCGAGGGCATGCATTGCGGTGAAGCGTTTCAGTGAATAGAACACAGTGCCATAGGCTGAAATGGAGAGGAGGATTAGAAGCAGGAGCGGCCATCTGGAAGAGAGCAAGGTGTTTTGGATATCGCTGGTAACGTAGAAGTAATAGGAGAGGTTGAGGAAAATGCAGAGTATGAGGGCTGAGAACATAGGCCAGTTGTTGACAACCGAGCGATAGAGTGAAAGCAGGTAGCGTTGGAACAAGAAAATCACCAACAAGTAGAGCAGCAACCTGAGGATGGTATTGGCACTCTGGGGATCGGGAAAGAGTTTGCCTAGATGGAAGCTGAGTATGATGACCATCATGGCTATGTTGATGCTGGTGAGAAACGTGAAACTCCACTGCATGAGACTCTGCTTAGTCAGAGGTTTCATGGCGATTCCGACCACTATGAACATTACAATCGTGAAACGAGAGAGCGAGGTAAGATCCCCATACACATAGAACCAGAAGGTGCTGGCAATGTTTATGGTGAATACAAACGCAGTGATGAGAATGGTGGTTTTACGTCCGAATTTTGACTTGGTCAGGGTGAAAAGCAACAGTACATACATCACCGAGGTAACGCTGCCGCGAAGAATGTTGTTGATCAGGTCCTGTATCACGTTTTCCCCTTCGATGAAAGGTAATTCATGTAGATATCCCGCACCGTGCAGTATTGCTTGATTACGATGGGAACGTTGTGCTCTGAGCGGAGGGTGAACCGTGTTTTGGTAAAGCTTTCGACATAGTCCATGTTGAGTACGTAGGATACATGGGGCCTGATAAAACGCTTGTCATGCAGTGTACGCTCAATGTATCGGGAGAATGTCCCCTGAATGACTTTGGACCGTACCGTCCTGCCATCGGTAAGGGTGTATATGACTGTGTGTTTGGAGTATTCGCAAAAGAGAATTTCCGAGGGTCTGATGACTTGTATTCCCGCATGGGTTTTTACGGTGAGAACATGCTCATCAGATGGGTCAAGCTTTGAAGCCGCAAGGGAAAGTGTAGCATGAAGCCGGCCCTTGTCGATGGGCTTGAGCAGGTAGTTGATAGGGTTTGTTGCAAACGACTGCAAGGCAAAACTAGGTTCTGAAGTGGCGTAGATGATGACGGCCTGCTGATCGTGCTCACGGATGGTCTTGCCTACTTCGATTCCATGGATCATGGGCATGACGATGTCCAGGAGATAGATGTGGTATCGACGTTTTTCGCAGCTGCGCAAGAGTTCATCAGGATGGAGGAATTGATGGACGAAGGCTGGGTTGTTGGAATTTTGCACCCATTCGTTCGTATATGTTGCGAGCAGTGCCAGCTGAGTGGGGTCATCGTCGCAAATGGCAATATCCAGCATACCTCATCCTTGCAGCAAGATCAGAATTCAGACCCTGTCACTCTACTGTATACAAGGGGACAAGTCCATGCAAACGGTGTTGGAAGTAGGGAAGAAGCCAGTTGAATCCACTTTTTTTCCTGTACATTGTACCGTATGCTATCTTTAGGCAGAGAGGTTGTATATGGGTATGGTACATGTCGGACTTGATATCGGAACCACAAATATTACCATGGTGGTGTTGGACCTTGAAGCGGGCAGGTTGCTGCCTGCAATCTCCTTGGCTAATCCGCAATTGCAGACAGGGGAGCTGTACTCGTATGCTCAAGATCCCCATGCGATAGAGCAGGCGGTAAGGACATTGCTCGCCAAGGTTTCTTCTCCGATAGCCTCCATCTGTGTGACCGGGCAGGTGCATGGCATCCTGTATTACGATGCTTCGGGTCTGGCGGTCTCTCCCTTGTACACTTGGCTCGACCGAAGGGCAATGGAGCAGGTGGATGGCATCGATTCCCAACAGCTGCTGCTTGAGAAAACCGGGGTGTTGCTTCCCTCGGGGTATGGCTTGCTGGCCCATTATGCCAACCGAAGGCTGGGCAAGGTTCCCTCGGATGCAGCAGGCTTCTGCGGCATTCTGGAGTATGTGACAAGTCGTCTTGTGGGAAAACCCATCGACAAGTCCGATCCAAGCTGCCTTGGTCCGTTCGGGGCCTTCGATCCCATCTCCTCCACCTTTGAAGAACGAGTTCTCCTCGAGGTGCTGGGTTCGAAGGAGAAGCAGTTTCTCGGCTCCTGCAAACCATTTGAAGTGGCCGGTTACACAAGAGACAGTGTTGCCGTCACCTACCCGGTTGGGGACAATCAAGCCGGCTTCTTCGGTTTGGTTTCCGATTGGTTCCGTTCGGCTTTGGTAAGCATGGGAACCAGCGGACAGATCTCCTTGTTCAGCACCAACACACAGTGTCCTTCCTCCATGGAGCTCAGGCCGTTCCTCGGCCAGGGGTATCTGCATGTCGGCGCGACCCTGACAGCAGGCAAGGCGTATGAGACGCTGCATGATCTCATAGCATCCATCCTACGAAGTGCAGGGATGGATATCTCTGATGAAGCTGTGTTCGATCTTATGAAGAAAGAAGGGAAAAACAAGGGTATTCCCGGCTCCCTCTCTGTCGATACCCGGTTCAACGGTTCGAGGAAGGAGCCGAATATCAGAGGATCGATAGGCCCCGTTAATTTGGAGAACCTCACGTTCGGCAACCTGGTGCTTGGTACGATCGATGGAATTGTTGATGAGCTGTATCAGTTCGGACTTGAGTCGGGGCAGGTGTTTGCTGCTGTTGAAAGTATTGTTGCCACCGGCAGCTCGGTACGCAAAAACCTTCTCTTTAGAGAAGCGTTGAACAGGAAGTTCAACCGGTCGACCATTGTTGCCCAGGTTGATGACGGGGCGGGATTCGGCGCCGCCCTCATCGGAGCGGTGGCAATCGGGGCATTGAGCCTCCCACAGGTAAAAACAGTTGTCGCCAGCATGATAAGGTCGTAGCGACTACCTGCATGTAATCACTTTCTTCGCATGGGAAACAACATGAAAGCCTTGCCTGTCTTTGGTTCTGTAAAGTCATGCACAGAGCCGGCGAGGGGTAGCTTGTTCTCCTTCATGAAGGCGATTGTTGTTGAAAAGATGTTCTCGGTCCAGCATTCCACCGCCAGGTATTCGAACGTAGGTACGGTCCAGCGTGTCCAGCCTTCAGGGGCGATTGCATTGTCAATGCACTCTACTCCTGCCAGGTAGAGTCCACGGGTAAAATGTTCCGTCCAGGGTTTGTATGAGCGGCTGAAGTCGGTCATCAGACCCCAGATGCCGCAGAGGTTCTCATCTCCGTCCTTCTTGGCCAGCTGTGCTACAGTGTCGAATTGGCTGTTTGCTTCCTGCCAGAGCCTCTGGATAAAACCTTCCCCTTCGTCTGTCGAGCCTTCCTTTCCGATGACCGAGAAGCCAGCCTTTTGCACTACCGTTGCATGTTCAGGCAGGCGAAGGAAGGTGATGAGGTTTCCTTTTATTGAGATGTTGCGGCAGAGCCAACCATAGGCGTGAAGGTCCTTCTTGTAATTCAGGAAGGCATGGTTGATGGGAAACCCAAGCACCCTCTCAATCTCCGAAAAGGAAAGTGTTACAGATTGTGCATCGTTACCGGCAACGTACTGCCAAAGTGGTTCATAAGGTTGTGCCTTCTGCATCGTCATCTCCATTGGTACAGCGAAAAAAGTATAGTGCAGGGCAGAGCTCCGTTCAACAGGAGGTGTTAGCCTGTGTATGTCTTGCAAGGAGGCTTAAAGTGATGAATAATCGGCTATAAGGTAATTTGATTCGTATAGTTGCATCGATACTTGTATAGGAGGGTGTCATGACAGGTGCTCATAGGCCAAAACAGTTCAAGGATGGGTTTCTTGTAATAGGATGCTTGCTGTATTGTCTGGCTGCCTCTCATGCTTTCCTGCAGTACGCGCAGAATTCATCGTTCAACTTGCTTGGCGGTTGTTTGGGTTTGGCTTTTTCCTTCTCCTTGGCGGCCTTGTTTTCAACAAAACTACATCTCAAGAATACCCGGTTGACCTTTGCTCTCCAAGTGTTGGGACTTTTGTTCCTCCCTTATTTTGATGTGTTTCAGATTGCGATATTCCAAATCAGATTCTCTCTCGAATCAGTCCTCTTCTACTTTCTGTGCATCAAGCTCATGGGCCTGGTGATTGGGAAACGTCGCAACATCAACCTGTTCGGAGCCAAGAAAAGTGGAAGGCCGGGATGCTGAACGATGAGTCAAGGGAACTCCGGGGTGTTCACCATTTGATGGGGCGAGCATCCCAAGAATATGCGTTCTATGGTACTGCAGACATGGGTTGAGAAAATTCTCCTTGCTTCCTATACGAAATTATGTGGAGGAACTCCATGAAAAGAAATACAGATATCACCACTCCAATATCCTCGGATGTGAAGCGGCTCTACAGCCTTTCTGGAGAGATTTGTTTCGCATACACCAAAACGACCTTGTTCAAGGTCGCTAAAATCACCTACGAGCTGTTCGAGGATGAATCGTTTTAGTACATCTTTGCTCCCTGCTACGATGTAGTGGATGGCTTGACTCCTGTTGATTGGGGTGGGATACCCGGCCTCGACCTGGACCTTAGGCGCGAGCGCTACTACCGAGTAGGGGTAATTCCTACATTCATCAGCGAGAGGACCCCTTCACCGAACCGCGTGAATCTCAAGGAGGAGCTAGAGAGAACGAATCTGGACTACCTGAACCGCCTGCAGTGGTTGATCAACACCGACACCATCTATACCGGTGACAAGTTGATCGTTGAGCAGGATGGTTTCAACAACTTCACCGGCTTTTCAAACAAAAATATGCAGTGGCATGCACTCTCGGTCCTCCAGCTCTTGGGGATGAGGCTGCCGATAGACATCCATGGCGTACGCTTCTGTGAGCAGGAGCGCAGCACCCTTATCAAAGCATACTTGATCGAATATGAGTTTCTTGCAACCAAGCGCAGAGTGCAACAGAAGAGAGGCCAAATGGAATCCGGGGAACGGGGTGTCTACACGGGAAGAAAGCCCATCGATGTATCGCTGCCGCTGCTGGATGAGGTGAGACAGAAACTGAAAGCAGGCCGAATCACACTAGACGAAGCTCTTGCAATCACCAAGCTGTCAAAGGCGACGTTGTATAGGAGATTCAAAGATTTGGAGGAGTCTCAGAATAGGATAGGATAACCATATGAGACTGACAAGACGCCTCATCAATACATCATACCGAGCAGCCACAAAGGGATGGTTCTGTCTCCTGGATAATCGGTATCGTCCCTGATGACAAAATCAGCCTTTTTCAGACTTTTCGAGGAGCCTCCCACTTCAATTTTTATATGGTTGCTCGCAGCCTCATAGGGTTTGGACAACACAAAATCGCCTGTGGTTTCATCTTTTACAGCTTCTACGAGAAAACCTCCGGCGGTGCAAAGCATAGCCGTCATGGCCTCCCTTGCATTGTCGATATTACCTCCTAGCACCGTATAGAATGCCGGATCGGAAAAAAACAGTTTTTCACCGGCTGTTTTTGCTTTGGTGTCGTGTTCCTTGCGAATGATTCGGAGTAGGTCAACTGCTTCCATTACATTCAGAAGTTGATACAGCTTATCGGCTCCTACCGACCAATCAGTACACAACGAACGTACCTGGAGTCTTGGAATGGATGAATTGGCCAGAGTACCGGTTATCGCTTTCATTAATCGTAGATTGCCATCGCTGATGCTGGGTAAGAAGAATGGAATATCACTGTAGAGTGTTTTATCCAGAATAGAGAGCATTCGATCATGAAAATCTCCTTCACTGTAGAAGGGTCGAGTGCCTATGCTCCTGTATGTCATAAAGGCAGAGAGGACGTTCGGGGAAGGTTGCAAGGGCAGCTGTCCGCTTGGGTTGAATGGGTTGTACGTGGGATGCTCAGTACCAGTCTCAAGATAGATGAACTCACGAAATGAGAGAAGGGGCATATCGATATGAACAAAACGGCGGGATAGGTCGCCTTTGCCCATTCGTAGGCAGAGGGATGATGAATCGCTTATCCACAATGTATGGTTAGGGAAATCATCGTAGAGAGCCTTTAGATGAATGCTCCAGTCTTTTGCGAAATGGACTTCATCGATAATTACACCTGCGTAGCCCGCAAGAAAAATGGATGTAACTATTTCATAGAGACCTTCACTTCCAAGCGTAGGATTATCAGCAGATAGGTAAAGCAGCCTCTCTCTATGGGTCTCAAAGAATTTTTGTGCGTGGTAGAGAAGAAATGTTGTTTTTCCGACTCCTCTTGGACCGGTAAGCATAGTAGTTCTGGGGAGCGTCTCCCGATGTCTGACAAATGGACGGAACCTGGCTGGAAGCGAGGCAATACGTCGTTTCATGGCAACTTCAAGTTCTGCAATACGGTGGATAGTCATGTACGTATGATAGAAACCAAATGTTCCTGAGTCAAGAACGAAATCGTATTAACGTTCCTAGTACAGGAACGAAAACACAAATATGTTCCTGTTACAGGAACAGAATCTCAATACAAGGAAGCCAAGGCCTCTATGCGACGCTTCATTTCCGTGCGGATATCTAGTGGTTCCAAGCATTCACACTCTGTACCAAAACTGAACAGGATCTGGTAGTAATAGTCATTCTCGATGAAGGGAAAAGCAACGGTGTAGTGCTCCGGTCCGTCAGGCTGGAAGTGGTCATAGGTGCAGTATTCGAGTACCTTGTCCATGACCGACGTATGAATCCGAATGGTGATGGTTGTGTATGATGGTGCCAAGAAGTCAGGATACTCAAACTGCGGCTTAGGGTATTCCTTGGGAATGAACGACTGCCCGAGCATGTGCAGGTTCAGTGTCCTGGATAGCCTGAACAATCGAAAATCCTTTCGTGTATGGCAATATCCCTGCCAATACCAATGACTGTTCTTCAACACGAGTTGATAGGGCTCGGCTGTCCGGGTGGTCCTTGTTCCATGACGGTCTACGTAGTCGAAGGCGAGCAGTTTGTTCCGCTCCAACGCTGTTTTCACGAGTTCCAAGTATGGTTGTACATTCCTGTTGCCCAGCCAAGGGCTCAAATCGATGTATATCTGATTGGCCTTTAGGGAAATTTCCTTTGCTTGATCAGCTGGGATGAAGCTTTTTACCTTCGCAAGGGCCTGCACCACTTCTTCACCCCGTACCATGGAGGACAGGCTGGAAAGCCCCATCAGGATGGCCGAAAGGTCGGAACTGGAAAATACTTTCTTCTCCAGCTTGTACTCCTCCATAATCTCAAATCCACCGCCCACCCCTGGTGTCGACCGTATGGGAATGCCCGCCATGTTGATGGTCTCAACATCGCGGTATATGGTGCGTTGTGATACCTCGAACATCTGAGCCAGTGCTTGCGCTCCAATACGATTCTTGTCAAGGAGCACCATGATAATGCTTACAAGCCGGTCGATTTTCATCGTTGGTTTCCTGATACTTTCTCATTGTTGCCATACTGATGTCAACAATAGCACAGTACAGTGGAACAATACAGAAAGCAATCCATGAGGAGGAGCTATGCGTACTGTCTATGTCTATGTGCTTGATACGTTGGCCGACTGGGAACCGGGGTATGTGACTGCCGAACTGCACAGCAGTCGTTTTTTCAAAAAGGGTGCTGAACGGATATCCCTTAAAACGGTGAGTTGCTCAAAGGGGCCGATCACAACGATGGGAGGCTTGAAGGTTGTTCCCGATTGTCAGCTCGATGAGTTGGTAATTGAGAAAACAAGTGTGCTGCTCCTGCCGGGTGCCGATACATGGAGCGATACGAAACATGGTGCGATCATCGAGAAAGCAAGAGAGTTGCTTGCTGTCGGTGCAACAGTCTGTGCAATCTGTGGAGCTACGGCAGCCCTTGCCGACGCAGGGTTGTTGGATGCCAGAAAGCATACCAGCAACGGACCGGGGTTTCTGGAGATGGTTTGTCCTTCCTACAAAGGGCAGGCATTGTACGTTGACCAGGCGTCGGTAGTGGACGGCAACCTTGTTACTGCAGGTCCGACCGCCTCGCTCTTATGGGCGAAACAGATTATTGAGCTCCTGGGGGTGTTTGAAGAGAGCACACTAGAAGCGTGGTATGCATATTTCAGTACCGGTGAGCCACAACAATTCTTTGCCCTGATGCAGACGCTGCAATGTTGATCCAGCTTGCAGGATGAAAATGCAGCTGGTAGGGAATCAAGAGGGACTACCCGGCATCGTAGGTCGTACAAAGCCGGGGAGTTTTTTGTATTACGTGATGCTCGGCTGGAACACCATTGGCCTGTCAGCCATGAAGACCACATAGGAGCCGAAGATATCCATCTCAAGCTGATCGCTTCCACTGTACAGTGTGTCCTCAAGGTCTGAGAGATCGGGACCGAGTACCACGATTCTTCCCCCTTCTGGTACCGTGCAGGTAAAAGTCCCTTGTTCGGTGATTTCTCTCAAGACTGCTTTCTCATCACCGTCGATTGTAATTGCTTCTCCCTTTTCCAAGGCCCGAATGTCAGAGGTATTCATACAGATGTACGAGCCGATGATCAAATGATCATTCTCATCGAGCCTAGGAGCAGCTTGGTCGCGCAAAGCCGGCAGGACCATGGAGGTTTCTGTTTGTCCAGTGATCGCATAGATTGCGTTGTCAACGATGAGATGGGAAGGCAGTTCCTCTATGAACGAAACGGTGAAGACAGGAAAATACAGGTCGTTGGCCGGGAGGTTGGCCGGCACATAGGAACTTGGCGTGAAGGAATGCTCGATCGAAGGTTGTGTGGATAGTTTGGTCATGGCTATGCCAGCCACGTTGTATGGTCTTCTGATCTCCATGAGGCAGGGAACTGTGTTCAATGTTTCAAACGTATTCCATGTTCCACTCTGGTTCTCAAAGATTCCATCCCCGATGTAGCGAGACGTATCGGTTTCTACAAACGTCGAGCCGTCATAGGTTTCAAATCGGAGAGACGAAGTGTGTGGTTCGAAACTGAGCCGCAACAGGCCTTTTCCTCCGTAATAGTATCCGCTGTAGGTTTCTATGTCCGGAGGCAGCGGTTGTGTCTTTAGAGCTTTCGCCTTCTCTGTTTTGGTCTTTTCGGGTATTTGTCCGGTTTCCTTCAAAAGAGCATCGACGATGGGCAGTGTTGTTCCGATGGGATCGAGATGCCCTGAGGACAAAAGAACCACGGCGCTTTGTGACTGGGGTAGGAAGAAAATCATTGTCGAATACTCCAACGTCCCGCCGGTCTTTCCCAGTACCTGGATGCCTTGAGACCGGTAGGGTTCCCAAGAGACGAAATCCCAGCCCAAGCCATAGCTGAGCAGAGGGGGGTACCCGCTTTGCAGCAGATACGTAGGTGGTTGCGCACGAAGGTATTCGGTGATGGCTTCTTCACGTAAAAGGGTGGGCTCCATTGCAATTGCAACAAACCGGCAAAGGTCCTCTGCTGTTGAGGTGAGACCTCCGGAAGCGGTGATGTTTGCATACTCAACTGGCAGTCGTATTGCACGCTCGATGTACCCATACGCCATGTTCTCCTCTTGGGGCTGGAAACCCACGGAGGAATCATTCATGCCAAGCGGATTGAAAATCCGTTCCTGCAGGAACTGCGGGAACGGGATTCCCGAAAGGTGTTCTACAAGCACTTGTGCGATCGTAAAGCCATCATTGCAGTAGGGGGAGAAGGCACCGGCATCGTGCTTGAGATTTGAATTGGCGAATTCCTGCATCGATTGTTGAAGATACACACTGCTGGGCTCATCAGAGAACGCATTGCGCATATTCGTTCCCGGCATCCCCGATGTATGGTTGAGCAGCATGCGAACGGTGATATCCTTGTGTCGCTCATCGGCCATGGTGAAGTTCGGCAGCAGGTCGACCACCTTGTCGTCGAGCTTGAGCAGGCCCTCATCTTCAAGCAGGAGTATCGAGGCTCCGGTGAAAATCTTGCTGATCGACCCGATATTAAAACGGGTATGGGAATCGACGGGAAGGTTGTTCTCAACATCCCGTAAGCCGAAACCCTGGCTGTAGACAATGGCGCCTTCGTGCATGATGGCAATGCTTACTGCACTTACATCCCCGTCTCCAGTAACAAGGGCGGTTCCGATTTGTCGGGCTGCTTGCTTGGTGTCTACAAACGGTTCTTTCTGTGTTGGTCTGAATAGCGAACAAGAGACCAGAACAACCAATACCAATCCGATAGTTGCAAGCTTGACAATCCGTTTCATGCATATCCCCTTCAGTAGATTTCTCGAAAAAGAGATTTGGCCGGCAGGCATCCCGTATAGTATAGCATGGTTGGAAGTGATGGATTCTTGAAAATTGTTGCCCAAGGAACCCGCTCCGCTATTTGGGAACATCGGAATTCCTGAAGGTTTTATTTGCTTCAGTCGGATCTTCTTATGAATCTATTTATATGTATAGAATGAACATAAAAAAATTTGCTTTGAAGCACCTTAGCAAGGACCGTACAGCACTTGTACAGTAAATGCTTGAGGGTATGGTTGCAACCATAGAAAGAACAGCCCACAAGGTAGCAGGGATTGATGGAAGAGGTACGTGTCGGATACCAGAGAACAAAATGGCGCTCTTTCAGGTGGTTGAAGAAACAAGTTCTTCTGAAGGCGCATGCCCGAAAAACCAACGATACGATCGATAGAATGTAGAATACTGCCTGAAGCCACATTTCTCATAGAGTTCGGTCAGAGGATATCCTGAAAGAAGCAGCTTCTTGGCCAATATGCATTTTTTTCCTCTTACATAGGCCATCGGCGGGGTATGGAATTGCTCTTGGAAAAGCCGATTCACCTTCGCACGGGACATGAATACGTTCTGGCAGATGTCGTCGATCGAGAGGATGGACTCAAGATTGGAATGTATATAGGTAATGATGGTTTCAATCTCCTTATTCGTCATTACTTTGGTGGATGGATTAGGATTGCTGCTGCATAAGTAGATGATGATTTCTGTCAGCGCAGACTTGAGGAACTCAGTGTAAAACTCAGGTTTAATGCAGGATATGTACGGATCGAGGCGAAGAAACAAATCAATCAAATTCTGATCCTTGACTTCACTGACGGCAGCGATTGTTTCCAGGGATGCATTGATATCTTTGGATAGCTCCGTCTCATTGAAACGGAACACGTATCGGTCATACGGAACTCCAACAGTATTGGTCAGGATGCAATGATGTTGGCCTGGCTGTATCAGCAGCAGGGTAGGTGGTACGATGTGATAGGTGTCTTGCTCCAAGGAAAACGTGATGTCTCCTTCCATGATGAAATTAATTTCATAATCGAGGTGACAGTGGCGCATGAAGCTTGCTTTTGAGGTATCAACCTGTAAGTCAACAACGTGCTTGAATAACTCGTGCTGACGCCTGACATCGAATCCCATATACCCAGACTACGATAGAATGAGACAAAATGCAATGTTTTTTGAGAAGAATTGCAATTTACTTCTTAGGTGTTTCACCCTATGCTTCTGAATACAGGCAGAATGGAGGAAACCTCTTTCGTATCTGCTTTGTTGCAACCTCAAGAAATTGTATGGGAAAGGCGGATTTTCACATGGACTTGAGAAACGAGGATTATTCACGCCTGCGCAGAGCGAAGAATGTTTTCTACAGCGGAGTTAAGAATCCGTACAACGTTATGTTGGCCATTTCAGTATTGATGATGTTCTATCTCATCATCATTCCGTTGGGACAGATGATCATGCAGACCTTCACGCTTGCTGCCGCTGACGTACGGAGAGTGGAAGGGGCGACAGTAGGTAGTTGGACGCTCTACTATTGGAAAAGAGTGCTCTTTAGCGCCATTTCCAAGAAAATGTTGTGGCAACCTCTGGCAAACTCACTGCTGATCGGAATGAGTACAGGAATTGTAGGGGTAACCATCGGATCACTCTTTGCTTGGCTGATGGTCAAAAGTGACATCCCCCATAAAAAATTCTTTTCCATTGCCTTGATTGTTCCCTACATGCTCCCATCTTGGTGTAAAGCCATGGCATGGCTCACCATCTTTAAAAACACCCGTACCGGAGGATCTCCGGGATTGCTCGCATACCTTGGCATCAATGCACCTGATTGGTTTGTCTATGGGCCTGTTCCCATCATCCTGGTGTTGACCATCCACTATTATGCGTATTCCTACCTCCTGGTTTCTGCATCGCTTCGGTCGGTGAGTTCCGAGCTCGAGGAGATGGGACAGATCATCGGGGCGAACAAGAAGACAATCCTCACAAGAATCACGTTTCCTTTAGTACTTCCTGCAATACTCTCTGCATTCATCATGACCTTCTCGAAAGTCATGGGTACGTTCGGCGTTCCTTCGATTTTGGGACTGAATATCAGTTATTACACGGTTTCAACCACGCTGTATAATTCCATTCAGAACGGGCAGAACCGGGTAGCTTATGTTATCTCGTTGATTCTCATCATCATTGCATCGGGAACGATCTTTCTCAACCAAAAGCTCATCGGAACCCGAAAGTCCTACAGCACAATCGGGGGCAAGGGTTCGCGCAGCAACCTGATAGCACTAGGGAAGTGGCAGAAACCAATTGTGGTGGTGCTGTTGCTTTTTGTGTTGGTGGCCGTTGTCATTCCTGTGGTTGTGCTGCTGTATCAGTCATTCATGCTTGAGACGGGAAATTATAGTCTTTCCAACCTTACCACCCACTATTGGGTTGGGGATTCGGTGCCCACCATCGACCAAGGCGAGCCAGGTATTTTCAAGAATTCCCAGTTCTTCACCTATGTGAAGAATACAATCAAATTGGTGGTCTTCACTTCCTTCTTTGCAACAATCTTCGGACAGTTCATCGGGTATGTAAATTCACGGGGAAGGGCTAAGCTCTCTGGCAAGCTTGTAGAGCAGTTGGTGTTCATTCCCTACCTGATTCCTTCGATTGCATTCGGAGCAATGTATCTTTCACTCTTCGCCACATCTCAGACGCTGACGCTTTTTGGTCATGCCTTTACCGTCATTCCCTCCCTGTATGGCACCTTTGTCATCCTTGTGCTCATCGCGGTGGTAAAAAATCTTCCCTTTGCATCCAGAGCCGGCACATCGAATATGCTGCAGATCAGCGTGGAGCTTGAAGAAGCAGGGCAGGTGGTCAATGCAGGATTCTTCCGACGCTTTATGAAGATTCTCTTTCCCCTTTCCAAGGGAGGCATGTTCAGCGGATTCATCCTGGTGTTCGTCAATATCATCAAGGAGCTCGACCTTATCGTTCTCTTGATGACGCCGAACCAACAGACATTGCCGTATATGGCGTACTCCTATACGTCGGAAAATCTCATCCAGCTGTCAAGTGCCGTGACCATCGTCATGTTTGCCATGGTCTTCTTCGTTTACTGGTTCGCCAATACGTTTACAGACGCCGACTTGTCCAAGGGCTTCTGATCAGGGAGGGTAAGAATGAGTACAATACAATTACTAAATATTGATAAGTATTATGGTGAGAACCATGTCCTGAAGAATCTGAATTTAACCATCAATGATGGAGAATTCATGACGCTGCTTGGTCCTTCGGGGTGCGGAAAGACTACGACACTCAGAATCATTGCAGGACTTGAAAAGCCCCAGGGTGGTTTGATGAGCATCGGAGACCGAGAAATCATCAACGCAAACGAGCGATTCTATGAGGAACCAGGAAAACGAAATCTCAACCTCGTTTTCCAATCCTATGCACTGTGGCCGCACATGACGGTATTTGAAAACGTCGCGTTCGGCCTCGATGTGGCGAAGGAAACCAAGGATAATATCAAAAAGCGGGTGACAAAAGTGCTCAAGCAAATGCGCATCGATGAATTCGCCGAGCGGTATCCTTCCGAGCTTTCCGGTGGTCAGCAGCAGCGGGTTGCAATTGCGAGGGCGATTGTCACTGAGCCGCAGGTGCTGTTGCTTGATGAACCACTTTCCAATCTGGATGCGAAACTCCGTGTCGAGATGCGCAGCGAACTAAAGCGTTTGCACCATGAGATGGGGACGACGATCGTGTATGTCACCCACGACCAAACCGAGGCCCTGACGATGTCCAGCAGGATTGCAGTGTTCTTCAATGGGATTCTCGACCAGGTCGATACCCCGATGGAAATCTATCAGAATCCAAGTTCACTGCGTGTGGCGGACTTCATCGGAAATCCCAAAATCAACTTTGTCGATGCAACTGCCGTGCATGCAAACAATTCCTTTTCTGTGCAATCCGAGCTTGGAACGTTGATCTGCTCCCTTGATCAGCTGGTGGCGGATGCCCCGAAAGGTGAATTCAAGGCTGTGCTGGGTATCAGGCCGGAAATCGTCTCCATCAAGAAGAAAAAGGCGGACGGTTTGATTTCTGCCAAGATTGTGTCGGTGATGCCTGCAGGTTCAGAGACCCTCATCTATGTTACTGTCGGCAGTCAGACACTGCTGGTGAAGCAGAACGGCCTACGTCATTACGACGTCGATCAGGATGTGTATCTTACTCTCGACCCGGCAAAAATCAATGTATTTGACAGTACGAGCAAGCTGCTCGTGAAGCGAGCGGTTGTGGACGCTGAATAATTAGAACCTGTACATCAATATAAAGGAGAAGAAAATGAAAAAAACGTTGCTCATTGTCACGATGTTTCTCTTGGTTTTTACCTCGATTTTTGCTGGAGGCTCCCAGGAAGCTGCAAAGCCAAAGCAACAAGACAGCCTTATGCTTGCTCATGACTGGGCTGCAAAGGCAGGTCTGAACCAAGGCGTATCCAGTCAGGAGCTCTATAAAAAAGCGCTTGAGACTGAAGGCGGCAAAGTCGTTGTCTATTCAATCTCGAGCCGCATGGCTAGAGTAAAGGCGGCATTCGAAGCCGATTATCCCGGCATGACGGTAGAAAGCTATGATATCAGCTCCAACGACATGGCCACTAAACTGAGAACGGAATATGAGGCAGGTATCAGAACCGCAGACGTTATCCACTCAAAGGAACAGAACGGCGAATACCTCATGGAATTCTTTGCCAAAGGCATTCTGCACAACTATCAGCCTGCATCCATCTTCGGCAACGTGGATCCCCAGTACCTTAAGGATCTTACACCCCTGTATTTTGAAACCGACTGGTGGTTCTACAATACCAGTGTTTATCAAGAGAGCCCGATCAGCAACTGGTGGGATATCACCAAGCCTGAGTGGAAAGGCAAGTTCATCATCCAGAACCCGCTTGGAACCGTCAGTTACATGGCAATCATCACTACGATGGTCGAACATGCCGATGAGATGGCCTCTGCGTACAAGGCATGTTATGGCAAAGACATTGTACTTGCCAAGGATGAGCCCACTGCCGCTCATGCGTGGATCAAGCGGGTGCTTGCAAACGACCCGATTATCATGGATTCAAACAACGAGGTCATCAAAGCCGTCGGTGAAGGAACTACTTCTGCGCTCATCGGTTATGCTCCCTCCTCCAAGTACCGGGAAAAGACCGACAAGGGTTGGAATATCGATGTCAATCCCGCTGTCATGGTCCCAATGTCCGGGGTGCCGTTCATGAACTTCGTTGCTGTAGTGAATGAGGCTCCGCATCCGTATGGGGCTCAGCTGCTCATCCGCTATATGCTGGGTGATGAGAATGGCAATGGCAAGGGTATCCAGCCGTTCAACACCATCGGGGGATGGACGGTGCGTCCAGAGACCAAGGGTGCTGAGGGAAACATCCCCTTCCAGGCAATGCCGCTTTGGAATCTCAACTACGAGTACATCTATGACAATCTTCAGGATGTGCAGGACTATTGGTACCAGTTCCGCTAAGCCCCATTTTGACTCATCTGTATCCCCGCCTCTTTGCGGGGATGGAAAATCCCCTCTCCTGAAAGCCAGGAGAGGGATGCTCCCAATACCATAGCATCACTACTCGCACTATATACACTTTGCTTTTTGCAGAGGCTATTTGCGGTATGCCCTACCGAAGCATCAAGGATCAAACATGAAAACTTTGCATGAATTCATAAAGACGAAAGACTATCTCATTTGTGTCGATTCAGATGGTTGTGCCATGGACACCATGAATAGCAAGCATCAACTATGCTTTGGGCCGATGTTGGTCAAGGAATGGGGGCTCCAGCGGTGGGAAAAAGAGATTTTGGATCGATGGAACACGGTGAATTTATTCTCCATGTCCCGAGGCATCAATCGGTTTCTTGGCCTTGGAATGTTGCTTGAGGAGATAGACAAGACATACACGCCTATTGAAGGTGCCTCAATGTTCTTGTCTTGGGTACAATCGGCCCAAGAACTCAGCAATGCAACGGTACTTGCAAAGATGCAGGCATCAGGACAGACGGTTTTCAAGAAAGCATATGCATGGTCGATTGCAGTTAATACGGCAATCACCAATCTTCCCGAAGAGGTAAAGGTGCCGTTTCCAGGAATCACGGAAGGGCTTGCATGTGCCAAGGAGATAGCCAATCTCGGCATTATCTCGGCTGCCAATCCGGAAGCGGTTCTCCAAGAGTGGACACAGCATCAGCTTATGGATTACATGGATGTTTCTCTTGCACAGGATGTGGGTACTAAGTCCTATTGCATTGCAAAGATGCTTGAGTTCGGATTCGATCCTGAGAAGGTGGTCATGGTCGGTGATGCTCCCGGCGATCTGGCTGCCGCCCGCGAAAACAACATTCTCTACTTTCCCATTTTGGTGCGTCATGAAGCGGAATCCTGGGCACGTTTCCGAACGGAAATGCTCGATCGCCTCATTTCTGGCACTTATCGTGGAGCGTATCAGGATTCCCTGATTGAAGCATTCTTGGCCAATCTTTCGTAAGCCTAGACGATCAGCAACTCAACCAAACAAGTAAAGCAAAGTAAATAGTAAACACGATAGGCTGAACGAGAAATTGTTTGTTCTCATTGCCATATGCTCAACTAGGTAATTCTGTTCTGGTTGGTTGCAGCATACCCAATCCAACTCAATGCAGCTGAAATAGGGAAGCTACAGATTGTCTTTCTTATTGAGATGTATTATTACTCAAAGTTCGCACATGCCTAAGCAGCTAGATCCAGACAGGTTTTCAGCCTCTCAGGCAGTTGCTTGAGGAATTTGTTCATCGCTTCATTGAGCTTTCCCGGTGGCATGGCATATTCAGAAGCGAGGGTCTCGACGAACAATGTCAACACCAGTTCAATGGCATGAAAGAGAGCAGTATCTTGGACCTCTTCCAGGAGTTGGTAGAACAGTTCACCGAAACCTATTTCATCAGAGTTCTGGCGGTTCAGCCAGGAGAGCATCGCATATTGGAACATGACTATGGCGGTGCTGGCATGGATTTCTGAATAATCCAGCGATTGGGTGCTCTTTTGCAGGCGCAGGAATGACTTGCAGGTATGGAACATTGTTTCTATCCCCCATCGGCTGCAGTAATATTCAACTATCTGGTCCTCTGACAGGCTGTTGTCTGTGCAGAGAATCGCCAGGTATTCACTCTTCTTGTTCCTGTTCCTGACGAACACGATTTTCGATTCTTGGTTGGGTTTCTCATCCTTGTTGATCAGTGAGATGGCAGCGGAGAACAGGAATTTCCTGCCTTTCGAGTCGTCATTTCCGGCCTTTCGGTCCAGTTTGCGCTGGAGCCTCTCCTCCTTGGCGCACATGCGGAAAATCTGGCTGAGCTTTCTCCTTTCTCCCTTGTAGAGATAATAGGTGGAGGAGTTTTTCAGCATGCAGATCACCTCGTATCCCTTGTCTCTGATGGCGAAGATGGTGACGGGGTTGGCGAACCACTTGTCGCACAGCAGGTACCGGGCCTGGAGATTCGCCGCTGCAGCGACATCCAGAAGGTCCAGCAGCGTGTCGTTCATCTTCTGTTTTGCCAGCTTGCGTATCTTGAAGCCAAAGGTTTCCTTTTCTTTGGCGGTAAGCCCTTTGGATCCCCTGAGCACCTTCGTATCGTCGCATGTGCTCATATTGCAAAAAGATACGGGAAGGACCGATACGCCATCGGTCCAGGCAAGGGTAAGCATCCTGAATCCCTTGTAGTAGCGTTTGAGGGCATGGTCCCAGTTCTTGGCGCTCAGCTCCACCTTCTTGGACCTGTTGCGACAGTAGCTGCTGTCATCGGCCACCAGGAAAAAAGGCTTTTGCACTCCCTTGCAATCGTTGCGGCATATCGGGCGGAAATCCTTGTCGATGATCTCTTTGGCCAGCAGGGAAAGGAACCGGTTCCAGTCCATCTTCATGGATTGGAGGAACCGATGGCATGTATCCTTTTTCACCATGTTCCCGTACTTGCGGGTTTTTTGATCCCTGTTCATGGATATTCCACAGAACAGCAGGGTACACAGGTAGGAGAAGACCTTCCGGACTTCTATGCCCTTTTGTTTGTGTGCACCACAATGGCGAAGGATGGCTCCGACTTTAAATCTCTGGGAAAAAACACTGACTTGACTTGTAATGGCATCGGTATTGTTGGTAAAATCCCTCAACATGTTAGGCATAAGCTCCTTGTCTTGTATAGGTTTATAGTACATCCATTATACGAGATATTCGAGCTTATGTCTATATATTATATGTAATTATTAATTAATCTCCAAATTTTTCCTTTGCTTTTCATCCAAAATTCTAGGGCCTAGCAGTATGCGAACTTTGAGTAATTTATATGACAACATTATAATGATTGATCTCTATTGCCAGAGAATTATGAGCCTACATATCATGAAACTATCACCGATTTATGAAGACCTTCCTCGATTTCCTTGGAGTAATTGGATTATGTGTTCATCGCAGTTTCTCAAGCAGTATGAAAAGCCCCACACTTTCTGGAGAACTCCGAAAAATGTGGGGCTTATACCTTACTTATTGTAATGTTTCTTTTAGAAGCCGAAAGCAACGCCTATCTTACCCGTAATCGTGTAACCTTCAACATCATAATTTACCGTAGTCGAGCTTCCTCCGAGAGTGTATGTACCCTGCTCGGTGAGGGGGAATGCGAGGTCTACACCTCCGACAACTGCAAAGGAATCTGATACGTGAATCAACAGGTCACTTACGATGATTGCACTGAGCGTATTGAAGTTAATTACATAATCAGTTCCCAGAATACTGCCGGTTCTCGCATACCGCTCGTACATCATTCCCGCTCCAAGTTCAAGAGCGAGCATATCTGTCATGCTGAGCCTGAATTTTGCGGCAGCTCCAACATTCCATGTCAAAGGATAGTCCTCGACTTCCAGCTCTTCTCCGTCCCTTTGGTGAATGGCTGTCTTTGCAAAACCAGCTTGGAATCCTATTCCAACCGGGGCATCGCCAATACCTATGGTTCCTGCGATATTCAAACCGATAGGGATGATGGTGTGGTCTTCAGTTCCCGTTTCCTGTTTGACAGAGGCTGTGCCCTGGACGCCTAACCAGCTTGGTGCTGCAAATAGCAGTCCGGTTGTCAGCAATGTGATTGCCAACACAAGTAACATTTTTTTCATGATTTTTCTCTTTTCCTAGGATTTGTCCTAGAATCTTTTATGAGCAGAGGGGATGCAGAATAACAAGTACCTAATATCAATATACACCAATAATCATTAAATAACAACAATAAATAATAATAAAAGATATTAATTGATAATTAAGTCATATATTGGTCTATAACGAAGTGTTTTCTATCCCCTAAGTTAGTAATCCTTTAAAAGCTACAAGCGGTTTTCTGACATCGCGGGAAAATCACCTTGTATTCTAAATAAACGAGTCTCTATATCGAATTGGGTTGTTACCAAAGAAACGTAGGAGTCAGCAGCGTGAAAAGGCCTGTAGATTGTCTTTCTTAATAATAAGTATTATTATTAACATACGTCCACAAAGCACAGTTTCCCTAGGAGACATCATGAATCTATTTCTGGAAATCCTCGTCATTTCCTTCGGTATCAACACCCTGTTCTTCGTGTACGCCTTTATACGAAAAACCGATGTGGTAACAGACCTCTCCTATAGTCTGAGTTTCTTGCTTGCTGTCCTCTACCTGTATGTACTACATGCTGAGAAAGCCCTCTTGCAGACACTGCTGCTTGCTGTTGTGTCGCTTTGGGCGGTGCGGTTGGGCTCATACCTGCTGAGCCGCATTCTTGCGACCAAAGTCGATCATCGGTTCGATGACAAGCGTAATTCGTTTGTGAAATTCGGAACCTTCTGGCTTTTGCAGGCAACCGCCGTTTGGATCATCTTGTTACCGGTCACGTTTGCGATGGGTCGGCAAGGCTTGCAGATCAATTATCCTTTCCTTGTGGGAGGATTGGTTGTCTCCCTATTTGGTCTTGTCTACGAGACGATTGCCGATTATCAGAAGAACACCTTTAAAAAGAAGAACCCCAAGAGACTCGTTACCTCCGGCCTTTGGGCTTATAGCCGTCATCCGAATTACTTTGGTGAGGTGTTGGTATGGTGGGGAATTTTTGTGATGGTTCTTCCCTATCTGAGAGGGTTCAATTATCTCGTTGTCTTCGGGCCCGTATTCATAACCCTGTTGCTGCTGTTTGTGAGCGGCGTCAATCTCCTGGAAGCCTCCTGGAAAGAGAAGTATGGAAACGAGGCTTACTACCAGGAATATGTGCGTCAGACCTCCTTGTTTATTCCCTGGAGAAAGAGGTCCTGATGGGCAACCTGCTCGTAACGGCTGCACTCTGCCTTTTTGGGTATCTATTAGGTGGCATTCCCACCGCGTACCTTGTTGCGAAGAGAAAACACATCGACTTGCGCGAGAAGGGTAGTGGAAACCTCGGGGCTACCAATACAAGCAGGACTCTTGGGTTTCGCTATGGCGTCACCGTCGGGGTGCTGGACCTGCTCAAGGGAGTGGTCCCCTCCTTGTTTGCTCTGGACTTTTTCTCCCTGCCTGCTGTTTCGCTTCTGTGTATTGGCATGGCTACCATTTTAGGGCATGTTTTTTCTCCCTACCTTCCTTCACAAAGAGGAGGGAAGGGGGTGGCTACCGGAGCGGGGGTGATTGCTGTCCTGTTTCCATCGGCAATACCTGTCGGCCTGGTTGTTTTCTTTTCTGTTGCGATCGGTACCCGGTATGTTTCCTTGGCATCCATTACGACCTACGTCGTACTCATTCCTTATTATCTGATACGTTCCCATATCCAAGGTCAACCGATTGAGTATGCCCGATTGGTCTTCTTGTGCTTGTTGTCCTTGTTGATTCTCTTCACCCACAGGACGAACGTCAACCGTCTCATACATCACTCAGAACCAAAGTTCAGCTACTCGGCTGACAAGGAGCACAAATGACCATTACGGGAAAAGACCTTTATGGTTCTCTGACATTCGGCTTCTACAACCTCAGGGAAAACATGCATACGATCAATACCATCAACGTGTTTCCTGTTGCTGATGGTGATACAGGATCGAATATCTCCCATACGCTCAAGTCAATTCTTTCAAATACCGATGGATCGGGTTCCGTTTCCGATATCTCCAATAATTTCGCACGTACGGCCCTTATCGGGGCCAGGGGGAACTCGGGTATGATCATCGCCCAATTCTTCCATGGGTTCTCTCTTATCGCAAATGAGTTCGAAGAGCTTACGCTGAAAACCCTTGTTGCTGCGACGAGAGAAGCGGTGGCCGCAGCCTATCGTGCAGTTGAAACACCTATGGAAGGGACGATTCTTACCGTTATGAGAAGTTGGGCTGATCAACTTTCCCGTTTTGAGGGCTCAGATATTCCTATTTCCATACAGCTGCGCCGCGCACTGCGTGCTGCAAGGAAAGCTGAGAAGGAGACCACCAACCAGATGGAACTTTTACGTCGTGCAGGAGTGGTCGATGCCGGTGCAAAGGCATTTGTTTCCATTTTGGAAGGAGTTGATCAGTATCTGCTCAACCCAGCGAGAGTATTTTCGGAAACCAACCTGTTGGTGCATGCGGCTTCAAGTACAAGTGAGCCTGCCCATGCTCATGAGAATAGTCGGTATCGTTATTGCACGGAAGCTCTGCTTCGTATTCCACAAGGACGACAGCAGCAGGTACGGGATGCTGTGACGGACCTTGGTGATTCCTTGGTATTGGGAAGCTATCAGGACCAGATGCGGGTTCACCTGCATACCGACGAGCCTGCCTTGATGTTTGAGCGGCTGGGCTTGTTGTCCCACATCGAGGAGCAGAAGGTTGATGATATGTTCATGCAGCAGCTTGCCGTAACCAATCGAAATTCTGATACGGTCATTGTCACCGACTCCTCGGCTGACATTCCCCAGCAGGTAGTCGATGAGCTGCGAATCTACAGGATTCCTCAGATCATACAAATTGGAGAGTCCTCCTATTTCGACCGCATCACAATTTCTTCTCCTTTGTTGTTGAACATACTGGATAGCAATGCCCAGAAGGTGTCCTCCTCGATGCCTTCAATCGGTGAAATTCAGCGCCATTTTGAGTTTCTTGCCCAGCACTATAAACATATTGTGGTACTATCGGTTTCTTCCAAGCTCAGCGGTACATACAACGCGTATCAGTTGGCAGCCAAGGCGTTGCAGGATAAAGGCGCCGACATCTCCATTATCGATACGAAACTCAATGCTTCCGCCCAAGGACTTGTTGCACAAGAGGCTGCGCGCTCTGTTGCAAGAGGGGTGAAGGGGGAGGCGCTTTCGCAAAGCATTCGTGAAACAGCGGAGAGAACCACCATCATGGTATCGGTACAATCTCTTAAGATGATGGTTGGTGGAGGGAGAATTCCCAAAAAGCTTGGTTCCTTGTTGCTCAAGCTGAATCTCAAGCCGGTGGTAGGGCTCTCCAAGGAAGGCGGTGGTGCCATTTTGGGTTTGCGCTTATCCAGAACAGGAAGCATCGCTGCCTTGGTCGGGCGTTTCATGAAGGTATATCGAAAGCAGGGCATCCAGGCCTATGGACTGTCATATATCGGCGATGCAAGTCTGGCCATTTCTGTTGCACAGATAGTGGAGCAGAAAACAGGAATGAAACCACTGTTTGTCGAGCAGGCTTCTCCTGTCATCGCCTTGCATGCAGGCAAAGGGTCGATTTCCCTTTCGTACATAGCAAAGTGACTGGTTTATGTGAACGGCACTGTTGTAAACCAATAACTTGGGAGAATTTACCTTTTAAATTGTATGTACAATGTGTATTGAGGCATCGAGGCCCAATACACATTGTTGTGCAGCAATCAAACCAGAGTTATAAACCAACCAAATTTGATATGAGGGTTTTCCCGTCAACAATGAGAGATATGAACACAAAGAGGCGCTCTTCAGAGGTAAATGCTTCGCTGGATGCATCTCCATCAAGAGCTTCGGTTACATAGCTAACCGAGGTACGGTCAAAATAGAGCATCGCCGGACTTACGCTGATACTGGAAATAGCGACTGGAGAAGCTTGATACTCAATCTCCACAGACATTAATCCGTTGATTTCGGTCCCGTCGCCGGCTGCCCAGTTGTTGAGAGTAAGTATCAATTCGAGATCAGCAGCTCCTGAGTAGTCAACGGTACAGGTAATTCCCTCGTCCAAGGGGATTGTCGAACCTTCAGGAAAATCATCGGGTGAATATTCCTCTTCCACTTGGGATAATATTAATGCAACAATTTCATTGTTATATCCCTTCATGGTTGTTACGATTGTTGGTAGGGATGGTAAAGGCTCACAACCTATAAAAGTCCCGAGGATGATAATCACGAGAAGCAGAACCATTACGAACTTCATTTTCACCATACACATTGCTCCTTTTTTAAAATTCTTTAATGCAGTAAATGAAACAAATACATGTATCAGAATTGCCTGGACCCTTTAGGTTCTCTCTACCGGCTTTGGAAACCTTTGAAACAGGACGGATCTATGACTTCTACTGAGAATTGGAACCTTGCAAAGTACATATACGCAGAGTGCGTATCAGATTTTGGAATCTCGATACACACTCGACAACTGCGAGTACCTATTTATAAAGACCAACAATATTGAATAGGAGTGTTTCTCCGTCAACAATAATGGAAATGCACATGAGCTCATCAGAATCGGAGGTGAACTCCTCGGTAGTTGCATCTCCATCATACACTTCTGATACGTAACTAACCGAAGTACGGTCAAAATAGAGCATTGCCGGCCTCATATTGATGTTGGAAATAACAGTTGATGATGAATAGTACTCAATATCGACCGACATATACCCACTGATCAACGTATGGTCACTTGCCGCCCAGTTGTTCAAGTTTACATCAAAGGTAGTATCCTCAGAGTCTGTATCACGAACAGTGCAGGTTATTCCCTCGTCTACTGGGATTGTCGCCCCCACAGTATAGTAATCATACGAATGTCCAGCCGCTTGGGACAGGATCAACTGTAATAATTCAGCGTTGTATTCTTGTACAGTTGTTACAATTTCTACAAGGGATGACGCCTGTTCACATCCTGTGAACACACCAAGCATACTCGTCACGAGAAGCAGAGTCAGCAGGAATTTTCTTTTCACCGTACGGTCTTCTCCCTCAATGCAAGTGTATTGCAATCGGATTGAGTATAGAGGTTTTTGTGCTATAAATATACAAAATACGAAGACATTTTTTTACGTATGATTTGGAATTTCTATGATGATATCTTGAGTAATTCTGAACAAGGGGTATTGGTTTGATGGAGTCCCCTCCATCCAGGGTGTTGGTGAGTTGCGCGTAACAGCAACAATCTGCTGAACTTTTACAGACGTACACCCCTCTTGCGGATAGCGGTCAAGCTATATAGGCTGTGAGTCATAATGATTGGGTGTTCAGCCGAACAAAAATGTATGGGTTTTCGAGTATGCACACGCAGTGTAACTCCAAGATTAATCTGATTGCCTTGATCAACCGGATGGTTTTTTTGCAGCCAGAGGGCGATCTGCTTTATTTATTGTAAAAAACCTTATTTTGAACTACATATAATCAATTCTTTGTCAGAAATACACTTTTATACTATTCCATGTTCCAAATTTTCTCATGTAACTGTAATTGTAGGTTGATATACTACCAAATTAGTAGTATATTAAATAAAGTCACAAATGTTGATTTGAATGCTAAACTTATCAAGTACCTACACTCACCATCGGAGGAAATGTATGAGTAAACAGATTTTTCATGATCCAGACCCTGCAGAGACCAAAGATTGGTTGCAGTCGCTAGAAGGTGTAATTCAGAAAGAAGGCGATCAGAAGGCTGATTATCTGCTTTCTGAGCTTACCCAAGCCGCTCGAAGCAAAGGAGTTGTCACCTCTCCCGGGGTGATCAGCCCTTATATAAATACAACCATAAACGACCCGGCTGTCATCCCACCCGAAGATTCTCTTATTGCTCGCAATGTTTCTGCATTCGTCCGTTGGAATGCCATGGTGATGGTAGCCAAGGCAAATGAAGGCGGGAAGGGGCTGGGCGGGCATATCGCCAGCTACTCATCTTCCTCTGCAATGTATGAAGTTGGATTCAACTGGTTCTTCAAAGGGCCTCAGTCTGAACATGGTGCGGACTTGATCTACTTCCAAGGCCACTCATCGCCGGGTATGTATGCCCGTGCATTCATAGAGGGAAGGCTTACAGAAGACCAACTGGAGCATTTCAGACAGGAAACGGAGGGCAAGGGGCTCTCTTCCTATCCCCACCCCTATCTGATGCCCGAATTCTGGCAGTTCCCGACGGTCTCCATGGGCCTTGGACCTTCCATGGCAATCTATCAGGCGCGCTTCATGAAATACATGGAGGGAAGGGGCCTGAAGAACAATGGCGACAGGAAAGTCTGGGTCTTCATGGGGGACGGCGAGTCGGATGAGCCCGAATCCTTGGCAGCACTCTCTCTCGCATCCAGGGAGAAACTCGACAACCTCATCTTTGTAGTCAACTGCAATTTGCAGCGCCTCGATGGGCCGGTTCGCGGCAATGGCAAGATCATCCAGGAGCTGGAAGGAAAATTCAGGGGAGCCGGATGGAATGTGATCAAAGTCATCTGGGGAACCGAATGGGACTCCATCCTGGAGAAGGATACCAAGGGGGTTCTCATCCAAAAACTCGCACACATGGTGGACGGCGAGTTCCAGACCTTGCAGGCCAAGGGTCCGGCTTATCTTCGTGAGAAGCTTTTCTCCGGGGATGCCTACCTAGAGTCACTGGTGGAAGGCAAGACCGACAAGGACCTGTGGCAGTTGAGTCGTGGAGGCCATGACCCCAGAAAAATCTATCAGGCATTCCATGCAGCATCGAACCAAAAAGGTACGCCCACGGTCATACTGTTCAAGACCATCAAGGGCTACGGCATGGGCAGCGGTGAAGGTGCGATGGGGGCGCACAACCTGAAGCACATGGAAGAGAAAGACCTGCTTGCCTTCAGGGACCACTTCCACGTACCCATTGATGACGAGCAGGCAAAGAACATGGTCTTCATCAAGCCCGACCCGGAAAGCAAGGAAGGTAAGTTCCTGGCCAGGCGCCGTGAGGCGATGGGCGGTCCGGTTCCTTTCCGCTATAAGGATGGAGAGAAACTGACGGTTCCCGCTCCCTCGAGTTTTGAGGATATGCTTGCCTCGAGTGGAGAAAGGGAGCTTTCCACCACCATGGCCTTCGTTCGCCTGCTTACCAAGCTGGTAAAGGACGAGCACATAGGGGAGAGGATCGTGCCCATCGTCTCCGATGAGGCCCGGACCTTCGGTATGGAGGGCTTGTTCAGGCAGATCGGTATCTATGCACCGGACGGACAGCTGTACGAGCCGGTGGACAAGGATTCGTTCCTCTGGTACCGCGAGGATGCAAAAGGCCAGATCCTGGAAGAGGGCATTACTGAAGCCGGAGCAATTTCCTCCTGGATAGCTGCGGCCACCAGTCATGCGAACCACCAGGTTTCCATGATTCCTTTCTTCATTTTCTACTCGATGTTCGGCTTCCAGCGCATCGGTGACTTCATTTGGGCCGCAGGGGACAGCGGGGCGAAGGGCTTCTTGCTGGGAGCAACGGCAGGAAGGACCACCTTGAACGGTGAGGGACTGCAGCATGAGGACGGGCATGGGCTGCTCTTGGCATCGACCCATCCCACCTGCCAGGCCTATGATCCTACATTCTCCTACGAGCTTGCACTCATTATTCAGGACGGGCTGAAGCGCATGTATGAGGAAGGGGAGAATATCTTCTACTACATCACACTGATGAACGAGAACTACACCCATCCCGAGATGCCCAAGGGTGTCGAGGAAGGGATCAAGAAAGGTGCCTACCTCTTCAAGAAGGCAAAGAAGACCAAGAGCCCTGTTGTTCAACTGATGGGAAGCGGAACCATTCTGAGGGAAGTCATCGCTGCGGCCGAGCTGCTGTCAGCGGACTTCGGGGTGGAAGCGGATATCTGGAGCATCCTGGGGGTCAACGAACTGCATCGCGATGGTGTTGAGGCAGAGCGTTACAATCTGACCCACCCGGAGGCGAAAGCGAAGGTACCCTACCTTACCAAGCTTCTGGAAGATCATGACGGTCCGGTTGTAATCAGCACCGACTATATCAGGGCGTACCCTGAGCAGATCAGAAGGCTGATCCCCAACAAGCGTGTGACCATTTTGGGAACAGATGGCTTCGGCCGATCCGATTTCAGGCAGGCGTTGAGAAAATTCTTTGAAGTCGACCGGTACTACATCGCCGTTGCAGCGCTCAAGGGACTCGCGGACGAAGGCAAGATTCCTGCAAAGAGTGTCAGCGAGGCTATCAAGAAATACGGCATCGACGTCGACAAGCCCAATCCATTGACGAGGTAAGGAGGGAATATGGCAATCAAGCAAATACTCATCCCGGATATCGGGGATTTTGAAGACGTTCCAATCATCGATGTGTACATCAAGGTCGGCGATGTCATCGCTTCTGAAGGCTCGGTGGTTGCTCTTGAGAGCGAGAAGGCCGTTCTTGATGTTCCCTCCCCCTATGCAGGAACCATAACCAAGGTGTTGCTCAAGGAGGGGGACACCGTCTCCAAGGGCAGTGTGGTGGCCGAAATCGAGGTCGCGTCAGAGGAAGTTGAACAAAGCCCTGCCAAAGAAACGGAGAAAGAGCAACCCGCAGAACCCAAGGAAGAACCCGCATCCGAGGTTGCCGAAGAGGTTGAAAAGCCGGTTGAAGTGACAGAGAAGCAGGATCGTATCACTGAGTTCATCAATGAGCAGGCACCAGGTGCCGTCTACCATGCAACTCCTTCCCTGCGTAAGTATGCACGGGAGCTTGGAGTCGATCTTGCACTGGTGAAGGGCAGCGGGCCCAACGGGAGGATTCTGCATGAGGATGTGCAGGCCTTGGTGAAGAAAGCCCTCAGTGGAATTGGTACAGCTTCGGTCTCTTTCGGCAAGATTGAGCTTGAGGACTTCTCAAAGTACGGGAAGACCGAACGCAGGAAGCTTACCCGCATCCAGAAAATTTCCGGGCCTCATCTGCAGAAGAGCTGGCAGATCATCCCTCATGTCACCCAGTATGACGAGGCTGATGTCACTGATCTTGAAGAGCTGAGAAGAACACTCAAGGAGGAGATGAAGAAGAGCAACGATCCTGTGAGCATCAGCATCCTTGCTTTCATCATCAAGGCGGTCGTCGCAGCCTTGAAGAAGTTCCCCCAGATGAATGCATCCTTTGATGAGGACGGCGGTGAGTTGATTCTCAAGCATTACTACCATATCGGTATTGCAGTGGACACTCCCGAGGGCTTGATCGTCCCGGTTCTCAGGGATGCCGATACTAAGAGTGTCACAGACATTGCACGCGAGCTTGCCTCCTTGAGCCAGAAAGCCCGGGAGAGAAAACTGAAGCCCGAAGATCTTTCAGGTGGTTCGTTCAGTATCTCAAGCCTTGGAGGAATCGGGGGGACGGCGTTCACGCCTCTGATCAATCCTCCGCAGGTTGCCATTCTTGGTGTCTCACGGCTTTCCAAAAAGCCGGTTTGGAACGGCAAGGAGTTTGTCGCCCGCGACATCCTGCCTTTCTCCGTAGCCTATGACCACAGGGTCATCGATGGTGCCGACGGAGTTCGCTTTACCACGTATCTCGCCTCCCTTTTGGGTGATTTGCGTCGGGTGCTCCTCTAAGGAGGTGTAGAGAGATGCAAGAGAAGAAAGCTGACCTTGTGGTCCTCGGAGGAGGACCCGGAGGGTATAGTGCAGCGTTCCGTGCCGCTGATTTGGGCAGGAAGGTGACACTCATCGAAAAGAGCCCGGTGTTGGGAGGAGTGTGTCTGAATGTCGGCTGCATCCCGTCCAAGACTCTGCTACACCTTGCCGAGGTAATCGAGGATGCCGAAAAACTTGCTCCTCTTGGAGTTTCTTTTGGCAAGCCCACCTTCGATTTGGAGAAAATCCGGGCCCATCGCGATTCGGTGATAGGCACCCTTACTGGCGGGCTGGACTCGCTGTGCAAGGCAAGGAAGGTCGAGCGCATCGTGGGAACCGGTACGTTTCTCTCCGATACCGGTCTTAAGGTGGTTACCGACAAGGAGGAGCTGAAGCTCACCTTTGAGGACCTGATCATCGCCGTGGGATCGCGCTCGGTGCAAATCCCGGGCATTCCCTATGAGGATGAACGGGTTTGGGACTCTACGAAGGCTCTGGAGCTTACGCACATTCCCAAGCGTCTTGCGATCATCGGGGGAGGAATCATCGGCCTTGAGGTGGCTACCATGTACCACGCCCTGGGCTCTCGGATTACCATCATTGAGATGATGGACTCCCTCATTCCTCCTGCCGATGCCGATCTCAAGCAGCCGTTGGTGAGAAAGCTAAAGAAGCAGTATGAGGCGATCTACACCTCGACGAAAGTTGAGAAGGTGGAGGCGAAAAAGGAGGCCCTCGTTCTCCATCTGAAAGGCGAAAAGGCTCCTGAAACCATCGAAGCCGATGCCGTGCTGGTGGCTGTGGGAAGAAAGGCCAACTCCGATGGCATTGCACTGGAGAATACGTCGATCAAGACGAATACGCGCGGCTGGATCGAGGTGGACAAGAAGCTCAGAACCAATGTCGCCCATGTCTTTGCCATTGGTGATGTCGTGGGAGACCCGATGCTTGCCCATAAGAGCAGCCACCAAGGCAAGGTGGCTGCAGAGGTGGCATCAGGTCATGCGTCGGCCTTCACTCCGATGGGTATTCCCTCGGTTGCCTATACAAGCCCTGAGGTTGCCTGGATCGGTCTGACCGAAGCAGAAGCCAAACAGAAGGGGATAGCCTTCAAGAAGGGGTCCTTCCCCTGGATGGCAAACGGCAGGGCGTTGAGCGCAGTGTGTGTAGCGTAAACTAAAAATCCCTAGAAAGATCACTTCATCTTCCTTGGTCTGATCACGGGAAATTCCCGGGATTGTTCAAAGGGACAGTTGAGAAGCTGCCCTTTGGAAAGTAACCTTTGATGTAGAAACAAATACATTAAAGGAGAAAGGAGAAGTGCTCAACATGTCCCAAATCAATTGTATCAGAGATTTGAGGAAAGAGGGATACTCAGTGGCAAGGATTGCCAGGGAAGTATCGGTCGATGAGAAGACGGCGAGGAAGTACCTCTGCATGGAAGACTTCTCACCGAAGCCGCCTCAAAAGAAGGAGGGGTTGCCCAGCAAGCTGGACCCCTACAAGCCGCAGATAGACGGATGGCTTTCCAACGATGAAAAGGAGAATTCGAAACAGCGCCATACCGCCCAGCGCGTCTATGACAGGTTGGTGGAGCTGCATCCGGAATTCGGTTGCTCCTACCCAACGGTATCGCGGTATGTGAGGAAAACACGTGCACAACGCTCGAGTTACAGGGCCTGCCAGGAGCTGGTATGGCATCCGGGTGAGGCCCAGGGGGACTTCGGCGAGGCGGACTGCTATGAAAGAGGCGTCAAGCAGCGCAAGCATTATCTTGTCTGCGTGTTTCCGAATTCAAATGCGGATTTTCCCCAGATGTTCAACGGAGAGACCAGCGAATGCATCTGCCAGGGCTTTCAGGACGTCTTTGAGTTCATCGGCGGAGTCTTCCCCCTGGTTGTGATAGACAATGCCACCGGAGCAGGTCGTCGCATCGGGCAGGAGATACGGGAAGCGAAGCTCTTCGCCCAATTCAGGGCTCACTACGGCTTCTCCATACGATTCTGCAGTCCGGGTAGTGGATGGGAAAAGGGGTGCGTCGAGAATAAAATCGGCACGGTCCGCAGGAACCGGTTCGTTCCCCTGCCCGAGTTCGACGACCTGCAGCAATACAACAAGGGCTTGCTGGAGCAGGCGACGAGCTTTCAGGGAAATACCCATTACAAGAAGAACACAATCATAGGCGAGCTTTTCGAACAGGACCGCGAGGCACTGCTGCCGCTGCCCCGACACCGTTTTGATGTCTGTCGGTATGTGTACGCCAAGGCCGACGGGTACGGGAAGGTGGAGATTGACGGCAACCACCATTACTCAACCCGTCCCGAATACCGGGGAAGCGAAGTGCTGGTGGGCATCCGGGCCCACACCGTCGACATCTATGACGAGAAGCGCAAGATCCTGGTGAGCCACGTCCGCAAATTCGGCAAGGAGCGGTCCGACAGCGTCGACCCAAGAACCTCCATGGCCGTACTCATGAGAAATGTGGGAGCGTGGCCCAACAGCGGTGTGAGGGAGATGGTGTCCTCCCCCGTACGCGATTATCTCGATGCGCTGGACAGGGAATCGCTGAAGGATGCCCTGCGAACGATGAACCTGCTGAGCGAGCGCTACAGCTTCGAAAGAGCACTTGATGCGTTCGACCTGGTGCTGAGGAACCCCGGCAACGCCCCGTTCAGCGATGCAATGGTGTTTGCGGCGAGGATGGCGGAGTTCGGGGACCAAACCGACCTGGACGCCGGTCCCGACCTTTCGTTGTACGACCAGCTTCTGGAACAACGGAGGGTGCAGCCATGATGATGACTTCAACCATCCGCATCCAACGTAGGGAAGAGATATCGGACATGTGCCGGAAACTGTTCCTTTCCCAACAACTGGTAGCGTTGTGCCAGCAGGCAACGCCGAGGCAGGAAGAGTTCCTGCATGACGTGCTGTCAATGGAGGTGGAGAGCCGGGAACGCTCAAAACGCTCCAGGCTGCTCAACCGGGCCCGGTTTCCCATGCCCAAGAGCATGGAAGGCTACGACTATTCTCATGTGCGCCTGCCGCCTTCCATTACCAGGGTGGAACTGGAAGGCTGCGAATTCATTGGCAGGAAGACCAACCTGGTCTGCTATGGACCGGTGGGAACCGGGAAAACGCATATGGCCATAGCACTGGGGATGAAGGCCTGCGAGATGGGCCTTGCAGCCCGGTTCTATACGGTGACCGAGCTGGTGCTGAAACTGGCCGAGGCACGGAAGAACGGAGTCTTGGAACGCTTGGTGTCGGACATACGCAGACTGGATCTGCTCATTCTTGATGAGTGGGGGTACGTACCGGTGGACAAGGAGGGGTCCCAGCTCCTGTTCCGCATCATCAGCGACAGCTACGAGAGCAAAAGCCTCATTCTTACGACGAACCTCGAGTTTTCCAAGTGGGGTGGCATCTTCACCGACCAGCAGATGGCTGCAGCAATGATCGACAGGCTCATCCACCATGGGCACCTGCTTGTGTTCGAGGGGCAGAGCTACCGGATGGAGCATGCATTGATGCGGAAGACCGCATCCGAGCGGTCGAAAGGGGGTGACGAACATGGTCGTTGACAAACAATACTTGCGTGAATTGCGTTCGTGTTACCGATACGACGGTACAAAATTCACCGAGGAGCTCGAGCAGATCATATTGGACCGGTTGGGGATAGAACCCAGCCCGCATGAATACTCGGAACAGGACCTGCATGAGCAGGCCAGAAAGATAGTAATGCAGTACCAAAGCCCTGAAGGAAGGCTTCGACTGTTGTACGGCTTGGACAAGATCGAGAACGAGATGGCTTACCTGGGCAACAAGCTTGCCTACCTGAAAGGTAAAATTGCACATCAGCTGCATGGGGAAACGGATCCAAACGTGATCTTTGTGATTGAGGATGAATATGAGGATGTCCCTGATTACAAGCCATAGTTTCTGGATATCTGCATAGATTCCTGTGCAGATGATAAAACCCGGGAATTTCCCGTGATTAGACACGGGATTCCCTGGTGATTAGACCAAGGATTTTTGCTTGACAAAACACACGCAGTGGCTTCAGAGGGAGTCAGCAAGGCTCTCTATGACGAAAAGACAGGGCGCCTGTTGGGAGCCGGAATCTGCGGCAGGAATGCAGGTGAGCTTATCTCCGAGGCTGTGCTTGCCCTTGAGATGGGAGCCAGCGCCCAGGACGTAGGGTTGAGCATCCATCCCCACCCGACCCTCAGTGAGACGTTCGCCCTTGCCGCAGAGCTTGCAGAAGGGACTGCCACCGATACGCTGAACAAGTAAGAGCATGGAATGAAAGCCCGTCCGGATAGAAGGACGGGCTTTCTGTGTCCATGCATACTTAGCTAGCAGTTTTCTCCCACATGGATTGTTTATCTCCCACAATAGGGTAGTACATGGGAGAAAAGAGGGAGGGATTACAAGTGATCGGATGCTTCAATGTATATGAACGAAATCTGCCTGGGAATAGTCCATCCGCTTATGTGCCTTCAAGCTAATGGATCGGGATGGATGGACAACTAGGAAAACCACCATTTCCAATTGCCTGCAAACCGGTTTTCAAACAATGCACGGTATGCAAGCTTTGGCAGAATAATTACTTTAGGTTGACAGTACTTGATATCAGCGTTTTTCCGTCTACAATCAGGGAAAGACACCTGAACAGGTCTAGTTCAACGATAAATGTTTCTGAAGATGCATCCCCGTCGAATACGTCTGCATCATAGCTTGCCGACGTACGATCGAAATATATTGTGGTACGATTGGTATGTATGCTGGATATAGAGACCGGGGTTGCATAATACTCGATTTCCACTTGTAAATACCCACTGATTTTGGTTCCATCAGCTGCAGTCCAATGATGTAGGAACACTTCCAGATCGAGTGCATCGGTGTCTGAGTAATCAACTCTGCAGGTAAATCCCACATCTACTGTATCCATTGTGCCTTCTGTAAAGGTCTCAGGTGCGTTGCCTGATACGTGCGATACAATCAAGGCTGTTATTTCATCGTTGTATCCTTTCAAGGTGGCTGCGATTCTTGGGAGCGAAGGCTCTTGTTCACACCCGGTGAATAATCCAAGGACGAGAGCGAGCACAAGCAGAGACAAAAGAAAATTTCTTTTCACGTTTTTGTATTCTCCTTTGAGCATTAATAGAACAATCTGATAGAGTATACTACTCAAAGTATTGGATATAAAGAAAAATCGAATACAATTATGTTAAATCACTGAGCGTTCAAAATTTCAAATGTGCGACCCTTTGCACCAACAAAAACCAACACATGGTATGCCAATAGAAGGTCAATCATCATCTAGCTCGTGACAAGCCACTGCAACAAGTTCTTTTGTTGGATGCCTTCGTAGTTGCTGCCCGCACCGATTTCGTCCAAGGTGAGTAGTGTTTTTGGGTGATTGTCTCGTATCGCTTGGAGCGGAGCAAGTTCGCGTTTGAGGGTATTCTCATCGAGGACCGAGGCCGATACTTGAAAATAGGAGAGCCCCTCTTGGGACTTTGCCACAAAATCGACTTCCTTGTCCGTCAGCTTGCCGATGGATACCTGATATCCGCGCCGGATGAGTTCCAGATATACAATATTTTCAATCTGATGTCCGATATCCGATTCTGAACTCGCAAGCAGGTTGTTTCGTAGTCCCAAGTCGACTATGTAGTACTTGCTCAAAGTTTTAAGAAAATTTTTTCCTTTGATGTCATACCGGTCCACTTTGTAAAAAATGTAACTGTCCAGCAATGCCTGAAGATAGATATCTATCGTATTGACTGAAACTTTTCTGCCACTGGAGATGAGAGTGTCACAGATTTTTTTTGCAGAGATGGGACTCCCTATGCTACTTCCCAAGAACTTGATGATGCGTTCAAGGAGGGAAACATCGGTGATGGCCTTGCGTTGGGCTACATCCTTGATCAGGATGGTTGTGTAAATGCCCTCGATATAGGTTCTGATAATAGAATCTTGTTGCTCCAGCATTGGAACATAGGGAAACGAACCCTGCTTCAAGTAGCGATTGAATGAAGGAGTGAGGTTATCCAAACTTGCATGGGAGAACTCAAGATACTCCTTGAAGGAGAGGGGAAGCATCTGTATTTCTACATATCTTCCGGAAAGTAATGTAGCCAACTCGCCTGAGAGCATATAGGCATTCGACCCTGTAATATACAGATCAACGTTGTTCTTGATGAAGAGACTATCGACGGCCTTTTCAAAGCCCTTACATTGTTGGATTTCATCGATGAAAACATAGGTGAAACAATCATTCTGCAACAGTTCCTTGATGTATCGATACAGTGAGTGGTAATCGAGAAGATGTTCGAATTCGATGTCCTCAAGGTTGATCGATATAATCTGTCTATCCCGCACACCTTGTTGTTTGAGGTACTTGATATAGAGGGAGAATAATGTCGATTTGCCGCAACGTCTGACTCCGGTGATTACCTTGATAAGATGCTTCTCACGCCAGGCAATCAGTTGCTTCAAGTACTCTTTTCTGGGCATCAGTGGTTGTTCTTGAGTATTCATAGAGATAGTATAGCATTAAGAATGCAATGAGTGTAGAGTTTTATCTCTATAGAGAAAAAACTTCCGAAAAACATATACTTTTTTCTCTTAAACCGTGATTTCATGATTCGATTCTGGTAATCAGCAAACTTAGGCACCCCTGTACTCTCAGGAGGCGATGGCATATGATTCCTATCAATACTATAGCTATACACGTAGCATGAAAGGATCAAGCTTATATGTCATTTACCTCTTTGGGAGTCTCGGAATCTCTTTGTGCTGCGCTACAGAAAGAACATATCGCAACGCCCTATCCAATTCAAGCAGAAGTAATTCCAGCAGTCCTGAGCAAGAGGGATGTGCTTGGTATTGCCAAGACAGGGTCGGGCAAGACCCTTGGCTATGTATTGCCCATCCTTATGCATATACAAAAAAAGAAAGTGGTTATGAAGAGCAGGCATATCCAGGCTCTGGTACTGGTTCCCACCAGAGAGCTTGCTGCTCAGGTTCATTCCGTGTTTGCCACGTACGTATATGAAGCGCGATTGCCGATAAAGACCCTGGCTGTCTTTGGCGGGGTGTCGATCAATCCTCAAATGATGGCTATGAACAATGTCAGCATTCTTGTTGCCACTCCGGGCAGATTGTTGGAGTTGATCTCCCTCAACGCAGTCTCTTTGTCTTCGGCAGAGATGTTGGTGCTTGATGAGGCGGACAAAATGTTGACAGCCGGCTTTGAGAACGAGATGGACCAGATTTTTGCGTTGCTTCCCAAGGCCCGCCAAAATCTGCTTTTCTCTGCAACGTTGAATGATCGTATTCAGGCATTGGAGAAAGTTCTGTTGCATGATCCCTTGGTGATTAAAATCGAAGAGGAAGCAGTTGAGTTGGATTGCATCCAACAAAGTGCATATTTTATCGCAGAGGAACAGAAAGGACCGCTTCTGCGGCACCTTATCAAGAGCCGGGATATGAATCAGGTATTGGTCTTCACTTCTTCTGTAGCAAGGGCTGACAGGGTGGTGGAGAAATTACAAAAGAATGGCATTGAGGCCAGGTCGATTCACAGCAGAAAGACACAGGGAGCACGAACAGACCTGCTCAGCGACTTCAAGCAGGGATACCTCAGGGTGTTGGTTACCACCGATTTATTGTCCCGGGGAATCGATATTGAGTTCCTTCCCTTTGTGATCAACTATGAGCTGCCTCGTTCTCCCATAAACTTCATTCATAGAATCGGGAGAACGGGCCGTGCAGGAAGGCCCGGTGAAGCCATTACGTTTGTCAGTCCTTCAGAGGAAGCTCATTTCAAGGTGATAGAGAAGAAGATGAAGAAGAAGGTTCCGAGGGTGGAGTATGGGGCTTCTGGGCGTAGCTAAGCGACTCTTTTACTCAAAACGCAAAATTAAGGCATTGTTGGGTGGTCGTATCGATTGTTTTTTCCTGTACACTCTTTACATCACTTGTTAGTATGATTTCCATGATTACCTTTCAGACTCACGAACCCTCATCCTGATAGTCCTCCATTTATTGGAGGATATACACATGTTTAACGCAATTACTGCCAGCGAATCCCGTTTGGAGGGAGCGTGTACGTGCACCCATGATGTTGCACGGTTTCTCATGGAAATCGTAGAACTGCAGGGCAGGGTGATCAAATGCTATGGAAGGATTGGGGATACCCAGTGGATGCTAGTCGATGATGGCTTGCTCCTTACTACGGGACCCGATAATGTCTTTTCAACCTTTCATGATACTACCGCACATCTGGTATGGATTGAGGATGCTGCTGGAGAAGAGTCTTTCACCATCGAACAGTTGTTGGATTGGAGTTTCCCTGTCGGTGATGGCTCAATTATTGATACGTTGAGAAGCCTCAAAATTGCAATCGATGTAGGCTTACGTGTTGAGCGGGTGATTTCTCTATGCACCGATTCGGGCTTGCATGCCTTCCCTCCGAACGAAGTACCGGTGAGTGATTCCTTGGATGGGTATTGGTCAAAGGGTCTGCATGCATTTGGTTTGGTGTTCTTCCAGAGTAGTGTTACAGGGTACTTATGTCTTGAGACTCTTCATTTGTTCATCCAAGGTCTTGATTGGCGGTATAGCGGACATCCTTGGTTTAAGATGGACCCACGATTGGCGATGCCGCCATATACGGAATACGTACTCTTTGTAGGTCAAGACGATGCTAAGGTGCTGAGCATTGATGGGAATGAAAAGAGGTATTGCCTATGCTTGGATCTGATGTTTGGAAGCTTTGAACGCTGGGCTACCGGGAAGCTGTTTCACCATGCCTTTAAAACATCTGATTGGGAGAACGAGCCGTATTACAACAGCAAGGAGTCTCTAAATTCATCTCTTAAAGTTTGGAGAGCTATTCTTGCTCACCGTGATTGGAAGACTCTTTATGTGGAACTGTGTAAAGACACGTATGAACCCTACTCGGAGTATGCTACTTGGCCGAAACTCTTCAAGGAGTTCGAGCAAGCCGATTTCTTGGAGGTCAGAGAAGCAATTCAGTGTCTGTATGACTGGGTGTCAGCCGCCTTGGATGCAGCTGGAGGGGTGTATGCGTATTTTGTCCGATGAGGAAAACAATGGGTTCTTCCAAATATGGCCCGAATCATGAAGGTTAGTATCAGGCAATGTGTAAATCCTGCCTGTAGCGAGCAGCATGGATAGGTATGAAGGCAGGTATTGTATTGTCGCTTGAGGAGAAGAGTACATAAACGTATTTATAGTTATTGGCTTTGAGGAATAATTGTAAAATTCAAAATAAGTATGTCTACGAGTGAAGATTTTATTGCAAACAGGCTTGTATGACTTTATTCTTTTGACCATGTGCGGAAGGAGATACAATGGAAGCTAAACGAGTAGCAAGAGTCCGGTTTTTAGGTGCTATGGGATGCGTGACAGGATCAGCAACATTATTGGAATTTAATACAGGCGAGTTTTATTTGACTACTGTTGTCAAGCCCTAAATTCAAGGAACGGAACTTTTAACTTATTAGTCATAGATAATGCTAAACTTGATGGCGCACACAAGCCGCCACTCGGTGGCTTGCAGATTCCGAGAACAGTGCTATACTTTAGTTACAAAGCTTATGCAAATTTCTTTGGACTAGAGGTAGTTGCAGCTGCCTCTTTCCTTTTTGTCCTATCAATCTCCTCCATTTCTCTCTTCGTGATTTCGGGCAGAAAATCAAGCAACTGTGTAAGCTTGTGGTATTGGAGTTTTCTCCGGAAAGCCCCCAGACCCTGCTGTTTGGTGAACTCGTAGATTCCGTTGCTCTTGACTAGGATATAGCTCAGCTGAATCATCTTCTTGGCAATCGCGACCGCAGCAACAGGTTTGTTTTTCCCTCTCAATATCAAATCTTTGTATTTCATTGAGAGTGGATTACCTTTCAATTTGGTTGAGGCCACCCAGGCTGCCTGGATAATGTTCCTCCTGATGCACTTGTTGCCCATGTGGGATATATGACCCTTGCTTACTTTTGTTCCTGAATCAAACCTCCTCTCTGAGAGCCCGACATAGTTCACATAGCTGTCGGGGGAATTGAAACGGGAACCATCATTGAGGAAGGCAATCTGGGATGCTGCCGTCATCAGGCCGACTCCAGGCAACGAGAGCAGGGAAAGTGCCTCTTTTGGGTGGGAAAGACAGATATCCCTCAATCTCTGCTTGCATTGCTCCAATTGATCGGCCACATGCTCAATCTGGTTGGAGAGCATGATTGCCTGTTCCATGGCAAGAGCCTCCTCGCACAACAGTCTGTTGGCCAAAGTCAACCTTGCTTCCTCCGTCTTTAGGTCTGACTTCTTGATGAAGGGATGTCCCATCGAGTTGAACAGGGCATACAGACGGTTGACCAGCATCGTGATCTCCTGGGCGAGAAACACCTCAAGGGAGACTGTTGACCGCTCAGCCTGCTCCTCCTTAGTCGGAATCGAGACTGTAGGCCACTCATCCCTGGGCATGGTCCTGGCAATCCTGGCAATTTTCTCGCTGTCCGACTTATCCGTCTTGAGGGTACTGTTGAAAATGTTGTAGAGCTTGGCGGGATTGAGCACGACCACTTCCGCCTCGGTGTTTTCCAACAGGAACCTCGCCAGCGAGAACGATGAGGTCCCCGCTTCCATGAGCACCAGGTCGCATTCGCAAAGCCTACCTGCAAGCTTGGCTTTGCCCTGCGGTCCCATCTCCCCGGTGAAGAAATGACGGTTTCCCAGATCGGGTCCGTCCAGCATGCATCCGTGGAAGGTCTTCTTCGAGAGATCCAACCCGAATGCCCGTTCGTACTGCATGTTCATCGGCATGGCAGCACCTCCTTTTTGGATGTTCGAAGCTGGAAGGCTGTATAGGCGTGGTTCGTAATCCACCATTTTTATTTACAGGGTCATATCGGGAGGCAAAAGCCTCCCCGACATGCCCTACGATAGACTTCGATGACCGGGTTGGAGTATTTTGTGTAACAAGATTTCTGGATGTACCAGAATCTTACAAACTAGGACACTCGGCCACCGGCTTCCTAACTCCGTCAGTTAAGAATATCATCGAACCTCCAGCTGTAAAGACTAGAGTGCGCCTCTGGTCCTTACAGTAGTCATTCTATTTGTGTTGCGTTATCTTATTGATGTTGGACTTGTTCAAAATGACCCAGTACAGACTCTGGATGCAGAAATCAAGAAGCTTGCTACTTCTGTAAATGTAGTCTTTATAACCCATGCCCATGCCGATCATATCGGGAGGATTCCTCTTCTTCTTGAATCCGGTTTCTCCGGTCAATTCTATTTTACAAAAGCGACAGCAGCTATCAGTAAGGTGATGTTGGAAGATCAACTCAAAATTCAGGGTTACAGCAAAGAGAAAGTGCAAGAGATTCTACAATTGTTTGAGAGTAGGTGGTTCTTAATTGATAAGGACGGAGGTTTTTTGTTCTCGAAGACTTATATTGCGCTCTCTGCAGATATTCAATTTACTGCGTTGAGAACATCGCATATTTTGGGTTCCTGTTCGTATGTTTTCCGTTGGACTGAAAATGATTATGAAGAGGGATGGCCGAATGAGAAAAAGAAGTGGATGTACTTGTATGCGAGCGGTGATTTGGGACCGACATCAAGAGGGGCTTCTCCGGGATGTTTATTCAAGAACGTCCAGTTTCCATTCAGTGAAGGGGCAGATAAATTCATTATCATGGAATCGACATATGGCAATCGGCGGCGCGATAAACAGTATTCACTTCATCAGAATCGATTGAAGCGTCTGGAAGAGATTGTCAACGATGCTATTGATACGGAATCGATGCTTGTAATCCCAGCTTTTTCGCTCGATCGAGCTCAACAGATACTGATTGATCTGAAATTCCTTCTGGAAAGCAATAGAATTCATGATCTACCGATTTTTAATAATACGTACAGATTGGTTAAGAAGAGTAAGCTCAGCAATGAAACCTTGGCGTTTGTCTTTGATATTGCAGAAAAGAATGGACGGCCTGTTTCAGAAGTTGCATCCTGGCTTTCACAGAAGGAGCTGAACGCACGCCTGGATGGTTTGCATACGAGTATTGGAAATTCTCCGTCATGCGATTATTCGATGGCAAGAGTTAAATGGCAAGCATTTTGTAATCTCTGGCGCAATCATATGCAGGCTGAGTTCTCCTTCAGTGATGCAGATATAGAGTATCAATCGCTTGTCCCTGAGTTTCAGAGAGCACTTGTCGATCTCGATAATGAATATCCAATGAAGGAGATGAAAAAGGCCAAGCAGGTTCCGATTACCCTGCATTCTCCGTTGATGGGGGCCATTAATCAGGTGTACAGAGATCATTGTGCCGATACATTATCTGTGAAAAAGGAAGTGAAAACAAAGTATTTGTCCGATGATTTCTTGGAACTTTTTCAATTGATGAAAGATGAAGACGTTATATGGAATAAGCTTGGAACCCTATTGCCTGATTGCCCCAAAGACTTGCAGCTACCGTTCAAGAGGCGTGAACAAGGCTTTCCGACATCGATTGTTCTTACTTCTTCCGGTATGGTGGATAAGGGGAATGTGCTTACTATTTGGCTGTTTTTAACAAATAGTGACTTCATGCCGTTTGCCCTGCTTCCCATCTCAATTCAGGCGGGCTGAACAGCTTTTCTTGCTTGAGCCTTTCGATTGTCACAAAGCTGTTGCCCTTGATTCCTCTCAACCTTGATTTGACCAGCAGAAGAGCCTCGCTTGGATCCATCCTGCCAACCTGGAACCTGATATTGAAGAGAGCTGCATACCTGTTGATGTACTTGGAGGCAACCCCACCCATCTTGTTGTACCATCGCTCAATCAGGGAATGAAAGCTGTAGACGTTGTTGAGATGATTGACCCTGTCGTAGTCCTTGTAGTTCGAGACCACTTTGCTGTCGCTTTCAAGAGCCGCGATCAGCTTGTTGTAAGACGGGCAGTCATCGGTCCATATATAGGTCTTCTTCTCAATGTGCGGGTGCAGGTTCATGATCTCCTCCGATGTAGGCCTGGCCATGTTAATGGATCTGAGATAGGAGCCTCCTCCCCTCTGCACTCCTGAGGGGAGGCAGACCTGGTCATGGGAAATGCCCCTCTTGGGAGAAGGAGTCCCTCTTTTCTTTCCTGCAACATGCTTCATCCTCTCGCCCTTGTGGCTTTTGACAAGGTATTTCTCGTCAAGCTCCGCCTGGTCAGAGATTCTGGCCGAGGCTTCCTCGTCCTCCAGCGAACACATGAGCTTGTGCCTCATCCTGAATGCCGTGGCGATGTTTACACCCAGGACATTCGAGATCGTTTCCAAGGTCTCGCCGGTGATCGTCATCTTTATCAGCCCATTCCAGGCTTCGGGGCTCTGGTGGGAATAGAATGAGTAGGTGCCATAGTCGGCGGTGAACCGCCGCTGGCAATCCATGCACCTGAACATCTGCTTGCCGGTGGATGTCTTACCGCCCTTTATGATCCTCGGGTGGGCCACTCCACATTTTGGGCAACGTTCAAACAGGATCCCTTCAGCAACGGTGCTTTCCTTGTCATAGGAGTCGAGTATTTCGACAATCCTGCTGAGAATGAACTCAGGAATCCTTTTCATCCGCTCGACAAGTGTCTCTGCTGTCATCTGTGGCATATTTGCTGCCTCCTGATGACAGTGTATTGCATCAAGTGTGACACAGAGTGTCGTAGTCACTGATTCTTAAAAACAGCCTACTATTTTAAAGGATGTACTTACCGATGAACAAGCAATCATCCTTCTTACCGGCTATCAGAGTCCTGAAAGCAATGGGTATCTGCTTCAACACTTGGGAGAGTTCACAGATGACGATGCATATAATAAGAGAGTTATTATGAATGATGGGAAGAGCCTGCGATTAGCAGACATTCGGTGTCGTATCATTGATATTGGCCCGTACTATTCCGGTCATGCTGATCAGTCACAGTTGGTGGATTATGCAACCATGCCAACTAGGGAGAACAATAGGACAGTATTTCTCCTACATGGTAGTGAGGATGCGAGGAATGCACTCAAGGATGCGATTGAGCAAAAATCAAGCGGTCGCAGGATTGTTCTTCCGACAGACACGAGACAATGGTATCGGCTTGCTACTGGCGGGAAAGTCGAGCTTGATTCTCTTGAGGCCGTAGCGCTTGATGCTTGTGAGTGTGATGGGGCCAAAATGCTTAAACTCAGTCAAAGTGGGATTACCGTGCAGAAATCGGATGATGGTATTCTCCTGAATTTCTCGTTGCATTTGGATAATCAGAATGCATCAGAAATTCTAACTTTGCTGGCCGGATTGCTGAACAAGGAAAATGAGTAGTTGAGATTTGTTTTTGGTATGGATGGTAGACTTTATTGAAACGAGGGGTTTTTGAAAAAGTATAAAACTTCCAGAATAAACGTGATGACACTCTCAAGCCAACAAGTTTAACAACCTTGTTTGATGTATTCACGAATCACCGTTATTCCGTTTTATATAGGCGAGAACCGTATATGTAGCAGAATATACGGTTTCAAGAGGGTGGTCAGACGAGCAATAATTGTTCATTCTTACTGTTGATTGCTTTAGGTTAAAGCTTACATAATTCTTTCCTGGCTATGATTTATAAGGCAATGAGTTGCTTGAAACATAATATAATCCCTAGTCATAAAGCTTGGGAACCTGTTTTAGTTCAATCAGTGCCTCCATCAAGAAGAGGATTGCTGTCGCTTGCCCATACGGCATGGGTTTAAGTGGGATTTGTTTATAAAACTCTTTCGTTTCACGTCCCATAGGTGTTCCATACGATACTTGGAGTACTTCTCCATTATCAGTTATATTCTGAAGTATTGGTTTGATAGCCTTCATAGCAAATTCAGAGAACGATGGAGACAATACTCCTGTATGCACTCCTTTTAGGATTCCATACGCTATCCCGCACGTCGCACTTGATTCAATATATGAAGTTGGGTCATCCAATAAAGTATGCCACATTCCTGATGCATCTTGATGATCGACTAATGATTTTACTTGTTCGTTTAGTAACGTACATAGATATTTCTTTGTACTTGGCGGAAGTTCAATCATCTCCAACAGAATAGGTATGGAAATAGTAACCCAACAATTGCCGCGACCCCACAATGCATTTGCAAAATTGTGTTTTCCATTAAAAGTGAAACCGTGAAACCACAAACCGGTTTTCTTATCAACCAAGTACTTTGCATGTACAAGGAATTGGTAGATACCTTCTTGGATGTATGAGTCGTTCTTGATAATTCTTCCAATATTAACCAAAGCCAAGACAGTCATTAATAGAGTATCATCCCAGAGTTCTTGGTTGTTCAACGTATCTGAAGTGATATGTTGAAATCCGTCTTCATTTGTACGTGCCAATTGATTTGCAGCCCAATCAGCCCATTCAAGGCAAATTTCAAGATACTTTTCATCCCCCGTGTATTCTGCTACATATGATAAAGCAAGAATAGGTGCCATCGTATTGATGTTTTTATCGGGAAGCCCGATGGAGATTCTTTCATCATAATAAGATTTCAATAATTCCAAGCAATGTAAGTCTTTTGTCTGTTGAAAGAGGGACCAAAGAGCAAACAGCCCGACGCCTTGTGGCCATTCCCAAAATTGATAGAGAGAAATATCATCACCTGCTAAATTGTTGGTTTGCATATTGTGCAAGAATGTATCATCAGTCACATAGAGAACGGTTTTAAAATGATCCAGTAATTTTGTGATTTTTTGCTGTATTATACTTTTCTCATTCGTCATTCTTATAGCTCCTAAGACTTTTGGATTAAAATGTATAGTATACTTTTCAAAAGTGTTTTTTATGGATCCATTAATAATCCTTGGCTATTGGATTGCTGATGGAATTTTACTAAATCCAGTTTGCTGATTGTTTATTCCAGTTAATAAATTACATACTTGTAAAGTCTAGATAACCGCAAATAAACAGCATGAAGTTGTCATCTTGATTTGTTGTTTTGCCGCATCATACAAAGAACTACCGGATATCGTTCGATTTGTGTGAAGCGCAGTCAATTCTTCAGTATCTGATTGCATTTTTCTAAAGCAATAAGGATAGATTCAAATCAATTTTTGCTTCATTCCGACTAATATTCATATTTTTAGTTTCCGAGAACCTCCATTCTCCAAAAAGAAGAGTAATCAAAGAACAAGAGTCTTCAAGTTGAGAATAGTACGATACCGCTAATTTCTTAGTACTAAATCATCCTGTCCTTGCTGAACCTTGTTTGACATCAAACAAGGTTTCTTAGTCACAGAGATCTGACTTTAAAAATCCTCTTGAAAGGAGTTGTCATGACAGTGCAAAGGGTAAAACTCGATTCGCTTCTTGCTTCACTTCCGTAATTACCTTTCATGATGTATTTTGAAACTCCCATGGGGCCGAAGGAGAATGAGTCATTACCATTACGTACCTTGACATAACCTTGTCGAACCATGATTGCTCCACCAGGTTGGGAGATGCAGTAGAAAGCATCGTTCTCTACTTCGCAACCTTCAGGTATCACCCATTCCAACAACACGCTGACCTCATCTATACCTTTTGAAGTAAAAGAGATATCAAAACCGTTTTGTCTGTTGATCACTTCTATGTCAATATCAATGGTGTTCTTGATGATTTTATCCCGTTGCGAATTATCCACTTCGAAGAAATTGATGATTTCCCGATCGACTTTCTTCAATGGCAAGTAGTACCATCCATCAGCATGGAACGTGCTTTTGTATCCATCCTGAGTACGAGATAGCTCATTGAGCAGGATATGCCTCTTATCAAAATATCCGATTGAGCCTCTCAGGTAGAAACCAAAACTCCCGGTATTAAAGAAAAGAGCTTTTGGTGAATTCTCAACCAAGGAATAGGACATCTTCCCTTGTTTGAACCGAACCAGCCCTGATGATTTATAGTGTTTCTCATAGGAATCCAAAAATCCGGAATCAGTGAAAGTGTAATTATACATTTTCTCATCCAGCATGATGTAGTGTAGGCAATCAGGCGCTTTACGGAGATTCATTCTCTTATTGTCATCCAGAATTCGTTTGGCTGCTTTCCCGTATATCGGGTCTGTGTCACGAGCAGCTACATACAAAAATTGATAAAAATAGTCGCGGCCGTATGCTTTGGCGCCTTTATCCTGTCTTGTGGAATTCTCACTGAAGATCGATCCGTCATCTTCCATATACGTCAGCATCATTTTCAGATTCCGACGAACATAGTCCAGGAATTTTTCATCTCCCGTAGCCTGATATAGTGTAAGCATGGCAGCATTGTTGACAGCATTATAGGTGATGGCACTTCTCTCGGAATATTCACCAAACTCGTTGCAGTCTATACCTTCGGCAAGATATTCCTTCGCTTTATCCATATATTTAGGCATATCCAGCAGTTTTGAGCCATCGGCTAGAATTGATGCAATTGCCCATCGATGGTTTGGAGTATGGAATCCACCGTTGGAAATGCCTTCAAGTGCTTTTTCAATGATCTGACGAAGCATCACCAGTACCGACTCAGTATTCAAAGCAGGATATCCTTCCACAATACGATACAGTGGAAGCAAGCGCTTTACGCAAAAAGCTGTATCGGGAGCAGAATCGAAATTGCAGTTTTCCAAATCAAAGCAACCGCTCTCTCTCTGCTTGCTCATGATGTATCTCAATGCGAGATATATTCGCTCAAGAAGTTCCTGGTTTTCAAAGTAACTGCTTGTTGGATTAACATAACAACACAACGCTGGTGTCATTCTGTAAATGGTGGATTTTGCTTGAGGATAGTTTTTTTCATACATACCGATTCCACCGAAATTCCTGTCATTGACATTTACAGTCTGGTATTTCAGAAAGTACTGGATCCTCTGTTCCGCCCCTTCAATGAGATATTGATGATACCGTTCCATAATCGCTTACCTCGTTTTTTGGAGTATTTCTAATTCTTTTAGTTTGATGTTTTCGCATAAGGAATGAAATCGCTACAAGAACTGCCAATAAAAGCAATCCATTGGCAAGAAAAATTAGTTTTTTTGAGATGTAGGTAGTAAGGATGCCTCCAATCCAGCTTCCAATGACTCGAGAGCCGATTCCTACAAGAAAAGCATAGAAAGTCTGTCCGGATGCCTTGATTTCCTTGGGAACGCTTTGGTTGATGTAGACCGCCATACAGAACATGAAGACTATGGAGTTCATTCCATGCAGAAGCTGAACAAAGAACTGCATTTCAGGCGTCGAAACCAAGGCAGTGAGTATCCATCGGACAGCCCCGATGAAACAGGCGCAAAGCATGAGTGAGCGGATACCAAACTTTCTGACCAAGCTGTCAGAGAATATGAGAAATGGGATTTCCGCGAAAGCTGAAAATGAAGTGATGATTCCGAGCATCTGTAAGCTTCCACCCAAATCATTGGTGAAATAGATCGAATAAAACGAATGGAAAAATCCTGATGTAGACTGGAACAGGAGTCCGATTCCGGTCAGCAATAATAGTTCTTTCTGTTTGAACAGTGACGTGAAATTGACAGGAGAGTTTTTCTTATAATGACCTTCAACATTCGGAAGAATCAGGAGCAATACTGCAGCTGAAGCGGAAGGGACGGCAAAGAGCCAGAAGATATTCTCTAATCGTTTTGCTGCTATGATTCCGGCAATTATTGACATCATCGCATAGCCTACCGTACCGCTCATTCTTACAAGCCCGTATTTGGCTTTGACTGTATCCAGGTATTCTAATGCAATGGTATCGGTGATTCCATGCGTTGAGCTTCGGAAAATGTTATATAAGACTATCAGGCCAATTAACAGTGCAATTGATGAATTGGGTATATGCGGGATCAAGAAGAAAAATAGGCTTGCCCCCAAGAGCATGATCATCAGTACTGAATTCTTCGACTTAGAAATATCGGTGATTATTCCCCACAATGGTTGGACGAACATTGCCATCATTGGTGCAATGGCCAAAATTGCCCCAATGGATGCTTCCTGCAATCCTATTGATTTCAAGTATAAAGGCAAGTATGTTCCGCCGGGGACATCCCCCATATAGATAAAGAAGTATAGTATGATAAAGAGAGTATAGTTTTGTCTTGCTCGTATATCTTTAATGCCCATCACTGACCTCCACAACATTTTCTTTACTCATTGACCTCTACGATTTGAGACAGTCCAATATCGCAGCATGACGAACATATCCAGTCGATATTGATCCAGTGGTCTGAAAACACAGTTCTTTCATTATCTTCAGCATAAACGCGGGGAAGTTATCGTCGGATCGGATATTGATGGTATCCGATCCTCCTTCGCTCGACGCTAATCTTCAAGTCATAGTGTTTACAGCCCACTGGTGTTAGAATTATGAGAAGATAATTCTCTTAGTTGTTTGCTGTGTACCAAGCTTGGACAGCGTCCAATACTTCTTTTCCACCAGTCTTGAGATACTCGGCGACAAACGTGTCAAAATAAGCAAGAGGTTTGGACCCTGTAATGATTTGGATGTACGTCTGTTCTCTGAATGTCTGGAGTTGAGCATTGTATCTGTTCATTGCCTCAAGAGAGATTGGGAATACTGAGTAGATGCCATTCTGGTCAAATCCCATCTTTGTACCCCATTCAGCCTGACGACTCTTCGGAAGTGATCCGCTTGTCCACCAGAACACGTTGCCGTTCTCAAAGCGGAAACCTTCTCTATCCTTGTATTCACCCAATTTCAGGATGGTTTCACGATCTTTTTCCAACCATCTCCAGGACTCACCTTCAATTCCGTATCGAGCAACGGCCCATGCATCCTTGTCAGGGTTGCTGTCGCTCATGTAGTCAAGAATTTGCAGGATCTTGTCCATTTTTTCTTCAGGAACGTCGGCTCCGATGCCATAGAAACGTGACAGCATGTGATATCCACGGATTCCACCCTGCTTTCCGTCTTTATTCTTCAGGGGTTGGCCGAAAGCAACTTTTGCATCGGGATTGATTGCAAGGAGTTCCTTGGCAACTGCACCAACCTGGTTGGGAATTGCCTGACCATTGTCATATTCGTTGTAATCACCAGGGAAGAGCCAATGGTAATAGTTGCCTCTGACGGTCATACCGACGCGGCCGTTGATGAAACTGTGGCTGATTGCCCAATATCCACCAGTGTTCTCACCAGTGATGAATTCCGGATCTAGGACGCCATCCTTATACCATTTGTGAGCATACGCCAGAGCTTCCTTCATCTCGGGTTCGATAGGCAGGTAGGCAATTTTGCCGTTCTTGATGCTGAAGTAGTCCTGAAGAGGTACCATACCGTACATTCCCCATAGCAAGTTCAGACCATCCATCGACAAGCCATAGGTGTCCTTCTTTCCATTTCCATCGGGATCGCCATGGGCGAAAGCATAGATGACCTTCTCAAACTCATCGATGTTGGTAGGAACTTCCAGACCAAGCTTGTCCAGCCAGTTCTTGTTGTAGGTGATGGGCAGTCGGTACACGTTGCCAGTGGAAACTGAAGCAAGTCCGTAAATCTTTCCATCAATCTGACCCAATGCAAATTCATTCGAGAAATCCTTCTGATAGGCAGCATAGGTGTTTGGCATGAACTTCTTGATTTTCTCAAGTGGAATGGGAGCAAGAAGATCTTGTTCAACATACTTTGAAAGATCGACAGGATTCATGACCATGAACATATCAGGGATTTCGCCTGCTGCTAGCCTAATGTTCAATAATTCCGTGTACTGCTGGTAATCAATGTTCCATACATCAAAATCCACGTTGAACATTTCTTCATAGTACTTGACCATGGGTGCATCGGCATTTGTTGGAGCCATCTGATAAGCCGTCCAAGTGATGTTCATCTTCTTGTCGGTTGCTTTTTCCGATGTACCGGCAGCAAACAGGATGGAAACACTTAGGAGAACCATTAAGAAACTCATTCCTTTTTTCATACTCTTACCTCGCTTTTGAAAATACATTTAATAAACGTCTAAAGGACGTTAAAAAGATACAATAAGCTATATACTTGCCTAGGATTTTTTAAAGCAAGCCATAAAGACTTACAAGCTCAGTTTTTCCTCCTTTGGTGGTTGCAATGTGTATTTATCGGTGGGATTATCCTTTCAATGAACCCACAAGAATGCCCTTTACAAAGTATTTCTGCAGAAATGGATATGCCACTAAAATCGGCGCTGTTGCAACAATGACAGTGGCGGCCTTGATCGTCTCAGAGTTCACATTGGCCGTATCCATGCCCATGGCTCCTCCTTGGAGTTCCATCAGTTGAAGGCTTCCTTCCAGGACAATCCTCCTTAGAATGGTTTGAAGCACTTGCTTGTTTCCATCACTGATGTAGATGAGTGAATCAAACCATGCGTTCCAATGAGTCACGGCAGTCCAAAGCACAACAGTCGCAATGATTGGAAATGAGAGTGGAATGATGATTCTGTACAAAATCAGAAGGTCATTCGCCCCATCGATCTTTGCAGATTCCTCGAGGCTGTCAGGAATGCTCATGAAATAGTTTCTGATGATGATCATGTTGAAAGTGTTCAGCAGAATCGGCAGGATCAACGCCCATCGGCTGTTATACAGGCCGAGAGATCGTACCAGGATGTAATCGGGGATCATTCCACCGGAAAAAAACATGGTGAAGACAATGAAGGACGTCCAGAGTGTCCTGTTCGGTAGGTATCTTTTTGAAAGGGGATACGCTACATGGATGCTCATGATCAACGACAGGAACGTCCCAATGATGGTTCTAAAAAACGTATTCGCAAACCCGATCCATATATTCTTGTTTGCGAATACTTTGGCATAGTTGTCCAAAGTTGTTTCTGACGGCCACATATAAAATCTGGATGTAGGAACGCTTGCAGCAGCAAATGATTTTGCAAAAAGATTCCAAAAGGGAAAAATCATAGTGAGGCAGAGCACAATCATGGTTACATAGTTGACAGTCAGGAATATCTTTTCACCAGTAGATCTACGAATTTTCATTGTGACCCCCTCCCTTACCAAATTCCATAATCATTGATTTTTTTCGCAACTGCATTAGTAAGTATCACCAGCGAAAAAGATATGACGTTGGTTACGAGGCTGACAGCGGTCGACAGGCTGTATTGCATATCCCTCAGTCCCATTCGATAGGTATACGTACCCAGAACATCTCCGACCTCATAGACGGCAGCATTGTAGAGGTTGAAGACTTGATCAAAATTATCGCCGAACAACTTGCCCATCTGGAAGATCAACATGACTGTTACAATGCCTGCGATTGATGGCAACGTAACATGAATGATTTCTTGGAATTTATTGACACCATCTAGGCGGGCAGCTTCATACAGCTGTGTATCGACGTTGGATAAGGCGGCCAGATATACAATGGAGTTCCAACCTATCGATTTCCATAGGTTTGTCAGAACTAGAGTACCTCTGAAATACTTGGGATCACCCAGGAAGTAAAAAGGGCCTATTCCAAAGAAACCAAGTAGTTGGTTGAGCGCACCGGTGGATGGTGAAAGCAGTTGCATGAACATTCCTGCTAAAATGACCCATGATAGGAAATGAGGAAGATAACTTATCGTCTGTACAATCTTCTTGAATCTTATATGAATGATTTCATTAAGTAGAAGGGCGAAGATGATGGGAGCAGGAAAACAAAAAACCAGTTGATAGAAGTTTATAATCAAGGTATTTAAAAAAGCTTTTCTAAAACCAGACAATGAAAAGAGATAAATAAAATGCTTCAGCCCCACCCAAGCACTGCCGAAAATTCCTTTGCGAAAACTGAAATCCTTGAATGCTAGTGATAACCCATAGATAGGAAAGTATTTAAATATGATATACCAAACTATACCAGGAAATAGCAGGAGAAATAAGTATTTATTTTTCCAGTAGTTCCGTAGTAGATGCTTATTGATAATGGGAATTTTCATGTTTCTTGTTTTATTAATAATTTCCATTCCTACCTCCAAGCCTGAGAAATCAAACATCCAGATCTCAGTTAATATGACAAATTTGTTCGAGCACAATATTACATCAGCGATGTTCTGATTCCTTGCAAAGCGCACCAAATGGAAAACTTCAGCAGAAAATCTATTACTTAGTCTTACATACAATAATGCATCCAGCTATGCAAAAATTGTTATGTTTGTACGCAATTCGTCGCATTTGTTGCTAACTTTTGCGAATTTTTGGGCATAAACCAGGCTTTCACTTGTTAAGTTTCATACTTCATAGCATGAGAGCTATCCCAATTTTACGATTGATATATTAGGTTTTTGAATCGGTTGGATTTATCGATAGTTAACAAATCTGAACAGTGGTTAATCCTGCGCCCTTCGCCAATATAATCATTAAATTCACAGCATCTGAATCCATATCGTTTCAGTATTGGCTCTTTCTTTGTACCATTGGGAGTTTCTTCCGAATAGTGGAGTGATTTGCAAATGTGAGATAAGAGACGGATAGAATTTTCCCAAAGGGATGTAAAAGTCAAGGATATGATTGCTTGGGAAAACTTCACTCAACTCTCATAATACTATCCCTACAACCCTTATTCTCGATATAGAGCAGGAGTCCTGCTCTTTGGTGGCAGGACCATCAGTGATTGCGATGATGCAGGTTTTGGGCCAAGAGACAGCATCTGCTGAGCTGTGAATGGTTTTTACGTATCGCACCTTGGCTGTAGGAAGTGGTTCCGAAAGGTAGTGCTTGCCGAAGGAAACGTACTTCTTTATGAACCTGAAGCTTTGTCTCAGGTTTTTGTATTGGAAGAATGTGCATTGATCCTGAGTTTTGCTTTCTCTCTTTCGCTGTGAACGATGTCTCTTGAGGTTGCACACTGCGCATAGTAGTCAACTTCGCTCATACGCCTCTTCGATTTTCGTAAGTTGGTTAAAGGTTGCAGCCACTGCAATGCGCTTGGGAAAGCCTATGGAGAGGATTGCCCAATTTTTCTTGCTGTTTGTATTCCGGTAATGGAACGCTACCTTGCCTTGGTGATACGGTGACTGAGACCACTCTCCGGTAAGCAGGAAGTGCCATGTCCCGGATGTCTGGTTCTTCATCTGATTAAACAGTGTCTTGTCCTCATCTTTATACGTTGCGATGGTCATATACACCTCTTACGTTTGAACTATTTGGCTTGCTACCGTAGCAATGTCATCCTTGACACGGGCAATGAAGGGCCCTTTCTCCCCTGTATCCTCATGCATATAGAGCTTTCGGTTGATCTCAATCATAATCGAAAGCACGCGTGCTTCTTGAGTGTAGTAGGGCAGCGGTACGATCGTTCCTGCAAACGGATGATTGATAGCTACTGAATACCCCAGCTTCAGAAAAGCTTTTGTTACTGAATCAAGCAACCATTTCGGAGTATGAAAGGCATCGGTTCCAAGGCAGATGTCCGGTCTGTCCATACCCTGGTTGAGTTCATACGGCAATGGCCTGCTTGCAAAACTATGGCAGTCGATGATCAGGGCTTGCCCAGCCTCGTTGAGCAATTCAGCAACTGCTTCAGTAAATCGGCGGTGATGGGGGTGGTAATAGGCATCCAAGAGCTTGGTGCGTTCACACGCATCCGGCTGGATACGCAGGAGTGTTCTCTGTGATGTCGCGGTATAGATGACACCCATGCCAATGGCGGCCATCAGTTCCATTGCATCATCCTCAAACCGCTCGGGATCAACAACCAGCCGGCTGACTGGATAGATGATTGAATGGCTGGTGATTGTCGGCAGGCCGAACAAAATGTCAGTGTACCGGTCCGTCATTCTCAACAATTCACGTTCCAGTTCAGCATCGGATATACAAAGCTTATCTCGAACAGCTTTCGGAATATTGAGCGAACTGTGCGGAATGTGCAGGAGGATGGGGGTTTTCATTCCTCTTCCCTATGCATGGCAATCTGGCTTGCAATGTAATCGCGGATGATCGGATGAGCTTGCTTTGCATACTCAACATCCACATCACCATCATACGAGTAAACCAAGCCTGAAAGCACAAAATTGATGTAGGTGTGATAGCCTTCATCAGGCAACCCAATCTCCTTGAAATCACCTTCTATTGCTTCGATGTCATGATGATCCAGGTGGTAGCCCCATTGAGGATTATCGGTTTTGCAAGCCTCTTCGAGTACTCTGGCATCGATGAGGAACACATCATCATATCGAGTACCCGACTCTGAACCTTCTGCATAGTAGTTGACTTCTTCACAATCCCAAGTAGAACTCCAGATGGCAAGAATTGGGGTTCCTTCTGGGAATTCCGACAGGTCGGTATTCAGATATTCCGCATTCAGATTTCCAAGTGCTGCACCTGTCTTAAGATAGCGGATCTTTGATAGCTTTGTAGTGAGGGATATCTGTGAATCAACTTCCATTTTTTTAAACAAATTACGCAAGAAGGTCACTACCAATTTGGAGGTGCTCTCATCGACAGGCTTGTCCAAGAAATACCTTCGGTCATCAAGGGCTTCAGTATGCATCCAGTTCTTCTCCTTCATCAGGTATGCCCAAGGGCGTTATAGACTTGGTATTGGCCCATCCCCAGATGTTTGAAACTAATTCAAAAGCTTTCCACGGGCGGGCAAGATTTCTCTCACTGATGATGCGTTGCAAAGGCTGGCTGATGAAGATTTCGGGTTCTTTGGGAAGCTTCAAGCCAGGATAGGCCCTTTGCAGGAGCTCTGCATACAATGAATAGGCTTCCTTCGAATTGGTATGGAGGCCTGCCTCTGCAGTTCTGCTGTTCCAGAACAGGGAGCCTCTCATGGCATCTGGTGCGGTAATGAAGAGCTCTGCATTGGGAAGATCGATCATGCTTTCATCGAATTGCGATAATGCGTACTGTTCAATCGAACAGATGGCTTTGCCTTCCCAAACTCCTTGCAACCTTCCTATGGAAAAGTTCGGTATCGCACACGACTGCCAGATGAAACCGATTTCCAAACCTGCATGCATCTTGATCGGGCTGCCCATGAGCAAGTCCAGCAGAAGGAATGTCGGGTAGTGTTTGCTCTGGATTTCTTTCAGGCTCTGATTCGGTGCTATCGTGTTACAAAAGTAATGAAAATCGGAAACAGGAAACAAGAAGGCCTTGATGGTTCTGCTGTACTGAAGGCAGGTTCCGTTTGAGAACAGCGGATTGAAGCAGCAAATATCCTTTCTCTGTGCACGATCCTGTAAATCCCTGATATAGGGCGAGTAATAGAGATGCTGTTTGCCTGTCAGGAGATCCTGGATTTTCCAAAAATCATGGGCGATCTCTTCCTTGACTTGGTAGTAGCACCAAAACCAAGGGTTTTCAATCCAGTGCTGAAGGACATACATCGCATCGCCAGTCAAAGCAGATCGACGCTGGTCGATCAATTGCTGGATATGCTCTGGGTTTTGGAATAGCTCGGAGACAATGAAAGCCGAAGCATTGTTGCCCGCCAGTGAGCGTAGTCCTTTGACTTCGGTGGCCAATGCAAATATTTCATCGATTACACTGCGTACATGCGTCGCAGCCATGCCCCACTCGATGGCAAAGCGTTCAACTTCCTGATAGCTCTTATCAAAGGCGATGCAGCGTTCTTTGGTTGTCTGATAATCCATGGAGCAATTGTAACCGGATGGGAAGCTGGAAGAAAGAAAATATCTATCGTAATAAGATGGATTTCTGACGGAATACCATCAAAAAGGACAGTTCACCGTGGTACCTATGATGATGTTTTCGGTGGTGCATTGATCATGACACGAGTGCCCGTAGGTCATAGGTGCGGTTTGGTGAGAAGATATGCATTTTCCTTGTAATTGTGTAAAGTTTAGCGTAAAGTAATAGTAGGGAGTAAGGCAATGGCTACAATTAAACAAGAACTTCCCAACGGACCTTTGTCAGTGGTTCTCTTCCAAATGCAGTATGCACCAATTTTGGAAATTGATAAGTATATTCCAGCAATACAAGATTATTGCCGAAAAGTCGGTTTCCCGCAGATTACAAAAATGCGGGGAGATATGCTGAAAATTGGCCAAAACGGAGAGGTTGAGAAAACTATTGTTGTGCAATGGGTATTCGCTTCGGCTGATTATCAAAGAACACTGTTTATTGATACGGAGAAACTTACCTTTCAAGTGTTTGATTTGGCTGATTATTCATTCGAGGATTTACTCGCTACCTTCATGCAACTCATGAACAAGATTGATGAACTTGTTGATTTTTCCTTGATCAATGGATTGGGTCTTCGATTTATTAATACCATTGAAGAGAAGCCTGAGTTGACCTGGCAAGCTGCAATCAAGCCGGAATTCCAAGGATGTCCATTCCCGGATGATGTACATTGGGCGGATAATGGATTGTTGACTTGGGCTCTCCAAAGGATGGTAAGGCTTCCTGAAGTGAAAATGACAAGTAACTTACTTGTACGAATATACCAGAATGCAGCTGGGAGAAAGTATCCAGAAGATATTATTCGCGATCCTCGCGGAGTAATAGATTATGTCTCTTCTGGGCCCTTGGTTACCTATGCTGATCTGGACCATTTCATTGTGTTTCAAAATGGTGCTAAGGACGCGATTGTGCCAAAGAGCAAAGAGGTTTTTATTGCTTTACATACAGTGATTGAGAATGTTTTTTTTACTTCTCTCATTACAGAGGAGGCTAAGCAATTATGGTCATGACAACCGGCGATGCAACACAGACTACCTGCATAGGATTTGCACCTTCAAGGTCCTATAAAAATGTAAGTAATTGTAGCAGCTTGAATGTTCAAGTTATTTATTTTTCTGAAGATTCAAATAAGCTGGTAGATGAAAATATTTTACAACAAACCTTTATGGCCGGTACTGCATATAAGATGATTCCAAATACGTACTGGATTTTTTCTCAAAAAACTTCTACGGATGCTGTCATGGTATCTAAAGCCAAACAGAAGTCACTTGTTACTGATATCTATGAACAATTCAAGCATCTCCATCGGTTCTTTCAGTTCAGAAAGACTGAATGGGCTCAAATATTCGGAGTGAGCCGTGTTACCATCTACGGGTGGTTGAATAGGACGATGGAGCCCTCAGGTGCGAATAAAAAGCGGATTGAGCAATTGTTCCAATTAGTATGCGAAATTTCTGATATTTCTTCTGAGGATACTGTCCAGTTGTATTTGCATCATCACATCGCAAAGCTGAATGCCTCTTTGTTCGAAGTGATTTCCTCTCCAAATGCTGTTGTTGAACAACGTAGTACCATTATCCAGGTCTTGGAAGAGTTGTTGGATCGATCTCGCAGGAAAAAGGAAGAACTAGACAGACTGGCTGCAACAAAGAAGGCTTCGGAAGAAACCTTCGCCTATAATCTTGATCAGCTTCTTTCTTAGAAGAGAAGGGATAATGGGTGTGGTAGAGACAATACAACAACGGATACAAAAACTGGGTTGGAAACAAGGACAAGTATTTGACGGTGCATTAAAAAGATGTGCTGGTAAGCCATGCTACTGAGCAGTTCTCTTGGGTAAATGAAGCAGACGCATGCATTCTATTCAGCCAAGATTGTGATTTGCAACATCATTCTCTTGAGAATGAACCGTTTGTTGAATTTCTTTGTGCACAATCTATTGAAGCTTGCGATATAAATTTAAGGTATGGGAAAAATCCTCGTAGATTGCATGTGGAAGACAGAGGTGGCACTTTTTTTCATGTACAAATGGCTCATCGGATACGTATTCCTCGGAATCTGATTGACGAAAACTTTCCAGTTTCTGATAAGGAGCTTACCACGGAATCTTTGTCGACGCTGGTTTCCTGGTTGTCTAAACGGTACAGCCGACCTGCCTTTCCGGATCTCTTTAATACCTATCTTTCAAAGAATAAAAAACTCGACAACAAGCTCACAGAACTTAATAAATCTTTCCCTTCGATCAAACGCTTTTTCTTCAAACTCGATCCTTTTTCAGAAATACCTCCCACTGATGTATACAACTTGGAAATACGTATTCTTCTGCAGGGAAGTTCATTCGACGTTGATCTTGGACTGGATAAGAAAGAGTACATTGAGAGAGTTGTAGAGGAACTCTTTTCCGGTCCTCATATAAGGATCAAGGATGTGTGCTGTTCATATGAAAATGAGATAACACTATTTGAGCTTTCCTACTATAAAATCTGGGATAAGGAATATCTGAGTAGCCGTTATGGCTTCGTTCAATAATTGATGGCTCTTGAACACCGTTGAGTACTCCACCTATTCTGCCAGATCTTTGTGTGAGGTGAACAGCATGGGAAAACAGTCTCCCATTTATTGTTTACATGACTTTTCTGTTTGGCCAAGCCAACAGCTGTAGGGTATGCGTCCTGCTCACTGCTGATGAGATCATCACCGATTGGTTTTGGACCAACATACAGTGCCATCTGAGTTGTGAAAAGTTTGTACGTTCCGCATCTTGGTTGTAGGAAGTATTGCCAAAAGAAACGTCCATCCTTTTTAACCTGAAGCTTTGTCTTCAGATTTTTCAACCAACGAAATCATTCCATAGAATAAACGCGGTTAGTTGAAAAAGGAACCTCGGCTTCAACCAGAGATCATCTCTTTCTCCCATCGATGCAGGAGGATGAAGATGGGGGTGGCTGTTCTCAACTTTTCCTGTTAATTCCAGTGCTGAGAATGTATAATCAGTGTACATGCACGAAAAAGGGTCCTGTCGATGATTCATATGAAATGGTCAATCAGCAAGCAATTCCGTACTATCATGTTCCTCCTGCTCACCTGTTGTCTCGTTGGATGCGGCGCGCAAAAGGGGAAGAGCTCTCAATTTGAAGAAGATCATGGGCTTATTGTGGGTTTTTCGCAGATTGGTGCTGAAAGTGCCTGGAGAACATGCAACACCCGCTCGGTGCAGGATGCCGCAGCTGCACAGGGGGTGCAGCTGGTGTATGACAATGCTGAACAGAAACAGGAGAACCAGATTAAGGCGATACGCTCTTTCATTGCGTATCAAGTCGATGTAATCGTATTCGTTCCGATCGTCACCGATGGCTGGGATAATGTATTGCAGGAAGCCCGCGACGCCGGGATTCCTGTCCTGGTTACAGACCGAAAGATCGAAGTGGCAGACCCCTCGCTCTATGCCGGCTTCATCGGTACCGACAGCTTGAAGGAGGGCCGGAATGCCGGGCAATTCGTATTGGATACATTTTCAGAGAAGCGTAAGCGTTTCGAGCAAACCAAAGAACCCATTACCATCGTGGAATTATTCGGGACGGAAGGTTCTTCGGTGGCAAATGGAAGGGCGGAAGGCTTCAGGGAAGTGCTTGCGTCGCATCCGGAGTTTCAAATCATCTACAGCAAATCAGGTGACTTTCTCCGCTCCAAAGGGTACGAACTTGCTGTTGAGTTTCTGGATATGTATGAAGACATCGACGTGATATTCTCCCACAATGACGGCATGACCCTTGGGGCGATCGAGGCGATGGAAGAGAGAGGGATTCGTCCTGGAAAGGATATCGTCATTGTTACCATAGATGCTCAGCAGGCAGCCATCGATGCACTGCGGGAAGGAAAGGTGAATTGTGTCATCGAATGCAATCCCAAGACCGGTCCGGAAATCATCAGGCTGGCTGAAAGGTTGGCGGCTGGTCAATACATCCCACGACTCCAATACGTACATGAAGAAGTGTTTTATGAAACCGATGACCTTTCGCTCATAGAACCGCGTGGGTATTGATATGAAGCACCAGATTTCCATGGTCGATAAGATTTTCTCAGTGTTTAAAAGCAGGAGCATTAAAGAGAGGATCAAGCTCTCCTACGTGATCATAATCCTTTTGATGATAACCCCACCGGTTATCACCATCTTCTCGTTTGTTGTCCAGATGGTTCGCTATGACCTCATCATTACCAATGTCAGCAAGACAAACCGTCTCAATCAAACGGTAAAAATGGATATCTCCAATGAGGTATGGGATATTGTAGCAGGAAACAAGAAATTCGAAGAAGGTCGGCAGTACGACATCATCGACGGAATCAACGAAAGCCTGGATGACATCATGAGAACGACCGAAGAACGGGAAAACAGGCAGATGCTTGAGGTCGCCGGTCGTGCCGTCGATACGCTCAGGCGCAATGTCGATCGGTTGGGAAGCCAGATGGCGAACCAGTCCCTGGTGAGTGCGAATGAGGAAATGCTCGATGAAATCCGAGGCGTGTCCGCCCTCATCTCCGACATCCTCCAGGATTTTATCGTACGCGTAATCGAGTCGGCAACAATAACAAACGAGCATCACAAGCGCATTACATTCGTCCTGACCGTCATTCAGATTTTTACCGTGGTGTTTGTTGCAATCTTCGCTGTTTTTACCCAGCGTTCGGTGACCGCCAGCATCAACGACCCGATTAAAAGGCTTGATGACCTGTCAAAGAGAATTGCCGAGGGGGATTTTACGGTCAGGGTGAAACTTCCTCAGGTAAGCGAGCTTGACGGACTGACCGACAACCTGAACATCATGGCTGTCAAAATCCAAGAGTTGATCGCAGAGAATGTGAGGGAACAGCAAAACCTGCAGAAATCGGAGATGAAAGCCCTCCAGGCCCAGATCACCCCCCATTTCCTCTATAACACATTCGATACCATAGTCTGGCTAGCCGAAGAGAAGAAGAATGACCAGGTCATTGATATAACACGCGCCTTCTCAAGTTTCTTCAGGATATCTCTGAACAAGGGAAAGGATTATCTGACGGTCAGCGAGGAATTTGAGCATGTGAAAAGCTATCTGACCATTCAGAAGATACGATACAGGGATATTTTGGATTATGAGATTGAGTACGAACCTGAAATGGCAAGCTGCCAAATCTTGAAACTCGTGCTGCAGCCTCTTGTTGAAAACGCCTTGTACCACGGGATCAAGAATAAGCGGGGTCGAGGATTCTTGTCGGTGAAAGGCTGGCGTGAAAACAATCGCCTGTGTTTCTCAGTCCAGGACAACGGGATAGGAATGACCGAAGAGAAACTTGCAAACATCAACCAGCAGATCAACGGCTCTGCTGATCCCGAGGATCTGAACAATGTCTATGGATTGTATAATGTTAACAAGAGGCTGGAGCTGTATTATGATGCAAGCACGAAGCTGGAAATAACAAGTCGGTATCAAGAGGGTACTACTGTGTATTTCAGCGTACCTGAGGTTGGATTCAATGTATAAGGTATTTATTGCAGAAGACGAAATTGTAGTACGTGAAGGGCTTCGAAACAGCATTCAGGCGGGATCGGGGCCGTTCGTTCTCGTCGGAGAAGCCTCGGACGGCGAGATGGCCCTCTCGATCATGAAGGATGTGAAACCCGACATCCTGATCACTGATATTCGGATGCCGTTTGTTGACGGGCTGAGCCTCTCCAGAATCATCAAGAAGATACTTCCCTGGATAAAAATCATCATCATCTCCGGGCACGACGAATTCCAGTACGCGCAGGAAGCAATATCAATCGGAGTTGATGAGTACATCCTTAAACCTATTTCCGCCTCGGATATGCTTCTAACGCTCGGCAAACTGGTGGATAGGATCGAGCAGGAGAAACTGCACCTTTCAAGCATTGAGAACTTGAAACAGCAGGCCCAATCCAATTCGGACCTGATCAGGGAGCGCTGGCTGTACGACCTGGTAACCGGTATTGTCAAAACCGAGGATGCACTTGAAAAAGGCGGGGACATGGGACTCGATCTCATCGCCCATGGGTACCTTGTAGCCATCATCAAGCTCTCCATCTCCTCTGAAAACTATGCAGAACTGATCAACGCCAAGCTCAATATCAACAGCCTCATCGACCATCAGGAGGAGGTGGTATGCTTTTCCCAGAGCAGGGACTCCATCGTCCTGCTGTTGAAGCAGCTTGTATCCGAACCTCTCGAAGAGACTGCATATACATTGGGGCAGGCCATAAAATATGAGGTGGAACGAAACACCAAATGCTTGGTGACAATCGGAATAGGCTCGTTCGTCGAGCGGATCGGCAGCCTCTCCCAATCCTATGCCGATGCGGAAAAGGCCATTACCTTTTCTGTAAAGACCGGTCAGAATCTGATAATCGGCATTCATGACCTGAATACCTTTTCTGAAATTGACTTTCTGAAACTGGACGGAAGCCCCATATCGGAGCGGCTTAAATATGTGAAGAAATCGGGCATCAATGAGATCATCGCCCAGTATATGACCATGATAGGCACCGACCCGTTGCAGACCACGCTCATCAGCTATTATCTTCTCTATGACCTTATGGTGGCTATCTCAAGGATTATTGATGAACTGGGTGGTGTTGTGCAGGAAGTAATTCCGTGCTTATCGAATAAAGCCCAACTTTTAGAGATGGCCGGTTCGAAAGAGACCTTCTGTGACGGGGTGAAGTCAATCCTCGATCCTTTCATAGATTTCAGGGATCAAAAAGCGGCTGGAAAATACTATGAAATGATTCAGAAGGCAAAGCAGCATATCAACCTGCACTTTGCCGACCAGGACATCTCCCTGCACTCGGTGGCCTCGATCGTCCATGTAAGCCCCAACCATTTCAGCACCATCTTCTCGCAGGAAACCGGTGAAACGTTCATTGAGTATCTTACCCGGGTCCGTATCAATACATCCAAGGAGCTGCTGTTGACGACATCGCACAGAAGTGCGGACATCGCCTACGAGGTTGGATTCGGCGACCCCCATTACTTCAGTTATATTTTCAAGAAACATACAGGCATTTCCCCCCGGGAGTTCAGGACCGGGAGCAAATGCCAGAGTTGAAGAAACAAGCACTCTTTGTTACTGGTTGCTTGGAACCTGCTGCTTGTCCGAAAGCTTGAGCCAAGGCGGCAGGGTGAGTTTGATGCTCTTTCGGTCACGCAGCGACATGATGATGCTTTGCAGTACGATGAAGAAGTACAGCAACAGACCGCTTACCATTGCTTGGAAGTTCGATTGAACACCCGCCGCCCGGATCAGTTCGTTGATCACCAGCAGCGTCAACGTACCTATCGGTGCACCCAGCAGGTTCCCGACACCGCCGTTGAGCAGTGTTCCTCCTATGATGGCCGAGGCTATGGCTTTCATTTCGGCTCCCGCCGCATTCCCGACATTGCCGGCCCCTGTGGTCATTATGTACACGAAGCCCGCTATGCCGGCGGTCAATCCGCTGATCACATAGGTGATGAATATGGTTCTTTTTACGTTGACGCCGAGCATCAGGGCGCTGTGCATGTTGCCGCCGACGGCGTAGACATTACGTCCAAAACGCGACCACTTCATCAACGATGCCAGTATGACAAGCAAAATTACCACAAGTACGGTTCCGGGTTTTATTTCACAAGGGATGAAAACACCCAGTCTGTTTCTCGTACCCAGCCATGTGATCACAAATTCAAAATCCCTGAGTCTTACGAATGCCGGCATGGTTACGTTGATCGGATCCTTATGCAGTGTCGTCAACAGGCCTTGTGCCAGGAACAAGCCGGACAAGGTGATGATGAACGGTTGGATCTCAAGATAGGCGATAAGGTAGCCTTGCAGGATTCCGAACGCAATGCCTATGCCCAGTGCGATGAGGATGGCACCGCCGATGCTTCCTGACTCGGATTGCAGATACACCGCACAGGCCATGGTTATCAGGCCGCACACCGAGCCGATGGAGATGTCGATGCCGCCTCCGATCATGACGATGCACAATCCCAATGTCATGATGAGCAGTGGAGCATTGAGGTTGAACAAGTCGAAGAACGTCTGGAACTGCATAAAGCTGGCCGGGTAACTGATTATTGCAAACAGGTACATCAGTACAAAGATGACTGCAGCGATGAGAAAGAGAATATTCGAGTTCGATAGTCTTGCTTTTTGTTTGAGTATATTCGCCGATGCCATCCTATTGCTCCTTCTTCCCTGCAGCTCTCGTGGTGGGAATGGGTGCTCTGCCTGCAGCACTTCTCCAAGCTCGGATCTTGTCCATGGTTCTGCTGATGTACAAGCGGACCACCGGTGATGCAACCACCATGAGAATGATGATGAAGACCGCCTTGAAGACCTTGATCATCGCCGGGTCTATCTCCAGCCTCAGCAGCGTCCGGTTGAGCATCTCTATCGTATACGCCCCGATGACCGAACCGCTGATGCTGAACTTTCCACCGCCCAATGAGTTCCCGCCTATGGCCACGGCGAGGATTGCATCCATCATGATGAGCTTGAGCAGGTTGACGCTGTCATGGCGGCCTGCCTTGTTCACTGCGATGAAGCCGGCAACTGCGCTGCAGAATCCCATGATCAAGAAGGTTATGAATATGATTTTCTTGGGGTTGATGCCGTTCAGTCGTGCCGCATTCGGGTTGATGCCCACACTCTCCACATAGAGCCTGAGCGTTGTAGTCTTGAACACCACTGCAACAAACACGATGAAGAGGACCGTCAGGATGATGGGAGTCTGTATCGGCACGCCTGGTATGACCGTACCGATTTTGTTCGACAGGTCATTGGCCAGGATGGGGGACAGCTTGCCGTCGATCATGAAGGCTATGGACCTGCCGCCGGTAAAGAGGATGAGCGATGCAACCATCGGCTGAACCTTGAATACCGAAACCAAGGTGCCGTTGAATGCTCCAAGAAGCAAGCCTGCAACACAACTGAGGAGAAAGCCAATTACTATCGTAAGCAGGGTGACCTCTTGTGCCTGCAGGACATAGAGCACGAATACCGCTGAGGTTATGGTGGCTGTCTCCCCGATGCTGATGTCCTGTCCTCTTGAAGCGGCGGTAACCAGTGTCATGCCTATGGAGAGGATGACCAGCTCCGAGGCTCCGAAGAGGATGTTCGGGATGTTCCCGTACAGGGCTCCGTTCACCATGGTTATGTAAAAGTAGTCGGCACCCTTTATCAGATTGATGATGACCAGCAGCGTCAACACCGATAGGGGAAGCACCAGGTGGGAAACGTTCTTTATTACTTTGCGCATGTGTTCTTTCCCCCTTGGGCTATCACGTTCATTACATCGTTTTCCGTCAATTCCGTTCCTCTGAGCTGAGCTACAATTTGACGGTCTTTCATGACTATCAAGTGCGAGCAGGTTCTGAGCATCTCGTCGATCTCCGAGGAGATGAAGGTCAAACTCATCCCTTCAGATGCAAGCTTCAGTACCAGTTTCTGAATCTCGACCTTGGTTCCAACGTCGATTCCCCGGGTCGGTTCATCCAAAATCAGGTACTCGGGGTGGGTTAGCAGCCACCTGGCCAGAATGACTTTCTGCTGGTTGCCTCCCGAGAGGGATTTGATGGGGGTGTTGGGAGTCGGAGTCTTGATGTTCAACTTCTCAATGTACTCTTGGGCGAATGCCTGCGCCTGCTTCAGTGAAAGGGGTTTGAAGAAGCCTTTCATGACCTGCAGCGTGAGAATGATGTTGTCCCGTACCGACAGGTCGGCGATGATGCCGTCGTCCTTGCGGTCCTCGGGAAGGTATCCTATTCCGTGTTGTATGGCCTGAAGCGGTGTTTTGATTTTCACCCGCTTGCCATGGATTTTCACTTCACCGCCTGTTACCTTGTCTGCAGCGAAGATGGCTCGCACACTTTCACTGCGTCCTGATCCGAGTAGTCCGGCGAATCCGTTTACTTCACCTTTCTGTATGGTGAAATTGAACGGTCTGACTCCTTTGGAACTTGAAAGACCGATGCATTCGAAGACCGGGGTGGTGGAGTCCGATGCCACCGGTTCATGTTTCTTAAGCTTGCTGATATCCTCAAGTTCATTGCCCAGCATCTTTGCGATGAGGTCGAATTGGGAGAGCGCGGATGTTTCATATTCGCCTACCAGCTTTCCGTTGCGCAGTACGGTGATCATGTCACTGATTTCGTATACCTGCTCGAGAAAGTGCGTGATGAAGATGATTCCTACGCCCCGCTCTTTGAGCTGACGCATGAGGGCGAAGAGTTTATGTACTTCGTCTTCATCCAGCGAGGAGGTGGGCTCGTCGAGTATGAGGATTTTACAGTCCATGTCGACTGCACGGGCGATTGCAATCATCTGCTGTACGGCGATCGAACAACTGGAAAGTTCCTGGGTGGGACTTGCAGGAATACTCAGTGATGCAAGCAGCTCGGCTGCCTTTTCGTTCATCTGCTTCCAATTGACGAGGGCTGTGTGACTGCGGCCGATGAACATATTCTCTGCCACGGTCAAATTCGGACACAGCATTATCTCCTGATAGACGGTGCCTATTCCCTTGTTCTGCGCTTCTTCGGGCGTCTTGAAGTGGATGGACTCTCCCTGCAATGTGATGAGGCCGGCGTCTTTTTCGTAGACTCCGGTGATGACTTTTATCAGTGTGGATTTGCCCGCTCCGTTTTCGCCCATGAGCGCATGGATTTCACCTTTTCGGAGCTTGAAGTCCACGCCATCCAGAGCTTTGACTCCAGGAAATGATTTGCTGATATCCGTCATTTCGAGTATGGTTTCTGACAACAATCAAGGTTCTCCTTATACTCATACGGAACAAACTACATGCAATGCGGCATGCAGAATCGAATCTGCACACCACACTGCATACTTCACATGGTTGTGAATGAAACCTTACCTGGTGATTACACCCTTGCCTGGATCGGCGTTGATGCCCCACTTGTCGATGAGTTCATCGGTGATGGTTTCGGTTGTCAACAGCAGTTCTTCCTGATAGATGACTCCACTGGGGATGTTTCCACTCTTGATCCACTTGGAGATTTCGGCTGCCTGGCGGGGATTGCATTGCATGTCGGCATCCCAGTAACCGGCCTGGACGTTTCGAAGGGCAAAGCGGTTGAAGTCAAATCCGATGACCTTGACCTTGCCGCCCTTTCCATGGCTGATGCCTGCTGCTTGCAGAGCCTGGACAGCACCTTGGGCCATACCGTCATTCTGTGCGTAGATGACGTTGAAATCCTTGCCTGCTGCAATCGCTGCTTCAACAACTTTGCGGGCTTCCTCAAGACTCCAGCTGTCCCCACCTGTTCCATCGGCGACGATGTTGAGCTTGCCTGCTTTAGCGGCTTCGAGTACTGCTGCACTTCTGCCGATTTCAGCTGCAGAACCCATCTGTCCGCGGATAAGGATCAGATTGATCTTGGGAAGACCAAGGCCCAATACCCATTCCACTGCTTTCTTGCCTTCATAGGCCATGTCGGAGAGCAGGGCGGCCTGGTAGTTGGCGGGAGCGGTATCGATTGCGCGGTCAAAAAGAATTACCTTGATTCCGGCATCTTTTGCAGACTTGAGGGTGTCGTCCCAACCAGAAGCGTTTGCTGCTGAGATCAGGAGATAGTCCACTCCATCACGGATGTAGCCTTTCGCGGCAGCGATCTGTTCGCTGTTGTCCATGGTGTTGGTCTGTTTTGCGTCATAACCGTTGGCTTTTGAGAATACCGTGTTCATGTCTTCTACGTTGGCCTGGCGATATCCGGATTCTTCGGGGGGCAGATTGACAATACCCACCTTGGTAAGGCCGGTCTCAGCCTGAGCTTGGGCGAACAGTGCACCCGAACCCAGCATAATCAGAACCATCAAAATACCTAGAGCCTTTTTCATGTTCTCCTCCTTTTAGGGAATCACAAAAAACATGGGAGATAGTTATTCAGCGGCAACGCCGCATCTGGTAATTAAATGCTAAGGCCGGCTATGTCAGAAGTACATGAGCTATTCTCTTGAGTTTGGTATGATATTTTCCTCTTTCCAACCAAATCTCAGGAAACAAGAAATAAGGTTTGCTATCTTATGAAAAAGGTACGTTTTCTTCCGGTGGCAGCAAAGGCATCGTAGGAATCAAAAAACCATTGGCGGTCAGAAAAGCCAGCTGAGGTTCTGCTTCTTAAGGAAAACAGCGATTTCTTCAGGAAAATTGTTGCTACTGACGGGAACCAGGAATCCTTGAGCGATGGTGAGGGTCTTATATATAGGAGTTGTTTCATTCCTTTTTTGCCAGACTTTTCTCAAAAATGAAGGCTTGGCTGTACATACGCCTGCATACAGTGAATAGCCGTAAAATCAATCATCAAGTTGACGGATTTTACGGCTGGTTACCGGGAATTCACATTGAAAAGTCATTGGCATTGTTGCTGAAATCTGTTCGTTATAGTTGGAACCTTCCGCTGACAATCCAGTTTGAGACATCCTCCAGAACCTGTGGGTCGATTGTTATATCAATATTCTCATATTCCTCTGGAGCGCCGGTTTGTGCCGGTTGGAACAGATGGTTGAGCCCCTCGTATACCTTAATCGTATTGCGGGTGTTTCCTCCGGTAAGCAAAGCCTTTTCGATAGCCGGTACATGCAGTGCTGCGGAAACTTGCGTATCTTTCGCTCCATTGAGGACCATGACGGGCAATGCCAGGTCTTTCAGGTAATCGGAAGGGTCAAGTGCGAGGAACGTCATATACCAGGGGGAGAATAGTGCAGATACCTGGGCCTTTGCCTGGTCTTCGGGCAATCCCATCGCCAGGAGTGTCTGCAGTACAGCTTCCTTGCGTTCCTCGATTGTCTTCCCCTCATCCAGGATCGTTGCATAGATGGCCAGGTTTGCCTGCACTATCTGGGCGATATACGGCTCGGGAGCCTGCTGAGCCCTAAGAATGGCCGCTGTTTGGTCCTCGAGTACGGCCACTCCATCAACACCGGGGCCGGCCATGAGTATGAGAAATGCCAGGTCACGATTCCTTTGGGCGACAATCGGTGCGATGATGGCACCCTCGCTATGTCCGAGGACTCCAATATTTCCTGCATCGACATACGGCAAGGACTTGAGGTAGTGTACAGCTGATTCGGCATCGTCAGCGAAATCCAACGATGTGGCGGCACTCGCATCGCCTTCCGACTCGGCGAATCCACGGTCATCATAGCGCAAGACCACAATTCCGGAACGTGTCAGTGCATCTGCCAGTACTAAGAACGGCCTATGACCAAGCAGCTCTTCGTCCCGATTTTGGGATCCTGATCCGGTAACCAACACCACGGCGGGGTACGGGCCGTCCCCTTGTGGTCGTGTAATGGTTCCTGCAAGCTTGAAGCCCTCCGGTTCTTGTTGGAAATAGATATCTTCGGCTATGTAAGGATACGGTTTGACGGGGTCTTGCGGTCGTGTGTTCTCCTTGACTTCTCCCTTGGCAAGAACAAGGGGGAGCGATTGCCCCATCTGGACAAAGGTCCCTGCTATCTGTTGGGTCCCGGCATCGTAGGTTCCCGTGAATGTGGCTTGCAACTGCTCCATGTCAATGGCAAGCTGGTTGTGTTCCTGTTGGATCGACGAGACCTTGAAATTCCTCAGGCCTTGGGACGGAATCTGCAACAGGGCTTCATAGGTTCCCTCGCCGTTGGAGTTAATGGTGAAGCCCATTGCAAGTGATTGTTCCACACCAATGACCAAGGATCCTTCCCAGTAGCCACTGAAGTCGACACGTTCTTCCTTCACGGCAGGGACGTAGACAATCTCTTGTTCCGTTGTCTTTGTGGTGCATCCTGGTAACAAGGCGATCAACAGGACAAGCAATACGGCCATATGAGCTTTCATGTAAATTCTCCCTGTAGGGCAGCGTTGAGATAATGTACATTGTTCCCTATAGTACCATTCTCTTGTGTTGTCAACTCCAAGAGCAAATACGTGGTACATCCAACTGAATCGAAAATACCTTCTCCCTGTTGAGGAAGCTCGTGATGCATCTTGCCAAGCCTGAAGATGACCCAAAGATGGCGAAAAGCTCACAAAAAGGAAGGCAGATCCATTACCGGCATACCTATCAATCATGTGGGAAGATGGTTTTTTGGATCCTTCCATAAAGGTACCAGGAACTCAGTTAGTACATAGACTTCCCGGCTGGATATAATTCACAGCGAACGAGCAGATCCGGTTCAGCCCTGGCCAATCATGGACCTCTGGGATTTTATGCATTGTTGATATTCGTGAATTCCTGAAAATGTATAGAGATGAAAAAGAAAATTCACCAAAACGAGACCAATGCTTAGCCTCATTTGTCAATCCTTATAGAAATTCCTTTTTAAGCGATTGCCCTGCTAACATTACTCAACAAGTTTATAACTTTTACAGCTCGATGGAAGAGTCTTGGATTTTCAGTCAGCTCGGACACTTGATGGATGATGATTGCTATGGAAGCTTGCAGCTGTGCAAGAATTCCTTCATCAGTGGTATTGCTGCTCCAATGACTATTGCATTGCGTCCACAGACTCCATTGGTTATGTTGAAATCAGCATTTTTAAATGTTGTTTTACTCATGGAGAGCGATTTAAGTATCTCGAAATCTTCACTTGTCAAATATTTCTGGAGCATACCGGACAGTATCACATCACTGGCAATGATCATCCTACAGTTATCGATGGCTAAAGCCAGTTCTTCAAGATACTTGCTCCATATCCTTCCAGCTTCACTATCTCCGTTTCTTAAATCAATGAAGAATTCATCCAGATTGTCCTGTTTCATCATTCTGCTGAGTCCTGATGCGGAACAATAAGCATCAACGCATCCTTTCTTTCCACAGTAGCAGGTTTCTCCGCCTGGATGGAGAACCATATGCTCAATAGTACCGCTGCTCAGTATTCCTTGATATACTTTACCGTTCAATATCAATGCATTGCACAGACAGTTGTCCAAGAAAAGCATTAAAGCAGAACCGTCGATCTTGCCATGCCAGATTTCAGCAAAAGCACCGGATTCTGCATTGTGATAAAAATGGCAGCGAGGGGTTTCAATGTATTTTGCTAGATCTGAAAGAGTAAAATCAGATGTCTTGAGAACCTGGGAATACAGCATATGGTTTTCATCAGATGCAATAATGCCAGGGACGGCAATGCCTACCCCTAAAACTGTTGAGCTGTGCTTCTCGCTTCTGTGAATAAATTCATTGACAAAGCTGCCGAGGGTTTTGAAGTATGAATCTGAGTTGGTGAAAGTAATGCTTAGTGAATCCTTTTCAATAATTCTGCCATACATATCTATTGAAGCTATCTCAATGCTGTTTGGCTGAAGATCCATTCCAATAGCAATACAGGCTTTCTCATTGGACTTGTATATTGTCGCAGGTCTTCCTCCAGTGGATTTGAAATATCCCTCCTGAATAATTAACCCTTCATTCTCAAGTTCCTTTAGGTTCTGAGTAATAGTAGGAATGCTTAATTTTAGGTTTTCTAAGATTGAGTTTTTTGATATTGCCTTCTTCTCATATATTTCAAGAAATACTTTTTTTCGGTTTGCTTGCTTCAATTTTGCGGACGATAGATTCATTGTTGATTTTCCATAGTTTGCTTTTATAAAAGCATATCATATAACATTTATTATTAAAGTCAATAGTTTACATTACATAGTGCCATGTTTCATATATATTCACTGAGTTTTGCGGAAAATATGGGGTAAAAATTAAAAAAATGTGTTTGACAAGTCAATTTTATTGACATATCATGACATATATAAAATGACTTTCTATAAGTGATAATCGAGGAGTACCTGTTATGGCAGTAAAAGGAACAATCCCAAAGACGATGAAGGCATTAGTAGCTTACAGCAAGGATGACTATCGTTTTGAACCGGAGTACCCGACACCTGAGTGCGGGGCTGATGATATAATTATTAAGACGGAAGCATGCGGTATTTGTGCCGGTGATCTTAAGTGCAGCCATGGTGCAGCCATGTTCTGGGGTGATGACATTCAGCCTTCATGGGTGAAGCCGCCTTTCATTCCCGGGCATGAGTTCTTCGGAACCGTTGTGCAGATCGGCGAGAATGTAACGGACTTCCAGCTCGGCGATCGTGTTGCAGCTGACCAGATTGTTCCGTGCGGCAAGTGTCGTTTCTGCAAGGATGGCCACTATTGGATGTGCCAACCCCACGATATGTTCGGCTTCATGTACTACACAAACGGTGGTATGGCCGAGTATGTGCGCTACCCGAAGAATGCTGTCGTTTCCAAGATCCCCGCCGATATGCTAATGGAACAGGCTGTGCTCATTGAGCCCTATGGTTGCTCCAAGCATGCTGTCGATAGGGCAGAGATCTCCAACGAGGATGTGGTCGTCATCTCCGGTGCCGGCACGCTCGGACTCGGCATGGTTACCTATGCGCGTATGAAGAATCCTAAGTTGCTGATCGTTCTCGACATGCAGGATAACCGCTTGGCAAAGGCCAAGGAGTTTGGTGCCGACCTGATCCTGAATCCCGGCAAGTGCGATATCGACAAGGAAATCAAGGCTCTTACCGAAGGATATGGTTGTGACATCTACATCGAAGCAACTGGAAACCCGGCAAGCGTGATTCAGGGCCTCACCATCATCAGGAAGCTTGGTACTTTTGTAGAATTCTCAGTCTTTTCTAAGGAAACAACCGTTGACTGGTCGATTATCGGCGACCGAAAGGAACTTGATATTAGGGGAGCGCACCTGAGCCCGTATGCTTATCCATTTGTGATTGAGAATATGAGTAAGGGTAACTTGAAAACCGATGGAATAGTTACAACCACAATCTCTCTGGAGGATTGGGAGAGGGGTTTCAAACTTGCCGGCGGGGCTGAAGGCGATTTGAAGGTAGTCATCAAGTTCGATTAACCTGAAAGGGTTTTGGTTTTTGTGACGAGTGTTTGTGGTTTTTATCTTTCATAAGAAGGATATAGTATTAAGGAGGAAAAAGGATGAAAAAGTTTTTAGTGGTTTTCATGATTCTTGCGGTCCTTATGCCGAGCGTATTTGCACAGGGATCCAAGGACGCAGCAAGCACCGTGCTTGATGCAACATCAGTGACAGGCGATTTTGATTTGAAAAGGTATGCCGGAAGTGAGATTACCGTTCTCTTCAGCGATCACACCTACGCTAGTGCTGTTGAAGCAAAGCTGAAGGATTTCACTGATAAGACTGGTATCAAGGTAAACTATTCGAGCATGCCCGAAGGTAACTACTTCGAGAAGCTGAATGTAGAGCTTGCTAGCCGCTCTGGTTCGATTGATGTCTTCATGACTGGTGCTTATCAGTCTTGGGGATATGCAACCGCTGGTAACGTAGAGCCGTTGGAAAACTACATCAACAATGCATCGCTCACCGATAAGAGTTGGAACTATGCCGACTTCATTCCTGGTGTAATCGATGCTCTGAAGTGGGACCTCAAGCCCGGTCACCCGGTTGGAAAGGGTTCTCAGTGGGCACTTCCGATGGGTTGGGAAGTTAACATTCTCACCTACAACAAGAAAGTCCTTGCTGATAAGGGTCTGAATCCTCCGAAGACTGCTGAAGAGCTACTGAGTGTTGCAAAGGCTCTGAAGGGATTTGGCGGAAGCGGAACCTATGGTCTCGCAGTTCGCGGCCTCCCCGACTGGGGCACCATCCACCCTGCATACATGTCCCTCTATTCGACATGGGGTGCAAAGGATTTTGAAGTTGTCAATGGAAAGCTCGTGAGCCGTGTAAACTCTCCTGAAGCTGTCGCTATGACCGAGTACTGGGTTGACCTGGTAAAGAACGGTGGTGCTCCTCAGTGGGCAAGCTACGGTTGGGAGTTGTGCGGTGCTGATCTTGGTGCTGGTAAGGCAGCAATGATGTGGGATGCTGACAGAGGTGGATACACTCAGAACGTGAAGGGTGCTTCTTCTCAGGCTGGCAACCTTGCATTCGGTATGGTTCCTTATCCGGTATCCGCTGGCAAGACCGAAGCTGATATGAAATCCAACCTTTGGGTATGGTCCATGGCTATGAACTCTGCCTCTAAGAAGAAGGGACCGGCTTGGTACTTCATGCAGCACTTCACCAGCCCCGAGTTCATGCTCTGGTCCGGTACGGAAGGTGCTTGTACCGATACTCCGCGCACATCTGTTCTGACCAGCCAGGCTTACAGAAATTCTGTTGCTGATGCAGAAGGCTACTATGAGGCATTCAGCACTGTGTCGAAGAATGCAAGCATCTTCTTCACTGCACAGCCGTATTTCGTTGAAACCACCACTGAATGGGCAAAGGTTCTGCAAGAGCTGGTTACCACCAACAAGTACCCGTCTGTCCAGGTTGCAATGGATCAATTGAAGAAGACGATGGATTCTATCGTTGCTGATCTTAAAGTTGAATAACCTAGGTAGTTAGTCTGCTAATAAGCACGGAGCATAGGCCAATCCATACTCCGTGCTTTTATGTTTGTTGCAAGAGGTGCTGTTATGCAAAAAGATAACTTGGGCATCAAGAAAGCTGATTTGAACAAAGTCCCTTTCAAGGTACGGGTAAGGCCGTATCTTATTGTTGCCCCGTCACTGATCATTACAATTGGCATTATGGTTCCATTTGTGATGGCAATCTGGTATTCGTTTACGAATTATTCATTCCAATTTCCTACTCATAGGTTTGTTGGTCTCGATAACTGGGTCAACATGTTGACTTCCAGGGAATTCTGGAATGCTCTCACAGTTTCACTTTTATATGGATTGTTCTCCACTGCGATAGAGATCCTCCTTGGTCTAGGAATCGCTCTCCTTCTCAATAGTCTGAACAATTGGCTTTCGAAAGTATTACGTGTTTTGCTCGTATTCCCACTCATGGTTGCTCCTGTTACTGCAACGATTGTTTGGCAGCTCATGCTGAACAGTTCAGTAGGTATTGTAGAAAAACTGTTTAATATATTCGGAGTTTATAATTTCCCTTGGGCGTCAGCCCCTGGGACTGCGCTCATGACTGTAGTGATGATCGATGTATGGATCAACACGTCATTCGTCATTCTTCTAGTGCTTGCGGGACTTCAATCCCTTCCCAAGTCACCGTTCGAATCAGCCAAGATTGACGGCGGAAGTGCTTGGTTCAATTTCAAGAACCTGACCCTCCCGATGCTCAAACCGAGTCTCTACATCGCACTCTTGTTCAGATTGATGGCTGCACTTCAGGAGTATGCGGTCATATTCGCACTTACGAAGGGCGGTCCCGGCGATACGCTCATGTCGCTTTCGTTGACTTCGTATCAGAAGGGATTCAAGTTTCAGAAATTTGGATCTGCAATCTCATTCATTTTGGTTCTTTGGCTTATCATCAATGTGATGGCTAAGTTTATTGTAAAGCGCCAGCGCTTTGCACAAAGGCAGGCCTCTGGTCTGGAAGAGTGAGGAAGGGGGTATTATGAATAAAGGCAAAAAAGGTGCACTAACCGCGCTAATGAATATTCTGCTGATAATCTATGCAATTTTTGCTCTGTTTCCGTTGCTTTGGATGGTTATGATCTCTTTTAAGGCAGATACAGAGGTTTTCACCACAACTTTCATCTTCAATCCGACATTGTCGAACTATAAGGAAGTATTGTTGCGTTCAGATTACGTAAGATACATCACAGACAGCCTCATTGTTTCCGGAGGTGCCGTTCTCGTCTCTGTGATCGTCGGTGTTCCTGCAGCATATGCACTTGCACGATACAACTTCCCTAGGAAGGAGGAGCTGGCTTTCCAGATTCTTTCCTTCAAGTTCGCACCGGAGATTCTTGTAGTACTTCCTCTCTTCATGCTCTATCAGAAGATGGGCCTCTATGACAGCTATATAGGCTTGATTTGGGTCTATCAGCTCATTTCGCTCCCTCTACTGATTTGGGTAGTAAGAGGGTACTTTGAGGATATTTCCGTTGAGATCGAATATGCTGCGCAAGTAGACGGCTATCCGTGGTATCAGATTTTCTTCAAGATGCTTATACCTCTTATCAAACCGGGCCTTGTCTCCTCTGCATTGTTGGCATTCATTTTTTCATGGAACTCGTTTACATTCCCGCTGATTCTCGCCAGTAGCAAAGTGTATCCTGTCACTGTAGCAATCACCAAATATCTTGGTACTGACACTGCCCGTTACGGGAACCTTGCAGTTGCGGCAACAGTCTCAGCACTTCCTGCTATCGTATTTGCACTGTTTATTCAGAAGCATCTTGTGCGCGGACTGAGTTTCGGTGCGGTTAAAGGATAAGGTTTGATATGGCAAGAATTAAGTTTGAAAATGTTAAGAAAACGTTTGGAAAGGTATGCGCACTCGACGGTATTTCATTCGAGATTCATGATAATGAGTTCTTCGTATTATTCGGGCCGGCTGGTGCAGGAAAGACAACCATTCTGAATTGTGTTGCTGGTATTTTGATTCCAGATGAAGGGACCATATCATTTAATGACCAATTGATGAATCTGGTCGATCCGGCCCGCCGGAATGTTGCAATGGTATTTGAGAACTATGCGCTTTACCCCAACATGACCGTATATGACAATATGGCATCTCCCCTTAGAAGCAAGCTCTACAAAACCGATGAGAATACCATCAAGGAAAAGGTGTATGCCGCTGCGAAGATGATGAAGATGGAGAATTTGCTCGAGCGGTTGCCGAGCCAGTTGTCCAACGGCCAGAAGCAGCGTGTGGCAATGGGACGGGCACTAGTCCGCGACCCTAATGTATTTCTCATGGATGAGCCACTTGCTCACTTGGACGCAAAACTCAGAAACTCCATGCGTACGGAGCTGAAGGAAATGCAGGCCAACCTTGGCTCGACTTGTATCTATGTTACACATGACTTTATGGAAGCCATGGCATTAGGCGATAGGATTGCCATCATCAATAAGGGTAAGATCATTCAGATTGGATCCGGTGATGAAATATACTATATGCCGATCAATGAGTTTGTTGCCTCTTTAATGGGTGAACCTCAGATCAATATCATCCCTTCCACGATTAAAGTTGAGGGAAACAAATACAACCTCTGCTTTGAAGTACTCGGAAAGAAGATCAGTATGGAAATGCCTGTGGATGAGAAGGTTATGGTAAAGATCGGTGAGCTTGCTCTTCGCTGTGTCGATATCGGAATCCGCCCCCAGCACATCCAATACAGCTTCGAGAAGATTGAGGGTTACTTTAAGGCAACGGTGTACAGCTATGAGAGTATCGGGAACAAATCGGTAATTATTGCCGATTGCGGTGACTACCAGCTTCGCATGATTGCTCCGAACGGCTTGAGGGTCCGAATAGACAGCGATATCTACATCCATCCTGAAATCGGGAAGTCCATTGTATTTGACTGCGAATCGAAGAATTACATTGTCAGATATGATGAAGAGGCCGTGAAGGCTTTAGCAACAATACAGGAGGTTCGATAATGGCTGGTCTGACTCTAGAACATTTATTCAAACGATATGACAATTCCGGTAAAAAGAAGAGAACCGTTAATGATTATGCCGTAAATGATTTGAACCTTAAATGTGAGCAGGGAGAGTTTGTTGCTTTACTTGGGCCTTCCGGATGCGGGAAAACAACCACGCTCCGTATGATTGCCGGTCTTGAAGACATTACGAAAGGGAATATCTATATTGATGATTGTCTTATCAATGACCTTCACCCAAAGGATCGAAAGATAGGTCTGGCCTTCGAGGATTATGCAATGTATCCTCCTCTTAATGTGTACGGGAACGTTGCGTTTAATCTTAGGGCTAAAGGGGTTGATAGTGCTGAGATTGATAGAAGAGTCCGAGAAATTGCACCACTGATGCAGATTGAGGACCTTCTGGAAAAGATGCCTGTCAAACTTTCCGGTGGACAGAAACAGCGTGTGAACATTGCTCGTGCAATCATTAGGGAGCCGGAAATTCTTTTGATGGATGAGCCGCTTTCACACCTTGACGGCAAAGCCCGCCAGGCCATGCGTATTGAGATTAAGCGCCTGATAAACAAAATCAAATGCACCACAATCTATGTAACGCATGACCAGTTGGAAGCAATGTCCCTTGCCGACAGGATCGCCATCATCAATTTCGGTGTTCTGCAGCAGTTCGGAACCCCGACTGAGGTATATGATGATCCTGCCAACGAGTTCGTTGCATCCTTCATTGGTGAACCACCGATGAATATTCTTGAGACGAAAATCATCAAGAAGGAAGGAGTCTACTTTTTCTCATTCGAGAACAGTAATCTCCAGATCACTGTTCCAAGACGATATTATGACGTAATCCAGGACGGTTTCCGCTGCAAGGTCGGTGTTCGACCGATGGATGTGTTGATCGGCGGCGAGGACTCTGTAGGGACACCTGAGCATATTGCGACGTTCGAGAACCTGGGTGATGAGCGGCGCATCGGCATTCATGTCGGTGATATGTTACTTATGCTGATCACCGAGGATGAGAGACGGTACCGAAGGGATGATGTAGTCAAGCTTGAGGTCCGGGGAGAAAAGACTCACCTGTTCGACATCGAAACAGGCGAACGGATTAGAGAAAAGGCGTAAGGGGGGTATTGCACATGATTATGCTTGCAACAATCGTATCGATTGCCTTAATACTATTTCTTGTCTGGCAGATTCTGAGTTCGATTTGGAATATAGTCGCTATCGTACTGGAGTTGGTGAGAGATAAGTAAGTTCGCATATGCAGGTGCGCAGCACTTGTTGTATGGTAATATTATGTGTCACAGGCATGCTGTTTGGCTGCCTGTGACTTTGCTGATGAGAGGGTGGGAGGCGTGCCACACAGGTCGACATCGCTCTATACTGATGTGTTCTTGGTACTCTACCATGTGTTTGTCGACGACCTCTGTGCGTTCCCCGAGGACTTTAGTATAGGAGTGATCAGTGTTAGGTAATCATCTGTTGGGGTTGTATGAGAAAGCGCTGGATCCAAAATTCAACTGGCACGAGAGATTTGCAAAAGCAAAACAGCTTGGTTTTGACTTTCTCGAAATAAGCATCGATGAAACCGATGAGAGGCTGACACGGCTTGACTGGAGTCTGGAACAAATTGAAGAGTTCAGGCATGCTGCTCTGGTATCGGGAATGACCTGCCAGTCGATGTGTCTCTCTGTTCACCGAAGGTTTCCCTTCGGTTCCAAAGATCCTGCAGTGCGGGAAAAGGCTCATGAACTTTTGCTGAAAGCGGTTGATTTTTGCAACCATGCAGGGGTCAGAGTCATCCAGCTTGCCGGCTATGACGTGTACTATGAACCTTCTACGCCACAGTCTGTCATGTATTTCCGTCAGGCGATGGCTTGGGCTGCCAAGGTGGCTGAGCAGAAGCAGGTGATGCTTGCAATGGAAATAATGGATACTCCTTTTCTTAACTCCATCTCAAAGCACATGGCCTATGAGGCGATGATTAATTCACCATGGTATAAGGTGTACCCCGATATCGGAAATCTTTCGGCATGGCCGGAGAACGATGTTGATTTTGAATTGGAGCGAGGAATATCGAGCATCGTTGGGGTTCACCTCAAGGATACGCTTTCTGTCACTGAGTCCTTCCCGGGCAAATTCAAGTGCGTTCCGTTCGGATCAGGTTGCGTTGATTTCTCCAAGCGTTTTGCACAACTTGAAAGACTAAATTATACCGGACCTTATATGATGGAGATGTGGTACGAAGATGTTACATTCTCCGAATCCGAGGTTTTACGTTCACGCTTGTGGATGGAAGAACAATTCAAAAAGGGAATAGAAATGCTTGCCGCCTCTAAGGCTACTCTGAATGAAAGGAGTCAACAATGAAGTATTATCTCGGGCTTGATAATGGCGGAACTACGACAAAAGCAGCGCTGTTTGATGCTGAGGGAAATGAGGTTGGTATTTGCAGTAAAGCCACTGCCATGATTGCCGTCCGTCCAGGGTACACAGAGCGCGATATGGAAGAGATGTGGGAAGCCAACTGTTCAGTAATCAAGGGGGTTCTTGAGGAGACTGGCATCTCGGCCGACGATGTTGCCGGCGTAGGAATCTGCGGTCATGGAAAGGGTCTATATCTATGGGGAAAGGATGACCGTCCTGTTCGCTACGGTATCATTTCCACCGACAACCGCGCATATGAATACCCAAAGAAATGGGCTCAGGATGGTACAGAGCAGAAGGTGTTTGCGCTCTCCTGCCAACATATCATGGCCTGCCAGCCGGTTGCTTTGTTGGCTTGGCTGAAGGATAACGAACCCGAGTCTTATACGAATATCAAGTATGTGTTTGAGTGCAAGGACTATGTGAGATTCAGGCTTACCGGTGAGGCAAAGGCGGAGTATACCGACTATTCAGGTGCAAACTTCCTCAACCTGCACACTCGTACCTATGATGATGAGCTCTTGAAGCTGTTCGGTATCAGCGAGGTACATGATGCTTTGCCCCCGTTGTGTACAGCAACCGAGATTGCAGGCTATGTGACCGAACAGGCTGCTGAAAAGTGCGGCCTCAATGCAGGAACTCCGGTAATCGGCGGCATGTTCGACATCGATGCCTGTGCTTTGGGTACCGGTATCACTAACGAGGACAACCTGTGTATGATCGCAGGGACCTGGTCGATCAATGAGTATATCAGGAAGGAGCCGGTACTGGATGGCTCTGTTGCAATGAACTCGCTGTTCGCACTGCCTGAGTATTTCCTCATAGAGGAGTCGAGTCCTACCTCCGCCGGCAACAATGCCTGGTACATCAACCAGTTGCTGCCGGAGCTCAGAAGGGATTTGGCAGCCCGGGGTGGTAACATTTATAAGGAACTCGACAGTTGGATTGATGAGATTGGCCCCGATGAATTTGTCCCTGTTTTTCTTCCTTTTCTAATGGCCAGCAATGTGCATCCGAATGCAAAAGGGTCATTCATCGGCATTACTATGAACCACTCCCGCAAGCATCTTCTCCGCAGTGTGTTTGAAGGTATTTGCTTCTGTCATAAAATGCATACCGAGAGGCTGCTTAAGAGCAGGATAACTGATGTGAAAGTCATCAGGCTTGCCGGTGGGGCGGCTCACAGCAGACAGTGGACTCAGATGTTTGCCGATGTAATGCAGATTCCTTTTGAGACTGTTAAAGCGAATGAAACAGGAGCATTAGGATGTGCAATCGGAGTAGCTGCAGCTGTAGGCGATTATGCCTCCCTTGATGAAGCAGTTGGCAGAATGTGTAAAATTTCAGCAAGAGTCATGCCGAATCCAGATTTCAAAGAAATGTATGAGAAAAAGTATAATCTTTATAAGAGAGTCATCGATAGCCTCGATGGTGTCTGGGATGAGATGCAGCAGCTCGCGGAGAAGTAAACTGCTAGCCAACAGCAGAGATATAACCGAACAATAGCAACAAAAATATAGGTGAGGGGAGCTTAGCTGCTCCCCTCAATGCATGAAAGCAATGCACAGTACTGATATGACCTGATCGGTCTTGCCTTATTGGATGTATCCTTCAACTTTTTCTTTGTTTCTTATTGAGTAGAGAATAGCCGAACCTTCGTGAACAGTGAGGATTATATTCTCTCAGACTGGTTGATTCAGAAGAGCTCCAATCTGACATGGATGGATGTTATGGACCGCGAAAAATTGGCTATGTTCGGCATCGGGAAAACTCAACCTTACATAGGCGTATTAAATCAGCTATCCCAAGAGGGTAGGAAAGCCCTGCTGCAAGAATGGGACAGGTGTCCTTATACTTGAAGAGCGTCAAGGGCCTACCTAATTTCTTTTTGTACCACCCTCAGGTCTCGATTTACTGGTATACTCAGTTCACGGTGGGGTAGAGGAAGCCGGATGTCTATTTCTGATTCGGAGTATACAATGACGAATGGTTTTGCAGATACGGTAAAGGGAATTAGCGATCACCATCTTCATGTTTTCTTCCTTGGCCAGGCAGGATTTGTCCTTAGGAATTCGAAGGGAGAGCTTTTGGGTAATGATCTGTATCTGTCCAATGCCTGCGAGAAGAACAATGGACATGTTGGATTCAAGCGGTTGCTTCCCAGGATTCTAAATGCTGAGGAGTTGTCTTTTCACTATTTGGTCTGTACCCATCAACATGATGATCACTTTGACCCTGAGTCGATTCCGGTTATGATGAGTAATCCTGAGACGTTGCTTTTCTGTTCAGAAGGTTGCAGGGAACTCATTTTTAAGTATGGCATCGAGGAAAGTCGTGTACGCTATCAGCGTGTCGGAGATGAGGTGCAGGCAGGCTCTTACCATCTGCATTTCATTTGTTGTGACCATGGCAATCAGGCTCCCGATGCCTTTGGCCTTGTCATTGAGATCGATGGCGTTCGGATTCTTGAAGTGGGTGATTCCTCGTTTCATTCCGAATGGGCAGAAGTCTATACCAAATATGGGGAGATTGACCTCATGTTTGCCCCGATCAATGGTGAGTTTGGGAACCTTACTGGTGAAGAGTGTGCCGCCTTGGCTCAGCTTGTGAAGCCAAAGCTCCTGGTTCCTTGTCATTTCGGTATGTGTGCTTCTCATGGGGGGGATGCCAAGGCGTTCTTCGAGATCATGAAGAGGTATCCAATGCAGGATTGGACTTTCTTGTCTCTTGGGGAAGAGCTGGTTTATAAGGACATTCGACAAAATTGCCATTCTTGAATTACATCCAATTCAAACGAAAGCTGACTCATAGGCCATTGGATAATCCCGCTATTTTCCCCATCTGAATCCGGAAGAAATTCACCAGATATGGTGGGTGGCGGCCTGTCCCGCTACGTGATTAAGATTACTATTAAATCCGTATTTGCACAGTGTTGATATGAATCGGCAATACACAGCTTGAATTGCGGTTTCACCCCAGATATCTGAGCAAGATACGACAGCCTACTGCCATGCTCATGAACTTTTCGACCTTTTCGTGTTTGTCCTTGGGCTGGTTCATGACAAAGCAGAAGGGTTCAGATAATCCTGCAAATCCTCCCTGATGAATCCTGAGGGGGAGGCAAGGAACAGTTTCAAAATCCTGCAGTATTGGTTGATCCTGTTCAGCGGATTCTCGGAATTTAGCAGCTGTTTGATCTGTCTCGAATTGTATACGATGCTTTTGAGCCTGAGAGCTTCGACCAACGGTCCGTGAGCTTGTTCCATGTCATGGCTCATGGTTGATTCAAGCTCAATGTGAGATGCAAACGTATCGAGTCTTCCTTGTTTGGTCGGCTTTCCCTCGCCTTCCACGAAGCAGATGACACTGCTTTGGTCGCAGGCTATCCCGATGCATATCTGGTTGTGGGACAATCCCTGATACTCCTTGCCGTCCTCTTTTCTTTGGATGTCGGCCTTGCGGACCTTATAGAAGGTCTCGTCAAGCTCAACCTAACACGACAGGACCAAGGTGTTTTGGTAGTCCCTCAATACAAGGAACACCTTATCCATCCAGTATCTTGTGGTTGTATAAGCATTACGATTGCTCTTCGATGTCAGGCTGAAGCTGCCGTACCCGAAAATTGAGAGCAGGAAGTCAAGCCATTAGGTAAGCGGCAGTTTGTGGGAGTCGATGATTGTGTTGGTCAGGATGTTGAAGGTTCTCCTGCAATCCTTGCACCTGAACCTACGAACACCGTTGGAGGTGAAGCCGAATCTCTGGATTGCAGTGCTACTGCAGTGCCTGCATTCCTGTACACCCATCGAGTTGAGCAGCTCAACCTCGCCGGTATCAGAAATGCCTGGATGCTTCCTGTGATAATTGTCCTGATTGCTTTCATCAATGAATGCCTGAAGTGCGGTGGCTTCAGGCGCATCGGACCAAGGAGTCTTCCTCCTGGACTTTGATCTTATGTTCTTCATGTGGTAGTCCTTTGCAAGAAGACAGAGGCCAGATAGGGACTACCACATCGCAACTATCCAGCCAACTGTCTTCACAAATTACAGCCACAGTATATGCTTTTGTTTGCTTATGCTTCAACGGTCATTTATCAACACTGTGCAAATACGGATTTTTACTATTTAAGTTTGACCACAGTTGTCCCCTCCTCAGTAAGAGTCTTGATCATGAATATCTTGTAGCTTGTGTTGGTTTGCATCATCAATCTCCAGTCATCCGGCTGGGAATGGGATATCAGTCCAATGCAATATCTTCAGCTTGGCGGCAGCCAAGTAGCCCAGATACGCTTGTTCATCCCTTAAAGTTGGTAGCATTCTCTCAACTCATCTCTGGTAATGCCGGCAGTTTTGCACCTGGCCCAAATCCAATACTGATTCCTCTTCAACATTATTACATTCTCCTGTAGAGTGAGGGTTGTAGGAGATGTCGATATGGATGGTAGGAGAAGAGCTGATATACACGCTGGACTGGAAGTGCTTATCGTCCTCAAGCAGGACCAAGCCACAGGCAACACCACCAAGGGTGTGGTCAAGGACATCCTGACCAACTCCAACATGCATCCGCACGGTATCAAGGTTCGTCTTGAGAGTGGTGCAGTTGGGCGGGTGAAGGAGATTCTATCAAGGACATGACCACTTCAACTACACAAGTGAACAACCCCCTGCATGGCATAACGCTTGAGAAACTGCTTACCCGCCTGGTCGATTACTACGGCTGGGACGGGCTGTTCGACATGGTGCAGCTGCAATGCTTCTATAACGATCCCAGCATCAAATCCAGCTTGAAGTTCCTGCGCAAGAACCTTTGGGCACGGACAAAGCTGGAGGAGATCTACCTGGACCTTGAATACTACCTGAACGAGGAATCGCAGCGGTAGGCATTATTTAGGTCAAGTGGCAGGTATGGGCAGGGGAATTCCTCAAACTGATGCTTCTGATAAGCTAGAACTCCTTCCGTTCAATAAGAACCTTGATTTCGAGGTATGGTATTCGCCCTTCTGCAGGAGATATAATACTTTACAGGAAATGGAGCGTTGAAAATGAAAAATTCCAAGATGGAGCAAACTTGCGAGAGAGGACACACGTATGAGAAAAGTACCGACTGTCCTGTTTGTCCCATCTGTGAACGCATGAAGACTGAGGGGCCTTTCCGTGCCATCCTTTCTTCTCCTGCTTCCAATGCCCTTGAGAGTGCAGGGATCACCAACCTGCAGGAACTGGCGAACCATACGGAATCAGAAATCCTGAAACTTCATGGTATGGGCCCTGCATCGATCCCCAAGCTGAGAGCAGCTCTCTCCAATGCCGGACTACGATTTCGCGATGCCTGAGCAGTATTTTGCTCCTTTAATACTGATGTAATACCCTGTTCTTTTGGATGCTTATTCAGATAACTTGTACTTGTACTTTTGAGCAATTTTTCTCGCATTCTTTTGCTTTTAGTGATATTATCATGGAACAAAGCAACAACAATAATCAGTAAGGGAACTCTATGAAACGATTCAAATCATTTTTTGCACTCGTTGTAATTACATGCTGCATAATCGCTGTATCGTCATGTTCTCTCGATACTAATCAGGTAAACGGTGATGTGGTTTTCATTCCCTCTTTTTCTGCGAGCACAGGCAGAGGACTTACTTCCTATAGGATAGAAAAAGTCAGTGGTAGCATTAATTCAAATTCAATTTATCAAACTTTCCCGATTCTTCAATCTCTTCAGATAGTATCAGCTGATAACCTCAAGTCAAAAATTGAAAACAGTTACAGGGGTGCAAGCGTTTGGGGCTTTGATATAATCCTTGAAACTGTAAAGATCAACCCTGATGGGTTGTATTGTTTGTTTTCGCTGCAGGATTCAGGCTATACAGTTGGGTTCTTTGATTATTACTATTATAAAAGCACAAAAACATTTTCTCTCCGCGAAATGTTTCTTTATACCTCTTCGAGCTCCGGGAGCAACGGGATTACATTCGCAGAAAACTACGGTGAGCTGAATATTCTAGAATATCTGGATATGAAGATTGATGATTCTAATCGGTATGGAATCGATTTCTCGAGTGAAGAGTATGATGAAAACGGAATGTTGAGAAACAACATTATTGCCACGACAATACGGCTCAATAACCATACAGGATTTGGTACACCATTTGAAGGTAGAACTGATGGTAAGCTGATTAATGATGCATGGTATTACCCGTATGGATATTGGATAAATAGCATTGGGGTCACTGCGAAATCAAACGATGGTATATTTGCTTCCTATACAGACCCATCGAGAAAATGGAGCAATGGTGGCTTTTTTATAGACGATACAACGGCAAAAGCATGGTTTGATTCTTTCCTGGCAGAGAATACTCTTAATTTGATTGATCTCGAATTCATTAAAGAAATAATTCCATACTTTTTTAGAGATTCCAATAAAATACTCTCATATTATTTTGACAGAGCTGCATCTTTCAGCAATTATCAAGAATATAAGGATTTATCCATGAGTAGCTTTACCGATTCCATAGCGTCCAATACTGGAGTGAAATTCTGGAATAATCTAAGTACAAATGGTCATAAGCCTCTCGTGTTTGATTATAAGAACCTCACAGGGTATTCTCTTGGCAATAAAGGCGGTGATCACTACAATTTTTACATTCACGACAAGGACAAGATTGTTGAACGGTTCAAGACAGTAATTGGAGTTGACACGGTGGAGGAAGTAGTAAGCTATCTGAACAGCGTTATCTCCGATTATCAAAATAATCTTGTACCTGTAGCCAATACTGAATATAAGAGCATAATTGATCGAGATATCCCGAAAACTAGCCTTTCTGTGGAAACATTTGATACGATTGTTGATAAGTATTCACAATCTATTCAAGAAAGGGCACCTAATAGATCGGTTGAAACTGCTTATAAAGAAGGGGTTAAGAAAATGAGCGACTACTGTGGATTCGGTGTTGATCTTGATGACAAAGACTACCTTTCCCGGTTTGTTGCAGCGCATATAAAATATTGCGGAATCACTAATGAAAACTACATTAAAAACTTCATATCAACAGTAAGTCTTTGTGACAGTGTATATACAACTGAAGGAATCACTACTGAAGAACCTGAGGAATATCGTAAAAAATTGGTATTGAATTATCTAATTCGTATGGCTAAGTATAATAGATAAAATCAGAACCAATTCACATCGATGTTCTTCTGTATCACCAACCGAGATAAACCTGTCAAGCCTAGACAAAAACAAACGTCTAGTCAGTTATTGATGGCAGAGATTTATAATTCACTAGGCGGTTTTCCTCCGGTCAAATGGCTGGGGTGTGTGCCGGCGAACTCAAGAGGAGAGGGCCAAGCGTCAAGGAGTAAGCGATAAGATTTTTTTACTCGAAGGAAAAATTCCTTGACTTTCAATTTTGATTGAACACAATCATGCTTCCTGAGATATCTACAGATATGTTGTTGACAAGCCTTTTTTTGCATGCACATAATATCGATGTAGGGCAGGAGTTCTACTCATTGCTGGCAGGACCAGTAGTGATTGCGATGATGCAGGGATTGGGCTAAGAGACAGTGCCTGTTGAGCTGTGAAGGGTTTGTACGTACCGCACCTTAGCTGTAGGAAGTGGTGCCGTAAGGTGATGCTTACCGAAAGAAACGTACTTCTTTATGAACCTGAAGCTCTGTCTTTAGGTTTCCTATACCAATAGAAAAACCGCTGATCAGCGTAAGCCGGTTCAGCGGCGAAACTTCTTCACATTCACGGTCGCTTGATTATGAAAGTCTAAGATATGCCCTTTCCAGTTTGATATGTAAGACTCACTACCGGCATGATTACAAGCCTCCTTAGAACTACCTTTGTATTGACAATCATGAACTTGCTTGCGGATACTGCAAGAGCGGGGCAGGACAATCTGTGATTGGACCAAGATGCAGTGCCTGTTGAGCAGTGAAGGGTTTGTAGTACGTACCTCCACGCTTTGACATTTAACCGTGGTATGAGGGCGAAACTATGAGGTATTCGACAAGAGTCCTGTATTCACTGTTACCTCTCAGTACAAACCCAATTCTCTTGATCTGGAGTAATAGCAAATGGTTCATTATGAAGTCGACTACGCAATATCCCATGCCTTGGCGTATACCGATGGAGTGCTGCTACCTGATGCCACCATAGTGGTGGAGCAGGGGATCGTCAGGTATGTCGGTAAGCTTGAGCAAGAGATGGTACAGCATCTAAAGCAATATGATGCCAAGGGCAGCCTTGTGGGCCCGGGTCTAGTCGATATGCACATCCATGGTTGTGGCGGCTTTGATTCTACCAGAGGAAATATTCAGGAAAACCTAGAAGGCATGGCCTTGTTTCTTGCAGGGAAGGGTATAACGAGTTTCCAACTTGCAGTTGTCATGGATTTGGATCTCTTGGACCAGATTAAACAAGCAATGGACAGGAGTGCTTTCCTCTCATCCCATCTGCTTGGGGTCTATGTGGAAGGACCTTTTATCGCACCTGAGAAAAAGGGTGGCATTCCATCTTCAGGTATCAGGACCTTTGACAGGGGGTACCTGGAGAAGATTCTTTCCATCAAGTGTGGAAAGAAGCCACTTGTCACCTCCATGACCATTGCTCCTGAACTGCAAGGCAGTGAAGAGCTTTCGAATATGTTGGAACGGAACAACATTGTTGTGGCCTATGGCCATAGTGATTGTCCCCTGGATGCATTGCATCCTAGGGACAAAAATCATCTTACCCATCTTTTCAATGCGATGAGCGGTATAGATCACAAACGCCCAGGCTTGGCAGCCATGCCGTTTGTCCGCAACTTCAGCCATGCAACCTATGAACTTGTTTGTGATGAGGTGCATGTGCATCCGTCTGTGATAGATTTGACGATCAATTCGCTTGGTACGGAAAGGCTTTGTCTGATTTCTGATGCTATGAGTTTGGCCGGCATGGGTGCCGGTGAAGGCCTGTATTTGGGCAAGCAAATGTATTCGAATGGAAAGGCCTGCTATTACCGTGATAGTGACATCCTGATAGGTTCTGCCATGCTTATCAGCGATTCAGCAAAAAACCTTTTTCACAAAAACTTGTTGGACAAGCAATCCTTCTTCCAGGTTGCGTCCGAGAACCCCTTACGGGTGCTTTCTCAAACAGATCGAGGCTTCATCAAGCCCGGGTACAAGGCTGACTTGGTGATGCTTTCCTCTGATATGAAGATCCAAGAGGTTTTCAAGGTAGTGTGAGAATACGCTGCCGGGGAAATGATATTTCAGGAACATGGGTACAGATGCAATCCAGTTCTTGGACATAGCACATCCATTTAGGAATCAGCAAGGAACAAGGCTGAATGAATTGTTCTGTCTAATCGAATCAACTCTATCGGTTCTCCCACGAACTATTGATTATCTCCCAAAATAGGGTACAATATGGGAGAAAAAGGAAAATGGTGGGAGAAAGATGCGCGAATTTGATTATGACCAGCTGAAAAAGAGCTCCTGGGACGGAGAGGTACTTTCGCTCGTTGCTCAGATCCGCGAGCACAAGGGAAAACAGGATCTGTATCTCAGACAGAAACCGGTAGAGTTGGAACGCTTGATCGAGGTGGCGAAAATCCAGAGCACCGACAGCTCGAACAGAATCGAGGGCATAGGAACCTCGAATGCACGGATGCGGGAGTTGGTCAATGAAAAAACTACACCCCGCAGCCGTGATGAGCAAGAGATTGCGGGCTATCGCGATGCCTTGAAAACAATCCACGAGAATTACAAGCACATCCCGCTCAATGGCAATGTAATCCTGCAATTGCACAGGGATCTATTGGCATACACGGGCAAGACCTTCGGTGGTAAGTACAAGAACACGCAGAATTATATCAACGAGACCCATACCGATGGAGGTTCCTTCACCAGATTCACTCCGCTTGAGCCGTTTGAGACACCGATGGCGGTGGATGCTATCTGCGCAAGTTATCGGCAGGCACTTGATAATCAGGTAGTCGATACGCTGATACTGATCCCGATATTCATATGCGACTTTCTCTGCATCCATCCTTTCAATGACGGCAACGGACGCATGAGCCGGCTTCTTACTACTCTGCTCTTGTACCAGAGTGGATTCTTTGTCGGCAAGTATATCAGTATCGAGCAGAAGATTGAGAGGACGAAGGATACGTATTACGATGTATTGGGGAAGGTCTCCAGCGGATGGCATAATGGTACCAATGACTACACATCCTTCATCAAGTACCTTCTTGGGATTGTCCTGAATTGTTATCGTGATTTTGAGAGAAGGCTTGGCTCAGTCGACCGTAAGAGTAGCTCATATGAGATCGTGCGAAAAGCTGTTGAGGACAGCTTGGGAGTATTCACCAAGGCCCAGATTCTCGAACTTTGCCCCAGCATCGGCAGCTCCTCAGTGGAGGCTGCTCTCAAGCGCCTCAAGGAAGAAGGCTTCATACTCAGCCAAGGCAGTGGAAGGAACACTACGTATGTTCGGAATCCCGATCAACTGCCTATGTATAAGTGAGAGAGCCTAGCCATTGCGACGGAGGTATCATTTGATGGATGAGATTGATAATCTGTTGGAAAAATATGTTGAGAGATTTGAAGAGAATTTTCCAATTTTCTTGGTCTTGGGGATCGATGGTGAAGAAATACGCAAACTGCTTGAAGAGAGTCTTGAAACAGGCAAGCCTTTCAGACCAGAGTTGGATCCAGACAAAATTTATTAGTATGCAAGGATAATTCAGAGGAGAGTTGTTTCCAGACTTTGATTATGAATAGTCTTCACTGGGGACAGCATAGAAGCATAATCTCCCACAGAAGTAATCCTATGGGAGATTATCGAATCTTGTGGGAGAAGCCATCGGAATCATAACACCTTTACCAGCTTCAACGCCTTCTATGCAGATGATAGATGTAGTCTTGGCTGTAATCCTGCTGGGACGCAATCTGGTCCCAAGCAAGGAAGGTGAGCTAAAAACCTTCCTCGGAATCTGTAGCATAGTGTATGTACGGAATTGATGAAGGACTTTCGCTTTCGGTTCGATCCACACTTTTGTCCTGTTTCATTTTGGATGAATTTTATCCGACTGTGATTTTCTGGATGAATATGAAAAACATTGGCAACATAAAAGATGTATTTTATTTCTTAATCCCTCTTTCATGATAAGATGACCAAGATACCATGAGAAAAACGGAGATTGTTCTCGTAATATTAATTCTATTGCTCCCAGTGTTCTTTTCTATTGGTTGTACAACAGCTAAAGAGATTGAGCTGGATAAACATACCCAGAGAGTTGAACAAATAGATATTGAGAAGAATGTAGATAGTCTTAAAAGTCCAATACCAGAGACAATCGAAAAATCACCTGCTATAGTCAACGAAACTCCACTAACTGAAGAACCTATTATTACGGAAGTTGCTATTAATGCTCCCATACCTGAGGGAAATGATCGTAGCGTTCATTCGATCGATTCTGAGATCCCGACAGTATCCGAACTGAATAGGGACATGGAAGCCACGATACTTAATTCTCAGGATACTTACCTGGATGAACCTGCTGTACTCATCGAGAGCCCTGTCTCTACTCCAATCGTTGTTGAATCGGTTGGAGAAACTGGTTCTAAGAGTGAACCTGTAAATCTCAACACAAATTCTACTGAAAACACAATTGACTTTGGGCAGGCTCTGCCTCCACCAGAAGGTCAAAAAGTGAGGATGGTAATGCCTATAGAAATTCTCTATCTACTCGTTTTGGTGGTGATTATCCTTTTAGTTTTCTTCCTTCGGAAAACTCGATTGCTCAAGCATCATCTCCAATATGAGCAGAACAAGAGCGGATCTTTAAAACATCAGCTTGAGACCGAACAGAACAAGTCGGGTTCTCTTGAGCAGCGACTCCAAACAGAACAGGATAGAATTCTAAAGCTGGGTATAACCGATTTAGAGTCAGCACAAGTGAAACAGCGGCAAATCAAAGATGAGATTGCCAGAATTGAAACTGAATTGGTTCACTTGCAGGATGAGCGGGTTTCTTTAAAAACCGAGAAAGGGGAACTTGATGATACTTGTTCGAAACTGGAAAAGCGGTTAGAGAGTCAGAAACTCAAATTGGTAAGATTCAAAGAACTGTATAGTGCCGTAGAACATGCCGTTAATCGCTTCCATACGACCGAAATTCCATCGGTATTCTATAAGCCTTTAACAGAACAAGACAAGGTAGATTTAGACTCGATGGCTCCTTCAGTTATGCTGACGCTTAACTACATGAACTACCAAGAGCTGAGAAAAGAATTCAGGGAAAATCATAAACAGCTGGAGGCCTTATTTGCTGAGTATGAGCAAAGGTATACCACAAAAGCAAACAAAGCCATTTACAAATTGATGGTAATCTCGTTGAGCTCAGAATTGCAAAATATACTCTATAACCTTAAATACGAGAAACTTGATAATGCCCTGTTGCAGGTTCAGGCACTCATTTCAAAATATCTTGTGATAGCTACTGATGGTAATCAAAGTATCGTAGGTACCATGAGGAGATTTATTGGCGAATTAGAACATCTGTTTGAAAATGCCGTGCGGATTGAATACGAGTACTACATCAAGAGAGAGCAAGCCAGGCAGGAGCAGCTAGCGTTACGTCAGCAGATGAGAGAGGAAGCTGAAGAGCGGAAGCGGTTGGAAGAGCAGCGGAAGCAGATTGCATTCGAAGAATCGAAGTATAAGGCGGAAATCGAGAAAGTTCGAGAGCAATTAGATTCTGAACCAGAAGATTCATCCAAACGGGTTGAAATCATCGCGAAGTTGGAAGAGTTGAATATTCACCTTGGGCAGGTCGAAGAAAAGAAGGATGAGATCATCAAGTTGCAGAATGGTAAGGCAGGGAATGTATATATCATCAGCAACCTGGGATCCTTTGGTGACCATGTATTCAAGGTTGGCATGACTCGACGACTTGATCCTCAGGAGCGTGTTGATGAACTTGGTAGTGCAAGTGTGCCCTTTAAATTTGATGTTCATAGCTTCATTTTCTCAGAAGATGCTGTTGGATTGGAGAATGAATTACATAAGAGACTACATAGTAGAAGGATGAACAAGGTAAATTTAAGAAAGGAATTCTTTGATATTACCTTGGATGAACTGGAAGCACTGGTAAACGAAATTAATCCTACTGCAGAATTCAATCGTACCATGCTTGCTGAGGATTATAAGATATCAATATCGATAGGAAATCAGGATCTCCCACTCTCCGATACAGATTCTGATTTCCAAAATCAAGACGATGAAGAAGAGTTAGAAGCTATTGTGTAATGAGAGTGTATGGTTCATATTCTGGGTTTCAAAAGTGAAGGTGTTTCAGCTAACTGTAACAATACAAACTTCAACCTCTATTGGGCTTCGAGATGAAACACTGTCATTGGTACCTGAAAGAAAATCCCCATCCTCCGCAGAGACTGCAGAATAACACCTTTGGAGCATGATTTCGTAAAACATGGTTCCGGGTGGTCAGTGAAGACCCTCTCGTGTGTTGGACATAAGGTCGCTTCACACATGGCTGCTCTCAATTTTACATCCAAAGGAATCATGCCGATAAACGGTGTAACTTTGTTCATTGTGAACTTTGCACAAAAGTTCCACTCAAACGTCATTAGAGCCGTCTGGAATGCTGATAATAGCGAAATCGTAGTGCATCCAGTCTCCTATATGAGTTTAACGGTTACACTCAATTAAGATGCACGATTCTCGATATTTTCAATGAAGGAAAGTGAGAAAATCATTATGATTCAAAGTTTTATCTAGGATGTAATGATCAATCTAGGATTTTGAGTGGAAAAAACTTGAGAAGTTCACATTCATATGAGATTCTCAATACGTTCCAAGACTTTTTGGTACACCTTTTGGTACAGTGCTCTAGTGAACGTTGAATTATTGTATCCTCTAACAACAAGAACTCCCTGCATTGCAAGGAGTTCTGTTACTGGGCCCAGAAGGACTTGAACCTTTGACCCACGGATTATGAGTCCGATGCTCTAACCAACTGAGCTATAGGCCCGATATGAAGGTAATCTAAAGGATTTTTAGAAGAATGTAAAGAATGTTTGTGAAGAGGAGTGTACAGTTGTACTCATAGGCTTTTTGCTGTGATAGTATTGGTACCAATGAGAGAGGAGGGTAGTCATGAATAAGAAGCTTGTATTGTTTCTATTGCTTGTTTGTCTGCTGCCTCTTTCTATCTTTGCCTCCTGGTCTTTCGCCTATGACAGCTGGGATGGACACCCCCGGATTGCTGCCGGCTTGGTTCCAACAGGAATCAGGGCAGGAGCTGTGAATGACAGTCTCTCCCTGTTTGCCGATTGGAAGACTGATTTCTATCTCTTGGGGAAAGTCGGGTACCAGGAGCGTTTGGTCTGGCAAGATCCCGTAGGTGGTAATCACCGTACAGGAATCCCCCTCGTATATGACCAACTGCTCTTCGATTGGACACTAGGCTTGAACCAATACCTCGGCTCTTCACAGAAGCACAGCCTCTTTGTTGGATACCGAGGGTCCTATGAGAAGGCCCTCGACTCCATGATCGTAGGAACCACTCTGGACAGTGGAACCGTCCAAAGTCTTTCCTCCTTCTTCTCTGGTGGTAATGCAGTCTATGGACAACTCTCGGGGATCGGGACCAATATCGGTTTTGCCTACCACTACAACAACCTTGTCGAAACGTTTACCTCTGCTGATGGATATGCCGCATCGGCACTGCTCTGGTTCGGCCCCATGCTGCTGAACACCAATGCATCCTATGCTCGTCTGGAAGGGGAAGTACAGGCAGCAAAAACGCTGCTTACCCTCACCGAAAGTGCTAAGAACCTGTACTCTATTGTTCTTGCAGACCGATTGAATATCAGTGGGGTCTTCGGCTCTTCCATACCCCTGTCCGTTCAACAGACCACTTCTTTGGGTAGTAAAGTCCGTGGATTTGGAACCTTCCAGTTTCCCACCGATTACTCGATTGCAAACCAGTTCGATCTTCGTTTCAACGGCCCCGAGCCCTTCGTGTCCGGATTCTTCCCCCGCTTGGTGCTCTTTTTTGACTTCGGCTTTGGATGGGGAGAATTGTACAACACCTCAATTCCTGAATCCGGTTTCATCGCAAGTACCGGAGTATCGGTAACCTTTGCTGTACGTTCCTATATGGATATCGGCTATGAAATGGCGTATCTCTTAGTAGGAGAGAATTACGAACATCCAGGGGCAAAGATGGTAGGAAAAATACTGGCAAGACTCTCGAACTAACTGCCTTTTCAACATTTTCTTCTCATTTGTATTGGGTATGGTACAATACATGAGACTAAGTGTTTGGAGGTAGTTGCATGGATAAGCACATCGTTGTTATTGGAGCAGGAATAGCAGGGCTCTCTGCAGCCTCCTACCTTGCCAGAAACGGCTATCGGGTCACGGTGGTGGAAAAGCACAGCCTGCCTGGAGGACTCTGCACCTCCTGGAAACGAGGCGGCTATACCATCGACTACTGCATTCATTGGCTGATGGGCTCACGTGAAGGAACCCAGTTCTATTCGATGTGGCAGGAACTGGGGGCCTTCACCAATGCCGACGGCTCACCTGTTGGTATTGCCAACTTCGACCAGTTCACCACCATCGGTCTTTCAAACGGGGATTCATTGTGTCTGTCCAGCGACCTTGAACAGCTGAAGGAGTCACTGCTGGCCCTCGCCCCGGAGGATGCAAAGCAAATAGGGAAGTTTCATCGGAGCCTCAAGCGCCTGGCAGGCGCATTCTCGGGCAATCCCTTCGCCTCCCTGGTGCAGTTTTTCACCATGCTGGGTCACCTGATTCCGGTAGAGGAGTATGCCAAGCGCTTCACCAATCCCAGGCTCCGGGAAATCTTCCTCTCCACCCTTCCTCCCGATTGGAGCCTCGTCGCGCTCACCCTAGGGCTCTCTCAACAACCGTACAAGAGTGCAGGCTATCCCATAGGGGGATCATTGAACTTTGCCATGAACATCGCCAGGAAGGCTTCCTCGCTTGGTGTCACGTTTCGGTATAACAGTGCGGTGGAAAAGGTATTGGTTTCTGATGGGAAGGCAGTGGGCGTACAACTTTCGGATGGACAGATTGTTGATGCCGACTATGTAATCAGCGCAGCTGATGGACATACGACGCTTTACTCGATGCTTTCGGGACGATATTTGAGTCCGGCTTATACGAAAGCCTATGAGCAGTATCCGCTGTTTCCCTCCTCCCTTATGGTGGCCTTGGGCATCAAGAAAAATCTACAGCAGTTTGTACACTCCTCGTCTCCGTACTTTGAAGAGCCAATCGTTCTCTGCGATGGTACATCTCATAACAGCTTCGGCTTGAACGTCTATGCATTCGATCCCACCCTCGCCCCTGAGGGCTGCACCTTGGTGACCGCCATGATCAACACCTGGGAGTGGGAGGCCTGGGAGAAACTTGCCTCTGATAATCGCCAGGAATATGAAGAAGAAAAGAAACGCATAGCTGGGGAAATAATCAAACGCTTGGAGCCTTTGTTGGGACCACTGGAAGGCTTGATCGACATGGTCGATGTGTCCACACCCCACTCGGTCATCCGCTACACAGGCAACTGGAAAGGAAGCTTTGAAGGTTTTGCCCCGACCAAGGCAACCCTCTCTAAACGCCTTCCCAAAACCTTGGACGGCCTTTCCCGGTTTGCCATGATCGGGCAGTGGACCGTACCCGGAGGCGGGCTTCCCACCGCCGCAAAGGACGGACGGGACATAGCAAAGATGATCTGCAAACAGGATGGAAAACGCTTCAGCGGTAAGGGTTGACCTCGCTCTTCTTCAGCACATTCTTCTCGGCAAAGCCAAGGGCAGAAAGAGCCTTCATCGTCCTATCGAGTTGATAAGCCGGAACCCAACGAACCGTAAGGCGTACCGCCTGGGAGTCGGGAAGCTGCTCTGCATAGGGCTTCAGTCCTGCGTTGAGCAGCCTGTCGTACTGGGCATAGGCGGTAAGCAGGGAGGAGTAGGCTCCCACCTGGATCTGATACCAGCCGGTGTCTCCTGCTCGATTGTACTTCGACTCAGGAACTTCGGGCTCGAAGATCAGGGTGAGGTCGACTGATGAGATGCCGCTTTTAAGCATGTCGATCTGCTTGGCGGCAGCCGGGGTGAGGTCGATGATTCTTCCATCGACATACGGCCCGCGGTCGTTTATGCGCACATCCACACTCTTGCCGTTGGCAAGGTTCGTCACTCTGACAATGGTGCCGAACTTCAGGCTCTTATGGGCCGCCGACAGGGTGTTGGGGTCGAAAATCTCACCGTTGGCAGTCAGGCTCTCGCTCTTATCGGAGGTGTACCAGGAGGCAATCCCTTTCTCAATGACCGTACCCGGCTGCAACGGCTCATCCGCCGCTATCAGGGCGAAGGAGGCGACAAGGAGTACTGCAAGCAATGCCATCAATCGTTTCATACCCAAGAGTATAAGGCCTCGTGCTTTGTTTTGGCAACCAGCAGTTGAACTGATGGGTATGATTCACTATAATCGACGTCTATGAGCGAACAGAACGTATCTACACATTGGGCGGATATATACGCCGACAAGATCATTCGTGAGAAAGGGGAGAAGGAGGTCTATACCTGCGCCTCCGGCATTACCCCTTCTGGCACAGTCCATATCGGAAACTTCCGGGAGATCATCTCGGTTGAATTGGTGGTGAGGGCACTCAGAGCCAAAGGCAAAAAAGTCCGCTTCATCTACAGCTGGGACGACTATGATGTGTTCCGCAAGGTTCCCAAGAACATGCCTCAGCCCGAGCTGCTGGCCACCTTCCTGCGCAAACCCATCACCTTGGTTCCCGATACCACCGGCAGGGCCGAGAACTACGCACGTGCAAACGAACTGGATGTGGAAGAGATTCTTCCCACCGTCGGTGTAGAGCCCGAGTACCTCTACCAGGCCAAGCGGTATCGCTCAAGCATGTATGCCCAGGGCATGAGAACCGCCTTGGAGAAACGGGACGAGATCAGGGCGATCCTGGACGAGTTCAGAACCGAACCCCTTGAGGCCGACTGGTGGCCGATTTCAGTCTTCTCCTCCTTCACCGACAAGGACACCACCACCATCCTCGACTGGGACGGCGAGTGGAACGTGACCTATCGTGACGATGAGACCGGGCAGACCGAGACCCTCGACCTTCGCAATACCCCTTATGCAAAACTACCTTGGAGAATCGACTGGCCCATGCGTTGGGCTCATGAAGGCGTCGACTTCGAACCGGCAGGCAAGGACCACCACAGCGAAGGCGGCAGCTTCGATACCTCCAAGAAGGTCGTGACCGTCTTCGGCGCCCAGCCTCCGGTCTCCTTTCAGTATGACTTCATCAGCATCAAGGGCAGGGGAGGCAAGATCTCTTCTTCCAGCGGCGAGGTAATCTCCCTCTACGATGTCTTGGAAGTCTATACCCCCGAGATCACCCGCTTCATGTTCGCCGGCACCCGGCCGAACACGGAGTTTGCCATCTCCTTCGACCTCGACGTGCTCAAGATCTACGAGGATTACGACACCTGCGAGCGCATCTACTTCGGCCTGCAGGAAGTGAATGAGAAGCGCAGGGAGAAGGAGAGAAGAATCTACGAGTTGAGCCAGGTAGGGGAGATTCCCACCGAAGCCTGCTACCAGATACCCTTCCGTCACCTGTGCAACCTGCTTCAGCTGCATGAAGGGGACATCGAGCGTGCCATCTCCACCCTTGGTGAGATGACCGACAGCCAGAAGGATCGACTGCGGGTGCGCTGCAAGTGCGCCTGGAACTGGATCACCACCTTCGCCCCCGAGGACTTCAAGTACCGCCTGTGGCATGAAGGAGATCCCCTGGTAGTTCTGGACGAGGTGCAGACCAAGGCCATCCACGACCTGATCAAGGTGGTTGAGCAGATGGACGAGCTGGAGGATAAGGAGTACACCACCCGCCTCTACGATGCTGCAAAGCTCAACGGGCTGGATACCGGCGACTTCTTCAAGCTTGTCTATACCATTATGATCGGCAAGGATCGCGGTCCGAAGCTCGGACCCTTCCTGCAGACCTGTGGAAAAGAGAAGGTCCTGGCCATTCTTACCAAGTATTAATCACTGATGTATGGCATACTTACAGGGAGCTTCGGCTCCCTGTTGTTTATTTGGAGGTTTCTATGCATGTTTTGATGATCAACAGCAGTCCCCACCAGAAGGGCTGCACCAATCGCGCGCTTGAGGAGATTGCTTCTGTCCTTGCACAGAATGGGATTGAGAGCGAAATCCTGTGGATCGGCAAGGAGAGCCTGCACGGCTGTATCGATTGCGGCTATTGCTTCAAGCATGGTGTCTGCGTCTTCAACGACGATAAAGTGAACGAGGCCGCTCAGAAGGCTCTCGCCTGTGATGCCCTCATTCTTGGAGCCCCGGTGCACTATGCAAGCATTGCAGGGGCGGGCAGTGCCTTCCTGGACCGGTTGTTCCGCGTTGTTTCCAAGCGCATGTATCTCAAGCCCGGGGCTTCGGTAGTTTCCTGCCGCCGTGGAGGGGCAAGTGCTTCCTTTGACCAACTGAACAAGTACTTTACGATCAGCGGCATGCCGGTGGTCTCTTCAACCTATTGGAATTCAGTCCATGGAAACTCAGTGGAAGAAGTCGAGCAGGACCTGGAGGGACTGCAGGTGATGCGCAACCTCGGAGCCAACCTTGCCTGGCTGCTGCAGAGCATTGCTGCAGGCAGGCAAGCAGGTTTGGCAGCTCCTGAGGCTGAAAGACGGTTTGTAACGAATTACATCCGCTAGCGCAGGATCTTGTCCAACACTACGGAGTTGTTTCTCCACTTGTCCTGGGCTTTCACCCTGAGGTCGAGCCTGAGCTTCTTGCCGGCGAATATCTGGCGGATCTCGGGCTCGCTTCCTTTGCGGATCTTGGTGATGTTCGCCCCGCCCTTGCCAACTACAATACCCTTTTGGGTTTCACGTTCAACAATAATGGCTGCACGCACCCAGATGGTATTGGTTGCTTCGGTGTGTTCTATGTCCTCGATGGTGACATAGATGGCGTGGGGAATCTCCTCGGTGACGAGGTTGATCGCCTTCTCGCGGATGATCTCGCTGATGCGGAACTCCAGGTTCTGGTCGGTGTAGGCATCGGGGGGGTAGAGCAGCTCGCCCTCGGGGGCAAGCTTGAACAGTTCGATCAAAATTTCATCGACACCTTCGTCCAACTTGGCCGAAGCTTTCAGCACCGGCCTGTCGGGAAGGTGCTCGGCAAGGAAGGCTTTTACAGCCTCTTCTTCGCTGTCGCGAATGATGTCTGCCTTGTTGATGACACAAACCACCGGAGTCTTGAGCTTTGCAATATGGGAGACCAGGGCGAGTTCTTCCTCGCCTGCACTGCGCTTGGAGTCGAGGATGTAGAGCACTGCATCGCTCTCTTCAAGACTTCTCAGTGCTGTCTCCTGCAGGCGCTTGTTCAGTGTCTTCTCGCTGAGATGAAAGCCCGGCGTGTCGGTGAAGATCAACTGCCCGCGGCTGTCGGTATAGATTCCCCTGATGGCGTTTCGAGTCGTCTGGGGCGTAGAGGCGGTGATGGAGACTTTCATCTCACAGATGGTATTGAGCAGGGTGCTTTTACCTGCTGATGGTCGGCCGATGATGGCAACCGTGGCACATTTCATGGGTGTGGCTCCTTATGGTAAGTATCGGGAATTTGAGCTGTCTTGTATAGAGACTCATCAAAGAGCTGAAGCGAAGGCGGCATGCCTGCTTCTTTGCTATAGAATCTGGCTTGGTTGGTGCCGATGTGCTCTTTCGAAAGCAGGGCAAGCGGTATGGGTACTGGGAGTTTGTATAACCTGCATTAGCTTCTAAAATAATTTGATGCAGGCATAGGTGTGTTTGAAACCTAAAAAAGGTACAAAAAGTATAGAAAAATGTATTCGAATTGACAATAGGGGATATGTATGGCATATTGGTAGATGAAGAGAAAGTATGGAGGGTGTCCAATGAAAGCAGCTTCAGTCAGACTTGGCGGAATTACAATATACAACTTCAAAAATGTACTTGAAGGCTCACTGTCGTTCATAAACACGAGGAAGACTTACAAGGCCAGTATCGTAGGCCTGTATGGACAAAACGGGTCAGGCAAGACAGCGTTGATTGATGCTTTGGAACTCCTGAAATACGTACTGTGTGGGAGAACGATTCCAGAAAAGTTTGCAGAGTACATCAATGTTGATTCAGAATCTGCCACACTTGTCTATCAATTCATCGTAACAACATCGGAGGAGAGTTTCATCGTTTCATACCAATTCAGCATACAGTCTGCTCAAGATGTTTCTGAGCAGAATATCAATTCCATCCAATCAACAGAACACAGGAAACGAGTGCGCATTTACAATGAATTGCTCAAGTGTCCGATTTTAGGTGAGAAGAAAATTAGGATTGGCAAGCTTATCGATACAGATACTTCACAGGTATTCCTTCCGAATCCAAAGCGGCTGCTTCTTATTGGAAATGACAGAAAGATCGATACAGATCTTCAGGTTGCGAAGAAGCTCACAAGTGTCCAATCTCGTTCGTTTGTATTTTCGAGTGAATTGCTGGGTGCTATCAGGAATGTGGTCTCGAAATCTATAAACTCCGAAAAAGAACGTTTCTTCTATGCAACCATCATCGAGAGCCTGGTGAATTTTGGAAACCATGAACTTTTCATCATCAATACAAGCAATACCGGAATTATCAGTCTTAATGCACAGCCTTTGAGCTTCAAGTTCTCTGGAGGAAAGGTAGGCGCCATAGGATCGATGATGCTTCCTCTTAATGAACCGGCTGTGATACCAGAGAAGGCGAAGGAGGTTGTCACCAAGGTGATACAAAACATGAATGTGGTTCTCAAACAGCTAGTTCCTGATCTTACGATACACATCAAGGACTTGGGAACACAAGTACTTGAGAACGGGGAAATTGGAAGTCGTATTCAGCTTATGTCCCGTAAGGACAGCAAGGAAATCCCGCTCAGCTATGAGTCAGAGGGAATCAAGAAAATTATCTCCATCCTCCAGCTTCTCATTGTTGTTTATAATCAGGCTTCCATCACGGTGGCAATAGATGAACTTGATTCGGGAGTTTTTGAATATCTTCTTGGTGAACTGCTCAGCATTATCTCAGAGAGGGGGAAAGGCCAGTTGATCTTCACTTCACACAATCTCCGCCCGCTTGAGACGCTTGACCGAGGATTCATTGCATTTACTACAACAAATCCTCAAAATCGTTATGTCCGAATGATTAACGTCAAGGATAATAACAACCTTCGCGACTTCTATTTCAGGGACATCATGCTTGGAGAACAAGATGAGCAGTTGTATGAGCAGACAAACAACGCAGACATAGCTCTTTCATTCAGAGAAGCTGGAGAATACTGTGGCTCGTAGAAAAATTGTATTTGTGATTGTCGAGGGGCCTTCCGATGATGAAGCACTTGGAGTATTGCTGAATCGTATTTATGATAAGAATGCTGTATCCTTTTCTGTCGAATTGCCTTACCTTCAGTCTTGGGTTTTTATCAAGGAGGGGAAGCATTCTCTTGAGCGCCACACAAATTTTGGGCTCTGTATTGCAAAAGCTTTTAACCGTCCAGGTGTGCCTCAAAATCCATCGAGTAAGCAATCTTGAATTGTTCTTCCCATGCCGAGGCAAGGATACTTTGCAATGAACGGCAATGTTTTACCTCCTTATCTCAAACCCATCTCCCTTTTCAAGGCCGCTCTTATCCCGTATACTTGGATAGACTTTTGTTTAAAACCATCAAGAAGGGGCGTTCCATGCCACAAGAAGAAGAAAAGAAGCCTGCCGTGCAGGATCCGCAGATACAAGAAAAGCTCTTGAAGACCAGAAGCATCCTCCTTTCAGGAGAGATCAACAAGGAGAGTGCGGAGGCTGTGATCAAGCAGCTTTTGGTGCTTGAAGGCGAGAGCAACGAACCGATCAAGATTTTCATCAACAGCCCCGGCGGCGATGTCGATGCCGGATATGCCATCTATGACATGGCCCGCTTCGTCACCGCCCCCGTCACCATGATCGGCATGGGTCTGGTGGCCAGTGCAGCCTCCCTTGTGTTGCTCGCTGTTCCCGCCGAGCGCCGCTTGGCACTTCCCAACTCAACCTATCTGATTCATCAGCCGATGAGCGGGATGCGCGGGGTGGCCACCGATATCGAGATCCATGCCCAGCATCTGGAAAAACTGCGCCTCAAGCTCGACGCCCTGATCGCCTCCGAAACCGGCAAGAGTGCAGAGGAAGTCCGCCTCGATACCGAACGTGACCACTGGCTCTCAGCCGAAGAGGCAAAGGCCTATGGTCTGGTAAGCAGGATAGTCTCCTCCAGGAGTGAGCTGTAATAAGCCATGCCCAAGACAAAATACCTCAGCGAGGCAGAAAAACGAGTAGGAAGGAAGCATATGTACCGCCAGGAGCTGTACAACGGCGTCGCCTACAGCCTGCTTGGTGATACCATTGTATATCTCCTTGCCATCTACTTCGGCGCCGGCAACATTGCCTTGGGCTACATCTCTTCTGCCAGTTACATAGCCGGAATCGTACTTCCGTTCGTGCCCCAGATGTTCCACGGGCGAAACCAGATCAAGGTGCAGTCACTGGTCTGGGTGCTTCGTGGAGTCGTATGCCTGGGCTATCTGGGCTTGTATGTGATATCCGGTGACCTGGCAGTGCTTCTGTTGCTGCTGGTCTATACGTTGTTCAACATCTTCCGCATGATCGGCATCGCGCTGAACGACTCGACGTTGAAGAACATCAGCAGTGTCTCCAACCGCGGCAAGGTCGTTGCCAACGTAAACGCGGCCTATCAGAGTTCTTCGATTGTCATCCGCTGCCTTACCGCCCTTGTATTAGGTATACAACGTTTTGGAGGCCTTGCAGGCCTGATCGGACTTCAGATGGCCGGTGTCTTTGTAAATTTCTTTGCAAGCCGCGAAATGTCCCTCATCCCGTCGCGCAGCACCATCGTCTACAAGAAGGGACGGACGGTCATGGTCCTTTTCAAGGAGGCGATGACCGATCAGATGTTCCGTCGTCGCCTGATTCTGCGCTGGCTTTCCACTGCAGTGGCCGTTATCTTCGGTCTGACCACACCATTTCTGCGTCTCGAACTGGGACTCTCAAACTCAGTGGTCGTCGTGTATTCGGTGGTCCTCGGTGTTTCGGTCATGGCCGCCAGTTATGTCAGCAAGCAGTTCTCAGACCGTCTTGGCTCCCGTCCCTTGGTCTTCTTCTCGACCCTGTTCAGTCTCTTCTTTTTCATGGCATGGGTCCTGGTCACCAGAACCGTCAACCCTATCTGGTTCTTTGTCCTGGGCTTTCTCACCAACTTCTTTGTTGCTCTGATCAGCCTTCTGACCTTCCGTCTGGTCGCCCAAGTCATGCCCGATGACGAAACGGTTCCCTTCAACTCGATGGTCAATTTCGTCATCGCCATCATTGCCTTCCTTGTGGGGATATTCAGTGGTTTTTTGGCGGACAAAGGTGATATAGCCCGAAACCTGTTCGTCCTTGACGGAAAGGTGGCCGGCAACGGGTACACCTTGGTGTTCCTCTTTGCCATCGCCCTGACCATGATTGAAACCTTGGTGGCAAGCAGACTTCAGGAAGTGGGTGCCTACTCCTCCCAAGAAGCCGCCCAAGTCATTTTCTCCATGCACGGCATCCGCGCCGTCTCCATGATCGAGAAGCTCGAGCACACCAGTGATCCTGCAAAACGCCGCTTCCTGATGCTCAGCCTGGGTGAGAACTTCAACAATCTGGCCACCAGCGAGCTCCGTCAGATTCTTGCAAGCCCGTTCTCTCCCGACAAGCTGGAGGCTGTGCGCACCCTTGCAGACCGGCCCAGAAAGTCCTTGCTCGATGACTTGATCAAGGTAGCCCGGGACGACGACTCCTATGTACAGCTCGATGCCATTGCGGCCCTTGGATCCTACCGTAAGGAAGAGAAGGCCAAGGATGCGCTTGTGCAATTGATGCTCCACGGCCGGTGGTCGTCGGTGCGGTCGATGGCCAGCAAGAGCCTGGCCAGGATCACCGAAAGCACCGAGTACCTGAGTCTGGTCAACGAGCTCAGCCACTCGGCAAAACATATCGATGAGGTGATCGACTATCTCATCGCCAAGCGATTCATGGACAAGAGCGGCTCGTTCTATCAGGAGTTCTTCATCTCCATAGAACAGGGACGCAGCGCCACTTTCCGTCAGACACGTTATGCCGTGATTGCAAGCTTCCTGAAGTTCGGCTCACCACGTCTTGCCCAGCTCTATGAACAGATGAACCTGGGTATTCCGAAGGATTTCCTCTCCCCGTTCCTCACCGAGGCGCGGGACCTGAATCAGATCGATTTGTATTACAATGAAGTGCTTTCTTATTTCAAGAATCAGGACTGGGTGGCCCTAAGGGATTTCTGCCTGGGAATCCTGGACGTCAGTGATGTCAGTTTCGACCCCTGCTTTGACAATCTGAAAAAGGGCCTATTGCGCTCGCGCGAGATGGATATTGCCCACTTCGATGTCCAGGATGCCCTGGCCATGCTCTATTTCAGCTACTCTTTGGGCAAGAACGCCAAGAGCTGAAGCAAAAAGCTTGTCTCTTTGCCTTTGGTAGCATGCTAATCGTACTGTTTCTCTGTCTGTTGTTGTTTTCCGGCTGCTCCTGTGACATCGAGGGCGACCCTAAAGCGTTCAGAGTCCTCTCCTACAATGTGCAGAATCTATTCGACGCCCGTTTGGACGGAGGCGAATATCCGGAGTATCAGGATCCCAAGGTCTGGACCGACCGCTTCTACCGCATGCGTCTGGACACTCTCTCCAAAGTGTTGCTTTCCGACAAGCTCTCCTTTCCTGATGTGATTGTCCTGCAGGAGGTGGAAGGGCTTTCCGTCGTCGAGGACCTGCTCTCACGGTATTTGGGCCGCAAGGGCTACCGCTGGTATGCGGTTGCGAAGGGCTCGGATGCCGCCATAGCCGTTGCCGTCATCAGCCGCCATCCCATCGCTTCCACAGCTGTGCATGGGGCTGAAGGAATCAGGCCGGTTCTGGAGGCGACCATCGCTACAGAAGCGGGGGATGTCTGCCTCTTCGCCCTGCATGCCAAAAGTCAAATTGGTGACGGACAGGCCCTCCGTCTCTCCCTTGCCAAGGTTGTTGCGCGGGCCTCATATGAGAGGCCTGGCTCGGCGGTATTGCTGTGCGGAGACTTCAATGAAAATCCCACCAGCATTTGGGACTCCCCGTCAACCCAGCCGGCTTTGGTGGATATGAGTCATCCCGAGGCAGGCAGGTATCAGATGGCCGGCTCTCTGGGCTTGGTTGGCAGCCGCACCGCCCTTGCACCCTCGCTCTACTACTGTGCATATCTGGATGAGGGTTGGAAGGACAGTGCACCTGGTTCCTGCAGTTGGGACGGGCTTTGGCACCGCTACGACCAGATTCTGGCCAACGGAAAACTGTTTGACGGGATGGGGTGGGAGTATGAGAGCTTCTCAATAGAAAACCTGCCGTCACTGTGCAGCAGCGACGGCAGGCCCTTTGCGTGGAATGTGAGGACCATGCAGGGCATCAGCGACCATTTCCCGGTTCTGATGACTCTCAGGCGGCGCTAGAGCCCCGCACGGTCTGCTCTTTATTTTGCTTTGGGAAACTTGAGCTCGTAGAAAATCTGCTCCAGCTCCAAGGCTATGTTGATGTTGTGCACGACCGGTACGCGTCCATCCTCGGTTGCCTGTGGTTTGAGGGTGATGGGACTGAAGTTCAGGATTCCCATGACACCGGCCTTCAGCAGCCGGTCATAGCTGTCCGAAGCCGCCTGCTCGGGGACGGTGATGATGCCCGCTGTTACCTCCAGGGCTTCCACCACCTCGTCGATACGGCTGATGGGGTAGATGGGCACCGGGTGGGAGGCATCGCTGTAAACCAGGGGGTCGCTGTCAAAGCCTGCGACGATGCGTATGCCGTCCGGCTCGAACCCGTTGTAGTGCATCAACGCCTTGCCGATTCTTCCACAGCCGATGATGATGCAGTTCTGGCTGTCCCCCTTGCCCAGGATTTCGCCCAGGGAGACGAGCAGGTCATGGATTTCATAGCCGCCGCGTTTCTGCCCATGGATTCCTAATTGGGAGAAATCTTTACGCACGATGGCAGCCGAAACACCGGCTGCATCGGCTAGGTTATGTGCAAACACTTTCTCAAGTCCGATGGTCTTCAGACGATTAAGGGAGCGGAAGTATCGGGTGATTCGTATAAGTTGGTCGTTGTTCATATCGGTTACTCCTAATTATGTGAAAAATTGTACATTAACTAGGGTAATTGGTCAATATATTGTTCTAAAAATTGTGGTGTTGTAGATAAAACCCCGTTTTATACCAAAAATGTTATGTACAAGCTGGTTGAAAAAGTGCTAGGATACTCCCAACGTTTATTTGGGTACTGGAGGTTACATGTCGGACAATAACGAATTCACGTTCTCTCCCGCTCTGGTGTCTTTCATCAAGGAATGGAAAACCAAGCCGGGCAATCTCATCATGGTGCTCCACAAGGTACAGCAGGAACAGGGTTACATCTCCCGCGAGGCAGCGGATCAGGTGTCAGCCCTTCTGGACGTACCCTTGGCAACCATCTGGGGTGTCGTATCATTCTACCACTTCTTCAAGCTGACCAAGCCGGGCAAGCACAACATCCAGGTATGCCTTGGAACGGCTTGCTATCTGAAGGGTGCTCAGCCGATCATTGACGAGATTGACAAGCAGCTGACGCTGCCGGTCGGATCAGTCACCGCTGATGGCAATTTCTCCCTTGAGGCTGTGCGCTGTGTTGGTTGTTGCGGGCTTGCTCCCGTGATGACTGTCGGTGGAGAGGTTTTCGGCAAGGTCACAAAAGACCAGATTTCCGGAATCATCGCGAAGTTCAGGTAAGAAGAGAGGCGCTCTTCGTAATGCATATCTGCATCGACGACTATCTGCTGGATATCGTTCAGAACTCTTTCGAAGCAGACAGTTCACAGGTTGAACTGATAGTGGACCAAACCGAGGACAGGCTCAACTGCACGGTTCGGGACAACGGGAAAGGGATGGATGCAGAGGTTCGGAAAAGGGTGCTCGACCCGTTCTATACAGATGGGAAGAAGCACGCAAAGCGTAAGGTAGGATTGGGGTTGCCGTTTCTCAGCCAGGCTTGTGAAGCCTGCGAGGGAACCTTCGCTCTCCACTCCGAAGTCGGGGTCGGTACCACCGTTGAGTTCAGTTTCAACCTGGCCCACCTTGATGCCCCTCCACTCGGGGACCTGTGTGCAACGTTCGTAATCCTGTTGGCCCACCCGCTGGCGAAGGGGTTTGTCATCAGACGGACGATCAGCACGGTCAAAGGTTCAGGAAGCTACCAGCTGGATAAGGCGGAGCTTGAGGATGTCCTCGGAAACCTGACCACCAGTGGAACCTTGAACCTGCTGAAGGAGTATGTGACTTCACAGGAAGAGGATGTACGGCAGTATTACGTGAGTCTGGATCTACACAAGCAAAAAGCGCCGCTTTCCAAACAACAGGAGATGTGAACATGGCTAAAATGACACTTGAGGAGCTGAGAAGGCTCAGGGACCAGAAGCAGAGCGAATTGCAGAAGCGTGACATCGAGGGAAAGGATTCCCGCATTGTAGTGGGAATGGGTACCTGCGGTATCGCCGCCGGTGCGAAAACCGTACTCGATACCTTCCTGCAGGTTCTGGACGAGAAGAAGATTGAAAATGTTTCGGTCACCCAGACCGGATGCATGGGCCTATGCTATGTAGAGCCGACCATCGAGGTCATCGTTCCCGGCATGCCCGACGTAATCTATGGAAAAGTGGATGCTGCAACCGCTCGCAAGATTGTTGAGCAGCACATCATCGGCAAGCAATTGGTGACCGACCATATGTTCGATCGGCCGGCAGCTGACATCATCAAGAAGAACGGGGGTAAATAATGGCGTTCAGAAACTACATCTTGGTCTGCGGAGGTACTGCTTGTGAGTCAAGCCGCTCGGACCAGATTTACCAGAACCTGATAGAGGAGTGCAAGGCACAGGGAGTCGCCGATGAAGTACAGGTCGTCAAGACCGGCTGTTTCGGTTTCTGTGAGCAGGGCCCGATCGTCAAGATCCTTCCCGAGGACTCTTTCTATGTAAAAGTTGCTCCCGAGGATGCCAAGGAGCTCATCAGCGAGCATGTGGTCAAGGGCCGCGAAGTCACTCGTCTGCTCTACGACAAGGAGTCGAGCCGCAAGCATGCAAAGGTTGAGGACATCAAGTTCTACCAGAAGCAGTTCCGCATCGTACTGCGCAACTGCGGTTTCATCGATCCCGAGAACATCGACGAATATATCGCCCGTGAAGGCTATCAGGGTCTGGAGAAAGCACTCTTTGAGATGACCGGCGAGGAAATCATCGAAGAGCTGAAGACTGCAGGACTGCGTGGTCGCGGCGGCGCCGGCTTCCCCACCTGGATGAAGTGGAACTTCTCCCGCCAGGTACAGAACGATACCAAGTATGTCGTCTGCAACGCCGACGAAGGGGACCCGGGTGCCTATATGGACCGCTCGACCTGTGAAGGCGACCCGCACTCGGTGCTCGAAGCCATGACCATCTGCGGCAAGACCATCGGAGCCCACCAAGGATTTATCTATATCCGCGCCGAGTACCCCTTGGCCATCCACCGCCTGGAGATTGCCATGAAGCAGGCCCGTGAATACGGCCTCTTGGGCAAGAACATCCTGGGCAGTGGTTTTGACTTCGACATCGAAATCCGTCTTGGAGCCGGTGCATTCGTCTGCGGCGAGGAAACCGCCCTGCTGCAGTCCATCGAAGGCAAGCGCGGCATGCCCCAGCCTCGTCCTCCATTCCCTGCAGTAAAGGGTCTGTGGGGCCAGCCGACGGTCATCAACAACGTTGAGACCTGGGCCAACGTCCCGGTGATTCTCACCAAGGGCGGCAACTGGTTCAACAAGATCGGGACATCCGACAGCAAGGGAACAAAGGTCTTCGCCCTCACCGGCAAGATCCGCAACTCCGGTCTGGTTGAAGTTCCGATGGGAACCACGCTTCGTGAGATCATTTACGACATCGGCGGCGGCATCGCTCATGACAAGAAGTTCAAGGCTGTGCAGACCGGCGGTCCGTCGGGCGGCGTCATCACCGAGGAGAACCTCGATACCCCGATTGACTTCGGCTCGCTCGTCCGCATCGGCTCGATGATGGGAAGCGGTGGTATGATCGTCATGGACGAAGACGACTGCATCGTCGACGTTGCGAAGTTCTACCTGAACTTCTCAGTTGATGAATCCTGCGGTAAATGTGCACCGTGCAGAATCGGTGGAAAGTCCCTGTGCAACATCCTGGAGAAGATTACTGCAGGCAACGGCACGCTCAAGGACCTGGATACCCTTGCTGCAATCGGTGAGGCTATGAAGAAGGGCAGTCTGTGTGCTCTGGGACAGACCACTCCCAACCCGGTCCTCTCTTCGATGAAACACTTCAAGGAAGAGTATCTCGCCCACATCGTGGACAAGAGCTGTCCCAGCGGTACGTGTAAGAAACTCATTTCCTACACGATCAACGCTGAGAAGTGTATCGGTTGTACGGCCTGCGCACGCAAGTGCCCCGTCGCTGCAATCACTGGCGAACGAAAACAGATTCATGTCATCGATCAGGCCCTGTGCATCAAGTGCGGCGTCTGTATGGAGACCTGTAAGTTCGGCGCCGTCGAAATCCACTAGGATCAGGAGAGGAGGAAACAATTGAGTATCGTACATGTGAAGATAAATGGCATCCCCGTTGAAGTTGAAGAGGGGACCAGTGTTTTGAATGCGGCCAAGCAGGCCGGGGTCAAGATCCCGACCCTCTGCTACCACGAGGACCTCAAGCCCTTCGGCTCCTGCGGTCTGTGCATCGTGAAGCAGGAAGGCAGCGCAAAAATCATTCGTGCTTGTGCAGCTCCTGTCAACGAAGGTCTGAGTGTCATCACCCACGACCACGAGTTGTTCGAAGCCCGCAAGACCATCCTGGAGCTGATTCTCTCAACCCACCCCTCCAGCTGCCTCACCTGCATCCGCAATGGTGAGTGTGAGCTGCAGGACCTTGCTGCAGAGTTCGGTATCCGCGAGCAGCCCTTTGAAGTCCGTCTCAGCGATCGCGATAAGGACACCTCATCGGCTTCCATCGTCCTGGAGCCTGAGAAGTGCATCAAGTGCGGACGCTGTGTACAGGTCTGTCAGGACTTGCAGGGTGTCTTCGCCCTTGAGTTCATCGGACGGGGGGATGAGACCTGTATGGCTCCCGCCGCCATGCTCAAGCTCGAAGACAGCCCCTGTGTACGCTGCGGCCAGTGTGCCGCTCACTGCCCAGTTGGAGCCATCTATGAGAAGGATGAGATTGCAACCTTCCTCTCTGCGGCCGCCGATCCCGAGAAGCAGGTTGTCGTACAGATCGCTCCCTCGATTCGTGTAGGCCTGTCCGAATCCTTCGGCCTTCCTGCAGGAACCGTAACCACCAAGAAGATCTATGCCGCGCTTCGCAGGCTTGGAGTCAAGGCTGTGCATGACACCAACTTCGGTGCCGACCTCACCATCATGGAAGAGGGAACCGAGCTGGTGACCCGTCTGACCAAGGGCGGTGCCCTTCCTCAGCTGACCAGCTGCTGTCCTGCCTGGGTTGACTATGTACAGAAGTACTATCCCGACCTGCTCGACCATGTATCCAGTGCCAAGAGCCCGATGCAGATGGTGGGAGCCATCGAGAAGACCTTCTATGCCGAGAAGATGGAAATCGATCCGGCCAAGATGTACACCGTAGCCATCATGCCCTGTACCGCCAAGAAGTATGAGTCCGAACGTGATGAGAACATGTATGCCAGCGGTTACAAGGATGTGGATCTGGTGCTGACCACCCGTGAATTCGCCCGCTTGATCAAGAGCCAGGGAATCGATTTTGTCTCTCTGGCCGAGGAAGAGGCTGACAGCCCGATCGGCGAGTACAGCGGTGCAGGTACCATTTTCGGCGCCACCGGCGGTGTCATGGAAGCTGCGGTTCGTACCGCCTACCATGTTGTTACCGGAAAGGAACTGCAGAATGTTGAAGTCGATGTTGTCCGTGGTCTCGCTGAGATCAAGAAGGGAACCGTCGACTTTGATGGAACACCTGTTCGTGTTGCTGTCGTTCATGGCCTGTCCCATGTCAAGGAAGTGATGGATGAGATCCGCGCCGCCAAGGCTGAGGGCAAGCAGGCTCCCTACGAGTTCATCGAGGTAATGGCCTGCCGCGGCGGTTGTATCGCCGGCGGCGGACAGCCCTACGGTGCAACTGACATTCTTCGCAAGGAACGCTCTAAAGGCCTCTATGCCGACGACAAGAACAGTGCAGTGAGATGCTCTCACCACAATGAGTCGATCCAGAAGCTGTATGAAACCTTCCTTGAGAAGCCGATGAGCCACAAGGCCCATCACCTCTTACATACCACCTATCAGGAGATTCCTGTTTACAAGGCCTGATAGCTGGCCAGTATCCAATGTGCCCGGCCCCCGACAGGCCGGGCCTTTCTCTTCAATGACAAGACCCGGACAGTGATGTTCGGGTCTTGATCATTGAAGAGAGAAAAACGATTGAGAACTCTCTGTGCGCATGCCCCCAATCTAGGTGATGAAACAAAACCATGATAGCATGAATCAACAGGCGAGATGAGGTGAAGGGATGCAGCAAGCTGTAGAGTACCGGCGCAAGGGTCTGATTTCGGGAGGAGTATTGCTTGAATTGCTGATCAGCACCCAACTTGGCTTTGTGGTGATGCTTGCCTCTATGCTGCTTGGTCTTCCTGTTTGGGTGAATGTTCTGCTGCTTGTGGGGACCATCACAGCGGTGTTGCATGTCTGCTCGGCTGAAATTCACTACCGTGTTGATGCCGATGGACTTACCCGCTTCATAGAACCGAGGGTCTTGAAATCAAAGCAATTGAGGCGTCTGACTCATATCGATTGGAGCCGTATCGAGTCGTATACGGTGGATCACGACCGCAACCGGAGCTGGCAGGCCTATCCATATTTGCTCATCAAAGGGAAGGAGCCTTCCTTTCAATGGAAAATTGCCGGGACATCCATGGAGGATGCAGCCTTCGACCGGTTTGTGCACAGCTTTGTCCAAAGCATCCCATCGGGTGGGGCCTTGGATCAGGAACCTCCAAGCGAACGCTCCTTCCAACCTTCGAAGCAGCCCATCCAACAACGTAGAGGGTTCTATCGCACAAAATGGGCGAAGCTTCTGGCCCTCCTCTTTGTTGCCCTCGATGTGATTATTGTTTTCGGGGTGTGGACCGGATCGCTTTCGCTCTCGCAAACCGGTATGTACCGTCTTGTTGCAGTGCTTCTGCCAGGTACCGTCTATGTGCTTTATCGGACATTGCACAGATAGAGCCACGCGGGGACGTTGCAGCCCCCGCCGGCTCGATGGATCAAGGAATTCTAAAGAGCAGCAATGAAGCATTGCTTTCCGAGGTGAGCAGAAGCATGTCCCGATTCTTCGAGACATCCATTCTCGATGCTTGATAGGAAGGCAGGACTGTGGTGTTCACATGTGAAAGAGCGTAACTCGGAGAAGGACAGTTGAATGTCAGCAAGGAATCCGGGGTAAGTACATAGAGCCTGTTGGACAGTGCATCGGTCAGCAGTTGTACAATGCCTTCCATGCTCCCTATCCCATCCAAATTCGAAGTATAAACCTCCATCTGTTCCCAGGTCGAATTGGCATACGTGAATCTTCCGACATCATTGTCCGTTGCATACATCAGATTGTTGTCGTTCAAGAATGCTACTTTTTCCACGTTGCTGAGGTAGGGAGTATTTGCCGAGGTGAATTCAACTGGATTGGTGAACGGTACGGAGAATGAACCCTTGCGGAAGATTCTCAGCAGTGAACCTTCCTTCTGGGTGAGCGCCGATGAGGTTGCAGAGTCACTGATGGCCATACCGGCATACGGATGGTTGTAAGCGGGATATTTCATGTAATAGTAATCCGTATAGAGGTTTTCCTGGGAGTTGACATAGAATTTCGTCTCGACGACATGCGCCTCGACTGGATGCAAGCCATAGAGAATTCCCGAGCTGCGAAGCAAGGTGAGGTCGGTGAGATAGGGGAATCTCAGATCTCCTGGAATGACATAGCCATAGGAGTTGTTGCGGGTAAAGAGCTTGTTCAGCGACGAGGTTGCAATGTTGTACTCATAGAAGGTGAGCCCCGGTGTCGTAGAGTCGGCGATGATTACCCTATTTGAAGTATGGTCGACCAGCACATCGGTTATACCGCTGGTAATGAAACCGTCGGCAGCCGTGTAAGTGTGTACGACTTCCAGTGAATCACGGACAATCCTGCAGACCTGAATGGTCTGTGCCTGGTTGCTGGCCAGCAAAATCTTTCCATCGGATAGGAATGCTGCATGGGCATCGATTCCAATATGCATACCGCCGGTATTGTCCATTACCGTGCTGACGAGGATCGGGACTCCGGTCTCCCCGTTTACAGTGGCGGTGAAAGAGATGCTGGCCGAACCGGAACTAGCCTGCAAGGCCCCCTTTGCGATGACATCCAAACGGTGTGTACCGCTGGCAGGGGTGAAGGTGCATTCATGGGCGGACCCCACCAGGACTCCGTCGAGATACCAATCGACGGCGATCTCTCCTGTTTCGACGGTTGAAATGGAGGCTGTCAACGGCTTAAGAGCCTCCACATTCTCGCTGATTCCGGTGATCGTGCACTGCACCGGCACGCCCAGGTGGTTGATCAGGGTGAAACCGGAGGGTACGTTGGCATACTTGTCCAGCTTGAGCTCGATCACCCCCTCTGTGGTTCTGTTGCCTACGATTCTCACGACCTCTGCGCACCCTGCGACAGGGGCGCTGCCGCTGAAGAGCTGGGCATTCAGAAGGTAGGATCCGGCATTGTAGTGTCCAGAGTAGGTCACCGAGCCCTCTGCCATGTTGTTCGTCGTGGGGGTGAGGATCTGCGTGTTGTTCGCTTCATCGGTTAGGCTCACCTGCAGCGATGGGTCGCTGACATGGGCGGCATTCCACCTCAGGACGATGTTCAGCAACCCTTTACCCGCCAGGCTGTCCAGTTCAATGGTGACCGGGGATGGCTCCGGGGACAGGGTGACTGTTGCCTGGCCTGTTACCAAGTCGACACCACCGCTGTTTTGACCGATGGCGGTAATGGTCCAATTTCCGATCAGGAGCCCTTCCACTTCCAGGTTTTGGGTGGTGCTCATGACACTGAAGGTGGTCCCCTGGGGACCTTCTCCTTCTACGGCGTAGCGGGACACTTCCAGGGGAGTGTCTTTGGGCAGGAGGGAGCGGTCGTTCGCTTCACTGCTTACCATTCTCAACTGCAAGGTGGACCGAGTTGCACTCTCTTCCTTGCATCCTCCCGCCATAAGGCACATAAGGCCGATGAGGGGGATGAGAAACCAACGAGAAGTAATGGATGTTCTATTCATTCTTTCCTCCATCCACAAAGGAAGGAGGGACGGGAAATCGCTTCACATCTTTTCATTTTTCTCTTCAACCGGTACATTCAAGGCATGCAAGTATTGGTAAAGATCGCCCTATTGGCCCTGACGCTGGTTTTGGTATTCATCAACCCCCTCTATATCGGACGGGTGGTCTACTATTCACTCTTCCCCCTGTTGTTCGTCCTGGTGTGGCTGTTTTATCGCATAGCGTACTATGTCACCGAGGACGCGGTACGCAAGGTGACGAGCGAACCTTTCTCCTACTCACGCTTTTGCGCCCTTATCCCTCCGGTTGACGACGGGGACCTCATCCGCGGGAGGCTGATAATCACCGCCACACGACTTGTCCTGTTTCAGAAAGAGGCCAAGGGCGGCACCGTCAAGGAGGTCTGGAGCATGGATATTGCACAAGTCAAGCAGTTTACCGTAGGGCAGGTCCTCTCCGTACGAAAAGGTGTGACCTTCATTGCAGATGAAAGAGAGGCCCGGTTTGTGGGCCGCCGTGTATCCAACGATAAGGAAGCTATTACCATCGCCCTGGGTTGGAAACAAGGCTAGAAACTGTAGCTGAAACCTATATGCATCGGCTCAAGGGAGACGGTTAAGTCATTCTTGGTGATCATCCACCGGGCCTGAATGCCTGCCTGGTAGAAGAAGCGAAGGTCCTTGACTATCTCATAGGAGAATCCGGCCGACGCTTTCGCCGTCAAACCGAACTCAGTATTGGTCTCGAAGAGGAAAGTCGGTCCAAGGGATACCGATACAGGAATATTGAACGCCTTATCCTCTCGGAATGTCCACTGTCCCTTTGCCAACGTGCTGAGATAAGAATTTCCGTCGACCTGCCCGTACTCAAGAGCGCCGCCGAAACTGAAGAGCGTATCGGTGTGTTTCAATACATCCACTTGGAATGAGAACCCATTGTTGTTCAGGGAGGGCAGGTCGAAATTCGCAAAGGAAATCGCTGCTCCAATCGTCCAGCTCAGAGGCTCAGGGTCGATCTGCACACGGTTGGTGGGTATTTGCGGAGTCTGGGGAGCTATGGGGGTGAGAACTACTTTCTCGCTCTCGCCGGCAATCGGTGCAACGGGTTCTTCAGCCTCAAGGGCCATCACTTCGGGTTTTACAGCGATAGGCTCCTCATCAAGAACAATCTCATCATCAGTGTCTGGTGCAACCGGCTCTTCCTTAGGTGTCTCCGTCGTTGTAGAAGCCCTTACAAGGGGCTGGGGAACTGCGAACGGAATGGGTACGCTAGGAGCGCTGGAGGTGGGAAGTTTTAAAAGTCCCGACTGAATCAACGGGTCGATGGGCGGGGGAAGAGGAGCCGTGTCGTCCATGACCGGCATCTGGATGGGAACCTCGACAATGGTCTGCTGTTGTACCGCTTCAACAGGTTGGACTTCCTGCACCTCTTGCATTGGTTCAACCGGGAGTGCAGGCTCTGCCGTATCCTCAAGCGTGGGCGCCGCTTGAGACTGCACCGAAGATTCCAAGTGCTGCGTCTGTACCGGTTCTCCTTGCTCGACGGTCTGTGTCTCAGGCCTCATCGCAAAATACCAGTAGGTACCGGATAGGACTGTGAGACAGGCGAGGATAATCAACACTACTGACCAAGTCTTATTCACAACAAACTCCTTGCTACTACTATAACACCAGAAGAGGCTCCTGTTGTACAAGTCTAGCACGAGTTATCGCCGACAATCTTTCCAATTCCTCTTTTTCAGTGAAGAATTATGGATTTGTTCCCTCCTGGGGGTACTCCGCGGGGAGAATATCAGCAATTGCCTGCGCATGGTAGGGTCTGCATACGGAGGGTTTAGTATGCGGATTCGCTTCATGCTCCTATTTCTCCTGCTTCCTTTCAATCTTGGCGCCGGGCATGAAGGCATTGCGGTCGCCATCGATCTCTGTTCGCTGGACAGCCTTGCCTTTGATACCGCAATCATCCGCCTGGAGGCATCACTTGAGGTTACCCCTGAGTTCAGCCTCAGCATGCCCCTCACCTTGACGGCTGAACGTTACCGTGGCGGCGTTCAAAGCTGGGAGACAGGCCTGTTCCTTCAGTACCATCCACTTTCCTGGGATGCATTTCTCTCACTCTCGCTCATGCAGGTGGCCCTGCTTGCCAACCATCCCTACGAAGAGGAGCCTCAGGTCCTGTTTCTCAATGAGATGGCGATCGGGTGGCAGTTTCAGATTCCTCCGTCCCTCATTGTCAAGCCAAGTGTGGTCATCAAGGATCCCAATCGGGTTTTGACCGAGGAGTATGAAGAGTTGCAGTCCCTTTTTACACGGTTTCCCATGGTTCGCTTCGCTCTGCTTGTCGGGTGGACGTTTCCTGTTCCCTCATCCAAGGACTCAGGGCAGTGAAGATTCAGCATGAACAGGAAGGAGGAATTTCATGGTACGCATCGTAGGCAATTGGGTGGTGGTGATCCTGCTTGTATTGCCTCTCAGCGGATGTTCTATGGGCTGGGAGGTACAGAGTAAGGCCAAGATCAGCGATGATCAGCTGTTTCCTGCAGTAACAGAGATGATCGAGCAGCAAAAGGATGTTGTATGGCCCTATCTGGAGGAGGATCTCCAACGCGGACTGTCGTCGCAGGGTGTGAGCTCCGCTGAGATAGTGGCCAATACGTTGGCCGAGGAGCAGGGCCGCCGATATCTGGAGTTCTGTTACACCGTAGGCTCGGATGCAGATATCGAGGAAGTTGTTGCATTCGCCCATGGTTTGTTGGATGAACAGAAACAGCAGGAGTTGGATGAAAAGCTGGAGTCCGCCCGTACGCTCATGCTGAACAAGGCAGAGGTGCTCAGCCGGGGCCTTGCTCCCAGTCAACGTGCAGCCTTCTGGAAGGACATGCAGAAATTGGTCACCAGGACGCTGGTGCTCTTTACCGCAGGAGTCGTCTATGCATGCATCCCATCGGTGATGTTCTGGGGGAAAGTCTCAGCGGCAACCGCCATCGCCGTTGCCACCGGGGTGGTGGCCAGTACTGTCATGTCCATCTGGAGGTACTATCAATTCGGCGGCAGCATAGATGAGTCTTTCGGTGAATGGCTGACCAGTGTAACCACCGAGCCCGAACTCTCCTATGCCCTGGCTGCGAGTGTGATTGCAGTCGGCAACACGCTCAAGCGGGGTGCCGTAGTGACGGGAATCATCATTTGTGTGTTCGCACTGTACAACGTGGTGGACATGGTGAAGCCGATGCTGGCCAAGTACAATTTCGGTATCTGAACAAGCTCTGCAATTCTGAGGTTGCTCCTGCCTGTGGTTTGTGAAATACTATGTGCATCTTATACATCAGGAAGGAGCTCCTCGCCATGTCCAATACCCTTCGAAATGAAATCCTGTCACGGTTTCTCCGCTATGCAGCCATTGATACCATGAGCGACGACCAGGCTGTGGCCGTCAAACACCCCTCCACCGACGGTCAGTGGGATTTGTTGAATCTGCTCGTCGACGAACTGAAGTCCCTCGGCATCAACGACATTCAGGTCGATGCAAACGGGGTGGTCATTGCAAGACTTCCTTCCAATATCGAGCACACGGTACCCACCGTAGCCTTCATGGCTCATGTCGACACCGCCGATGATGTAATGGGAAACAATGTGAAACCGAGAGTCATCGAGGCGTACGACGGCAAGGATATCGTGCTCAATGAGCAATTTACACTCATCGCAGGGGAGAATCCCGAGCTTTCCAAGTATGTGGGGGAGACGATTGTCGTCACCGACGGCAATACCCTGTTGGGCAGTGATGACAAAGCCGGCATCGCCGAAATCATGAGTGCGGCTGCCTTCCTGGTCGCCCATCCCGAGGTCAAACACGGAGTTGTTGAGTTTATTTTCACCAGCGACGAGGAGACGGGAGCAGGCATGAATACCTTCCCCTATGATAAGATCAGCTGCGATTACTGCTACACGATCGACGGTGGAAAACGCTATGAGATCGAGAGCGAATGCTTCAATGCTGCGACGGTGAAGGTTCATTTCAGCGGTGTCAGTTATCACTTGGGCATGGCACGCGGAAGGCTTGTCAACGCATTGACCATGGCCTCATTCTTCATCAATGCACTTCCCCAGGCCGAGAGTCCGGAGGCAACCGACGGTCGCTACGGCTACTATTGCGCCCAGAACATCAGCGGAACCAGCACCGAAGTGGACCTTACCATCTATCTCAGGGATTTCGATCTGGACATCCTCAATCGCAGAATCGAGGCTCTGAAGAGTCTTGCCGTCGCCACAGAGGCGCTCTATCCGAACGGGAAGGTGAGCGTCGATGCCAAGCACATCTACTACAACATGGCCTTGGTTGCTGCTGCCAAACCATTTGCCATGGAGAACCTGTATGAAGCAGGCCGTCAGCTTGGCATGGAACTTCAGAGTGCGCTGATTCGCGGTGGTACGGACGGGGCCCGCATGGCGAATGAACGCAACATCCCCTGTCCGAACATATTCACCGGCGGACACAACCTGCACTCCCGTTTTGAATGGGCTGCCCTTCCGGCCATGGAGGATGCCTGCCGCCTGATCATCAAGATTGTCGAGGTTGGTGCTTCGAAATGAGGAAGCTTTGGGCTCTCCTTCTCTGCCTTCTCCTCTTTTCGCTGTCGGCTGCATCGCTTGAGCTGGACAGCGAGGAAGGGGTTGTCGAGTCGATGGGCCTGTCGGTCAGGCGGGCCTTGGAGCGCTCCATGCTCCCCCTGCTCAAGGAGGATGAGATTCTTGTCGCTCGACTCGATGCATCCTTGGCCCTTGAGCTTCGCGTCGATGATCGTCACCTTACGCTGAACATCCCTGCTCATACCAAGGATGTTGAGGATTACCTGGTCTCCAATCTCAGCTATGATGGACTTGTCCTGCTGCAGGAGCTTCCCGCTTTACGCCTGGAATTCTCACATGAAAGAGGTTTTGCAGCTGGCTCCGCTCTCGTTGAAGGCCGCCCCTACCTGGTTCTGGACGGACAGGGCAATAAGCGTGGTGTAGTGGTTGCCTCGCATGTACGCAGACAGGAGCCTGTATTGGCTTTCCTGCAACAGACATCGGGCAAGGAACTCTTGGTGGGTATGGGCCTTGAGCCCATGGGCTTGTTTCCTCTCTCAGTGAATATGTACCTGCAGGGCGATGGCTCGATGGGCTTGGGTGTGGGCACTTCCTATCCGCTCGGCTCGTACCCCTTCCGGCTGCACTTCGGATTTGCTTCTCCTGATCTACAGCAGGGCTATCTGGTTGCTGGCCTGGGCGCTGCGCTTCCTTTCTCACACCTCTTTTCTCCCAACAACCATCTGGTGCGTTCCCTCAGCCTTGAGGGAAAGGCCCTGTTCGGTGTAGGGACTTCCTTTTCGGAAGGAGGCCTGTATTATGCTGCTGAAGGAAGCCTCTCGCTTGTGTACCAGCGTGGAGCCTGGTCGTTCAGAGTTGGAGGGGGAAACCATGTCTCTGCTTCTGCTGGGACGTTGAAGCGCCAAGGGCTTTTCCTCAATCTCGGAACAGCGTACACTTATACATTATGAAACAAGCGGTACGCACCCTTCTACTCATGCTCCTTTTCAGCCTGATCCTCTCTTCCTGTTCGTCGCTTTCCGACTTGGTGCGTTCGCAGGTTGAGGGTCTTCCCTCGTGGGTGTACAGTCCCCAGACACGCAGCGACCAGGTCGCATTTGTAGGACAGGGGAGTGCTCCGGTTCCTTACAATGCAAGACTGCTTGCCTACGAGGACATCCTTGCCCAGATATCCGAGTATGTCGGTGAGAATGTGCACGATGCTTATTATCGGGAGCTTACCACCACCAATGCCATCGCCGACTTCAAGCTCTCCATCTCCAATGAGTATGAGCGCAGCGAAGGCCGTTCACAAACCCAAATCTACCTCCTGGCCCGTCTGGATGCAAACCTGCTTGCCGGCAAACGAACCAGTGTTTACAACGAAATGCTGAAACGTGACGCAAGCATCGAGGAGCTGCTGAAGGAAGCTGACAAAGCGTATCGAGCCAATGACGACACCACTACCATCCGCCTTTATCTGGAAGCTGCGATACTCGCCTCCAAGGGACCGGTCAATGTCAGGAAGCACGAGCTTTCCAATCTCTTGGAGAAGGCGGAAACCTTCATAGCTTCGCTTCGACTATCGCTGCGTGATGCAGATCCCTCGAAGGCGACGGTGAGTGTGTTTGTGCGACGCAAGAGCCGTCTCTTGTCACCGAAGGTGCTCAAGGCATCGGTGCATGCCACCTTCCAGGCCCGCAACAGCCTGGGCAGGCCCTATACTGATTTTCTGCAGTTCAATACGGCAAGCGACGGATTTTTTTCCTTTGTCCCCTACAACCAAGGTCTGCAAAAGAGTGGACAGGTGATTTTCTCGGTGGACTTCTCCGACCTGCGCAACCGGATCTCGGCTGAGTTGGAAGCGCAGGCCATCGAGCCTGTTCTTGCTGCCATGGATGCCTGCCGCATCGAATTTCCCTATTCGGTCGCCTCTCCGGTGACCGGCCAACCGATTGTTGCACTCATCCAGGCGTTCAACCAGCAAGGGTCGCTCCTTCCTCGATCGGCAGCTCTGCAAACCTTCACCGAAGAGCTTGCGCTCGACTCTGTTGCTGTCGAGCAGGTGTTCCTGCGTTCCGTGGAACTGGAAGAGCAGCTTGGCGTGTTGCAACGGTTGTACCCTCAAGGGGCATTGGCACTCTTGGGTACGGTGGGAGTTGTGACATCCGAGCGGGTGAGGGAGAAGCATGTAGTAGTCGTTTCGGGGCGGGTACGGGTGCATGACCTGTCAAACCAGAGTGTCCTCTACGACACCAATGAGGTTGAGGCTGTGGCTTCGGGTTCGTCGATGGAGGAAGCTTGGGAGGAGGCCTTCCTTCGCTTCGGCTCGATAGCAAGTTATTTGGTCAGCGCCTACCTGTTCATGCGCTGAACAACTGACGCAATGCTTTGGGATTGTTGCTGATAAGGGCCATGGCGCCTTGGCCCAGCAGAACTTCGGCTTCCTTGGGATCATCAACAGTCCAGGTGCAAAGTTGGTAGTTCCACGTCCGTGCCCGTTCAAACTGCTCCTTCGGCGGCTTGAGATAGGTTGGTCGCACCAAATGTCTTCCCTGACCATGGCGCAATATGCTCGGAACGGAAGGTGAGTCGCTGTAGATGAGGGCGGTAGGGATGCGGTTTCTGCAGATACGCTTGAACCGCAGCAGGCTTACGGGGTTGAAGGAGCTCACCAAGGCCTGTTTCTGCAGCCCGGTCTTTGCAAGCAGGTCAAAGACTTCCCGCTCCAAGCCGAGGTTCTTGACTGCCTCGGCTTTCAGCTCGATGTCGTACAACACCTTATTCTGACAGAGCTGAAGCACCTCCTCAAAGAGAGGGACCCTCTGTCCATTGCCGACATCGATCTTCTTGAGTTCTTCATAGTCCAGGTCATCGACGCGCCTGTCCAAACCTGCTACACGCTTGAGGTCGAAGTCGTGGATGACCACCACCTCTCCGCTCCTGCACCGTTGTACATCGAGCTCGATGCCGTCGATTTGCAGATCCAGACAGGCAGCGAAGCTGTCCAATGTGTTTTCCGGATGATCGAACGAGGAGCCCCTGTGGCCGAAGAGGACGGGTTTGTCAAAGACGTTCTGTTTCATACGGTTCCCCGACGCAGGCGTGCTACTTCATAGTTCCATAATTGTGTGTCGATGGTCTCCAGAACCAAAGGAATACCCTCGAATCGTGGATCGGAGGAGATGTGTTCGAAGGTCGGCCATCCTATGGTGCCTTTCCCAAGGCTTTCATGACGGTCGAGTCGACTTGCACTGGGTGCCTTTGCATCGTTGAGATGCATGCCCCTGAGCTTATCCAGGCCGATCAGGTTGTCAAACCGCTGGATGGCCTGCTCAAAGCCCTCGATGCTGCCAAGGTCGTACCCGGCGGCATGTGCGTGGCAGGTATCTATGCAAAACCCAACGCGGTCCTTGTAGGTGCATTGTTCATAGAGATAGGCAAGCTCTTCGAAATTCGAGCCCAGGTTTGAGCCTTGGCCCGCCGTATTCTCGATGACGGCAATGGCCCGGTCGGTTTGGGCGAGGGCGATGTCCAGACTCTCGGCGACCAGGCGCAAGGCCTGCTTTGCATCAATCTGGTTGAGGTGGGAGCCTGGATGGAAGTTCAACAGCTTCAGTCCAAGCAGTTCCACCCGCTTCAACTCATCAATGAAGGCCTCCAGGCTCTGCTGGCGCTTTTGGGAATCAGGATTGGCCAAATTGATAAGGTAGCTGTCGTGCACCAGAACCTGGTCGGCCGTGAAGCCCAGCTTCGTGCAGGTTTGTACAAACAGAGCGATTTCTTCGCTGGCAAGCGGCTTGGCCTTCCACTGCCGTTGGTTCTTGGTGAACATGCCCAGTGCATTGGCGCCAAGCTCATGCGCCCTGACAAGGGCGTTTTCCAACCCTCCTGCTATACTGGTGTGGGGTCCAATGGTATGCATAGAAGAAACCTAGAGCTTTGAGGCAGGGTTGTCAATCATCTGAACTCGTGTTAGTGTCCTCTTTACAGAGGAGCGATACAGCATGAGCGAACGGCAATGGGCCCTTGGTGATGAGCTATCCGGTTTTCAGTTGGTTGAGATTTCCACCCTACCGGAGTACAAGGGTGTCGGGTACCTTTTTCGACATATTGAAACCAATATGGAAGTGTTTCAGGTGGTCAATGAGGACAGCGAGCTCTTCTTCAGCTATGTATTCAAGACGCTGCCGAGCAACGACTGCGGCATTGCTCATATCCTGGAGCACTGCGTGCTTGCAGGCTCTGAGCGTTATCCGGTGCGCGACCCGTTCATGGCGTTGCTCAAGGGCAGCACCAATACCTTCATGAACGCTATGACCTACCCGGATAAGACCCTGTATCCAGCGGCCAGTCCGCTGAAGAAGGACTTTGACAACCTCTTTTCTGTCTATACCGATGCCGTATTCGCTCCGCTTTTGCGTGAGGAGACCTTCTGGCAGGAGGGTGTGCGTCTGGTCACCGACGGGGAGACCTGCCGCTTTGAAGGGGTGGTCTACAACGAGATGCTCGGCGATGGGTCGGACCACGACTCGATAGTCGGTAAGAGCAGTGTCCGTTCACTCTTTCCCGACACTCCCTATGCGTTCGAGTCGGGAGGGAATCCCGAGCAGATCATTCGCCTCGACTACCAGCAGTTTCTCTCCTTCTACAGCCAGTTCTACCATCCATCCAATTGCAAACTCTTTATATATGGCAATCTGCCGATCGGAGAGAAGCTTGCATATCTGGACCAGGAATACCTGAAGACCCGCGGGTCGCTGCATGTACACAGCACCTGCAAGCTCGCCCAGCGCTGGAAGCAGGAGCGCAGCGTCACCTTCACCAGCCCGATGGAAGAGGGGCAGACCAAGGAGAGCTCCTCGGTTGTTCTTTCCTGGGCTACCAGCGAGGTGACCGATTCCTTGGAGGTGATCACCCTTTCGACGCTGGTGGACATCCTGCTCGGCAATCCCGCCGCTCCCTTGTACAAGGCATTGCTTGACAGTGAGCTCGGTATGGACATCTCATCTGAAAGCGGCATGAGCGCCGACTTTCGTCAGATGCCGTTTCTTGTAGGCTTCAAGGGAATTGAGGCCGATAAGGCTGAGCAAGCACGGAATTGCATTTTGGACGCACTCTGTGCCATCGTTAAGGAAGGGTTGGACAGCGATTTGGTCGCCTCCAGTCTCAAGCGTGCGCGCTTCAAGCAGCTTGAGATTCCCGGGGGCATCCCCAATGGGCTGAGGGCGTTGAATCGAAGCCTGCGCGGCTGGCTCTTCGACCTCGGGCCGAGCGCCACCATCCATTCAGCACCCCTGCTTGAGCAGCTCGAACGGAAATTGGAAGCGAATCCACGGTATTTCGAGGATTGGATCCAGGTCAATCTCATCGACAACCCTCATAGGTGCCTGGTCACCGTCAAAGGGGATGCCGACCATCAGAAGCGACAAAGCGAGGGGATTGCTCGATATGCCAATCAAATCAAGGATGAATTGGGAAAGAAGGGGCTGAAGCAGCTGGCCTTGCAGAACGAGCGGTTTGCACGCTTTGAGCAGGAAGGCGATACCCCCCAGGCTCTGGCAACCGTCCCGTATCTTCATCTGAGCGACCTTCCCAGCACCATCAAGCCGAATACGCACGAGCATGTACAGCTTGCCGGTCAGGACCTCTTCATCAGGTCACAATTCTGCAATCAGATAGTCTATGCCGATATCGGCTTGAACATCGAGGATTTTTCCGAGCGGGAGCTGCTGTTGCTGCCGTTCTATACCCGTTTGGTGCAGATGACCGGAATGGGAGAGCTCTCTTACGTCCAGGTTGCCACCAAGCTCAAGCATCTGACCGGGGACTTCAATCTCTTTGTAGAGATGGGATCGGCGTGCAATGACAAGGATGTCTTGATTCTCCTCTGCAGGACAAAGATGCTTTGTGAGGATTTCGAGGAAGCGATGCAGTTCATTCAGCGGCTGCTGTTTGAGGCCAAGGTCGATGACATCAAGCAGATCAAGCAGGTATTGAACAACTATAAGACCGATTTCGCCGACAGTATAACCTACAGCGCCCACAGTTACGCTTCCTTATGTGCAGCCAGTGTCTTCAGTCCGATTCAATACGAGGGAGAACAGCTTTCGGGTCTGCATCAATGGTTCTTCCTTGATTCGTTGACCGAGGACGATCTTCCCTCTTTGGCGGTCGAGATGCGGGCCTTGCAGCAGAAGCTGAATAATCGAAAGCGATTGATCAACCACCTTGGCTGTGACGAGGAGATTGTTGAGACCTTGGTTCCTGTTTGGGAACGTTTTGTCTCGGGTTTTGAGGATAATGGCCCGATTATTGCAAAAAATCGGAGCTATGGAGAAGTCAGCAGAGGCGAAGTGCATGAGGTGCAGCTCTATCGCCTGCCTTCCACTGTCAGTTATGCAGCATATGCCCTGCGAACCAGTCCCCGAGGCAGCAACGAACAAGCCGCTCAGGTCCTGCTCGGTCAGATTCTCACAGGCAACGACCTGTGGGAGGTTATCCGCGGCCAAGGCGGAGCGTACGGAGTGTCGGCGAATGCCGATGTGATGGAACAGATGTTTGTGTTCTCCACGTATCGCGATCCCAGGATCATCGGCTCGCTCAGTGATTTCAAGCGGGTTCTTGCCAAGTATGCTACACAGAGTATCGAAGCAAAGCATATTGAGAATGCATTGATATCGACCGTCGGATCGGAACTGAGACCGCTCTCACCCAGTCAGGACTCCATTCTTGCGTTCCGTCGGTTGCTCTATGGCATCAGCGACGAGTTCAGGCATATGAGAAGGGAGCAGCTGCTGGGTATGGATAGCGAGCAACTGAACAAAGGGGCCCAGGCGTTGTTGGACTTGGCAAAGACCGAGGATTCCTATGTGGTGCTGGCCGGTTCGCAATTGCTCGAAGCAGAGAAGGTGAAGCATCCTATGCTTGATCGTCCTGCAGTCCGTCTGCCGCTGTAGACCGCTCACCCCAAATACGGGCCAGGGAGTTGAGATCCTTGGCCGATTTGAGCTTGAGTACGGCGCATTGACGGATGCTTGCCTTGCTTTTTGCAATGTCCTCCGCCAAGGCCTTGCAGGAGGGGCTGCCGCACAGTCCGCAGTCGATGAGCGGAAGTGCGGCGAGAATGCGCTCGGCTTTGCGGAGTTTCTGCAGGGCCTTTGCATGGTCGGTATCGAGTCCCAGCACCTGCAGGGGGAGCACAGGTTCCAGATTGAGGTTTTTCTCGAAAGCCTTTTTCTGCTTGAGGATGCGTTCACACAAGTCCTGGTCCAGCTGCTTGGGGACCGTGCTTGACCAGTGTCTGAGCCGTTCGGTGGCAAGGAAACGGTTGCGGACGGTAAGGATTCCCCCGACGCACCCCTCTGCACAGGCGTCGAGTTCCAGAAACTGCAGGTTTGTATCCTGCTCGTCTTCCAGAATCTCCAAAAACTCTATGACATTATGCATCTCATCGACGGCCAGGCAACGTCCACTGTGATGCGAGCTCTGTCCCTTGACCAGACTCCACCGCAAGGCTTTGCGGGTGCAGACAGGGAAACTGAACGAGCTTTTTCCCTCTTGCATCTCTCCTTTATGCTTTGCAAGGTGGGTGCAGACCAGATTGTAGGCGGTATCGAAGTTGATGATGCCGTCGAAGAGTCGGTGCTCCTCCGATCCTTCGGTCTTGAATTGGGCGATTTTAGCAGCACAGGGGCTGAAGTAGAAGATTCCCAAGCCATCGGACAAACCCGGCAGTTCACTACGGGCGAACATGGCCGTAACTTGGGCGGGAGAGCGAAGAGTGCTCAGGTTGTCCACCAAGAGAGGAAAGCGTACTTGGATCAGGCGTTGGACCGATGGACAGAAATTGCTGATCAAGGGGCGTCCTGCACCCTGGTCCTCCGCCTCAAGGACTGTGAGTATATCCACACCGGTCTCGGCAAGATAGAGGTGGGTGAATCCAAGCGCATATAATGCACCGGTGATGTGTCCAAGTGTCACCGAGTCATCGAACTGGGCGAAAAAAACTGCCGGGATAATGGCCACGCGGGTGGTATAGGCTTGAAGCTGGGACAATGAATCCTGCTCGATGGCGATGGCATTGTTCGGACAGACGGCCATGCACTGGCCGCATTCGATGCACAAATCGTTGTCTATACGGGCTTTCCCTTTGGCTATACGGATGGCCTGGGTGGGACAGCGTTTCATGCAGTGCGTACACCCCTTGCAGGCAGGCTCGACGATGTAGAGGGCATGATGGAAAATCTGTGTGCTCATGCTTTCTCCTTGAGACGGAAGAGCATGCTCAGGCGTGTATGATCGCCGGCTTTCGTATAGATGGAGAGTTCATCACAGCTCTTTGCTATGTTCGGCAGTCCCATACCGGCCCCATATCCCAGCTCGCGGACTTCATCGCTGGCGGTGGACCAACCTTCGGTCATGGCCAGTTCCAGGTCGGGGATGCCGGGACCTGTGTCGATGACCTGCACGTGAATTTCGTCCTCCTCGAAGTCACAGAGAATCCTCCCCCCGTAGGAGTGGGCTATGACGTTGACTTCAGCCTCGAAGACCGCGACTATGATGCGCTTGATCGTCAAGGGTGGGATGTTCAGCTGCTTGAGCAACCGTTTGAGATTGCTTGCAGCAACCCCTGCCACCGAGAAGTCCTGTGCTGGAACGAGGTACTCTTGGTGCATCCTAATATACCGGCTTTAATCCTTGTTGATAGAGCAGTCCGCTTGCCTTGAAGAGGGAGAAGGAGGTGTAGGAGAGGGAGATATTCAGCTCGTTCGCCATATCAATCATGCTCTGGCTCGGCTTCTTGTTGCGAACCAAGAGAATATTGCTGATGTCGCTCATCTCCGCCGTTCTGATGGCTTGGTTGTTGGACAAGCCGGTGATGAGGATGATGTCATCCTCCAAAATGGTCAGGACATCGCTCATGAGGTCGCTGGCGAAGCCTCTCATCACTTCATCTTCCAGATGGGACTCTCCGCAGACGAGTTTCCCATCAACACATGCAAGAATATCTTTGAGTTTCATAGGTGAGAGTATACCATGGACAAGGGCCGTAACGGTAGGCAAAACTCAGGGTCGTTTTACTCTTTTTGCCTTTCAAAAAGAAAGGTGAGAAGCTATACTGGCCTAAAGAGGAGGATTTGCGTGAAATACGTTGGAGCTTTGGACCAGGGCACGACCAGTACCCGTTTTATTGTGTTTGACCAGAAAGGAAGTCTCGTCTCGTCGTATCAGCTGGAACACCAGCAGATTTATCCCCAGCCCGGTTGGGTCGAGCACGATCCTTGGGAGATTTGGGACAACAGCTCGGAGTGCATCAGCAAGGCTCTGAAGGCGGCCAACCTCAAAGGCAGTGACATTGCGGGCATCGGCATCACCAACCAGAGAGAGACAATCATTGCCTGGAATCCAAAAACCGGCAAGGTCTGGCACAATGCAATCGTCTGGCAGGACCTCAGGGGCTCTGAGCTCATCGAGCAGTTGAAAGAGCATGTCGATGCTTCGTTTCTCCAACAAAAAAGCGGACTGCTTTTCAGCCCGTATTTCGCAGCCTCGAAAATTGCCTGGCTCTTGGATCATGTGGAAGGCCTTCGTGATGAGGCCGAGAAGGGTGAAGTGGTCTTCGGCACCATCGACACCTGGCTTACGTGGAACCTGACCGGGGGGAAGGCCTTGGTCACCGATGTTACCAACGCTTCACGTTACCTTTTGATGAACATCGAAAGCTGCCAGTGGGATGACGAGTTGCTTGAGCTCTTCAACATTCCCAGGAAAGCCCTGCCCGCCATCGTTCCCTCTTCAGGCATGGTGTATGCAACAACCACCCCAAGCGGACCGCTGCGTAGTGAAGTGCCTGTCTGTGGAATCCTTGGAGACCAGCAGGCAGCACTGTTCGGCCAGGCCTGTTTCACCGAAGGATTGGGCAAGAGCACCTATGGCACCGGCTGTTTCCTCTTGGTGAATACCGGACGAAAACTGGTTACCAGTGCCCAAGGTCTGTTGACCACCGTCGCCTACCAACTGGGAAGCGAGCCTCCGATGTACGCCTTGGAAGGTTCCATTGCGGTGGCAGGCTCTCTGGTCCAGTGGGCTCGGGACAACCTGAAGATTGTAGAGAATCCACAGGAACTGGACAAACTGGCCTCCTCTGTGCCAGACTGCGGCGGAGTGTACATCGTTCCTGCTTTCAGCGGGCTTTTTGCCCCATACTGGAGATCTGATGCACGAGGAGTAATCGCCGGTCTTACCGGCTATGTTACCCGTGCCCACCTTGCCAGGGCCATTCTGGAAGCAACTGCTTTCCAAGCCCATGATATTTTCAAGGGGATGGAAAAGGACAGCGGCATTGAGATGACTACGCTGAAGGTTGATGGAGGGCTTACCAACAGCAAGCCGCTGATGGAGTTCCAAGCCGACCTGTTGGGTATTCCTGTCATCCGTCCGTTGGTTGTGGAAACCACCGCCTTGGGTGCCGCCTATGCGGCAGGCTTGTCGGTGGGGGTATGGAAGAATCTTGATGAGCTGGCTTCCTATTGGAAGGAAGAGCGCCGATGGGAACCCAGGATGGCCGATGAGATTCGATGTGAGAAAATTCGGTTCTGGAAGAAAGCAGTGAATCGCACCCTTGACTGGGTCGGTACGCAAGAGGATGAACAGTAGGAGTTCCTGATGGTTCTGGATGCAATGCAAGGTGTGCTCTCATTCATTCGCCCCGCCCTACAGGTGGGAGTGCTTGCATGGGTGTTCTATCGTTTCTATGTAACGATAGCACAGACCAAGGCGCAACAATTGGTAAAGGTTGTCGTGGTCTTGTTCGCCGCCTTTGCCGTGAGTTACATCCTCAAACTGGATGTATTGCTCTGGTTTTTCCGGTATATCTCGGTCCCTGCAACCATTTTCATCTGCATTGTATATCAGCCGGAATTGAGACGGTCGTTCACCCAGCTGTGGAGCGGCCGCTCGCGACTGTTCCGGATAGGAACACAGACTACCAGCTCCGACCAGATAGACTCCATACTCAATGCCTGCAACGTGTTGGTGAATAAACGCAGGGGTGCCCTGATCGTATTTCCCCGCCGGTTGGGCATCAAGAACATCATTGACAGTGGAACAAGGCTCAATGCCGACCTCTCCACCAGTCTGATCCTCACCGTATTCGACCACGATACTCCGTTGCACGATGGTGCGATGGTTATCCAAGGCGGGCGCATCGTTGCAGCCGGCTGTTATCTGCCGCTCAGCGAACAGACCGATATCAAGAAGAGTTTCGGCACCCGTCACCGGGCTGCACTGGGACTGGCCGAGGAGTCTGATGCCGTGGTTCTCATCGTCAGCGAGGAGACCGGGGCCATCAGTATGACGTACAACGCCAACCTCTACTACGATTTGGAAACGCCTACGATCAAGCGGATGTTGCTCGCCTTGTTCAGTTACAACGATATTACTCCCGAAGAACTGTTGCAGGAGGCTGGCAGTGACGAAGCTGAATAAACACCTGCAGGCATTCCTCTATAACTGGCCGGCCAAGGTTCTCTCCTTGGTGTTCGCCCTGTTGGTATACGCCTTCATCCAGTATTCGACCTTGGGGGCGAGGGTGGTAACCCTCCCTTTGAGCGTTACCCTTCCTTCCAACTATGAAGCGCAGAGTCTGGTGCCCTCCTCTGTAGAGGTTTCCATTCGAGGCAATGAGGACATCATCTACCTGATCAACCCCAATTCCATCCAAGCGAGCGTGGACTTCTCTGCTGTGAACAAGGAGGGGATTGCCACCGCTCCAGTGATATTGGTCTTTGATGAACAACTCTTTGATAGTGCAGAAATTGCCTTGGAGGCAAGTCCCACCCAATATCGGATTCTCTTCACAGCGGGGAGCGGAACCTGATGATTGAAGGTATCGGCGTCGACGTAGTGAATATAGAGCGGATCGGTAAACTCTCAGATGCAGTAAAACAGCGTTTGTTTCACCCGCAGGAGCTCAAGGAAGCCTCCTCCTTGGCCGGTGGTGTTCAAAGTGAGTTCCTTGCCGGTCGCTTTGCGGCCAAGGAAGCCGTGGGCAAGGCCTTGGGTACGGGGCTGAAAGGCATAAGCCTGCAGGAAATTTGGGTGGAGAAACAAGCTGACGGCAGCCCAAGACTCTGTTTTTCAGGGAGAGCGAAGGCATTGATGGGAACTCGAACCGCCATGCTCTCGATCAGCCACGATCAACCGGTTGCCGTGGCGATGGTCGTACTCCAAGGAGGCGGCGATGGCTCGCTCTGATTGGAAACGACCGGACTTGGAGCCGCTGGCCTCAAATCTGAGAAGAATCCGTATGACAGTCTCCTACCATGGCAGCCATTACAGCGGCTGGCAAAAACAATCCAATGCAAAGGCAGTGGCCGAAATCATCGAGGAAAAGGTCAAGGAGATGATCGACGAGGATGTGCTGGTGGTCGGCAGCGGCAGGACCGACAGCGGGGTGCATGCGCTTGGGCAAGTTTGCCATATGGACATTGCCAATACCAGGGTGAAAGCAGAGAAGTTCGCCCCCGCCCTCAACCGTCTGCTTCCCGCCGATATCAGAATCCTCGACTCAAGCGAGGTCGATGGGACCTTTCATGCCCGCTTCACCACCATGGCGCGGATGTATCGCTACTACTACAAACGTGAATGCGATATGACAGCCTTCGATGAGCAGCTGGTTGCAAAGGTAAAGCAGTTCCCCGACCTTGGATTGTTGAACTCCTATGCCCATCTGTTGCAGGGGACGCATGACTTTACCACCTTTACGGCAAGCGGGGATATCTGCCCTTCCCGGTATCGGGATATCTATGAATCGTATTGGAGGATGGAGACCGACCGTTTCGGCAACGAGTTGTTGACCTACACCATCTGCGGCAATGCTTTTCTGTATAAGATGGTCCGTTCACTGGTAGGCTCGATGATGGAGTTCGCCCACAAGCAGGTGAGTGCAGATGAGTTTGCCGGTATCCTTGCGTCTTTGGATCGGAGCCGCGCCGGCCGCACAGCCAGCGCCTGCGGTCTGTATTTGTACCGGATAAGCTATGACCCGGCGGAGTATGCGTGGTTCGAGGGGGAAGGCGATGAGTGACATCCTGAAGAAACGAGACGCCCTTGCCTCTGCACTGCAGAGCTTTGTAGACCTCTGTGATGAGGCAGAGGCGGTGATTGGAAATGCAGAAGTGCAGGGCAGTGGAGAACGGGATTTCTCTGTGCTGCTGGATACCTTGCTTCCTCTTCCTGTCGACAAGGATTCCATTCAAGGAACCAATATGCGGCAGCTGCAGATGTTGGCCGAAGGATGCACCAAGTGTCGTCTATGCGAAGGAAGGGGCCGTGTAGTATTCGGCGAGGGCTCGGTTCCTGCACGCTTGATGGTCATCGGCGAGGGGCCTGGGTTCGAAGAGGATGCAAGCGGCAAACCGTTTGTCGGCAAGGCTGGAAAGTATCTGGACAGCTGGCTGGGCGCAATTCATCTCGACCGCAACAATGCTGTGTATATTGCCAATATCGTCAAGTGCCGTCCACCTGAGAATCGTGACCCCGAAGTCGATGAGGTGGCGGCGTGTCTTCCGTACTTGAAGCGGCAGATCCAGCTGGTAAAGCCGCAGATCATCCTTCTGGTCGGTAGTGTCGCCGCACGCTCCCTGCTTGGTGTGCCTGACGGGGTTGGAAAGCTCCGCGGCCGGTTCCTTCGCTATGAAGGCACTCCCGTGGTGGTTACCTATCACCCGGCTGCGGTGCTGCGCAATATGGAGCTGAAACGACCGGTATGGGATGATTTGAAGAAAGTCGCGGCCTATTTGGATATTCAGCTGCCAAGGAGGTCATAATGGCCTTGTTTGCCCAAGTGGCACTGGATTTGCCTCTCAAACAGTCGTTTACGTATACCATTGACCCAGAGATGGCAAAGAAGGTCGAAGTAGGCCATCGAGTGGTCGTCCCTTTTGGAAAGCGAGAGATGACCGGCTATGTCATTGAGCTTCTGGATGCCTTCAGTGCTACGTACGAGCTCAAGCCGATCAAGCGCGTCATCGATGCATCGCCTCTGTACGGCAGGCAGACCATCGATCTGGCTGCATGGATGAGCCGGTACTACCTCTGCTCGCTCGGCGAGGCGTTGAGCATGATGATCCCCGGAGGACGAAGGGAGTTGGGTCTCCCGGCCCTTGAAGTGGAGGAGGACCTCAGCTTTGCACGTATCGAGCAGCTCAGTGATGAGCAGGATGCGGCCGTCCAGACGATTCTACGAAGCGAAAAGCCGATGTACTATCTCTACGGAGTGACCGGCAGCGGCAAGAGCGAAGTCTTCCTGCGCTGTGCCGAAGCTGTGATAGCACAAGGGAAAGCGGTTATATATCTGGTTCCCGAAATAACGTTGACTCATCAGTTGGCCCAACAAGTTTCCTCCCGGTTTGTCAACAAGGTGGCGATACTTCACTCCGCCCTTACTCCCAGTCAACGGCTGAAGGAGTGGAAGCGCATCATAGCCGGTGAAGTGAGCCTTGCCATCGGGGCCCGCAGTGCTGTCTTCGCCCCGTTTGAAAATCTTGGTCTGATCATCCTCGACGAGGAGCATGAGAACAGCTACAAGAGCGGGAACACCCCCCGCTACCATGCCAGGCAGGTCGCCCAGCGGCGTTGTCAGCAGGAAGGGGCGACGTTGGTCATGGGAAGCGCAACCCCATCCCTCGAGGCCTACAGCCTCATGCAGGACGGCACTCAGGTAGGTGCCCTGCACCTGACCAAGCGGGTGGCCGGTGGAAGCATGCCCGCCGTCGAGGTGGTGAACCTCGCCCTTGAGAAATCCTTGGTCAGCGCTGCGTTGAAGCAGGGCATCAAGGCGACACTGGACAAGAAAAAGCAGGTGATCCTGTTCCTCAATCGCAGGGGGTTTTCCTACTTTTTCCACTGCAACAGCTGCGGCTATGAACTTCACTGCCCCCACTGCTCGGTGGCCCTGACCTATCACAAGAAGAGCGAGCAGATGGTATGCCACTATTGCGGCTACCGTACTTCACCGATGCGGGTCTGTCCCGAGTGCCGCAGCGTCGATGTAACCTACAGCGGCTTCGGTACCGAGATGGTTGAACAGGAGATTCGTACGCTCTTCCCCAAGGCCCGGGTAGAGCGCCTGGATACCGACAGCGCCAAGGAAAAAGGCCATGTGCAGAAGACACTTTCCGAGTTCCGCCAAGGCTCGATCGATATCCTGCTCGGAACCCAAATGGTAGCCAAGGGTCTCAACTTCCCCAAAGTCGAACTTGTCGGCATCGTACTCGCCGACAGCGGTATGAACATTCCCGACTTCCGAAGTCAGGAACGGACGTTCAGCCTGCTGGTCCAGGTCTCCGGAAGGGCGGGACGGTACAACGACCAAGGAAAGGTTATCATCCAAACCTTCCATCCTGACAATCCTGCGATCCAATACGCTCTCGCCGGCGATGTTGAAGGGTTTTATCATGAGGAACTGGTGGTACGACGCGATACTGCATTCCCACCGTACAGCAGGCTCATCAACCTGGTGCTCAGAGGCCGAAACCAGAAGAAGGTGGAGGCAGAGACTCACAAGTTGGAAGAGCTGCTCAATGCTGCATCGGCTTATATTCCGGCCGAGGTGCTTACCTCGGGAGAGTGCCCGCTTGAGATGATCGCCTCCAACTACCGGTTCCATATCCTGGTCTCAGCGAAGGACGGCTCTTCGGCACACCATTTGGTGGCGACAGCCCTTGCTTCCTATACCCCCCCCTCGGCGGTGTACTTGGAAGTGGATATCGATCCGCTGCAGCTGCTCTAGCTTCTATTGGTGTTCAAAAAGCGTCTGTGCGTCCGCCATGACATCAGTATCATCGAGATGCCAGAAAGTAACCGTCCTCGATCCGCTCGCCGGTATGGTCATGTTCAGGCGAAGCCGGGTGAGTGTGCCTACTTCACCACCGCTGAAGTCCATGTCCGTCTGTCCGTATTGGGGTGGAGGAGGGGCTGACAGGTTGTCGGTTCCGTCGATGAGGGTGCCATTGGCGTTTGTATAGCTGGTATACGTCCAGGTGCCGGCGGCTTCCGTATACCCTGCAGGGAGTGCCCCAGCATTGGCAGCTTTGTACTGCATCACCTCCTAGTCGGCAAGGTACAGTTCATCGAGCAGCAGCTGAATTCTCTCTTGATTTGGGTTGGGGACGAATCCTCCATCCTGGTCGCAGGAAACGAAGCTAAGAAGAACAAGGCAAAGAAGAGCAATGAACATGGTGCGCATAGGTGCCTCCTTCTGGTCCTACGGGTGGCTGAACTGAAAAAGATCGAGGGGGATTCAAATGCATTTTACTGTACACAATTATAAATCTGTATAGATATATTGCCAAGAGAACAACCCGCTTTGTCCTCTGGGTGTACTCACTGGGCTTGCGTTGACCATAGTGTTTTGTGTTGGTATAGTTGAGCTACTATGTTAGATATTTATACACTTGGAGATGAGGTACTTACTCAGAAGTGCCAACCTGTAACCAAATTTGATAACGCGCTGAGAATCCTGGTGGATGCGATGTTCGACACCATGTCGGAAGCCGACGGCGTCGGCCTTGCAGCCCCGCAGGTCGGTGTGAACAGCCGGTTGTTTGTAATTCACATCCAGGGCTCGGAGAAGCGTGCGTATATCAATCCTCAAATAATCGAAACCTCGATCGAGACTGATACTTCTGAAGAGGGCTGCCTCTCCATACCCGGAGTCTGGCACGATGTACAGCGTCCCGCCAGGGTGACCGTTCAGGCTCAGGACACCGAGGGCAAGGTTTTCACGGTAAAAGCTGAAGGTTTGCTCGCCCGTGCCATTCAACACGAGTATGATCACCTCAATGGTGTGCTCTTCATCGACCGTCTCGATGACGAGGAACGGCAGAAAATGGTGAAGGCTTACGAAAAGCGGGCCAAGACGGCAAAAAGGAGACGCTGACGGTGAGAATCCTCTTCGCAGGAACTCCAGAGATTGCAGTCCCCACCCTGAGGGCCTTGTCAGAGCACTTTGAGATCGGTGCAGTGTTAACCAATACCGACAAACCGGGTGCGAGGGGCAAGGCCCTTGTTCCGTCTGCAGTGAAGCGAGAGGCGATCGAGCTCGGCCTCGATGTCCTGCAGTTCGACCGTCTGGGTGCGGAAGCCCGGATGGCTGTTTCAGAGACCGGCTGCGATACGCTCGTCTGCTTTGCCTACGGACGAATGTTCGGACCAAAATTCCTCTCCCTTTTTGCCGGGGAGAAGTTGAATATTCATCCTTCGATGCTTCCCGTTCTGCGAGGGCCGAGTCCCATCCAGGGGGCTATTCTCAATCAACTGACAGAGAGCGGAATCAGCATCCAGCGTATTGCTTCCGAGATGGACTCGGGGGATTTGCTTGCGTGTGAATCTTTCCCGTTACAGGGCGATGAGACTTCGGAAAGCCTTTCCTCCTATGTCAGCCTGAAGGCTGCCGATCTGGCTGTCCGGGCCATATCTTCCTTACAGACGGGGAACGCAGTGTTTGTCCGTCAATCAGGGGAGGCTACTTATACTACCTTGATCAGTGCAGAAATGGCGCTTGTAGATTTCAGCCTAAGTGCGAAAGAGATCCATGCCCGGATTCGCGCCCTCTACCCGTGGCCGAAGGCACGTACGCTGTACAACAACCAGAATCTGTTGCTTACCGGCGTGTACGGCACGGTGCATGAGGCGGGAGAGGAGAAGGTGGAAGCCGGTGTTCCGGTAGGAACGGTGGTACGCAAGCAAAAAGGAAAGGGTATCGCCATTGCAACCGGCGACGGGCTGCTTTGGGTCACTTCGTTGCAGCTGGAGAAACGCAAGGAGATGGACTGGACTTCCTTTTTAAACGGCAACCAAGGTTTTCTTGGTGCAAGGCTTGGGTGAGATCATGAAGAGAGCACTGTTGTTGGTACTTTTGGTGCTTGCATGTATTCCTCTCAGCGCTTCCAGACCGAAAGTCGCCCTCGTCCTCAGCGGCGGTGGTGCACGCGGGCTTGCACACATAGCCGTGCTGCAGGCGCTTGAAGAAGAGGGGATCCCCATCGACATGGTGCTGGGAACCAGCATGGGTTCGCTTGTTGGGGGGCTGTACAGCAGCGGGTACTCTCCCAAGGATATCCTGAGGCTTCTCGATGAAACCGATATGGTTGGGCTGTTCTCCGAACCCGCACTTGATTCAGTTCGTGTTCAGGACACTGCGTTCTCCTATATGCATGACCATGTCTTCTCCCTTGGATTCAGTGACTCAGCCTTCGGTGACGCCCCCTCCCTGATCGGCGACCAGAAGATACTTGAGCTGCTGGGCTATCTTTTTTCCAAGTACCCCAACACCATCGATTTCGACGATTTGCCGATTCCATTCCGTTGTGTATCCGCCGATGCGGTGACCGGAGAGCGCATCGTACACGAGTCGGGTTCCCTTGTCAGTGCCATCCGAAGCAGTATTTCCATTCCCTTGGTGTTCTCCCCCTATCCGTATGAGGACGACCGATTGGTGGTTGACGGAGGAGTGGTGGACAACCTCCCCATCGCCCTGGCCCGCTCGTTGGGTGCCGATATCGTCATCGCCAGCGACGTGAACGCCATGCAGCTGCAAACCTACGAGCAGCTGGAGAGCCTATCGGCGATGGCGATGCAGACGGTTATCTTGGTCACCCAGGAGAAGGCTGCGGTGCAGCATCAACTGGCGGACCTACTGATCTTCCCCGACCTGAGAGACATCAATGCACTGGACTTCACCAACACCGACCTGATCATCGAGCGAGGCAGGCTGGCTGTGCAGGAGAAACAGGATGAGCTTTCAGCTTTGGCCCGGCGATTAGGGGAAACCCGTACCTTGTCTGTTTTGGACAGCAACCGCGATGGTGCGTATGATTTGCTCTCGGTCCCTACCATCCTGCAGATTGCCATCCAGGATATTTCACTCAATAAAGACCATCGTATGCCGCATACGAGTCAGTTTGCTTCCTTTTTGGGACGGAAGCTCAACAAGCAGACCGCCGAAGAGCTCAACCTGAAGCTTCGGGAAATCCGAAAGGCCAATGGGCTTGCAAGCCTCTCGTACGAAATGGCCCTTGATGGTACGCTGTTGATATCAGGTCGTGGTTTTGAGAAGCGCAATCGCAACATAAGTCTCGGCCTGCAAAGCGACGCAGGCTTTTCCAACGCCTTGCCCTCCTCGCTGGCTTGGTACAGAGCGGATGTGTTCCTTGACGCATATCTCAACGACTTTTGGAATAGCGAGCTTTCCTTATTGCTCAATGCAACCTTGGGCCAGAAGACCAGCATGCAGATAGCCCTGAGTTATCCGTTTGCGTTTACCAGCTGGGGGCAGGTCGATGTAAAACTCGGTCTGTTCTACGGCAGCGGTAGCTTGAGCACCAAGAGTACGGTGGTGAACGCGGCCAGAACAGCCCCTTTGGATCGGGCTTTCCACGCCGATCTTTGTCTGGACCTCCGTTTCAATGAATACGGCCTGGCTTCACTTGTCGGGTCCTACCACCTTGTCTCACTGCACGACAACCAGTTCCCCGATGCATTCCTCGCTTTTCCCGAATTGGAGGCAAGCTTGCTGTACAACAGCCTGCGAAGCCGTTTTACTCCCAGCGGAATCAGGTTGGATGCGCTTCTTTCCATCGGGTATTTAGGTCAAATGCTGAGCAGCATGCGCTTTGGATGGAACCAGAGGTTTGCCCTCTCCTACCTGGACAGCCTTGGGTATGACCTGCATCTCTCCCTGATCCGCAGGCCGTTCCCCCTGCTTGACAGTTACGCCGATCTGGGAATCGTCGAAGGAATTCCCGGGTACAGCCCCCTGTCACTCAAACGTGATGCACTCTATGCAGGACTGAGTTGGCAGCATCGCCTGAGCGAAGTTCTTGGATACCCCACCTATTGCAAGGTCATTTTGCGCACCGGCTTCTTTGACTCCTACGACCCTTATACAGCCATTCCTCCTGCCGATGACAGCTACTTCTCCACTATGGTCTGGGATATGGGATTGGGTGTTGTTCTGGGCCTGGTGGCACCCCTTGGGGAGGTTCTGCTCAGTTTCGGAGCCAGTCTGGGGGGTTTTGTTACCATCGCTGTCGGAGTGTATTGATGGAGCTCCCGTATCAAAGCTATGCACGACACCTTGGCAGTGTGTATGGAAGTCGTGTCTATCGAATTGGGGTTGATGCACTCTTTTCGTGTCCGAACCGCCATAGTGATGGAACAGGCGGCTGTGCCTTTTGCGATGGAAGAGGGAGCTCGGCTGTCTATCATCGCACCGAAGAACACGCCTTGAGCAGATTGGGTTTTACCGGCGATGACGTTGCCTGTGCGAGCAATGTTGCAACCAAATCGCTTGGAGAGCGGATCGGTCTCATTCAATCCCAGATCGAGCGGGGTAAGGCTTTTGTAAAGCGACGATATAAAGCCCAGCGATTCAGCCTTTACTTTCAGTCCTATACCAATACCTACGACAGCATCGAGAACCTAAAGGCGTTGTTCGATGCCGCTTTGACCTGCGGCCCATTCGTGGAGTTCATCGTCTCCACCCGTCCCGACTGTTTGTCCGAGCAGGTTGTTGAGCTGTTGGCATCGTACACCGACCAAGTGGAAAAGGTCTGGGTTGAGATTGGTCTGGAGAGTGCAAACCAGTGCAGTCTGGACCTTTTGGGGCGAAATCATGACACAGAATGTTATATTCGTGCAGTAGAAGCGTTACATTTGCGCAGTATCGGTGTTTGTACTCATGTGATGCTTGGACTCCCGTATGAAGGACGTGATGACTATCTTGCAACGGCAAGGTTGGTTAATCGGGTGCACAGTGATGCAGTGAAAATCCATAACCTGCATGTCTGTACGGGGACGCGCTTGGATGCTTGGCATCGGCAGGGAGAGGTGTGTACTGCTTCACTGAAACGTCATGTCAGTGATTGTATTTTCTTTCTCCGGCATCTGGAGGGCTCGGTTGTCATCGAGCGGATGATGTGCGAAACTCCTAGTCATAGACGTGTTTCTCCTCGGTCGTTTCCTGATAAGCACCAGTTTCTTGAACAGGTAACGCGTAGTATGCAAACACATGGCTGGGTACAAGGGGATTTGGTATGAGTGGAAGGATTCCATTGCAAAGGATAGTCCGAATAACAGGTATTGTACTCACGCTTTTAGTGGTCAGCCTCATCATGGTGTTTTCCTTCATGCCCAAGGAGACCTATCCAAACATCTCTTGGATACCGTTTGCCGATAAGGGCGACCATATGGCGGCTTATGCAGCCTTTGGGTTCTCCTTCTTTTTGGCGACACTGCAGATACCAGGCTCAGGCAAGCAACGCAAGTCCCGGACAAAGGTTCACTCAACCTTGCATATCACCAGTTGGGCGGGGCGGTCGATCATGTACACCTTGGTGACAGGCCTGATTCTCGGCGGAGTGGTGGAGTTGCTGCAACCACGGTTTGGAAGGACACGTGAGTGGCTCGACCTGGCCGCCGATTTCATGGGTCTGGTGGTCGGTGTTGCGGTGGTCCTCCTGTTTCTCAAGCTGGTCGGATCCTATTTTACCGACCGCCCGTGGCTTTATGATCCGAATTGGAAGGATGAGATGGATGAAACTCGCTGAACGCATACGAGACGCTCTCAAGCATGCTGTGGTGGAACTGGATGAGGATGTGCTCGCTGCCATCCAAACGGCATTTGAGAGGGAACAGTTCGAGGCGCCCAAGGCTGTGCTGCAGGCAATTCTGAAAAACCTTGCGCTTGCAAAGGAAACCGGGTTGCCGATGTGTCAGGATACCGGGCTGTTGTTGGTCTTTGCAGATGTGGGGCGAAGCTGTCCCCTCTCTCTCAGAGAGATTGAAGCATCCATTATGGAAGGCTGCAGTATGGCGGTGGAGCAGGCGTATTTCCGTCGCTCGATTGTTAAGGAGCCGGTTTTCGACCGAATCAACACGCAAACCAATCTGCCGCCGGTCATCTGGTGGAACAGTGTCGACGGCAACGGTCTTCAGATCCGGATTCTCCTCAAGGGCTTCGGCAGTGAGAACTGCAGCTCGGTAAGGATGCTCAATCCCACCGGCGGCAAAGAAGCGGTAGTGGAGGCAGTCAAGCAGATAGTCAAGACGGCCGGAGGTAAACCCTGCCCGCCGATTTTTGTCGGAGTGGGGTTGGGAGGCACGATGGATAGGGCGGCATACCTGAGCAAACGCGCCCTGCTTCGTGACGTTCGTCTCTCTCACAGTGATCCGCGGTATGCTAAGTTGGAACAGGACATACTCGCCGCAATCCAGAGCCTGGGCATCGGCAGCGGCGGGCTCGGGGGATCCATCACGGCCTTGCATGTCGCCATTGAAGAGGAGAGCACCCACATAGCAGGTCTTCCTCTTGCCGTATCGATCAACTGTTGGGCCGACCGAAAGGCTGTCGTAGAATGGAAGGAGGGAGAGGATGCGTGAACTGCAGCTTCCGCTCTCCGAGGGAGACATTGCCAGCCTGAAGGCATATGATCAGGTCCTTTTAACCGGAAAACTCTATGTGGGACGTGACCAGGTTCACAGTCTGCTCTTTGAATGCATTCAGCGCAATGAGGACCTCCCGTTTTCACTTGAAGGAGAGGCCATCTATTATATGGGTCCTTCGCCTGCTCCCGAAGGGAAGGTGATCGGTTCCTGCGGACCAACCACCAGCGCGAGAATGGACCCTTTCTCGCCACTGTTGCTTGATCATGGCTTGAAAGTCATGATCGGAAAAGGACCGCGCAGCCAGAGTGTGGTTGATGCCATCAGGCGAAACAAGGCTGTATACCTTCAGGCCTTCGGTGGATGTGGGGCACTTTATGCCTCTACGGTGAAGTCCGCCCGAATAATCGCATTCGAACACCTCGGGCCGGAAGCTCTTTTACTTCTGGAGGTTGAAAAATTCCCCGCCATCGTGGCCATTGATAGCCAACAGGGGAGTGTTTTCGCTTATTAGTCTAGTTTACATTCTTTTTACTGGACGTTTCGTTGGAGGTGGGGTACAGTTTCCTGTATGCAAGCCTCCCTTGCAAGCCTCTTCATCTTGGGGTGACTGAAGAGCCTTTTTCTTTCCTTATGGAAAGGTGGGGGGTAAATCATGTAAAACGGAAGGACAAACCGTGAAGAATTATATGGCCGTGCGCCTCGCACCCTATCTCTTGATGCTCCTGCTTATCGGTTGTTCCAAAGAGGATGTTCCCCAGGTTGCACCGCCGAGTGTACCCGCTGCAACTCAGAAACCGATCATACGAGAGACTGATCTCATCAATGACCTGATCAAGCCTGTCGATTTGGATGACCGCTTCAGCTACACCTACGGGTATATGCTCTATGCAACACTGCAACAGCAGGGCTTTGGCAATCTGGATGCTTCGTATTTCGCCAAGGGTGCCTTGGATTCAGCAAAGCAGAAAGGGTTCTTCTCCCAGGAGGAGATGAGCCAAATCCTGTATGAAGTGCAGACCAACATGCTTCAGATAGCCCAGCAGGAGCTTGAAGTCCTTGCCGAAAAGAATCTGAAAACCGCCGAGGATTTCCTTGCAAACAACGCCACTCGAGAGAAAGTCAATTCCACGGAGTCAGGTCTGCAATATGAGGTATTGGCTGAAGGGCAGGGTGATATGCCCACCGAGGAGAGCATTGTCGAAGTCGATTACCAGATCATGCTTTCCAATGGCAGGATAATCGACAGCAGCTATGAACGTTCTCAGAGTTCAACATTCCAGTTGAAGGCGATCATGGTACCGGGATTCATCGAAGGGGTGAAGCTCATGAACGTCGGCTCCAAATATCGTTTCTGGATTCATCCAGACCTTGCCTATGGGAAGGACGGGACGCAAACCATTGAACCCAACACCCTTTTGATTGTGGAAGTCGAACTTAAGGCGATTAAACAGGCTTTGTAAGCAAGTTCAGTATCTCCTCAAGCCGATGCACCGTGTATGTTGCCTTCAGCGGTGAAGGTAGTGCCTGGTTGTGGGGATTGTACCACAGTGAATCGATGCCGCTGTCCACCGCCCCTTGTATGTCGCTTGCCGGGCTGTCTCCGATCATCAGGCAGTGCTGTTTCTTTTCCTTCAGTTGTGAGCGTTCCAGCATTGCTGTGAAGTACCGGGTATCGGGTTTCTGGCAGCCAAGCTCCTCGCTGATGAAAATATCCTGAAAGAAGTGTGTGATGCCGCTTTTCTTGAACCGGCCCCACTGCACATCGGCGATGCCGTTGGTTGCGATGAAGAGGGTGTAGCCCCGTGAAACGAGAGTTGAGAGTACGGGCAGGCTGTGGTCGAACAATATGCCCTGTGCTGCAAGGTGATGTTGGTAGCTTTGGGAAGCAAAAACTGGATCCAAAGGGAGGTTGGTCTCTGCACTGAAACGTTCAAACCGCTTGGTCTTCAGCGAATCCAGTGTCAGCGTTCCCCTTTCAAACTCCTTCCAGCAGGATGCATTGCAGGCTTTGTACTGCAAAAAGTGTTCGCCTTCGATGGGAAGGCCCATCTCTTGTGCCATCAGGGCGAAAGCCTGGTACTCAGCCTGTTCGAAGTCGAACAAGGTTCCATCTGCGTCAAAGAAAAGATAGCGGTACATGCTCTGTCATCCTTTACTTAGGTTGTGCTTGTCTGTACCATAAAGAAAAACCCTCCGGTGGTGCAATACCGGAATAAGGAGTTGTCAATGCAGGATAGTTTTCTTAAACGCCACTTGATGCTTTCAACCCTCTTCGGGGCGTTGCTTACCATTCTGGGTATTTTCTTGATGTTCCAACAGGACTCATTCATCAGGATTTTCATCTCTATTCTTGGCATGTTCTTGGCTGGGTCGGGCTTGACCTCCCTGTTTTCACTGAAACGCTACAACCTGGGTAAGCGGACAAAGACCGCTACACTCATCAAGGCCCTGATCAGTCTGGGGCTGGGCTTGGTGGCTGTCATTGTTCCTTTGGCTGCTGCCGATGTGAGCTGGAAGATTCTCTTGTATGTCATCGCTGTTGAGCTGGTATTCTCTGCAGTCATCTCCTTCCTTGATGCTCTGCTCTTGAGAAAGAGCGACATTGCCATTTCAGGGCTGCTTTCCGAAGGTGTATTTTCCTTGATCGTGGCGGTTCTGTTGTTCGTATTCCCCGAGCAAATCGGCAGCATGCTGATAAAGCTCTTCGGGGTTGTGCTTATTGCTACAGGTCTTGGTATGATTCTCTGGTCGTACCGCATCCGCAAGATCAACCGACAGTTCAGCACCCGGACGATCGAGGCTGAAGCTGTCGTGGTGGACGAACCCTAAGGGACAAGGAAGGAAGCGACGAGACCGTAGCGTGCGATGCCGTTCGCATCGGCGACCGACTCGCCTCCGATGGTAAGCATGGAGGAGGAGAGAGGAAGCAGCTTGCGGCTGAACAGATAGTCTATACGTTCCTTGAGATTGCCTTTAAGGAATGTGTTTCCAGCATCGGTTGCACTGGAAAAGTGCGTTGCCCGATAGGCATCGTAGAACTGCTCATCTTCCAGCAGGGTGGTCAGCGGCCAGAGGTAATCGACTTGCCGATAGGTAATCGGACTGAAGGTATTCCAATCCTGATGCGAAGGCTCGAAGAGACTCGAAGCGATGAGTGTCGGCTCGGTGATCGAACCTTCACCAATAATAGCTTTCAGCTTCTCCTGTCGTGAGCCGGTGATCTCCTTTTGGATTGCTTTCCAATCACCACCGGATGCGAAGGTGGAGAGCACCTCATACTCGGGCAGGTAGGAGAGTGCTAGTCTGAGCGTCTTCTTCTCGCTGAATTGCACGCTGGCACCATGTTTGCTGGAGCTGACGATAGGCAGCGTGGTGATGATGGCTCCCCCGTCCACCAATACGGCATGCACTCCGATCTCTCGTACCACGTCGATGACATTCTGCATGTGACCTGTTAGGAATATCACAGGATAGGAGAGGTCCTTGATGCTGTTCTTGACCTCCAAGGCCATACCCTTCTCACTCCAAGGGGTATCATCGAGGGGGAGCAGCATGACGTGCAACTGGCTTTGATCTGTGAGCAATATGGTGGGGGTGTCGGTTGCATATACTCTGGGGAAGGTGAGGGAAGCCAATGGGGGAATCTGTCGATACTGTGCCTGCAGCGCAGCTTCCCTGATTCTCTCCTCTTCCTCCAATCGTTGCTGTTCGGCTTCCCGCTGGGCAAGCTCCTGTTGCTTTTGTTCTGCAAGCCGCTTGGCTTCTGCTTCACGTTCCTGCTCAAGCCTGAGTTTCTCTTCCAGGGTCGAGGCTTTCTCTTCCAGCTGGATTTTCAGGATGGCCATCTCTTCTCCGAGATTTTGGATGGTTGCCTGCAGGATTTGCACCTCTAGTGCATGCTGGCTCTGCATAGATGATTCATTGGCAAGCCTTGCTTCCTCGTTTTCGGCGAGCACGCGTTGCAGTTCACGATTGATGACCTGTTGCTCGGTCAACAGTCCTTCCAGCTCATTCGCATGATAGGTAAGGGTTTGGTAGGCTTGGGTCAGGTCATCCAGTTGCTGCATGGTTGAAACCAGCTGTTCGCTGGTGGATCCCGACTCTCCTTTACTCGCGGCCAATGCCTGGAGGGTTGTATCGAGGCGGCTTTCAAGGTCCTTCTTGGATTGTTCCAGTAATGCATTCTTTTCAGTCAGCGAGGCAATGGTGGCCTGGGCTTCGTCCCATGCCTGCTGTCTGCTCTGCTCCAGCTGTTGCTGCTCAAGCAGCCGCCTTTCTTCCACCTCTCGTTGCTGTTGTGCTCTCAAGGCTTCCTGCTCAGCTTTGACTCTCGCTGCCTCGGCCTCCTGCTCGAATTCTTGCCTGGCAAGCTCGGCTTCGAGGATTGCTTGTCTTTCTGCTTCCAAGGTGGAGTACTTGGTGACCACCTGCACCTCGTCGGCGGCAGGAATGGTTATGGCAGACTTTCCCTGCCGGGCTGTATAGCTTTGGCAGCCGGCGGTAAAGAGGAGAATGACGAGAAGAATGGGCAGTAACCAGCGTTTGTTCATAGTGTTCCGTGTCCTTAGAAGTTGAAGAAAGCCTCAGCCCGTGCCTTGGCTTGTTCTTTGCGCTTTGCTTCCTCTTTGGAGTCCTCTCCAAGCATGAAAGAGTCGCAATAGTTTGCCTCCATCTTATCCTCGATATACTCTTCCACTCCTTCAAGGCAGTCGTGATAGATTCCGGGGCTGTAAAAACGACAGTTGACGCAACTGTGCAGGCTTTTTGAGCAGGTTGGGCAGAGCGTCGAATACCCGATGCCGGTCATGGCGTCGATAGGCGTGTGACAGTGATGGCATGCACGCATAGCTAGAACTCCAATTGTTTTCCATACTCGGCCATCTGGCCGTCGGTATAGGTCTCTTTCGATAGCTGGATGTTTTTATGATCGCCCTTCCAGCGTGGTATTACGTGCAGATGAAAGTGAGGTACTTCCTGTCCGCTCTCCCTGCCATTGTTTACAACCAAGTTGGTGGCGTCGCAGTGCAGGTGCTCCCTGAGCTTTGCATCAGCTAATTTTGCCAGTCTTATCAGATGGGCGAGAACTTCGTCAGGGCATGACTGCAGATCAGGATAGGGCTCGTTGGTGATCAGCAACAGGTGCCCTTTGTTGACTGGATTGATGTCGAGGATGGCAAAGCAAAGTTCGTCCTCATGAAGTTTAACACTGGGTATTTCCCCTTTCAAAATCTTTGTGAAAATCGTTTCCATGGCACACCTCAGAGCCATTGTAGCACACAAGTGTCGAGTCGGAAAAGGATTGTATTGGGAAAAGGGATTGCACAAAATAAGCAGATATACTATTATCCACGGGGTACGGTGGGACAGCTGAGATAGTTCTTTGTCCCTTCCAATCCCTTCAGAAGCTAACCTGATGTGTGTAAAGGAAGAAAGACCTTTTCATCGGGTGTTGTTCGGAACTGCAGGGATACCTGTGGATTCGTTTTTATTCTATTTTATAGAGGTTATACAGAATGGCTAGTTTGCAAAACTTGAGGAACATCGGAATCAGTGCCCACATTGACTCGGGAAAGACGACTCTCTCCGAACGCATCCTCTACTACTGCAATAAGATCCACGAAATTCATGAAGTTCGTGGTAAGGATGGCGTTGGCGCCACCATGGATAGCATGGAGCTCGAGCGTGAACGGGGCATTACGATTGCCTCAGCTGCAACTAACGTCACTTGGAAAGGCACGGAGATCAACGTCATCGACACTCCGGGCCACGTCGACTTCACCATTGAAGTCGAGCGCTCGCTGCGCGTACTTGACGGTGCCGTATTGGTACTTTGCTCCGTAGGTGGTGTGCAGAGCCAGTCGATCACCGTCGACCGGCAGATGAAGCGCTACCATGTTCCCCGTATTGCTTTCATCAACAAGTGCGACCGAACCGGTGCCAATCCGTACCGCGTCAAGAAGCAGCTCGTTGAGAAGCTCGGCCTGAATGCTGTTTTGATGCAGATTCCCATCGGGCTTGAGGAACGTCTTGAAGGTGTCGTTGACTTGGTGACCATGAAGGCTCTCTACTTCGATGCCGGAGCAAACGCCGACCAGGTTCGCGAAGAAGAGATTCCCGCCCACCTCTTGGAAGAAGCTACTGCCAAGCGTGAAGAATTGCTTGACGGTGTTTCCATGTGCTCCGATGAGCTGATGGAAGCCATGCTTGAGGACAATGTAACTGTTGAACTTCTGCGCAAGGCGATTCACGATGCTACCATCCGTCTTGAGCTCTGCCCGGTATTCATGGGCTCGGCCTACAAGAACAAGGGCATCCAGGCATTGCTCGATGCAGTAGTCAGCTACCTGCCCAATCCTACCGAAGTTGTGAACAGGGCTCTCGATCTGGACAAGAACGAAGAAGAGGTCATCCTCAAGTCCGACGACGATCTTCCTCCTGTCATTCTTGCTTTCAAACTTGAAGACGGCCAGTACGGTCAGCTTACCTACATTCGTGTCTATCAGGGTAAGGTGAAGAAGGGCGATGAGCTCTACAACACCCGATCCAAGAAGAAGTTCCGTGTTGGTCGCTTGATCCGCATGCATGCTGCCGCCATGGAAGACTTGACTGAAGCCGGTTGCGGTGAAATTGCAGCCCTCTTTGGCATCGAGTGCGCCAGTGGTGACACGTTCTGCGATCCGAAACTCAACTACTCCCTCTCCTCCATGTACGTCCCCAATCCTGTTATCTCACTGGCCATCAAGCCGGTGGACAAGAAGGCTTCCGACAATATGGGTAAGGCTCTCAACCGCTTTACCAAGGAAGACCCGACGTTCCGCAGTTATGTAGACCCTGAGTCCAATCAGACGATCATCCAGGGTATGGGCGAGCTGCACCTTGAAGTCTATGTCGAGCGTATGAAGCGCGAGTACAAGGCCGAGGTCGAGGTCGGTCAACCCGAGGTTGCCTACCGCGAGGCCATCACAGCCCGTGCCGACTTCAACTACACCCACAAGAAGCAGACTGGTGGTTCCGGTCAGTACGCACGTGTCGCCGGATATTTCGAGCCGCTTCCGGATCCTGTCGAGGGCGAAGAGTACAAGGACTACGAGTTTGTGGACGAGGTCAAGGGTGGAGCCATTCCGACCGAGTATATTCCTTCCTGTGACAAGGGTTTCCAGCTCGCTGTCAAGAAGGGCAGCCAGGTCGGCTTCCCGGTCATCGGAGTCAAGGCTGTGGTCAACGATGGTGCCTGGCACCCGGTTGACTCCTCAGACCAAGCCTTCCAGACCGCTGCCTTGGGTGCTTTCCGCGAAGCCTTTGAGAAGGCGAAGCCTGTCATCCTTGAGCCGATCATGAAGGTCGAAGTTGTTGCCCCGAACGAGTTCCAGGGCGGTGTATTTGCTTCGATCAACCAGAGACGTGGTTTGATCGTCAGCTCCACCGAAGACAATGCCATGTGTACTGTTCTCGCTGAGGTTCCCCTCTCCGAGATGTTCGGCTACTCCACGGTGCTCCGCTCCCTGACACAGGGAAAGGGCGAGTTCACCATGGAAATCGGCAAGTACGGCCGCGTACCTTCCGGTGTTTCCGAGCAGCTGAAGAAGGATTACCAGGAAAAGCGCAAGCGAGATCAGAAGTAAGCTTCTCTTCAAATTACAATACAACCCCCATAAGGAGATACCTCCCTGTGGGGGTTCTTCTTTGGGCCTCTGTGTAAATTTGTACCCAATCGGCGATTTCCATAGTATACTAAGGGGGAACCTAAATACTACTTGGAGGTGAGCAATATGGAAATTCAAGAGTTGAACGACTTGAGTCCTCTTCGCGTTTTTGATGAGTCACTGGGCGGCGGGCTCGGTCGTGGAAACCTCGGGGTCCTCGTTTCTCGTCACGGGGTTGGGAAAACAGCATGTCTGGTACACCTGGCCACCGATAAACTGCTCAGGGGTGAGCATGTCATCCACGTCTCTTTCTCCGGCAATGTCGAGCACGTCATCAATTGGTACAAGGAAGTCTTCCGGGAAGTTTCCGAAGGCCGCAGTCTTGATGATGCAGCATCGGTGTACAATAATATTCTCTCCAACCGTGTGGTCATGAACTTCAGCCAGGAAAATGTCACCATTGAAAAGGTGCTTTCCAGTCTGGAAACCTTGATCAAGCATGGTTCTTTCAAAGCAGACGCAATTCTCTTCGATGGGTACAAGCTGACCATCGCAACAGAGGACGATGTCAAGAAAATAAAGCAGTTCGCCCAGAGCATGAATCTGGAGGTGTGGTTCAGCGTATCTCCTGTTCGTGCCGATGTGGTGTATGACAAGTATGGTGTTCCCAATACCATGCATAAGTATGTTGACTTGATCGATGTCCTGATCGGACTTATCTATAATGAGGAGCGTGACAAGGTAGTCATGACTGCAGTGAAGGCTCATGGGGAGATGGTCGAAAAGCCTATGGGGGTCAGCCTCGATCCCAAGACCATGCTCATTTCCAAGTAATGTTCACCTGAAGGCCGCCTGAGAGCGGCCTTCAGTGTCCCTACTCGTCAGACCGGCCGTTTCGGCCGGTCCTTTTTAGTTCAGCGGCCTGATACTGAGATTCTCTCCCTCAAGTCCTACCGTCACCCCTTGGCTGGTAAGCTGGATGCGGTCGGGATGGGCGAGCATCCACTTGTTCTGCTTGAACAACAGCTTGTCCTCATCGTTCTCCGGGTTGTGGACAATACCTGTGTCAAGCGGCTCATTGGTTCCTTTTGGCAGGACGATGATGGATTTGAATCCCTCTTGATGCACACACAACGGAGCAAGGTGCAGCACCTTCTCCTTGATGAGAGCCACCGAGCCCTTGGGAAAGTAGAAGAGTTCTGCAGCATTTGTATGCACTGCTCTGAAATCCTTGAGCTGGTTGAACGGGGTCAGGAATTGAAGACAGTCGGTTACAGCGATGAACAGCTCGGGACTTTTGTGATACTCGGCCCCGTTGATCGAGATATTGCGTCCGTTGCAGTATCCAACCTGGATACTCTGTCCATTGAAGTAGGACTGCAGGCTTGCAGTCTCGGCGAGGGCTTCCAATTCTGGTAGTGAGGCAACATAGACGTTGCCCTCCTGTGGAATTGCCGTGAGTTTTTGAGCTGTTTCAATGAGGTCTGTTACCTTCAGATCAGGCAGCAACGTCCCGTATTGGTTGAAACGGGATGAGTCGATGCGGTGAATCATACGATGGGGATTCTCAGTGATCAGTGCGTCGGGAACTCGATAGAAAGATGGGTGCATGGTTTACCTCGTAAATGCCAACATGAAGATTCCGGTCAACAATAGCATGGAAAACACAATGAGGGAGAACTTTCTCTCATCAACCTTGTCGTGCACCCGTTCTCCAATGATGACGCCCGCCGCAACAAAGGGTATGAGCAGGGCGGTCGTGTTGACCGTGCCCTGATCAAGAGAACCTTCAGCCAGGTAGGTTGCGATGATGATGGTGTTCAGCGTCGTCCACAGCAGGCAGAGCGTAGCTCGAAACGAGCCCTTGTCCGGGAGGGCGCGGGTGGCGTACAACACCACCAGGGGGCCGCCGGAGGAGAACATGCCATGAACGATGCCCCCCAGCACAAGCAACAGGTAGTAGAAAAGCGCCCTTCCTCCCTGAGGAAGTTCGGCTTGTTCTCCTTTATGCAGGAGTCGGTACAGCTGGCTTACCGATACAAGCACAATAAAGACGGCCAGGATGATTGAAAGGACGGATGTATCCTGGCTGCGAAAGAGGTACATGCCCACTGGAAGACCTGCGAGCATGCATCCGGTAATGATTGCATATTGCTTGAAGTCGATCCTGCGGTAATTGCGTACTGCAAGGTACAGTGCCAACAGCCATGCCAGGATGGTAATAACCTTCACAGCCGTTTTCACCCCGAGCAGGGCGCTGACAAAGGGCATGGCAAGGACGGCGCACCCGAAGCCGGTTACAGCCTCAAGTGCGTGGGTGATCAACACGACCACTCCGCTTGCCAGGATGGCACTCATCGCTTGGCCTCGATGATGCGATGGAGATCTTTCTTGCCCAGAGGCGGAAGCTGGTTGAGCAGCTTCGGATCGTCAAGGCAGCGATCAAAGACCGATAGGTCGGTGAGATCCACCTTGATGTCCGCAAATTTGGTTGGTATTGCGAGTCTTTGCATCAGGGAGGAAATGTCTTCTCTCAGAGCTTCCAGGGCTTGGTCATCTCCGAAAGTCGGATGGAAATGCTTGCCTATTTGGGCAAGTTCTTTTCGATTCGACTCGTCCTGTACCGCCCAATCGAAGACTTCCAGCAACGTGAAGGCGCATGCCAGGCCGTGGGGAACATGCCACTCCTCGCTGAGAATGAAAGAGATGGCATGCCCGGCGGCTGTTCCGGTAAGGTTGAAGGCAATTCCTGCTTTCGTGGATGCGGCGAGCATCGATCGGATGAGAGATTGCTTGTCGGGACTCTGCTTTTTGATGGCCTGATACAGCTTTGGCAGTGTTTCAAGTATCTCAATAGCAGCATTACGGGCTATTGTTTTGGTCAACGGGGTACTATTCTTGTTCCAAATTGATTCCAATGCATGGTCCAAGGCATCCAAGCCTGTAGCAGCACAGAGAGATGGGGGAACGCCCTCCAGCAGCGAGGAAGCCAAGACTGCCGTGCGGGCGCTCATCAAGGGCGAGCCGAGGGTGTACTTCCTTCCAAGGGGATCGGTGTAGACGCCGACCTTGGTCACCTCCGATCCCGTACCGGCGGTGGTCGGGATCAGAACGAGAGTTTTTGCACGTTCGGTGATCGTACGCAGCGGCTTGTTCCCAAGGTACTCGGCAAGACTCCCCCCATTGGAAGCGAGCATTGCCAGAGCCTTTGCGGAGTCGAGAGTGCTGCCTCCCCCGATACCCAGTACCACATCGCATGATGCAAATTCGGGGTCTTCATACATGCGCATGATATCCACCGTCCGGGGATTCGGTTGCACTTGGTCGAACCGGTGTACGATTGCATGGCGCTCCAGATCCTTGAGCAGTACATCCTTGGCGGGAATGGGTGCGTTGTCTATGACTGCACAGACGGTGGGCCTGCCTGCCTTGTTCGCTGAAAAGGTGAGTATCTGTGATAGTGTGTCGGCGTCCAGATCGGATACGCTGAGGATGTGAACAGTACTCTGCAGGCTTTCAATCATTTGAGGTTCTCCTCCTCGATCGCCTGGACCTGGGCGAAGGCGTTGGTCAGGAAGTCTTTCTTGAACTCCATCTTCTGGGTAAAACTCATGGCAAGCCATGCATCGACGATCTGCTTCCCCGCAAAGGGGGCTGTGATCCAACCGCCGAGCGTGATGACATTGGCATTATTGACGATCTTCGATCGCTCTGCACTGAAAATGTCATCCACCACACAAGCGTAGATGCCTTTGTGCTTGTTTGCCACAATGGCCATTCCTTGTCCGGTCCCGCAGACCAAAATCCCTTTCTCCGCTTTTCCCTCCTGGATCGCCTTGGCTACCTTGGGGGCCTGGATGAAGTAGGGCTGGGGAGCGTTCTCGTTTTCGATGCCGAAATCAAGGACGGTGTAACCGCTCTCTTTCAGATGCTCGACCAACTCCTTCTTGAGGGGAAAGCCGCTGAGGTCGCTTGCAATTGCTATGGTCATACGTCACTCCTTCCTGCCCTTGATCAGTGCAAGAGCCTTGCGTGAAATTTCTTCTGCTGTGAGACGGTAGTGCTGAGCAAGCCAGGCTTGTGTGCCTACCTGACCGAATTCATCGTGGATTCCCACCATCGCCATCGGGGTGGGATGGGTTTGAGAAAGGAAGTTTGCAACTGCACTTCCCAATCCTCCGGCCGTTTGGTGGTTCTCAGCCGTCACAATGCACCCTGTTTTCCTGGCATAGGAGAGGATGAGCTCCTCATCCAAGGGTTTGACGGTATGCATGTCGATTACTGCAGCCTCATACCCTTGCTGCGTGAGCAACTGTCGTGCCTTGAGGGCCTCGGGAACCAGGATGGCCCCCAGGGCTATGATGGTGACGTCGCTTCCGTCGGCAAGCACTTTGCCTTTGCCCAGGGTGAATGATTCTCCCTCTTCGTACAGCGCAGCGACTGCCTTTCGGTGCAGGCGCATGTACACGCATCCTTCAATCTGTGCCGCTGCTTTGGTCAGTGCCTTGAGGCTGACGGGGTCGGACGGCTCGACGATGGTCAGGCCCGGTATCATGCGCATCAGACCGATGTCTTCGAAAGGCATGTGCGTTCCCCCGTTGAATGCTGCACTGATGCCGGGGTCTGTTCCCACCAGTTTGACATTCAATTTGGCATAGTTTGCCGAGAGGAAGAACTGGTCAAACGCCCTGCGTGATGCAAAGCACCCAAAGGTTGCGGCAAAGGGAATCTTCCCTCCGGCGCTGAGCCCTGAGCTCACCCCCACCAGGTTTGCCTCGGCCACCCCGACGTCCACCGCACGCTCGGGGTAGGCTTCCTTGAATTTCATGGTGCCGGTTGCACGCATGAGGTCCGCTTCCACCACCATGATCCTCTCATCCGATTGTGCAAGCTCGATAAGGGTGTCGCAGTAGACTGCACGCATCTCCTTGGTTTCCATCATTTCCTCCTTATCCCAGCTCGGCAATCGCCGCATTGGCGGTTTGCAGATCGAAGTTCATATTGTGGTTGGTCACCTTTCCCTCGCAGAACGAAGCGCCTTTGCCCTTGATGGTGTCCAATATGATCATCGAGGGTTTGCCCGATTGTGCCTTGGCTCGCTCGATGGCTTCATCCATCGCTTTCAGATCATGCCCGTCGACCCGCTGGGTGAACCAGCCGAAACTGTTCCACTTCGCCTCAAGGTCGCCCAGTCCCATAATCTGCTCGGTCAATCCGTCGATCTGCATCTTGTTGTTGTCGGTAAAGGTAATAAGGTGGTCGAGCTTGTAGTGGGAAGCAAACATCGCCGCTTCCCAGTTCTGTCCTTCCTGTGATTCGCCGTCACCGATGATGGCATAGACATGGCACGTATTGCCGTCGACTCTGCGTGCATACGCAAGGCCGCAGGCAGCACTCAGGCCTTGGCCGAGAGAGCCGGTGGTCATGTCGATGCCCGGCGTCTTGGTCCGGTCGCAGTGACTGGGCAGGTTGGTTCCTCCCACATTGAGGGTGTCCAGCTCGGATAAGGGGAAATAGCCCTTGAGCGCCAGGGTTGCGTACAAGGCGGGTCCTGCATGCCCCTTGGACAATACGAGCAAGTCCCGTTGCTCCCATTGTGGATTGTCGGGATCGATACGCATCACCTTGCCGTAGAGCAGGGCCAACAAGTCGGCGATCGAGAGGGAGCCACCGATGTGTCCGACGCCGAGATTTCCAATGGCATACAGGGTTTTTTTGCGGATTTCCTTGGCAAAATCCGAGAGTTGCTGCAGTTCCTGCGAGGTGAGCATGAAGATACCTCTCTTTTAGTTACTTAGTGAAAGTAAATATATTCCATTCCTTCCAGCTTGTAAAGTCACTTCTTGTGGATTTTTTTCATCGATGGGATTAGACTGGTCCCACAAGGGAGGGTGCAATGCAAGGAAATCCACTGAGGGCATCAGATTTGCGGGTCCATAATCAGAATATGGTGCTCTCGCTGATTCACGCTTCCAAGAATCTGGGAACCAGCCAATCGGAAGTCGTCCAAAAAACCGGGTTGAAAGCCCCTACTATTTTTCGCATATTCTCCTCCCTTGAAGAGGAGGGCCTCATAGTTCCCGCTCAAAGCAACGGGGAGGAGACGGTGGCCAAGAAGGGCAGACGACCTGTGCTCTATGTGGTTTCCAAGCATGCGCGCTACACGGTGGGCCTCGAATTCTGGACCGCCTTCCTATCCCTTGGTGTCTTCGACTTCCAAGGAGAGCGTATCTATTCGGTCATGCATCCGCTTGCCGAGTCGGTTGGGGCAAGCCAGGTCATCGACCTCATTGTAGGTGAGATCAACCGGATACTCGGCGAACTGTCCATCCCCAAAAAGAAGGTCATCGGGGTTGGGGTTGCCGCCCCCGGCCAGGTGGACCTTGCCCAACAGCGGGTGCGCTACTATCCCCGTATCGAGGGCATGAAGGATATTGCACTGGTTGACGAGCTGTCGAGCCGGCTCGGCCTTGCGGTGATGATTCACAACAACTGCAGCGCGCTTGCCTTCAGCGAGTACCGCTACGGGGGATTCGATCATAGCGGCAGCATGTTTACCTTCCTGCTGAGAACCGGGGTGAACGGGGCTTTTGTCCATGACGATGAGATCTATGTGAACAGCCAAAACCAGACGATCGAGTGCGGCCACATTCCCATCGACAGCGACGGCCCGCGCTGCAGCTGCGGCAGTCGTGGTTGTCTGCAGGCGTATCTGCAGGACCTCGACCCGAATTCGGTGGAACTGCGGTTGGCCCTGTTCGAGGGGCTCGATGAGAAGCTGCAAGAAGGCGATGCGGCAGCAAAGCGAACCATTGAACGGGCTGCAGGGTATCTGGTAATTGCGATGAAGGTTCTCACCCGCCTGCTGGCACCAAAATCATTCCTCTTCGTAGGATGTTGTGAGACAGTCGCGCAGGCCCTCTGTGAGCAGGTCGAGCACCTGATGAGCGAACCCGATGCCTTCTGCTGTGAGAAACCGAGGATTTTCGCCACCGCCTACGATCCGTTGCTCGCCCAAAAGGGAGCTAGCGACTTGGTGTTGCAGGAGTACTTCCGCTAAAAAAACGAAAGTTTTCATTGACGAACACAGTATTGTGGTATTTACTTACTTATGGAAAGTAACTATATAGGGTGAAGCTCGGCCTTCTCCCTTCCATCCATAAGGAGCAGAGCGTGAAACATCCCGTCAAGATAGCAGTCGTGTGCCTTGCCAGAAAAACCTATGACTTTGGTGCAGCAGGGGAGCTCTATTCCAAGATTCGCGAAGACTTGAAGAGCGTCGAAGCGGTCCAGTGGTGCTTCATTGATGAGCTGGTGATCAGCCAGGAGGATGGGCTGGCAGCAGCCAAGAAGCTCGCCGGCGAGCACGTCGATGGGCTGATCTGCATCTCCGGTACGTTCCATCTGGGCCATCTGGTTCTCATGCTCAAGCGCGAGCTTGCGGTTCCCGTCCTTTTGTGGGGACTTCCCGAGCTGCCGTACAACGGGGGGAAGATCCGGCTTAATTCAGTGTGCGGAGTGAACCTCAATGCCTCAAACCTCTATAAGAGCGGGTTCGATGACTACACGGTCATCATCCAGAATACCGTAGATCAGGATTGGATCGATGCCCTGCGGGTGATCAAGGCGATGAAAGGATCGAAGATCGGCATCATCGGCTACCGGGCCGACGGATTCTTCAATGTCGGGGTACAGGACAACCTGCTGTTCGGACAGACGGGTGCCTTGGTCGATCACTATGAACTGAGTGAAGTGCACAACTATGAGGTACGTGATGAAGAGGTTTCACGAAGGCGAAAGCAGCTTGCCGACACCTTTGATGTCTCAACACTGTCTGCATACCAATTGGACAAGGTCTCCCGACTATCTGCAAAGCTGGATGCATTCTACCATGCAAACGGCCTGTCCGCCCTTGCCATCCGCTGTTGGCCCGAGTTCGCCCGGGACTTCGGAGTCTCTCCTTGTGCAGCGATGTCGTTGTTGCAGTCCGAAGGTCTGATACTCGCCTGCGAAGGGGATATCGACGGGGCCCTTTCGATGATCGCCCACAAGGCCCTTGGAGCAGAAACCCCTTTCCTTTTTGATTTCTCCCAAGTTGATTTCGAACAGGATTTCGCCCTGTTTTGGCATTGCGGGGTTGCCCCATGCAACCTGTGGGACGGCGTGTGCAATCGCAGTCTGGACACCTACTTTGCCGGCGGCAAGGGTGTGACCGCCGACTTTGTACTTAAAAGCGGAGAGCTTTCAGTGCTTCGCATCGATTCAGCCCGTGGTGGATATCGGATGTTCCTGCAGAAGGCAAAGGCCATTCCGATGGAGAAGCTGCTCAAGGGTACCTACATGAAAGTGGTGTTCGACAGGCCGGTTAAAGATGTCTTGAACCTTGTTCTGGACAACGGTCTTGCCCATCACTCATCGGTGGTGTACGGCACCTATATCCGGGCCCTGGAATTGGTTGCCAAGATCAAGGGTTGGAAGGTGATTTGCTAGATTCATATGCCTTTTTCATCCATTACCATACAAACTTTTTGCCTGTAAGGCAAAAATAGGATACAAAGGAGATTGCTATGTTGAAAAAATCGAGATTAATCGCCCTTCTGCTGATGCTCTGCCTGGTCTTCCCGCTTGTTGCCCAGGGTCAGGTTGAGAATGCGCCTGCCAAAGAGATCGAGCTGCGCTGGGCAAGCATTTGGGTCGGAAACGACAGCAAGGCCCCCGCCGTTGAAGCCTTGGTGGCTGAGTACAATGCCAAGAATGCCGGCAAAATCAAGGTCGTCGTTGAACCACAGCCCGACTACAACGCCTACGAGCAGAAGGTGAGAACCAGCCTTGCTGCAGGTCAGGCACCGGCTGACATCTTCACGATCAAGTTCAATCCGACTACCGCCACCTTCTACCAAAGCAACCTGCTCATGGATTTTGCAAAGGTCATGGATACTCCTTGGAAGCAGAGCTTCGATGCCGGCTCGATCGAGCAGTCCACCGTCGACGGGATGCTTAAATCGTTGCCGATGGAGACTGCCATCCTGCCGATCTGGTACAACATGGATGCCTTCAAGAAAGCCGGTATTTCCGAGCTTCCGACCACCATTGAGGGCATGTTCTCCGCCTTTGACAAGCTGAAGGCCGCCGGAATCACCCCGACCAGTCAGATGACCGGCGATACCAATGCTTGGACCTCCATGATCTGGTTCAGCCATTTCGCCGTCTCCTTGGGTGGAACCAATGTATGGGACAAGAGCTTTACCGATCCTGCATTCGTTGAGGCAGCCAAGCTGACCAAGCGCATGATCGTCGAATACTCCACCACTGATGCAGTCGGACTGGGAGCAGGCGGAAGCGGCGGTCACTTCCTCGCCGGTCGCACCGCAGTCTTCTCCAACGGGCCTTGGTATGCCGGCCGTGCAGACCTTGCCGCCACTCCGTTCTTCAACTCCATCAAGATTGCAGGTCTTCCTGCCGCAGGTTCCACCAAGGACTTCATGATCAGCCGTCTGCAGGCCAACATCTGTGCAGCCTCCTCAAAGGATAAGGCGCGCGAGGCAGCAATTGTCGACTTCCTCAAGTTCCTGACCAGTGCACCCTCCATCTCCAAGATTGCCGAGACCAGTGGTGCCATGTTCGCCATCAAGACCGATTATCGTCCGGTCAAGGCCCTGCAGAAGCAATTCTATGATGTTGCCGACGCAGCCAAGACCACAGCCTTCGACCTCGAAGCAGCCCTTGGTGCAGAAGTAACGCTGGAGTTTGCCCAGCAGCTCGGAGCTCTTGCCCTCGGACGCATCAGTGCAGAAGAGTTCTGCGCTCTGGTCGACCGCAAGATCGAACGCTAGAAACATCCTGTCGTGCTGCCGTCGCGAGACGGCGGCATTTCATGCAGCTAATCAGGAGCACGATATGCAAGCAGTCGGTACACAGCGAAGTCGGGTCTGGGGGGCGAGAGTTTTGTTCTTGCTGCCGGTCTCCATCTTGTTTTTCTTCTTTTTCATCTATCCATTCCTCTTTACCATCTACACGAGTTTCACCAGTTGGAGAGGAATCGGGTCGATGAAATTCAACGGTCTTGCCAACTATACCAAGCTGCTCGGCGATCCAACCTTTCGCAAGGCTCTGGGAAACAATGTGATATGGGCTCTTTCACAAGGGTTCATCCAAGTTCCCCTGGCCTGCCTGGTTGCCATGATCCTGGTGCGAAAGCCTCACTTCTGGCGCTCATTGAGAACCATTTACTACCTTCCCAACGTCATCTCCACCGTCGCCTTGGCGATGGTCTGGGTAGCCATATACAATGTGGAGGGTCCTTTGAATGCAATACTGGGTGCCTTGTTTGGTGCAGAGAAGAGAAACTGGCTGGGCAACCCCGATACCGCTCTCTTTGCTGTTATTTTCCAGACTGTCATCTATATCGGGTATTTTATGATCATCCTGCTCGCCTCGGCAATGAATATTCCCCGCTCGCTCTACGAAGCCGCCGAGATCGACGGGGCAAGCACCTTCCAGCAGGAATTGAACATCACTCTTCCGATGCTGCGGGGCAGCCTCATCACTACCATGACGCTGGCCATGGCCTATGGCATGCGTCACTTTGAATCGACCTTCCTGATGACCGGCGGCGGCCCGGCGTATGCCACCACCACCATGGGAATCGACCTCTATCTGAAAATGGATGCACTGCGGTACAGCGAGGCCAGTACTGCCGGGGTATTTCTGATACTGATGGGAACGGTGGTGATCACCGTCCTTCGCAAGATCTTCGGCTCTTCGGATCCGATGAGCGAGATGGCGCAATAGGAGATGATGATGAAACACTATTATGCACCGGCTCAAATCATCGCCAACCTCCTGAAGTGGATTCTTCTGGTTTCCCTGCTTGCCGTAGCACTGCTGCCCCTTCTCTGGTTGTTGGTCAGCTCGCTGAGGACGAATTTGGAGCTGCAGACCAACCCCTTCGGCTGGCCTGAGAAATTACAGTGGGTCAACTATGCCAAGGCCCTTGCCATGGCGAGCCTGCCACGGCTCTTGCTCAATTCGGTGGTGGTTGCAGCCAGCGCCGTCATTCTCAACAGCATCGTGACCGCCATGGCTTCCTTCATTCTTTCCCGTGAACGCTTTCGAGGCCGCGATGTGCTGTATACTGTATTTACCGCCGGAGTCCTGGTTCCCGTCATCTCCTTCATGGTTCCCTACTTCTCCTTCATCACCAAGAGCGGGTTGTACAACACCTTGCTTGCACTGGTGCTTGTCTATACTGCGGTGAATATTCCAGTCTCGATTTTTCTGGTCACCGCCTTCATGAAGTCCATTCCCCGGGAGCTGGAGGAGGCGAGTGTCATCGACGGCTGCGGCTTCTTCAAGCGATTCTCGGTGATCATCCTCCCGCTCTCACGTTCAGGCCTTGTCACCGCGGCAACCTTCTGCTTCATCTACAGCTGGAATGAGTTTCTGATGGCCATGCTGCTTACCTCCTCGATCGAATCGAGGACCATTCAACTCGGCATCAAGTTCTTCACCAGCCAGTTCATCACCGACTATGCAAGCATGTATGCAGCGGTGATCATCACCATAATTCCCAGCATCGTAGGCTACGTGTTTCTCCATGACAAGATCATCGGTGGTTTGACCGCCGGTGGGGTGAAGGGGTAGGTATGATCAGCTTTTCCAAGCAGAACGGCAGGCTCTCCGTCTTCTACAACCAACTCAAGATTCTCGAACACAGCGACAGCTGTCCACTCATCACCCTGAAGCAGGGGAAAGAGACGGTGGACATGTATCGGGGCAACTACTTCATCGAGGATGAGACGATAACTACGTTGCCCCTTGGTTCCTATCTGCTCAGTGAGTCGTACAGCGAAGGAAGGGGAGTTTCAACGCTTACGTTCTCTGCAGGGCAAACGTCCTTCTCCCTGGAGCTGAGCGAGCGCGACGGGCGTCTGCACCTGCGCTGTTCCCCTCTCCCTGCCCCCTATAACCGGCTGGCCCTTCGACTCTTCGCCACTGAACAAGAGTGTGTATGGGGTTGCGGGGAGCAGTTCTCCCACTTCAACCTCAGGGGGAAAAACTACCCCCTTTGGACGCAGGAACAGGGTGTGGGCAGAAACAAGCAGACTGAAATCACCCGGACGGCCGACCGCCTCGACCGTGCAGGAGGGGACTATCACACCACCTTCTACCCGCAGCCCACCTTCGTCTCAAGCCGACGTTACTTCGTGCATGCCGATACCTATGGGTATGCCGACTTTGATTTCTCCAATCCCGGCTGTCACCAGCTTGAGTTCTGGGATGTCCCGGCAGGTATTGTGATATCGGTCAAGCCCACCCTGTTGGAAGTGGTTCAGGACATCTCCCGTTTGCTTGGAAGACAGCAATACCTTCCCTCCTGGGTGTACGACGGCATTATCCTGGGAATGCAAGGTGGAACCCAGACATGTTTGGAGAAGCTTGAGAAAATGCAGAACGCTTCTGTCAAGGTTGCCGCTCTGTGGCTTCAGGATTGGGAAGGGGAGAAGTACACCAGCTTCGGCAAGCGCCTGAGGTGGAACTGGCAGTGGGACCGGCAGCTCTACCCGGGCTTGGATCGAGAAATTGTACGTTTGAGAGAGGAAGGCGTGCGTGTGTTGGGGTATATCAACCCCTATGTGCTTGTCGATCACCCGCTCTATGAGGAAGCCTTGCGTCTGGACTTGCTGGGAAAGCGGGTGGATGGTTCGGTTTACCTGGTCGACTTCGGTGAGTTCGATGCGGCCATTGTGGATTTCACCAAACCTGAAGCGGTTGCCTGGTATAAGGAAGTGATAAAGCGCGAGCTCATTGGCTTCGGCCTGTCCGGTTGGATGGCCGACTTTGGAGAGTACCTTCCTACCGATGTGGTGCTCGCAGGGGGCAAAGACGCCATGCTCGAGCACAACAGGTGGCCGGGCTACTGGGCCGAGGTCAACAAGGCTGCGATAGAGGAGTGCGGCAAGAGTGATGAGATCCTCTTTTTCATGCGTGCCGGATGTGTCCAGAGCCTTGCTTCATGCCCGATGATGTGGGCGGGGGATCAGAATGTGGATTGGTCCGAGGACGACGGCCTTCCTTCAGTCCTCACGGCAACCCTGTCGCTTGCGATGAGCGGCATGGGCCTCAATCATAGTGACATCGGGGGCTACACCACACTCTACGGCATGAAGCGCAGCAAGGAGCTCTTGATTCGGTGGGCCGAACAGGCAGCCTTCTCGCCCTTGATGCGCACTCATGAGGGAAATCGACCCAAGGACAACTGGCAGTTTGACAGTGATCAGGAAACCATCGAGGCAATTGCCCGGATGACTGATGTGCATGTGCAGCTCAAGCCCTATCTGATGCATCTGGTTGCCGAGAACGCAGACCAGGGAATTCCGGTTATCAGACCGATCTTCTTGCACTATGAACTGGAATCGTTCATGAGTGTAAAGGATTCCTACCTCTTGGGGCGGGACCTCTTGGTTGCTCCTGTCTTGGAAGCCGGCGCCAATTCGGTTGTCGTAACGCTTCCTGATGACGAGTGGGTGCACCTCTTTACCAAGGTCGAGTACCATGGGGGCAGGCACTGCATCGAAGCTCCTCTGTTACGCCCTCCAGTATTCTACCGCAAAGCAAGTAGCTTCGCCTCGCTCTTCTCCTCGATTCAATAGAGGAAGGGTGCAGCCTCTCTGAGTGTAGCCTTGGGAACGAAGAGCTCGATGATGTTCACACTCTCTTTCTTCACTACGTACAGAATGGTCGACAGCGTACCTTTTGCAAACGAGTAGATTCCTGATGGCTTGTCCTGCACCTTTGCAGGTAGGTTTCCTGCCTGGAATGCTTCGCGGTCCTTTGCGCTTGCACTGAAGGTGGAGAAGTCCCACTGAGAAACATCGAACGATGCCTCAAGTTCATTCTCTTCTGTGTCCTTCAACCGGTGGAAGAAGTCGAGGCCGGTAAGCTCCTCAACCTCGTCTATGCTCGTTGTGAATGTCTGCAGGTCCTTCTTGGAGCCCTCGTTGGGCAGCACGAAGCCGATGGCCTTGTATTCAGGTTCTTGATAGTCGAGAACCACCTTGTAGTAGGCATTGGGCACCGATACCTTGTTCTTGCCGATGGTCTTGTACGGGCCGTCGGTGAGCACCGGTCCGGTTACTACGTATACGGCTCCTTCGGTATCGGCGAAATTGCGTACGGTTGCTTCGAGCTTGCTCCAAATTCCCCGGTTGAAATCACCGACCTGCGGGCTCATGTTGCTCATATAAAAGGAACCGCTCATAGCATCCTCAGACCAGGACAGGTCGGCTGCAGGAATCAGGTGGCCGCGATCATAGCCGCTGCCTCGGTAATCGTCCAGTGTTGCTGAGCCGGTAAGGATGGAAGGATCGGCCCTGAAGTCATCCCCCCGATCATGACTGCCGTACAGCTCTTCGCGGCTGAGATGGTAGGCCACCCAGCGCGGCTGCTCATGCTCCTCGTCATAGAGAAGGGTGTATCCCGGGTGGCTTACCACCGGATCTCCCTTTTGATGGAGCGGAAGTTCCAAATCTTGTATGTAGGTGGAAGAGCTTTGAAGTGACGGTTGCTCGTTGGGGGCGAAAATCAGGGTGAGGATCCAAAGCACGATGAGGACGGTAAGCAGTATAAGCAGTCGCTTGCCCCGCTTCTTCGCCTTTCCCACTTGTTTTTGTATACGATTTGTCTTTTTCTGCTTCGCCATCGTTGCCTCTCCTTCAAGAACCCGAGTATACCCGAGAGCTGCAGGCTTGAAAACCGGCAGCTCTCTAGGAGAGGAACCACGTACCGATGGGGAGGTTACGAACGGACGATGGTAATCGTCCCTTCCTTGGGAATTCTTCCTGGCGGCAGCTCTCCCTTGATGTACCCCACCGCCAGGGTGCCGGTTACACGATAGCCTTGGGGAATGCCGAATTCGCCCAGCTTTGTATCGAGCTCATGATTGCCGTTGATGCGGTTGCACCACACCGATCCCAATCCCAGGGCATGGGCGGCCTGCATCATGTTGGTCAGTGCACAGGCGGTATCCTCCTTCTCATAAGCATTGCCTTCCTGGATGGATACGAGGATCAAAGTAGGGGCGTAGTAGAAGAAGGATGCGCCTTTGCCCACGACCAGCTCATCGAGCTTTCTCAGTTTCTTTGCATCCTGCAAGGCTGTGAAGTGCCATGGCTCCTGGTTTCTTCCGTTCGGGGCAAGAATTGCCGCCTGTAAAATCAAGTCCAGCTCCTCATCCTGTATCTGCCGGTCGGTGAAATTCCGAACGCTGCGTCTGCTGAGCAGACTCTGTAGTATGTTGTTCATGTGCTGCCTCCTCCGTCCATACTACCTCTTCCCAGAAAGCCTTCCAATAGGGTATGGTAAAGGCTCATGAAATACCTCACCCAGCTTGCAGTAATCTTTGGCCTTTGTTTGGTGGGAGATCTGATTTCCGCTCTCCTTCCATTCTCATTTCCCGGCAGTGTCGTCAGCATGCTGCTGGTTCTTGTCCTGCTCTCAACCAAGCTTCTCAAGGAGCAAGCCCTCGGTGAAAGTGCGGATTTCATGCTGCGCAACATGACCTTCTTCTTCATTCCCCCCGGGGTGAGCATCATCCGTTATATGGACATCATCAACAGCATCTGGTGGCAGTTGCTGCTCGTCAATATCGTCAGTGTCATCACCTGTTTTGCAGCTGCAAGCTGGACGGTGGTGCTTGTGGGCCGGGTGCAGAAAGCACTGGCAGGGAGGAGGCATGCTTGAGATTCTCAGCTCCCCCTTGTTTGGCATAGCACTGTCCATCGTAGCTTTCAGAATCGGGATGTGGGTGAACAAGAAACTGAAAACGCCCCTGGCCAATCCCCTGATCATCGCCATGCTGCTGGTCGTAGGCTTTCTGAGCGCCTTCGGTATCCCAGTTGAAGTATATGAGGAAGGCTCTTCCTTCATTCTCATGTTCCTTGCCCCTGTCACTGCAGTGTTGGCCTTGACCATCTATCGTCAGCGCAAGACCTTGCTGGGCTCCTTCCTTCCTGTACTTCTAGGAACGCTTGCGGGCGCAGTTGCTGCGTTGGCGACGGTGCGCATCAGCTGCGACCTTCTGGGCCTGGACCGAACGATACTGGCCAGTCTGCTTTCCAAGTCGGTCACCACTCCGGTGGCAATCGCACTCACCGAGCAGTTCGGCGGCATTCCGGCATTGACCATCGCCTCGACGATTATCACAGGCCTTGCGGGAAACCTGCTGGCACCGGTGCTGCCTAAAGTATTCGGTATCACCGACCCGGTGGCCCACGGGGTCGGCATCGGGGCGTGCAGCCACGCCTTGGGCACAAGCAAAGCCCTCGAAATCGGTGAGATCGAGGGCGCCATGAGCTCCATTTCCATCAGCTTGTCAGCGATTTGGACGGTTTTGCTTGCTCCGCTTTTCTTCTAGCTTGATCAACTTCTGCATCGGTACGAACCCCTCGCCCAGGGCTTGATAGGTTTCATGTACGAACATGAAAGCTTTCGGGTCCTCTTGGTGGACAATCTGGGTGAGGTGGTTGATCTGCTGGTTGTGCACCACCGCCAGCAGCATGGTCCGCTCGCGTCCGGTGAAAATACCAACGCCGCTGATCAGCGTTCCACCGTGGTGAAGTTCAGTAATAATCCTCTTGCCGATGGCCTCGTGACGCTCACTGACGATGTAGGCGGTTTTTGCATACTTGGTGCCGAGGTTCATGACGACGAAATTGACCATCTGACCTGAGAGATAGAGGGTGATTACGGCAAATAATGCCCGTTCGAGGCCGAAGACCACCGCGCCCAGTACGATCACCGATGCGTCGCTGAGAAACAGTGCGGTTCCCAACGGAAGCGGTGTAAAGCGCGAGAGAATCTGGGCGATGATGTCCGTTCCTCCGGTGTTTGCACCTGATCGCATGACAATACCGATGCCGCCGCCCAGCAACACTCCTCCGAATATGGCCGAAAGGAGGGTGTCCATACGGTCGATGTAGGGAAGGAAGCCGTTGTAATCGGTCAACTGGCCGAAGAGACTGACCCAGAGGCTGAGCAGCAGGGTTCCTGCAAGACTTTTCGCCCCGTAGGTTTTTCCAAAGATCGACATGCCGATCAGAAAGAGCGGTACGCTGATCAAGAGCATGACAAAGCCGGTATCCCAGCCGCTGAGGTGGTAGATGATGGTCGCCACCCCGTTTACGCCTCCACTGGCGATTTTGGCCGGGGTAATGAAGACTGCGACGGCAAACCCTGCCAACGCAGTCCCTCCAATAAGATAGAGCGCCTCGAGAGCGAGGCGCTTATGAGTAGTATTCATACATCCTCCCCTGAAGGGAAGTATTCATCAATGGACGTACTGTTGCAAGGTCCTGCGTACTGCACCCTTGCCTTCAATGAGGCTGGTGAAGTAGGAAACAACCAAGTCGGCAAGTCCAAGCTCGAGCAAATCGACACCGAAGATCGTTGCATCCGAAAGCAGTCCCTTGAGCTGCTCAACCGTTGGCTTGTCTCCGATCCTGATGTCTTTCACATAGGCCTGCGCCTCAGCAAGACGTGGATCGGAACTGGGAGTGAAGCTGTTCAGCTCATCGTCGATGGCCATCAGATAGCGCAGCCATCCGGCGAATACCAACGGGATGAGTTTCAGATTCTTCACCTCAAGCTTGGGATCGGCATCGTATGCCTTGATCGTCTCACCGAAACGAATGGCAAGCTTCTGGGACGTGTCGGTGGCAATGCGCTGGGGGGTGTCGGGCATGAACGGATTGGGGAAACGCGTGTTCAGGACCTCGCTGATGAAAGCCTTGGGATCGAGAATCTTCGGGTCGACGACCACCGGCATTCCTTCAGTATATCCGATGCCTTCAACGAGCTTCTTCAACTCGGCATCCCGCATCTCCTCGCTGATCAGGGTGTGCCCCAACAGGCATCCAAAGATTGCAAGGGCGGTGTGCAAGGGATTGAGGCAGGTTGTCACCTTCATCCGCTCCACCTTGTTGACGGTGTCGCGATCGGTGAAGTAGACACCGGCCTTTTCAAGGGCGGGTCTTCCATTGGCAAACAGGTCCTCGATGACAAGGTACTGAGACTGTTCTGCGTTTACGAAGGGGGCGGTGTAGGTGTTCTTGTCGGTGATGACAAGCGTGGTGTCCTCAAAGCCGTCGGCCTTGAGCATTGCCTCCACCTTGGCGTCCGGGCGCGGGGTGATTTTGTCGATCATCGACCAAGGGAAGGAGACGCTGTTGTCCAGATAGCTGCAGAAACCCTTCTCGACCAGGCCGTTCTGTTCCCAGATGCGGGCGATTTCCATCACCGCATCGTAGAGTTTCTGGCCGTTGTGCGAGCAGTTGTCCATACTCACCAAGGCGAGTTTTCCAGCCTTGGCCTGATAGCGTTTATAGACCAGGGCGGTGAGCTTGGAGAGGAACATGATCGGCTTGGACGGGCCGTTTGCCAGGTCCTCGACGACCTGGGGATAATAGGCGCCGTTGCCGCCCTTCAGTGAGTAGCCTTTTTCGGTGATGGTGAAGCTCACCATCTGCAAACTGGGCTTGGTGAAGGTTTCGCTGAAGAACTTCCACTCCTCCTCGAACTGCGGGTCACACTTATAGGCGTAGGCCACCGAGGCGATGACTTCCTTCTCGATCGAGCCGTCGCTCTTCAGTGTCACCATGAGGGTGAGGTTGTCGTGCTTGGCATACACCTTGTCGATGATCTGGTAGTCGAAGCCTTCACCTACGATGATGCCGGCCTTGCTCAAGCCCTCATTAAGCAGCTGCTGCTGCAGGGCTGCAGGGAAAACCCGGAAGATATTGCCCGCACCAAAGTGAACCCATAGGGGATTCTTCCTGGTCTCCTGCTGCATGGCAGCACGGTCGAAGGATGGGAGTGTGTAGCCTTTGGCTTCCCAGCTGCTTCTTTCTTGCAATCCTGAATCAGTAAGTTTCATCTATGACTCCTATTGGTTGGCAACCCGTAATTGCAGGCCGCTGTAGCCGTTCTCCTGCTTGAAATACGAGGGATAGCGTCCGACCATGCACTCGGTTTCCTGCAGAAGTTTGGACAAGTGTTTGTCCTCGAGGTTGAGCATCACATCCAATTGCTTGGATCTGAGGGCTTCCACCATGTTTTTGTGTTGTTCGATAATGTTGGAAAGGACATTCTTCTCATAGAAGGAGAGGAGGCGGATGCGGTGATGGTTGCCTCCCTGTGCCTTGATGATCGACCAGATTCTCTGCATGCCGATGGCATTGAAGATAGTGGAGTGGAATCGGTCGTCCTCGTCCAGGAAGGTGATGAAGTCGTTGCTCTTCATGGCCTCGATCTGGCTCTCGATAGCTTTATCCATTGCTGAAAAATGCTCGGGCCTTCCCTGATAGATGAACTTTTTTACCGCATTCTCTTCCAGGCTTTTACGCAAGAAGCGCTCCTCTTCCACCTGCTTGAGGTTGATCAGGGAGACCCTGGTTCCCTTCTGGGGGAAGATGTCGACCAGGTTGTCGCTTGAAAGGCGCATCAATGCATCGCGAACAGGAGAGCGGCTGACCTGCAGCTGCGTGGACAGCAGCTGCAGATTCAGTTCCTCGCCAGGCTTGAACCGAAGGGAAAGAATTTCCGAACGGAGCGTCTGGTAAATCTCCTCCGATGCTGTAACTCGGACAATGGTCGCCATCTTTACTGCCTCTGCTCGTTCTTCTGGATGGCTTCATACAACCCAAGGATGTAGGAGGCTCCCAAAGCACGGTCATACAAGCCATATCCAGGCATGGCTACCTCTCCCCAGATCATTCTACCGTGGTCGGGGCGGGCAGGACCTTCAAAGCCAATGTCATGCAGCGCTTTTACAATTTCATACAGATCAAAGGAGCCGTCGCTGGACAGGTGTGCCGCTTCTTCAAATACACCGCTTTCAAAGTGGTGGAGATTGCGGATGTGAGCGAAGTGGATTCTTCCAGGAAGAGAGCGGATGATGCCCGGCAGATCATTCTTCGGATTGGTGCCGAAGGAACCTGCACAGAATGTGAGCCCGTTGAAGGGGGCGTCCACAGCTTTCATGACTTTCAGGATCTTCTCCTTGCTGGTGATGATGCGCGGCAGTCCGAATACGGGCCAGGCCGGATCATCGGGATGGATCGCCATCTTGATGCCCCATTTCTCGCAGGTCGGCTGGATGGCCTTGAGGAAGTACACCAGGTTGTCAAAAAGCTTCTCCTCACTGACGTCCTTGTAGGCTTCGAACAGGTCCTTCACCTTTGCAAGGCGCTCCGGTTCCCAACCAGGCATCTCAAAGCCCTGTGCACTGGAGTTGGTCTGGTTGAAAAATACCTCGGGGTCGATTGCATCAACGATTTTCTGGTCGTAGGCAAGAACGGTCGAGCCGTCGGGGCGCTTCTTGAACAGATCGGTGCGGGTCCAGTCGAAGACGGGCATGAAGTTGTAGCAAACGGTGGTGATGCCCTCTTTGCCCAAATTGTCCAGCGTCTCGATGTAGTTGGCGATGTACGCTTCGCGGTCCGGACTGCCGATCTTGATGGAGTCATGAATGTTGACACTTTCGATGCCCAATATCTTCAAGCCCGATGCCTCTACTTCAGCCTTAAGAGCCTGGATGCGTGCAAGCGGCCATACCTGGCCTGCGGGTATATCGTACAGGGTGGTGATTACTCCCTCTACGCCGGGAATCTGCTTGATTTTTTCCAATGAGACGGTATCGTGCTTTGAGCCGAACCAACGAAGTGACATATGCATCATGGTGATTGCCTCCATACTATGTTTATACTAATACTCTAGCATACTAATATATTAGATGCAAGAGGACGGCGATTTTTCTTCTTCTTTTGTAGGATTTTTCAGCAGATTTGCTACCTTCTGTCTCCCATGATCAGCATGGATGAGGTTTTATCCAAGAGCAGGGTGCACTCCTTCTTGGTGCGAAGCGCCGCGCAGGGTGCATAGACGGAAATCTGGTCGTACAGGCACATGGCCACAGCCCGTGCCTTGCGCTGGTCGGGAACCGAGCAGATCAGGTTCTTGGCCCTGAGAATCTGGCGCACCGACATGGTGATGGCTTTCTGTGGAACTTCGTCGAGGGTGGGGAACCAGCCCTCGCTGACCTGCTGACGGCGGCAACGTTCCTCCAGGTCGACGATGATGTAGGGGTCGTTGGTCTCAAAGTTCGCCGGAGGGTCGTTGAAACCGATATGCCCGTTCTCACCGATGCCTAAAAAGGCGACATCGACATCTTTTTCCCGTATCAGGGTGTTGAGACGCTCGACTTCTGCATGCAGGTTTTCGGCATCGCCGTTGATCGCATAAAAAGAGCCGAGGTTCTGCACTTTCTTGACGAAGCGGGTCTTGAGGTAGTAGCGAAAGCTTGAAGGATGGGTGTCAGGCAGGTTCACATACTCGGTCAGGCCGAAAGCCTCGACCTTGCTCCAATCAAGGTCGGCATCTCCCAAATGTGCGTAGAGGGAGAATTGGCTGAGTCCGGTGGCTACAACGACAACCGCCCGGCCCTTCTGCTCGATTGCTTCCTTGATAAGGGAAATGCCGAGCTTGGCAGCCTGATAGCCCATGTCGTGTTTGTCTTCACAGATGGTGACGCGCATAGTAGTAGATCCTCCCAGATACTTCAGTGTACCCGAAGAGGGGCATCGTTTGTAGTACCCTAGAGAAAAGCTTCTTCGCTGCTGGGGTGGTTGCTGTTCCACGTACTTGTTGAAAGCACCATCTGCTTGGTGGCCGTCTGGGCTGAGAAGGGGGAGAATATCCGTTCCAAGGAGACCGCTGATCCTGCAAGATTGACGATGATCGTGCGGTAGTGAAAGCGTGCCATCTGGCGGCTGAAGGCGTCGAACAATAATCGGAAAAGGCCCAAGCCCCGGCACTCCTGCTTCACCGCGAAGAAAGGAACCTCCACCACTGCATCGGTAAGCGGGATGTAGGCGAGCATGGCCGCAAGATTACCATCCTGACTTCGTGCAAGCTGGTAGTGCTGGGGCATCTCGCTTTCGAACCTGCGTGAAAGCAACAGGCTTGCAAGGCCTTCCTGTTCCCTGCCGTTCTCCAGTTCCTCGAGAATTATCTGTATGAAGGCTTCGATTTCGCTGGAGGGGGTTCCCTCAAAGGTTTCGAAGGTGAAATCCTCCAAAAGGATGTCCTCCGTCAGGTCCTCCACATCCTCCTTCAGTTTCAGCAACCCCAGCGTTCCCTCCTGCTCCCGATACCAGGTTATAACTACACGCTTGAGCTGTTCATCCTTGAAGGAGAACCACTTTCTCTCCAGAACCGGCAGTTCTCCAAGGGCATCCTTGAATTTACGGAAGACCCCTTTGCCGCTGTTCAAGCAAGAGAGCAGACGTTCTCTATACAGGGGGTTGCGTACGCGATTGGCGAACATTTCCATCAGATGAAAGCCATCCGAGGGCTCCCAATCGGGAATTGAGACAAAGCGCTCATCAGAAAAGCTCTCCTCCGCCTCTTCATCCTCCTCAAGGTAACGCATCTCTTCCTCGCTGATCAAAGATCCGTCTTTGAGATCGAGAAAATAATCACTGACTTGGTCCTCCATGGCAAAGATGATCGACCCAAGCAGATCCTCGGTAAGCGGTGGCATGTGGTAGGCAACAGTTTCCATGGCTTGTATCATACCGCCTGTTTTTTCATCTGGCTAGAGGAGCTTCGAGTAGTCTCGTCTTGGCCATACGAATCTACGTATTTCCATAGTGCCATCGAGGACAACATAGTAGAGTGTGAACCGCTTGATATGGATTCTGTAATAGCGATGGAGTCTGACCTTGCACGTTCGTACTGGTTCAAATCCTTCGGGATTCAATGTTCTGTCGGTTATTGCTTTTTCAAGGGAGGCGATCAAGCGCTGTGCACTTGCTCATGCGTTTCCCGAAGTAGACAGATCCAACACATTATCGACAGCTTTTTTGCTAAAAGCAGACAGGTTCTCATGCTTGTGCTGCATGTCGGATTTCATGAAAAGCATTGCAGGATACGAAATCCAAGAAAGTCGCTTGCCTTGACATTAGCGTTAAAAGATACGAATATATTTAGTGTGATTTTAATTACGAAACTAGGAGTGTATTCATGAGCATTATTGAATTTATCGAAGCCAGGGAAATCCTTGACTCACGTGGTAATCCCACCGTAGAAGTAGATGTCATTCTTGAGGATGGTTCCATGGGCCGTGCAGCGGTTCCCTCCGGAGCATCCACCGGTGTTCACGAAGCAGTCGAGCTCCGTGATGGGGACAAGAGCCGCTATCTGGGTAAGGGCGTTCTGAAAGCTGTCGACAATGTCAACAACATCCTCGCTCCCGAGCTTGAAGGTATGGATGCTCTGGATCAGGTCGCCATCGACCGTGCCATGATTGCTCTTGACGGTACTCCCAACAAGGCAAAGCTTGGCGCCAATGCAATCCTTGGTGTCTCCATGGCCGTTGCCCGTGCAGCCGCCGATTACCTCGGCCTGCCTTTGTACAAGTATCTTGGCGCCTACCACGCCTGCACACTTCCCGTTCCGATGGCCAACATCCTCAACGGTGGTGCTCACAGCGACAACAAGGTGGACTTCCAGGAATTCATGGTCATGCCGATCGGAGCCCCCTCCCTTCGCGAAGGCCTGAGATGGACCGCCGAAGTGTTCCACAACCTCAAGGCTGTTCTGAAGGCAAAGAAGTACAATACCTCTGTAGGTGACGAGGGCGGTTTCGCTCCCGACCTGCAGTCCAACGAAGAGGCCCTCGAGGTCATCATGGAAGCCATCAAGAAGGCAGGTTACACCGCCGGTCGCGATGGTGATTTCATGATCGCCCTTGACCCCGCCGCTTCCGAGCTCTATGACGAGAAGACCAAGACCTATACCCTCAAGTGGACCACCGGTGAGAAGCTGACCAGCGCTCAGATGGTTGACCTGTGGGAAGACTGGAGCAACCGCTACCCGATCATCAGCATCGAAGACGGCATGGCCGAGGACGACTGGGAAGGCTGGAAGATGCTCACCGACCGTATCGGCGACCGCGTTCAGCTCGTGGGTGACGACTTGTTCGTAACCAACGTCGAGAGACTGAAGATGGGTCTTGAGAAGGGCGTAGCCAACTCCATCCTGATCAAGGTGAACCAGATCGGCACCCTCACCGAGACCTTTGAAGCCATCGACCTTGCAAAGCGCAACGGGTACACTTCCGTCGTATCCCACCGCTCCGGCGAGACCGAGGACAACTTCATTGCCGACCTCGTAGTCGCCCTCGAGACCGGTGAGATCAAGACCGGTTCCATGAGCCGCTCCGACCGTCTTGCAAAGTACAATCAGCTGCTGCGCATCGAGGACTACCTCGGTGATACCGCCAAGTACGCTGGTCGTGACGCTTTCCGCGTTCTGTAAGATTAGTATTGCAATGTATTCAGAGGCCATCGCAACTGCGGTGGCCTCTGTTGCGTTAAGAGTGTAAACCTTTCATTATTCTCAAGGGAGCTGTTGCATCTCCTTAGCCAAGAGTGCCAAGGGTATGAAGAAGGCTGTGCTCATCATTGCAATTACGACAAAGTCAACAAATGGGAATGCTGTCCCCAATAGAAGCGGTTGGAGTATGAAAAGCAATAAAAGTGAGAGAAACAGCAGGCTGCCGTGGATATAGCAGATGAAGGCTGCGATAAAGCATTTAGCAGCATTTCTGAGAAATCCGATTCCATTGGCAAGCCACAGCGTGCAGAGCAGGACGTCTGCAAGGGATACCCCTTTCTCACCGGGAGAAACCTCTTTGCCGAAAAGCTGCAGTGCTGCCCGCAGGATGAAGAGGCCGGCCATGACGATGAGCAGGGATGCATAGCGTTTTGCATGGCCAGGGGAGAATCCCAGAGTAAGCAGATTTTGGTACTCTTCAGCCTCAACCAGTGTCAGCACCGCTGCAATTGCAAGGAGCAGCAGAACGATGTCCATGCCGTTCGTGTTTGCGTAGGCCGATGCAATTGCATTGTACAGGATGAAGAGCAGCATACCTGATCGGAAAGGAAGGAAGAATCTACTCTTTCTTACTGTCTTGAGTGTAGACAGCAGCAACGCAACACCGCCCAGGAAGAGATTGATGACATCGTTGGGGTAGAAGGTGGCATAGAGTTCAGGCGATAAATAGATTTCCTTTGGAAAAAGGACATCGACCAGAGAAGAGGCTACGAACCACAACAGGGCCAGGAAGCTGAAAACCGAATGTTTCTGCACTCTCACGATGCATCCCCCTTTCTCTCTGTAAGAGGACAATCATTGCTACGGTATAAAGATACAACCACAAAGCAAGATTGTCCATCTCTGTATCAAGGCAAGGGAATTCCGCCTTTAGATCGAGTACGTTACTCCTAGGCTCAGCTGTACATCATAGGTGAAGGCTTTTGGGTCATTGCCTTTGTTCCAGATCATCGGGACGGCGATGTTCACCATGCCGCTGAAGTTATCGTTCAGCGAATATTCGGCAAGAAAGGTGGGAAGCAGGGTGTAGGAAATGGACCCTGTTTCCGTGTTGTCGAAGGGGTTCTCGGTTGTAGGAGTGGTTACGATGGTCCCCGAGCCATTGTACAAGGTCCACGTGCTGTTGATATCCAGGATTCCATGCACCATGAACATCGTCGACGCTTCCAGTCGAATCTTGCCGGGCTTTTCGTACCCTAGGTTCAGCTGGGCGACGATGGCATCCCCTCCGTAGGGGTAGCCCTGCCAGTAGCGCAGGTTCTCCATACTGTGGGAGAGCACCCGTACGATGACATCGTAGCCGACTCCGAACTGCTTGGTAGTTGGATCGTACTGCTCGCGCATGTACATGAATGGATCGGTATAGGCACCCTCCAGCGAGTAGGTGAAAACTCCCTTACCAATTCCAAGAGCTCCTTGCAATCCTGCCAGATAGCCGAAGGCATTGGGTTTTGAGTTGGCTGCAGGAGGTACATCCTCACCAAAGGCAATCTCGTCGATGGCCAGTTGGGCATAGAGGTTCAATGCCTTGACCGGGGTGTAGTCTGCCTCGAAAACCAGCATGGAGTTCGAGTTGCCCCTGATGTACTGGTTGTGGTAGAACCCCACGGGATTGAGAAAGCGCAGGTCAATCGACCCTGTTGCGCTCTGATACATCATTGACTCACTGACAGCCAATCCAAGCTTGTCCTGAAGGAACCTGAACTCAACCCTGTGGGCCAAGAACATCTTGATGCCGTCGGCCAAAATGTCCTGGGCGTTGGCTCCTATATAATTGGAAGTGTATACTTGGGGATGTGTATAGAACGAGGAGAGCAGGGTGTACTTGAAGCGGTCGAAACCGGTGGTGAACCTGCCGAACTGCTGGTAGGGCATGTTGTTGCTGACCATCAGGTTTCCGCTCTTGCCGGCCCCCCAGCTCAGCTTGTCCCTTCCCACCTGTATGTTCCAATGCTCAGAGCCCAGACTGACGAAGGCCCGGTAGGGGAAGTTGAGGTCGATGTTCTCAATCCTGTTGGGTTCGACCATGATGATGTTGGTGGTGAGGGGTGACTTTCCATACAGCGTATTGGGCTGGGTATTGGGATTTGTAGGATCATATCCGGGTTGTGAAACTACCCCGAAATTGTTCATCAGCGAGAGCTCGAAATAGCTGTAGAAGGAGTCAACGGGCCAGGTTTCGAAACTGAGGTTCCCCAAGCTCTTTCTTTCTCCATAGCCATACGTCCAGTCTTGTTCTGCAGTGAAATCGGAGGTATTGATATGAGCATACACCTCGGTTGTGAGATCGAGATTGATATCGTAGCCTAAATTTCCTGCTTGCTTTCTGCTTGGTTGCAGTTCCTTCCTGATTGCCTCGTACAATGCCAGTTCGGCTTCGCTTGTAAGGTTGGTTTTGTCTATTCGATCGAGCAGCCGTTTGGCCTCATCCTCATTATAGGGAAGGGAGGTGGAAGGCAGGGCTTTGCCTTGCAGGATGTACAGGGTGGCAAGATTACGGTACAAGGGGCTGTCAAGCGGATGGACTTTCTGCAGATTGCCTGCCCACAGCAACGTGCTTGAGATGAGAACGATGCTGATCAATATAGTGGATTTGCTGCGCATAAGGACTCCTTTATTCTGAAATACATGGTTTGTACCATACCATAGGAGTGATTGGTTGTCAGCTTTCTTTTTGGTTTCTGGTAAGTAATGCTACCAAGGCTAGGCTGATGCACAGCTGGCGGAGGTCGTATACGGTTCCGATCGGCCTGCTTGTCTCGAGCAGCGGAAGGCTGGGAAGGGAGGATGATGGGTGGTTGCAGACCAAGGCGATGAAGAGGTTGTTCGCCGCATGGATTGCCAGAGCAATTTCAAAGCCCCTGTGTTTCAAGCACAGGTAGGTGACCACAAAGCCGAAGAGGGCATAGTAGAGGACGACCACCAAGCGGTTCGAGGCGATTGTCAGTTCGAGGTTGCCGAGGTGGGGGACGGCGAACAGGAGTGCTGAAACCAAGCTGGTGACCAGTTGTAATCTTGAATCCCGACTCAACCGACCCTTGTTGATTGCCCTTACCGGGAGCATGCGCAGCACCAGTTCCTCTGCACTCGTCTGCAGGGGGGTGAGGAGAAGGACCAAAGGCAGCATCAACAGGTATGTCGATGGAGACGAGCCCGTCATCGGCTGGTAGTAATGCGGGTTGAGCAGGACGTCAACCAGCAGGAATGCTGTCGCCGATAGGAAATAGATGAGAAAAGATTTGATGAACAGCGATGTCTGGAACACGGGGTGGTCGGTGAGAAGGCTTTTCAGCGGCTGCTTGAGCAAAATCTGCTTGGATGCCAGGAAACCGCCGACCATTGCAAGAAATGGAGCATTGGCGGTGAGGTAGGGGATACCCAGTGGTCGGAGCAGGCGGGAAAGCGAAGGGCCCAGCAAAAGCCACATAAGCAAGGAAAGTACCATGGACAAGGCGAAAGCCAACGGCTTAGCTTCATAGGTAGTGTCGACTTCACTGTGTTTAGGGAGATTTTTCATCGCTTTTTTCATCACACAGGCTTATCCTACACACAATCATGGTATACTGCAATGCATGGTGAGCAGTAAACGTAGCTACGTACAACAAGCATTTGATGAAGGATTTGTGTGTGTGTTTCCCACCGAAGTGGCGGCTCGCTCATATCTGGTCGACTACGCCTTGCACAGCAACAAGCGTGCAATACTTTCCGAGCGTGCAATCTCCTTCGATACCTTCCGCTCGATGTTTCTTAAGCACGAAGAACACCTTGTCCCCGCCAATTCCCTGATAAGAAGTTTGTTCGTACACCAAATGCTTGCTGGTGGGCTTGCCCTGCCCAGCTTGGTCAATCCGCGATATCCGGAGGCAAACGGCCGTTTCATCAGCTATATTTCCTCGATTCTGCCCTCACTGAGAGAAGCCATCGAAGCAGAGGCTCTCCCCTTGCTCGCCGATGAGATGCAGCGGGATCTGCTTTTGCTCTACCAGCTGTATCAGCAGTTTCTAGCCGAACACTCGCTCTTCGAACCACGATATGCACAGCCATGCCTGAGCGGTGATTGGGACCTTTCCAAACGGTACTGCATTTTGTTTACCGACACCATCGGAGGGGCGCAAGACCTCTTCACTTCATTGGGTTGTCCAGCTTGGTTGACCTTGCGTCCGACTCCGGCGGTAAAGCTTGCCACCTTGGAAGTCTTTGGCAACCATGTGATGGAAATCAAGACAACATTGCGCAGGATCCGCAGCCTGCTATCTGAAGGAGTTTCCGCTCATTCCATCGTCATCGGCTGTGCAGCTTCGGACATCCTGCTGCCCGTGCTTGAGGAAGAGGCGGCGTTGTACGATGTTCCCTTGGTCATCCGGGAGGGCAAGCTTGCCCTGCAGTACCCCAGCGGCAGGTTCCTTCAGCGCCTGCAGGAGGTCTATGACAATCAATTCAGCCTGGAGAGCCTGAAGTCCCTGTTGCTCGACCCCGGCATCCCTTATAAGGACCGCGAGTTGCATCACCGCTTCCTCAGGCGTGCGGTGGACAAGTCAATCGTCCATGGCTCGTTGAAAACACACGATCAATTCACACAAATGCTTGCAGACAATGACCTGCGTTCCTGGTACCGCGGCCTGAAGCAGAGCATCATCGACATTGTAACTGCAAATGACATTGAGATGCTCAGACGCAAGCTCAACCACTTCCAGGATACCTATTTCACACCCGAGCAGTGGAAGGGTACCGAGGGTGAGGATGTATACTCCTTCTGCCTCGATGCCATCGACCACATCAAGAGTGCCATGCAGCGATGTTCGCTCGTAGTGTATCCAAACCTTTTTTCCTACCTGCTCTCCTATCTTCAGACTAAACTCTACGTACCGCAACAGCGCAAAGGCGGTATCGCCGTCTATGCCTGGCCGCAGGCAGCGACGGTAATCGCAGACCATCTCTTCATACTTGCTCTGGACGGGGAGAGTGCCGCTACCATTGAAAGGCCTCTTGCGTTTCTTCCCTCTCAGATTGAGGAATCATATCGCAAGGAAATCGATACCACCAGGGCCAACTTGCTTGCTGCTAGTTTGGGCGATGGAAGGGTCACTCTCTCCTGCCATGCCAAGCGGTATGAAGGTGAGATGCTGCCACCGTCTTTGTTCATGGAGGAGGATGCGCTGCTCAATCATGAATCAAGTCCCAACCTTTCTGAGGATCCCTATTTGCAAGAGCTGGAACTCTACAGCCAAAATCAGCGAGCGGTGGCTCGCTCTTTGGACAGTCAGATACGGTTTTTCCTGCAAGCCTCTAGAACCTCCCTCCTGCCGCGCAGAGACGATTACACCCGCCATCCGATTCCAAAAACCTTGGTGAGTCGGCTTCTTGAGGAGCGTGAGGGAAAAGCACTGCTTGAATTGTCCCCTACTAAAATAGATCTCTTCAACCGCTGTCCGTATGCGTGGCTTGTTCACTACCTCTATAAGGTCACAAAAGAGGATTTTGACGTACAGCGGGTCGACCATCTGATGATCGGGAACCTGCTGCACCTGGTCTATCAACGGTTCTTCTCATCAGTTGGGAACTTTGATCCTGCATTGCTTGATCAGTATCGCAATCAGCTTGCTTCGTTGTTCGACAGCACGCTCACCGAGCTATATGGCAGTGAAGGCCCCACTCCTTCGATCCGCAGCTGGATCATCGCCGAGTACAGGGAGAAGGTGCTTGCCATTCTCGAGCAGGAAGCAAAGCTGTTCAGCCACACCCAATCGATTCTGTTCGAGCATGAGCTCTCCTTTGAGCGTGATGCCATGCTTTTGCATGGACGCATCGACCGCATCATCTGTCTCAATCCCCCCGATGGCAGGCACTATGCAGTCATCGACTACAAGAAAGGAGAGGCACCGATGACGAGACTCAAGGAGCCGCTTGAATCCTATCAGCTGCCGCTCTATCGGGTATTGGTCCAGCAGGTGCTCAAAGCAGATGCTTCCCATGCCGCGTATTACAGCATCAAGGAAGAGCGGTACCGAAGTCTCTGGACGTATGAAGATAGTGAAGAAGCTCTGCTCGGAGAGGAGCTGCTTGATGGATGTTTGAGCTCCATTTCCGATGCACTTGAGGGTGGTGCCTTTATGGCTACGCCATCCAAGCAACACTGCAGTGGTTGTGACTACCGCCCGCTTTGTCGAAGGAGGTTTGCAACCCGATGAGCAAATTTGAGGACTTTTTGCTGCAGAGCAAGGCAAATCTGGATAAGCATCAGCTTGAGGCTGTGCATTGTGACGTCAACTGTGTGGTAAGTGCAGGGGCGGGGTCGGGAAAAACGACCGTCCTCAGTTACCGTTTTTTGCGTCTCGTGTTGGAAGCAAAGGCTGAGGTACATCAGATTCTCACCCTCACCTTTACCCGAAAAGCGGCTCGAGAGATGCACCAGCGTATTCATCACCACCTGCTTTCCTGCCGTAATGATAGTGAGGTTGCACGCCAGCTCGCCGGTTTTAGTGAAGCCTCCATATCCACCCTCGACAGCTTCTGCAGCCAGATTGTGCGAAGTGACTCCCTTTACTACGGCATCGCCCAGGATTTTATCATCGATGATGAGCAGAACCTTAGAAATGCCCGACGGTGCGCCACTGAATTGCTTGACACTTGGCCGCAGCAGGAAGGTGCTCGGCTCCTCAGCGGCTTGTACACTCCCGACAAGCTGATTGACGAGGTACTGGTCCGACTGGCCAGCTACAGCTACTGCCTTCCCGGAGTGCTTCCTTCCGATGCGAAGCAGCAGATTCTCTCTGCCGTCCGCTCTGTGTATGACCAGAGCTGGCTGCCCTTCACAACACTTCTGGATAGCTACGCGAACCTGACCGACTCTTCCAAGACCGTTCAGACTGCCAGAGACGCTGCCCTGCTGCTTCGATCCTCGTTGGAGGGTAGTTCCAATCTTGCAGAGACGCATCGCATCCTGTGCTCGAATCTAGGATATTTCCGAAAGCCCGGAGGGGGGAAGGCTGAACAGCTGCTATACATCAAGGACACCCTTGATATGCTGGTGCAGTTGAGAAAGAAACTCTGCATCGCCCTTTCCATTCTGCTGGGTGAATCGAAACTTGAGGCTGTCCTTCACTTCATGAACGAGTATATTGCCTCGTATCAAAAGCAGAAACGGCAAAGCGGGGTGCTGACCTTTTCCGATGTCTCCTCTCTTGCCGTAGACATTCTCAAGCGGAACAAGAATTTGCGCCGATACTACAAGCAGGCGTACAAGTACATTATGATTGACGAGTTTCAGGACAACAACGAACAACAAAAGGATTTGCTCTACCTGCTTTCCGAGCGAATGGATAGGGAAGTGGACACAGTTCCCCTGCCATCGGATTTGAAGGTGGACAAGCTCTTTTTCGTCGGGGATGAGAAGCAGTCGATCTATCGCTTCCGCGGATCGGATGTAAGCGTGTTCAAGCGTCTGAGTTCGGAACTTGCAGCGATAGGCGGCCGCCACATCCAACTCGATACCAACTATCGAAGCGAGCCGGCTTTGATCCAGTGGTTCAATACGCTGTTTCCGGCGGTGATGCATAACGATGGCGAGAGCTTTGAGGCTGACTTCTCAGCCTTGGGCTATCGTGCTGCCTCAGAAGGCATCCAAAGCAGGTGTACCCTGCTGGTCAAGCCGTATGAGGCCAAGACCGATGAGGATGACGCCGCCGATGCCGAGGCAGAAGCGTTTGCCATCGCTGCCTTGATTGATGAAATGCTGCATACCGACTCCTATCTCATTCCATCGAAAGAGGGGCCCCGAAGACCGGAAAGCAGTGATATCGCCTTGCTTCTGAGAACCACCGGCAGCCAGCTGAGTTTTGAGAAAGCGCTGCGCAGGTTTTCCATTCCCTATACAGTCCAGGCGGCCCGCTCTTTGATGCTCGAAGCTCCTGCAAACGATATGTACGCCATGCTTCAGCTGGTGCTCTACCCGGAGGACCGGCATGCTTATATGACGGTGCTGCGCTCTCCGTTCTGCAATCTCAGCGACTTGGCAATGACCCTTGTTTTGGATACTGCCTTGTTTGCAGCTCCTGATACGATTGGATCGGAGGATCGAGATCGCTTGGAAGCCCTGAAAGCATTCTATGAGCGACTGGTGAAAGCCAGTGCTACTGCAAGCTTGAGCTCTTTGGTCTCCTTGCTCTGGTATGAGAGCGGATATTATCTCAGTCTGGTATCAAAACCTTCCTATCAGGTGTATGTCGAGCACTATACGTTTCTGCACCGTCTTGCCCAGATGCAGCAGCAACAGGGCAAGAGTCTCAGCCAATTTGTGGATTTTCTGAGAGATAATCTTGCCCAGAACGAGAAGATCAACGATCTGGACATCCTCAAGGAGCAGGAGCAAGGGGTTCAGATCCTATCCATTCACAAGTCCAAGGGCTTGGAATTCCCCATCGTGGTGGTTGCCAATACCGGCTCGAAGGGCAAGGCGGAGGAGGATCTGATTTCGACCTACCAAGGTATCCCCATCCCTCATTATCTGTCGGTGCCTTTTTCCGTCAGTGAGACCCAAATTGAGGCAGCCCGGCATGCCGGACAATTGCTGGATAAGGGAACCGAAGCCCAATTGAACCGCGCCGAGCTGAAGAGGCTTTTGTATGTTGCCCTCACGCGTGCAGAAACCCATCTGGTGGTCAGTGGATGTTTTTCCAGGAACAACCGATCCCTTGCAGATGACGGCAGGGCCTCGACATTGCTTCTCATGCTCTGCCAAGCGTTGGGGATCGACATTGATGATCCGGCATGTGAGCAGGGAATTGTAACGGTTAAACGCATTGCTCCCATCGCAGAGTCCTTCCTGTACGACCAAGGAGGCGAGGATGAAGGGGCTTTTGCAAGGCGGATCGAAACAGCAGGTACTTGGTATGCCCAGCAGAACGAGCCATATGACCTCAGACCGATTCGCTATGCGGTAACCAGCCTTCATGAGCCGATTTTCTCGGAAACAGCCAAAGCCTTGCCTGTCTTGCCTTCCGATGCGTTGCTTGGTGAAGCATTGGCTGCTGATTTCGGAACCTTCGTTCATGCTCTGTGTGAAGCGTTGGTACAACATGATAAAGCAGTCAATCCTGAGGCGTTGCTTCCTCCCTCCCTGAGCGGCTCGATGCACAAGCAGGTGATCGCGGATGCTCAAATGCTTTGCGATGCATTCTTTTCAAGTTCATGGTATAAAAAAGAAGTTGAGCCCTACTCGGTCTCAAGTGAGGTGGGATTTTTCTCGGTGGTGGAGCATGAGGGCAGAGAGGTGGTGGCTGAAGGTTCGATCGACCTGTTGGTCAAGCGGGATGACCACTATCTGGTTGTCGACTTCAAGACCGACAGGTTCCGTGATGAAGAGGTCCACCGATTCCAGGTAGAGACCTATATGCAGGCGATGAGAAGGATCCATCAATGCCCGGTCAAAGGGTGTGTGGTCTATCTTCGTGATGTACAGGATATCGTGATATGGGAGGAAGAAACCTAATGATGCGGATACCCTTTGAAACACTGGTGAAACAATTTGAGAAGGTATTGGTCGGGCGCGGCATGCATGCAGAGGATGCCAAGCTATGCGCACACCTTGTCGGGGAGACTTCGGCCGAAGGTGTCTACACTCATGGGGCCAATCGCTTTCCGTTCATGATTCGGATGATCGACGACGGTCTCATCGATGTGCACGCAAAACCCGAGTTGGTTGCCTCTTTTGGTGCTCTTGAACGGTGGGACGGGAGGCAGGGGGTGGGAAATCTCAATGCCCATGCTGCCATGAAGCGTGCCGTTGAACTTGCAAAGCAGCATACCATCGGCTGTGTCGCCTTGGCTCATACGAATCACTGGATGCGTCCGGGAACCTACGGCCTGATGGCCGCCGAAGCGGACTGCATCGGCATACTCTGGACCAATACCATGCCCTTGATGCCCGCTTGGGGCGGCATCGATGCAAAGGTCGGCAACAATCCCTTGGTGCTCTGCATTCCTGCAAAGGACGGGCCGGTGCTCGTCGATGCTGCAATGAGCCTGTTCAGCTATGGCAAGCTTGAGACCTATGCCCGTGAGGACAAGAGCCTTCCGGTTCCAGGTGGCTACGACCGGGATGGAAATCTTACCACCGATGCGAAGCAGATTCTCTCTTCAAAGCGGCCTCTGCCCATCGGATTCTGGAAGGGAACCAGCCTTGCCCTTGCCCTCGATCTCATTGTAAGCGCCCTCAGCGGAGGCAATACCACCCGTCAATTGGGCCGGATGGGCAAGGAGAGTTCGGTCAGCCAGATTTTCATGGCAATACATCTTTCAGCTCTTCCCGACCGCGATCGGATTGAGGCGGAAATTCATGCAAGTCTTGAGGATCTTCAGAATTCCGAGGTGGCGGATGGAGCGGCTGCGGTACGCTTTCCCGGCCAGTTGCGCACCCGCATCAAGGAGGAGAACCTCAGGGAGGGTATTCCCATTGATGAGCGGGTGTGGCAGGAGATTCTGAGCCTCTAGAAGATGATGGGGAAGAACAGGATGACACAGGAAAACCAAGCAGCATAGATGCAAAGGAACACTGCCTGGATTCTTGCCGTCGACCGTCGCCTCCCCAAGGTGACCACCAGAGCCACCAAATTGGCAAAGAGGAGTAGGTTTTCGGCCAGTACGGCCAGGCGGTTCGCACTCACTCCATAGGAAAGCAGGCGCGTGCCGATGGCCGCCAAGGCGACGCAGTCAAGTACAAGCGCCGTTATGGATGAGACCAAGACCATCATGCGCCAGAAGCGGGAGTTCTGCTCTTCTTCCAGAAGGTCCGTTGCATAGAGAATCATCAACAGCAGCAATGCAAGCAGCAGGTCGATGGCGAGCAGCAGCGTGCGATCTTCTTTGACGGCTGTTCCTTCGAGCACCATGAATGCAAGGAATATGAGCATTACTGCAGTGAATACCGGCAGGAACAGTGAGGCGAGCAGACGGGTCAGCTGTCCCAGCTTCCGGCCCTTGACGGTGACCAGATGCACGGCAAGCAAGGGCAGCAACGGCAGGATTGATGTGACCAGGAACTGAGCCACGCCATCCTCGATCCGGATGCCTATCGTCTCAAAGAGGGTGACCGAGAGCATCATCACCACAAAGGTGGCACAGCAGAGCAGGAAGGTGAGTAAGCCTGCCTCGCCGATGAAGCGCAGGTGCCGGCTGAGTTTTTGGCTGAATGTTTGTGGTGTTTGAAACATTACGAGGCTGAGGATTCCGAGCAGAGGCAGGTGAAGGGAGCTGAGAATGAAGGTTGTTTCCTTGACGACAGCCTTGTTCGCCTGCTGAAGATTCACCACAAGGCAGAGCAAGGCAAGCGCCCCAAGGTAGATGAGGATCTGCTTGTTCCAATTACGGGAGAGATAGATTGCCATGAAGGGAAAGACAAGGAATGAGACATTCAGCAGGTAATAGGGTAATGAGGCGTCGGTGACGGGAAAGCCGAAGAGAGAGGGCAGTCGGGAGATGGCAAACTGGATGGCCAGCAGGATCAGAGCCTTGGTGTGCAAGGTTGCACCATTTGCCTGGCTTACCAGCTCAAACCTTGCGCCCATGCGCTTGAGGGAGACCAGCTCTGCTTCCTCTTGATCAAGGTACTCCTGCAATTGTGAAGCAGATGCCTGCTGCTCTTGCGCCACAATCTCAATTTGTTGCTCGGTTTTCCCTTGACGGGCAAGGTCTTCCTTCCATGCAGTAATCATTGTTTCCATACATTTCTCCAGTTGTGTAGCATAATCCTGGTTGTACTGCTTGTACAGGCAAAAGCATGCATTTCGACCACCTTCGAAAAAAACAGGGCCGGCACAACCGCCGACCCTGCACACGAAGTGTTACGCTGATCAATACTTGCCGTACAACGGGCCGAAGGTGGAGCAGGCGCGGAAGTCTGCTCCTTCCTTGTCCATGCCGAGCATCGACCAGGCACTGGGGCGGAAGATTTGGTCCTCTTCAACGTTGTGCATGCATACAGGGATGCGCAGCATCGAGCAGAGGGTGATCAAGTCGGCGCCGAAGTGTCCGTAGCTGAGTGCGCCATGGTTGGCTCCCCAGTTCGCCATCACCGAATATACGTCCTTGAACGGACCATCCTTGCCATCGGTCCTGGGCACGAACCACGTGGTCGGCCAAGTCTGGTCGGTCCGCTTGTTGATGGTATCGAAAACCTGCTCGGGGACTTCGCAGGTCCAGCCTTCTGCGAGCTGCAGTACCGGGCCGACGCCCTTGACCAGATTGACGCGAACCATGGTCAGCGGCATGCCCCCCTCGCTGAGGAAGGTGGAGCTGAATCCGCCGCCGCGGAAATAGCCGCAGTTTGCAACACTGAAGCGGGTATTCTCGAGGGTCTTTCTTACATCCTCCTCGGTGATTTCCCAATAATGCTTCATCTCGCTCCCGCCCTTTTTGTTCTTCATCTGCCCGGCGGCATCCAAGGTCGTGGCACCGCTGTTGATGAGGTGGATGAATCCATCCTTGGCCAAGCCTTCTGGCTTCCAACCGGTCACACGCTCGACGGCATTGGGACTCCAGTAGGTGCGAACATCGCTGAAGATTGCCGCTCGGTTGGTCAAAAGCTTGCAGAAGAGCATGGCGATGCCGTTGAGGTGGTCGTTCTCGGTGGCCATGATGTAGGGCTCGCGGATTCCGTTCCAGTCGAAGCTGGTGGTGAGCATGGTCTCCATGAAATCACCGTTGGGCCAGTGGTCGGTCCACTGTCTCTGGCCTTGGAAGCCTGCAAACAGGGCGTTGTGACCGAGAGCCTCTTCCTTGAATCCAAGCTTTTCGAGCTTCTTGTTTCCAATCATGAGGTCGCGGCCGATCATGGTCATCTTGGTGCAGTATTCCCAATCCTTTTTCAACTGCTCTTCGCTTCTGCGGTTTTCAGGAGCGTTGACGGTATCCTCGGCCTGAATACAGTTCTCACGAACCCATGCAATGGCTTTCTTGTACTCCTCGGGGTCGTAGATTTCTTCGGCGATGCGCCGTTCGATCTCGCACATGTCGACGACTTCGGTTCTCATGCCCAGATAGCTCTGCAGCAGGTCCTGGTCGACCAGCGAACCTGCGATGCCCATTGACATGCCGCCGATGGACAAGTAGCTCTTGCCTCTCATGGTAGCCACTGCAAGGGCTGCACGGGCGAAACGGAGGATTTTCTCTGAAACATCATCGGGAATGGATGTGTCGCTGTTGTCCTGCACATCGCGACCGTAGATGCCGAACGCGGGCAGGCCTTTCTGGGTATGGGCGGCAAGTACCGCCGCAAGGTACACGGCACCCGGCCGTTCGGTGCCGTTGAAACCCCAGACAGCCTTTATGGTCATCGGATCGATGTCGAAAGTTTCCGTTCCATAGCACCAGCAGGGGGTAACGGTCAAGGTTACTGCAACCCCTTCCCTGGCAAACTTCTCGGCACAGTCTGCACTCTCGCGGACGCGGCCGATGGTGGTGTCGGCGATGACGCATTCAACACGCTCTCCGGTTCCATGGAACACATTGTCGCTGATCAGCTTTGCAGCCGCCTTGGCCATGTTCATGGTCTGATCTTCAAGCGACTCGCGCACACCCCTCTGTCTTCCGTCGATAACCGGCCTGATTCCGATCTTGGGAAGTGAGGAAGCGTAACGCTTCTCAGGACCTACATTTTTCATTCCAGATATATTTGCCATATTGTCCCCCTTGGTATATGATAGGAATGTAATCGTTTACATCATGTGTAGTATGGCACACGATTGAGGCAATTGCAATCCAAATTGTACAGGAGCGTCCTATGCTGAAAACTATTCCTTCCATTCTGAGTCCCGAACTCTTGAAGATTCTCATGGAGATGGGTCACGGTGATGAATTGGTCATCGGTGATGGAAACTTTCCCGCTGCTTCGATGAACAGTCGTGTGGTTCGCCTCGACGGTCATGGTGTCGAAGAAATTCTGAAGGCCGTCCTTCAACTTTTCCCCTTGGACAGCTATGCCCCCAATGCGTTCTTGATGGAGAAGGTTGCCGGCGACACTGTCCAAACTCCGATTTGGGCATCGTATGAGACCATAGCCAAGGCCGGCGATCCTGCATTCAAGGGCTTTGAACATCTGGAACGGTTTGCCTTCTATGAGCGCAGCCGCAAGGCGTATGCCGTCGTAGCTACCGGGGAATCGGCGCTGTACGCAAACATCATTCTCAAGAAAGGCGTAGTGGTCTGATCAAGGATGGGGGGTCGTCCACAGCTGTTTATACTGCCTCGGGCTCATCTGCATGTGGTTTCTGAACTGCCTGGCAAAGTAATTGGCATCGGAAAAGCCTGTTTTTTCACTGATGCGCTCGATGCTCAGGTTTGTGGTGAGCAGCAATGTGGAGGCAAAGGCGATGCGCCGGTGGATGTGAAAATCTACCGGCGACCAGCCGGTTGAGAGCTTGAATTGTCGGTTGAGCGTGCTCGCGCTCATGTTGGAATAGGCGACCAACTCCTCCAATGAAAGACTCCGGTCGATATTTTGTTCCATGAAGGCGATGACCCGCTCCAGGCGTTGGTCGGGCTGGAACACGCCTCCTTTTCGGGCGGTGTGGAAGCGACTGATGAGGATCAAGAGCTGAAGCAGCTTGGAGTAGGCCATCGCTGAAGCCCCGTTGCCGTAATCCAGTTTTTCTGACTCTTCCTTTATTGCACTGACCAGGGCGATGATTTCCGCAATCTGGTGGCAGTTCATTCGCACCAAAGGTATTTCACCATTGCTTTGTAAAAAGACTTCCTGAAAGCCGGAAACCTCGCTCAGGTCGCTGAGGTGACCGCTGAGGGCTTTACGCCCGATCAGGACATCGTAGAGAACGAGATTGTCAATATCCGTATAGCCGTGGGCCGTCCCCGGCTTGATGAAGAATACCATGCCTTCCTGCAAATGCCGGCTGTCATTGGACAAGAGATGGGTGCCTTTCCCTGAAACCACTACCACAAGCTCATAGAAATCGTGGCTGTGCAAGGAGAAGGGAATTTCCGGGTCCCGAAGCAGCACCTTGATGGGAAGACGGTTTTCCCGGAAGAACATGGATTCGGACAGGGTGAAACTCGACATGATAAAATCGTGCTAGAAATTGACTATTCTGTCAAGGTAAATCTTTAGAAAAATGTCACACTATTGTATATAGTGCAACGTACTTGAGGAGGCCTATCATGTCAGAGTATGAAGTAGCCAAAACCATATACGCCGAGTATGGCGTGAATACCGATGAGGTATTGGAACAGCTTGCGGCAATTCCCATCTCGATCCATTGCTGGCAGGGCGACGATGTAGGGGGCTTTGAACGACCCGATGCTGAACTGGGCGGCGGCGGCATTCAAACCACCGGCAACTATCCCGGCAAGGCAAAAACCATTGGGCAGCTGCGTTCGGACCTGGAGAAAGTGCTCTCTCTCGTACCCGGCACCCACCGGGTGAATCTTCATGCAAGCTATGGCGAATTCGGTTCGGCCTTCGTCGACCGCGACCAGATCGAGGAAGCACATTTCCAAGGTTGGGTGGAGTGGGGCAAGAAAGTAGGGGTTGCCTTTGATTTCAACGGCACCTTCTTCAGCCACCCGATGGCCGACGACGGGTATACCCTCTCCAGTAAGGACGAGAGAATACGCCGTTTCTGGATCGAGCACGCCAAGCGCTGTAGAAAGATTGCATCCTGGATCGGACAGCAGATGGGTTCTCCCTGCATTCTGGACACCTGGGTGCCCGACGGGGCCAAGAACCATACCGTGGACAAGTTCGGATACCGCTCGATTCTCAAAGAGAGCCTGGACGAGATTTTCCAAACCGAGTATCCCTCAGAGTATATGCGCGATGCATTGGAGACCAAGCTGTTCGGCATCGGCAGTGAATCCTTCGTAGTGGGCTCGCACGAGTTCTATATGAACTATGCTGCGCGAAACAACAAGATGCTGTGCATCGATATGGGGCATTTTCACACTGAAGAGGATATTTCCGACAAGCTTTCTTCCATTCTTCTCTTTGATGACGAGGTGCTTCTGCATGTAAGCAGGCCTATGCACTGGGACAGCGACCATGTGGTGTTGTTCAACGACAAGGTGAAGATGGTTGCCGAGGAGTTGGTTCGCAGCGGCAAGCTTGAATCCACACACATCGGCTTGGATTTCTTTGATGCTTCGATCAATCGCATCGGGGCCTGGGTCACCGGTATCCGCGCCATGCGTAAAGCCCTGCTTTTCGCCTTGCTTGAGCCGATCGACCAGCTGATAGAATACGAGGAGTCGGGAAACGGGTATGCAACGATGGCACTGCTGGAGCTGCAGAGCGTATTGCCCTTCGGCGCGGTTTGGAATGAGTTCTGCACCCGGTTCAATGCTCCGCAGGAGAGCAAGCTGATCGACATTATCAGCGACTACGAAGAGAGCGTTCTGAAGGAGCGGTCATGAGTTTGCAAACATTGATCGAGCATTCGCGCCGGTATGGCTCGGATGCTTCATTTGTCCTGCTTGGAGGTGGAAACACCTCCTGTAAGGAGCAGGGAGTCATGTATGTGAAGGCCAGCGGGCATGCACTGGGAACCATTGGAAAATCGGGCTTTGTACGCATGGACCTTGCCAAAATGGAAGGCATATGGTGCAAGCAGTACAGTCAGGATGACGATACGCGGGAAGATGAGGTGTTGAAGGACATGATGGCCTGCCGCCTGGAAGGCGAGACCGCCCGCCCGTCGGTCGAGGCGTTGCTTCACGCTTTGCTGCCGTTTGACTATGTGGTGCATCTGCATCCTGCCATGGTCAACGGGGTGACCTGCGCCAAGGAAGGAAAATCCGCCGTAGAAAGACTTTTCCCTGAAGCCCTCTGGATTGAATTGGTCAAGCCCGGCTTCATCCTTGCCAATATCGTGCGAGAGAGGATGGCCGTCCATACCAAGCAGACCGGAGCGGTGTGTTCCCTGATTTTCCTGCAGAACCACGGCATTTTTGTCGGGGGGGCAACTCTTGAGGAGATTGCCTCTCAGTATGAGAGCGTGATGGGTCGTATAGAATCGGTATTGGTGCGAAAACCTGATTTTACACCTGTCGCTTCTGATCAGGCCAAGGTTGAGGCTGTAAAGCATGTGCTCGGTCGCTATACAAGCGAGAGAATCCTCTTTGCCATGAACAAGGAGTATGAGCGCTGCCTCAAGGACGAGGCTTCATTCGTCGATGTTTCCTCCTCCTTCACGCCCGACCATATCGTCTATGCCGGGTTCAAGCCGCTTTGGGTTGGAGAAAACGAAGATGTGGCGAAGGCTTTCGAGGCTTTCGAAACGCAAAACGGCGGGAGGGCGAAGATTGTATGTGTACAGAACCTGGGAGTATTCTCGCTGGGCGAGAAGCCGATGCCCCTCTTTCTGGACAGCGTTGCGATAAGCGTGTATGCACAGAGCTTCGGAGGACCTCTTTTCATGGATGAGCCGATGATTGATTTCATCCGCAACTGGGAAGTGGAAAAGTACCGTTCCAAGGTCTCCTCAACGTAAATGAAGCTGAGCACCTTCAATGCACTCAGTGACAAGGCGATGCCCGTCATCACTCCGATCGGGGTGGTGATAGGCTTGGCCCTGGGTTCCCGTATCGCCGCTTACAAGGGATGGGGGACCTTTTTCTTTGCCTGCATCACCTTCATCGGAGCTCTGCAGATCAGCTTCGCTCAGGTGGCCAAGGCCTTGAAGCGGCTGCGGACGATCGTCTTGGTGCTTGTGTGTGCACATGTGCTTATTCCCCTGATGGTAAAGCTGCTTGCCTCCCTTGCATTCCCCGCTTCCCCTTCCTATGTAACCGGCTTCATCCTGCTCTCTTCCATTCCCATCGCAGTCACCTCGTTTGTATGGACCACCATCCATAAAGGCGATGCTGCGCTGGCACTGGCCTTGATCCTGCTCGACACCCTGCTTTCCCCGATATTGACCCCGCTTACGATCCGCCTTTTGGCCGACTCATCGGTTGCTTTGGATTTCCAGGGCATGATGGTCTCGCTCTTGTTCATGATCGTCATCCCTTCGATCCTGGGTATGCTGGTCAAGCACGCGGCCTCCGATGCATGCAATAACGCACGGGTGTACCTCAACCCAGTCACCAAGGTTTGCATGCTGTTGGTCATCATCCTGCATGTCGCAACCCTTTCGGGGATGCTCGAGTTCTCGGTTGCATACATACCACTCATCCTCATGAACCTTGTGGTCATAGCTTTGGGTTTTACATTGATCTACACACTCAGTCGATATGGAGTACATGAGGACCGATCATCGGTGGTCTCGATGACCTTTACAGGTGGAATGCGCAACATCAGCGCAGCCCTGGTGCTGGCAACCACCTATTTCGACGCGGCAACAGCTTTGCCTGTTGTCATCGGCATTCTGCTGCAGCAAACATTTGTAGGGATTCTAGGATCACGACTGTTTGCCAAGGATGCGTGGTGACGTATCAACCGACCTTCATTTGCTGGCTTTATAATTTCATATCCCTTTCGTTTTGATTCCGGTCGAAGTGTCGGGCAATCCCACGGCATGATAAAATAGTGCTAAAAAATGACTATACAGTTATTGCGGAATTCCAAAAAGCTGTCACACTTATAGATAAGATATAGCAACCAGCTATATCGAATCGTGCTGTTTGCCCTGGCATGCCCAGGTACAAATAGATTCCGGTACTGCCGGAATGATATCGCAAAAGGAGAGTTTGTATGAAGAAAGCGTTGTTGTTTGTACTCATCGCCAGCTTGGTCGTCACTGGTCTTTTCGCCCAGGGAGCCAAGGAACAGGCAGTAAAATCGGAGAAGGAAATTGTCATTCTCGTAAAGAGCATGGGAAATGCTTTCTTTGATGCAGTGTTCAAGGGCAGCCAGGAAGCTGCTGCCGAGCTTGGCGGTATCAAGACCACCTACATGGGTCCTCCCCAGGCAACTGCTGAAGGCCAGATCGAGATCATCGAGACCCTCATTGCACAGAGAGTCGCCGGAATCGCCATCAGCGCAAACGACGCCGATGCCCTGATTCCCGTCACCAAGAAGGCCATGGCAGCCGGCATCAAGGTCATCAGCTTTGACTCCGGTATCAACGTAGGCGGACGCATCGTCGACCTGCTTCCCAGCAATGCCGAGCTCATCGGTCGCCAGCAGATTCAGCTTGCCGCCGAGCTTACCGGCTCCAAGGGTGATGTTGCTGTTCTTTCCGCTTCCGCCCAGGCTACCAACCAGAACCTCTGGATTAATTGGATGAAGGAAGAGATCAAGGATGCCAAGTATGCCAACATGAAGCTCGTGGAAGTCGTCTATGGCGACGACGCCCCGGACAAGAGCTATCGTGAAGCTGTCTCCTTGATGCAGAAGTACCCCAACCTCAAGGCGATCATTTGCCCGACCACTGTTGGTCTGCTTGCAACCGCACAGGCTGTCAAGGATGCCGGCAAGGCCGGTATCGTGGAAGTCACCGGTCTTGGACTGCCTTCGGAAATGAAGGGTTACATCCTCGACGGCACCTGCCGCCAGATGGCTCTGTGGAATCCGGTCGACCTCGGCTACACCTCCACCTACATCCTCAACGGCCTCATTGACGGTACCGTCAAGGGAGCTGCCGGCGAGTCCATTCCCGCAGGCCGCATGAACTCCATGAAGGTTGAGAAGGACGGAATCATTTTCATGGGCTATCCGTACGTATTCAACAAGGACAACGTAGAACAGTTCACTTTCTAAGAATCATCATCTTCGGCTCCTGCCGCTTTCGGTGGGAGCCATCTGTTTTGCTTGCATAAGGAGGAACAATGCCGGACGCATTGTTGGAAGTAACCAATCTGACCAAGATATTTCCCGGCATCCGGGCCCTGGACGATGTGAAGCTGTCCCTGCGCTCGGGCGAGGTGCATGCGCTCATCGGTGAGAACGGGGCGGGGAAGTCAACCTTGGTGAAAATCCTCACCGGTGTATATATCCCCACCGGCGGGAAAATTCTGCTAGAAGGGAAGGAAATCTCCTTCAAGAACGCCATCGACGCCCAGCAGGCCGGAATCGTAGCCATTCACCAGGAAGCCTCGATGTTTCCCGAGCTCAGCGTCACCGAGAATATTTTCATGGGGCACCATCTGCGTAATCCCAAGACCAAGAAGCTTGACTGGAAGGCAATGACCGAACAGACCAAGGCACTGCTTGGACGAATGCAGCTGGATATCGACCCTGATACGTTGGTCAAGAACCTCAGCGTTGCCAAACGGCACATGGTTGAGATTACCAAGGCGCTCTCCCTCGATGCCAAACTGGTCATCATGGATGAGCCGACCAGCGCCCTCACAGGACGTGAGGTTGAAGATCTCTTCCGCATTGTTCGCTCCCTCAAGGAGAGCGGGAAAGCAATTCTGTTCATCTCCCATAAATTTGATGAAATTTTTACCATCTGTGACTATTACACCGTCTTCCGTGACGGACAGTATATCGGCGAAGGAAAGGTCAAGGAGAGTACCGAGGACCAGATCATCAATATGATGATCGGCCGCTCGATCGACCAGCTCTATCCCGAGCACACCCCGGTTCTCGGCAAGGAGATACTCAAGGTCGAGAAGCTGAGCCAGCTCGGTGCCTTCAAGCACATCTCCTTCACCCTGCATGAAGGGGAGATCCTGGGACTGTTCGGCTTGGTGGGCGCCGGCCGCAGTGAGGTCGTCCGTACCATTTTCGGCATTGACAAGGCCAGTGAAGGTACCATGTATCTCGAGGGCAAGGCTTTTATGCCTAAAGGTGCGAGACAGAGTATGCATAAGGGCATCGCCTTGGTTCCTGAAGACAGGCAGAAGCAGGGTCTGGTGCTGAAAATGAGCCTGACGCACAACATCTCCCTGCCGGTGCTCAAGCTTCTCTCCTTCAAGGGGATGGTCACCCGCTCCAAGGCTGAGAAAACCTATGTGTTGGAGCATGGGAACCAGATGGAGATCAAGTCGGCCGGCTACCATGTCGATGCCGAGACCCTCTCGGGCGGCAACCAGCAGAAAGTCGTTCTGGCCAAATGGATTGGAACAAAGCCCAAGATTCTCATTCTCGATGAACCGACCAAGGGAATCGACGTCGCCACCAAGGCAGCGGTGCACCAATTCATCTGCGATATGGCTGCAAAAGGAGTGGCTGTCATCCTCATCTCCAGTGAACTGCCTGAGGTAATGGGAATGAGCGACAGGATTCTGGTCATGCATGAAGGCTATCAGACCGCCATTCTCGATGCTCAAAAGTGTACTGCCGAGACGGTCATGCGTTACGCCATTGCCACTGTTGCCCAGGAGGCCGCCCATGCTTGAACGCTCTCCATCCTCCCTGCTGAAAAAGGCCCTCGAGCGCAGGGAGCTGACCCTGATGCTCCTGTTGTTGGTCCTCTTGGTTCCCATCACCATCCGTTCCCCCCAGTTCCTTTCAGGGGAGAATATCAATCGAATCCTCAACGATATGGCCATTCTCTCGATTGTTGCCATCGGTGAGTTCTTCGTCATCCTTTCGAACGGCATCGACCTTTCGGTCGGTTCCATCATCGCCTTCACCGGCATGGCCTGTGGCATGATCAACGAATCGTATGCATCGGTGCCTCCGGTTGTCCTTCTGTTGGTGGGCATGGGCATCGGGCTTCTCATGGGCCTTTTCAATGGTGTACTGGTGGCGTACGGCAAGATTCCTCCGATCATCACCACCCTTGGAACGGTGAACATCTATCGCGGTCTTACCTTTCTGCTCAGCAAGGGCACCTGGGTCACCGCCCATGAGATGTCTCCTTCCTACATCGGCTTTCCCCGCACCACCTTCCTCGGGCTCTCGTATCTCCTATGGATAGCCTTTGTGGTCATTACCGTCTTGTACTATTTCAGTCGCTATACCCGAACCGGGCGTGAGGTGTATGCCATCGGAGGCAACCCCACAGCGGCAAAGTTCGTAGGAGTGAATGAGAACCGGGTCAGGGTTGTGGTGTTTCTCATCAGTGGAACGCTCTGCGGCCTTGCCGGGGCCTTGTGGACGGCCCGGTATGCTTCGGCCGTCAATGAGATGGCCACCGGCTTCGAGATGCAGGCAGTGGCTGCCTGCGTGCTTGGAGGCGTGAATTTCTCCGGTGGAGCCGGGGGCATCATCGGTGTGGTCTTGGGCACCCTCTTTCTGGGAGTGGTCACCAATGCGCTTCCGGTAATCTACTTGTCGGTATTCTGGCAGACCTTCGTCCAAGGCTTGATCATTCTGGTCGCCCTGGCTCTGAATACCCTGTCCGACCAACGCAAGAGTGCCAAATTGCTGGCACAGAGGAGGGGGTAGGCTATGGCTGATAGACAGGATTTAGTTGCAAAAAGCCGACTCATCGACGAAATGTCGGTCAAGAACCGGCTTATCGAGTTCTTTACCAAGTGGGAAGTGATTCTAGTCATCATCTTCACGTTGATGGTTCTCTTCTTCTCAGGCCGGACCCCTTACTTCCTGGATTGGTTCAATTTAATGAATGCAACCTTCCAGTTCAGCGAGAAGGCGATCATGGCCCTGCCGATGATTTTCATCATCATGTGCGGCGATATTGACATATCGATCGCATCCATCATCGCCCTGTGCGCCTATGCGGTAGGCACTGCAGCCCAGGCAGGGGCCTCGATTCCCTCCCTGCTTTTCATCTCCCTGTTGGTGGGAACCCTTGCCGGTCTCTTCAATGGTGTGATGATCACCGGTCTGAACATGCCCGCCATCGCCGTCACCCTGGCAACCCAATCCATGTATCGCGGCATCTCGATCGGACTTTTGGGCGACCAGGCGCGTACCAGCTTTCCTGATGGCTTCGGCATTTTCGGCCAGGAGTTCATCCCGAATACCATCATTCCCTATGAGTTTGTGCTGTATCTTGCGTTGATGCTCCTCTTCGCCTTCATCCTGCACAAGACCACCTACGGGCGGAGGCTGTACGCCATCGGCAACAGTGCGGAGGCAGCCCGTTTCAGCGGTGTGAATGTCAAGCTCACCAGAATCATCAACTTCACCGTCACCGGTTTCTTCTGCGGTCTTACTGCAATGCTGCTTGCCAGCCGTATTCTTTCGGTCCGTTCCAACATTGCAACCGGATGGGATTTGGAAATCATCACCTTGGTGGTTCTCGGCGGTGTTGCGATCACCGGAGGAAAGGGGACCGTCTTCGGTGTTTTCGTAGGTTCCTTGCTCGTCGGCTATTTAAAGTTCGGCATGGGACTGCTCAAGTTCAGCGGCACGCTGATGACCATCGTCATCGGAAGCCTGTTGATCACTGCCGTCCTGCTTCCCAGACTGCTGGACTTGTACAAGGCAAACCGGAAGCTCAGGTTGCAGGCACAACACTAGGAGGATTCCATGCGAAAAGCATTTGTCATGCAGTTGAAGAAAGGATGTGAGGCTGAGTATCAGAAGCGTCACAATGAGATTTGGCCCGAGCTGAAGGCTCTGCTCAGTGAAAGCGGGGTGTTCGACTACACCATTTTCCTTGAGCGTGAAACGGGAAAACTCTTTGCATTCCAGCAGGTCAAGGGCCAGGCAGGCTCCCAGGGTCTGGGTGGAAACCCCATAGTCCAGAAGTGGTGGGCCTATATGGCCGACTTGATGGAGACCCATCCTGACAACTCGCCGGTCTCAACTCCCCTGGAAGAAGTCTTTCACATGGATTAAGAATTTTCTTTCATTTCTGCTTGATTTATTCGGTAAAGCATAATAGAATCGAAAGCATAACGAAAGTAAATTGAAAGCAGGAGCGAACTGGATGTTAGGCCTTTCTCCCAGAGAGGAAAAAATTCTCCAGCTGCTGAAAAGTGGAGAGGAGTACCCGGTCACCCGGCTCAGTCAGGAGTTGGGTGTTTCTGCCGTTACCATCCGAGGGGACCTCAGGGACCTCGATGCCAAGGGCCTGGTCGTCCGCTCGCATGGAAGGGTGGTGGCGGCCTCGTCGCCGCAGGCCTCCTTCCGCGATGGGTCGAACAACTCCCAGAAGGAGTTGATTGCAAAAACCGCAGCCACCTTGGTCAAGGACAATGACTGCATCATGATCACCAACGGTTCCACCTGCTCCCTCATACCCCGCTATCTCTTCGGCAAGCGCAATATAAAAGTGGTGACCAACTCCACCCTTTTACTGCCATATGCGAGAGCCAATACCCAATTGGTGATTACGCTCGTCGGTGGTGAATACCGCCCCCAGGCTGAAGCTCTTGTGGGGCCGGCCGCAGTCAGCCAGATTGAAGATTACCATGTAACGACTACTTTTTTCGGCACCGACGGGTTCACCATGGAGCACGGGCTTACCACCAGTTTGGTGGAGAATGCCCAGGTGGTCCAACGCATGTGCGGCCAGGCAACCAGAAGGGTGCTTTGCGTCGATTCATCGAAGGTGGGCAACCGGGGGTTCGTACGGATCATGCCGGTAACAGAGATTGATACCATTGTCACAGACAGTGGATTTCCGACCGACCTCATCGCCTTGCTCGAGGAGCAGGGTGTCGAGGTCATAATCGCACAGTAGAGGAGAGACATAGATGGCACAACAGGTTGTGATGCCCAAGCAGGGAAACTCAGTCGAGTCCTGCATCATCGTGGAATGGAACGTAAAGCTCGGGGACAAGGTAGCCGTCGGTGATGTGCTGTGCTCGGCCGAGACAGATAAATCCACCATCGATGTTGAATCGACTGCCGAGGGTGTGGTACTCGCCCTTCTGTTTGAAGAAGGTGCGGATGTTCCGGTCATGGTTCCCATCGCCGTTGTCGGCGAAGCCGGGGAGAAGGTCGAGACGGTTGCCATTGACGAGCCGAAGCAACAAGAGGAGCGTGTAAAAGAGGCTGCTCCTGCAGTGGCTGAGAAGGCCGCTGTTGTTACTGCGACCGAGGCCATCGGCGCCAGTCCGCGTGCCAGGGTTTTGGCCGCTTCTGCGGGTATTTCTCTCTCGACTGTCCAGCCTACCGGACCCAAGGGAAGAATCATTGAACGCGATGTGCTCTCTGCCAAAGGCCAGCCGCTTTCACCGGTTGCCCGCCAGCAGGCTCTTGCGCAAGGCCTTCAGCCTCCCGCAAACGGCAGCGGCATCGGGGGCAGGGTGCTCTCAAGCGACCTTGCAGCCAAGCCCGTTGCATCAGCTGTTGTCGAGGATGTCACTGAAATCGCAGTGAAGGGTATCCGAAAGGTTACCGCCAGGAGAATGATGGAGTCGATTCACTCGACCTGCCAGCTCTCCTTGCATGCATTCGCCGATGCCCGGGCGCTCAAGCGCCTCAGGGCCGGTTTCAAGGCTTCAAAGCCTGAGCTTGGACTGAATGGCATCACTATCAACGACCTGGTGCTCTTTGCCGTCAGTCGCACCCTTGTGCAGTTCCCTGCCTTCAACGCCCACTTCCTGGGTGACAAGATCCTGCGCTTTGCCCACGTTCATCTCGGTGTTGCCACCGATACACCGAAGGGTCTGCTGGTGCCGGTTCTTCGTAACAGCGAGCTGTTGAGTCTGAAACAACTCAGTGAAGGAACCAAGGCCCTTATCGGCAAATGCAAGGCCGGTACGGCATCGCCTGACGAGCTTTCTGGGTCAACCTTCACCGTGAGCAACGTCGGTTCTTTCGGCATCGAGGCGTTCACCCCGGTTCTGAATGTGCCCGAGGTTGCCATTCTGGGGGTTGGAACCATCGCTCTCAAACCGATTGAGGACGAGGATGGCGATGTAATCTTTGTTGAACACATCGGCCTGTCGTTGACGATGGACCACCAAGCCGTCGATGGTGCTGATGCAGCACGCTTCCTTAAGGCCCTGATGGACAATATCGCTTCGATCGACCTGTTGCTGGCCCTTTAGGAGAACGGTATGGATAGCTTTGATTTGATTGTGGTGGGCAGCGGCCCCGGCGGATACGTCGCCGCTGAGCGGGCAGGGGCACTGGGTAAAAAGGTCCTCATCATTGAGAAGGAGCACTTCGGGGGAGTTTGCACCAACCGCGGCTGCATCCCCACTAAAAGTCTGCTCAACAGTGCCAAGCTCTACGCCCACGCCCAGGACGGCAAGCAGTTCGGAGTGCAGGCAGAGGGCGTTTCCTTCAGCCTTTTGGATGCCATGGCTTGGAAGGAAGAGACGATAAGGACGCTGAGAAGCGGCATCGAGTTCTTGATGAAATCGAACAAGGTGCAGACCGTGTTCGGCGAGGCGCAGTTTCTTGACGCCCATCATGTGCAGGTAGGCGATACGGTCTACGAGGGTTCGTACCTGATCATTGCAACCGGCAGTTCTCCCTTCGTTCCCCCGATACCCGGCTCCAAGCTCGATCATGTGTTGACCAGCGACGGGATATTGGAGATCAAGGAAATCCCGTCTTCGCTGGTGGTCATCGGCGGCGGTGTCATCGGCATTGAATTCGCTTCCTTCTTTTCCATGATAGGGACCAAGGTCACGGTCATCGAGATGATGAGTGAAATCCTTCCGATGATGGATGGTGAGTTTGCAAAGCTCATGCGCCGCGAGCTCAAGGCCGTCGATTTTCACCTTGGCTGCAAGGTCGAGGAAATTACACCCGAATCCGTGCTCTATACCGATGCAAAGGGTGAGAAGAAATCCATTGCAGCTTCCATGGTGCTGATGAGCGTGGGCCGCAAGCCCAACACCCAGGGCCTTGAGAAGCTGGGGCTGGATATCGACAGGCGGGGTGTGGTGGTCAATGACCGCATGCAGACAAACCTTGCCACGGTCTATGCCATCGGTGATGTCAACGGCCGCTCGCTGCTGGCCCACAGCGCCTCGCGCATGGCGGAGGTTGCCGTCTCCAATATATTCGGTTCCAGATCGATGCGAATGCGCTATCAGGCAATCCCTTGGGCGGTCTACGGCAATCCGGAATCTGCGGGCTGCGGCATCACCGAAGCGGAGGCTGCGAAGCTTGGCATCCCCGTCAAGAGCCAGACAGTGCAGATGCGTTCCAATGGAAGGTTCTTGGCCGAGCACGGCAAAAAGGGTGCCGGCTTGGTAAAGGTGATCTGCCATGCACAGACCGGTGCCATCGTCGGTGTCCACCTGCTCGGACCCTACAGCAGTGAGATGATCTGGGGCGCTTCGGCACTTATCGAGGCCGAGTTGCGTGTCCAGGATGTCAAAGAAATCGTATTTCCCCATCCCAGTGTGTCCGAGCTGATCAAGGATGCTTGTTTCCAGCTCGACCATACCCTGTAAGGATGCAAAGATAAGGAGTTATTATGTCCAAAACACTACCGTTCGACCCTGCAACACTGAGGGAAAAACAGATTATCAAGACCCCTTCCATTCCGGTGAACCAGTACCAGAGTGATTTCAAGAAGGAGCTCAAGCTATACGGAAAGGACCGCCTGGTTCGTGCCTATTATGACATGCTGCTTATCCGCAAATTCGAGACCATGCTCGACACCATCAAGAAAGAAGGGGTGTATCAGGGGATCAGCTATAATCACAAGGGTCCCGCCCACCTTTCAGCGGGGCAGGAGAGTGCTGCTGTAGGACAGGCCATGGTGCTTGAGCCCGAGGATCAGATCTTCGGTTCGCACCGCAGTCATGGAGAAATCCTGGCCAAGAGCATGTCGGCCATCCATAAGATGGAGGACAAGGACCTGCTTGCCATCATGGAAGGATTCATGAACGGAGAGACCTACAAGGTAATCGCCTCCCACTTCCCCGGCAAGGATGTTCGGGACACCGCAGAGAACTTTGTGCTCTATGGTGCATTGGCGGAAATCTATGCCAAGAAGACGGGGTTCAATGCAGGCCTGGGCGGTTCGATGCACACGTTCTTCAAGCCCTTCGGCAGCATGCCCAACAACGCAATCGTCGGAGGTTCCTGCACCATCGCCGTTGGAGCAGCCCTGTATAAGAAAATCAACCGCAAGAAGGGCATCGTCATCGCCAACATCGGCGACGGCTCGCTTGCCCGCGGCCCTGTTTATGAAGGGTTGGTGCTCTCCTCCATGGACCAGTACAAGACCTTGTGGGAGGAGAATCCCGGCTATCCCCCGTTCATGCTCAACTGCTTCGACAACCTGTATGCCATGGGCGGCCAGCCCATCGGCGAGACCATGGGCTACAAGGTGGCCGCACGCGTAGGTGCTGCCATCAACGAGTACTCCATGCACACAGAAAGGGTCGACGGCTTCAATCCCTTGGCGGTAGCCGATGCAACTGCCCGAAAGAAGGAGCTGCTGCTCAAGGGTGAGGGGCCTGCCTTCCTGGATACCCTGACCTACCGCTACAGCGGCCATAGCCCAAGCGATGCAATGACCTATCGCAGCAAGGAAGAGCTGGAAGCGTTCCGCAATCAGGATCCGATTGTAGCCTATGGCAACTATCTGATCGAAAACGGAGTGCTTGTCCAGGCAGACCTTGATGCAATGGACGTATTGCTTGAAGAGAAGATGAGAATGACGCTGCAGATCACCGTCGATCCCAAGCTCAGTCCGATGGTGGATGAGGCTTTTGTCGAATCTGTGATGTTCTCCAACGGCAGCGTCGAGAAGTTCGACGATGCAAAGCCGGCCATGTTGCAGAGCCTTGAAGAGAATCCCAGGGTGCAGCAGATTGCAAAGCGCAACCGCTATGCCTACGACGAGAACGGGAAGGAGTATCCCGCAGCCCGTCAGTATCAATATCGTGATGCTGTCTTCGAAGCCATGGCCCACCGATTCTCCATCGATCCGACCATGATCGCCTACGGCGAGGATCATCGTGACTGGGGTGGGGCGTTCGCCTGCTACCGCGGTCTGACCGAGCTGCTTCCTCCCTCCCGATTCTTCAACTCCCCGATCGCCGAGTCTGCAATCGTCGGCAGCGGCGTCGGCTACGCGATGGCCGGCGGGCGTGCCGTCGTTGAATTGATGTATTGCGACTTCCTCGGATGTGCTGGAGACGAGGTCTTCAATCAGATGCCCAAGTGGCAGGCCATGAGCGCCGGTGTGCTGAAGATGCCGCTGGTGTTGCGCGTGTCGGTGGGCAACAAGTACGGAGCACAGCACTCGCAGGAGTGGACCAGCATGGTAGCCTCTGTTCCAGGGCTCAAGGCGATGTACCCGGCGACTCCCTACGATGTGAAGGGCATGCTCAACTACGCACTGCGTGGGACCGACCCGGTTGTCTTCTTCGAGAGCCAGAAGCTCTACGGAATCGGTGAGATGTTCGAAAAGGGAGGTGTTCCCGAGGGCTACTACGAGATACCCGAAGGGGAACCCGCCATCAGACGCGAAGGAAAGGATGTAACCTTGGTGGCCCTTGGACCCGCCTTGTACACCGCCATTGCAGCAGCGGACAAGCTTGCCGAGCATGGTCTGTCGGCCGAGGTCATCGACCTCAGGTGGATCAACCCGCTCAAGTACGAGATGCTCATCGAGTCGGTCAGGAAGACCGGTCGCTGTGTAATGGTAACCGACAGCGCAGAACGCGGCAGTTATCTGCACACGGTTGCAAGCAATCTCTCAAGACTTGCCTTTGAGCACCTCGATGCCCCGATTGTCATTGCTGGATCGAAGAACTGGATCACCCCGCCTGCTGAGATGGAGGAGTACTATTTCGCCCAGCCTTCCAGCATCCTGGATGCCATCCACGAGCAGATTCTTCCCATCGCCGGCTATACGCCCAAGCACAACTTCACCGACGGTGAGTTCTTCAGAACAAGCCGGAAGGGAGTCTAAGGAAGAGCCATGGATATACAGACGCTTGAACGGGATATCAATGATCGTGATGCCTCGACTCGCATGGCCGCCTCGGTGAAGCTCGGCTCCCTGATACGGGGGGGTGAGCTTGGCCGTACGGTCACCGAGGAGGTGAACAACCATGTGCATACCACCTATTCCTTCAGCCCCTACGAGCCTGCTGCGGCCGCGTATGCGGCCTGGAAGGCAGGCCTCGGAATTGTAGGCAGCATCGACCACGACAGCATCGGGGCCGCCGCCGAGATGCTGGAATCCGGTCGGAACATCGGCATTGCAACAACCGTAGGCTTTGAGCTGAGGGTGAGCTTTCTCGATACCCCCCTTGCAAACCGGAAAATCAACAATCCCGATAGTGAGGGCATCGTCTACATGTGTGTCCATGGTGTTGCAAAACAACACATTCCTGCGGTCGCTTCTTTTCTCAAGCCGCTGCAGGAAGTCCGGAACAAGCGCAACAGGGCGCAGGTCGAGGCATTGCAGGCCTTGGTGGGCCGTTACGGTTTCGACCTTGACTTCGAGCGCGATGTACTTCCTCTCTCCCGTTTTTCTGAAGGCGGTTCGGTTACCGAGCGCCATATCCTGTATGCCATGGCCGGTCAGAGCATACGGATGTTCGGCAAAGGGGAGAAGCTGGTACGTTTCCTGCTTTCCTCCCTCGGTCTTCCCCTCTCTTCCAAACTGCAATCCCTGTTGTTGGACGAGAACAATCCCCACTATGCCTATGACCTTTTGGGAGTCTATAAAAGCAACTTCCTCCCACGTTTTTTCATCCAGCCAGATAGGCAGGAGTGCATGGATGTCCGCAAGGTGGTCGACTTCTCCAACAGCATAGGAGCCATTGCAGCCTATGCCTACCTTGGGGATATCGCCGATAGTGTGACCGGAGACAAGAAGGCCGAGGAGTTTGAGGACTCTTTTCTGGTCGAGCTTATGGACCTGCTGGTCGACTGCCGTTTCCCGGCAGTCACCTATATGCCGCCGCGTAATACGAAGGAGCAGATGGCCCGCCTGCAGTCGCTTGCCAAGGAGCGGGGTTTGATGGAGATCAGCGGGGTGGATATAAACTCCAGCCGACAAAGCATGAATTGTCCTCAGTTGCTTCAGAGCAACGCACGCCATCTGGTCGACTCTGCCTGGGCTCTCGTCGCCCATGAGAAACTCAGCAGTGTGGATGCAAGACTGGGGCTGTTCCATCCCGAGAATCCGCTCTCCGGTAAGAGTCTGCAATCCAGGCTTGAGCGGTATGCCATGTTGGGGCGGGCCATGGACAGCTTTGACCCCTATGCGATCATCGAGAAATTCTAAGGAGAATCCATGACGACGTTTACCTCCAATCTAGCCAACGAAATTGCACCCGTACTCAGGGGCTTGACCTTCGATGGTCAGAAGGGCCTTTTTGTGCACCAGACTTCTGACAAGCAGCCTTCACTGCTTCTTCCTGCAGTAAGGGAAGGGGACTCAGTCGAGGAGGCCTGCGCCCTTTGGAAGCGTTTGCTTTCAGCCTATACGGATGAGCGCCAACTCTATCCCGCAGTGATCGGCATCGACGGATTGTCCGTACAGTACGGTTTGGGTACAAATTACGACGAAGCCGCCCGTGCAGAAGGGGTGAGCGCCCTTCCCACCCTTGCTCCTTCAGAGAGCCGCTCTGATGTGGTGCGGGACAAGATCGCCTTGGTTACCGGCGGTGCCCAGGGCTTCGGCGAAGGCATGGTCCGCTCGCTGGTGGAGATGGGAGCCTTTGTGTATATCGCAGATATGAACGCTGAGGGAGCGAAGAAGCTGGCCGATGAGCTCAACTATGAGGCGTGCATCACGGTGGCAAAGCCGCTTGCGGTCAATGTGACCGATGAGACCTCTGTCGCACAGATGATGGATGAAGTAGCCAGGCAGACAGGCAGTATGGATTTGTTCATCTCCAATGCAGGGGTGCTTCGAGCCGGATCGGTCAAGTCGATGCAGTTGAAGGACTTCCAATTCGTCACCAACGTTGACTATACAGGCTTTTTCATCTGCACCAAGTTCGCCTCCCGGCAGATGGCCCTGCAGAATCTTCCTTCGCTATCCTACTATACCGACATCATCGCCATCTCCAGCAAGTCGGGCCTGCAGGGTTCGAACAAGAACGGAGCGTATGCAGGGGCGAAATTCGGCACCATCGGCCTGACGCAGAGCTTTGCCCTGGAACTGGTCGAGGATAATATCAAAGTGAATGCCATATGCCCGGGAAATTTTCTTGACGGCCCCTTGTGGTCGGATCCCGAGAAGGGCTTGTTTGTGCAGTACCTTAACGCCGGCAAGGTTCCAGGGGCCAAGACGGTTGCAGATGTAAGACGGTTCTATGAATCGAAGGTCCCTATGAATCGCGGTTGCAGAACCGCAGATGTCATGAAGGCGATCCTCTACATAGTCGAACAGACCTACGAGACAGGCCAGGCGGTCCCGGTGACCGGCGGCCAGGTCATGCTTAATTAGGAGACAGACATGAAAACACGTGCCATCCGACTCTATGGAGTCAATGATCTCAGGCTCGAAGAGTTCGAACTTCCCAAGATTGCTGAGGACGAAATCCTTGCAAAAGTCATTACGAACAGTATCTGCATGAGCGACCATAAAGCCGCCGAGCAGGGCCCCAACCATAAGAGAATCCCCAAGGATATCGACAAGAACCCGATCATGCTCGGTCATGAGTTCTGCGGAGAAATCGTAGAGGTCGGTGCAAAGTGGCAGTCCAAGTTCAAGGTGGGTTCCCGCTTCTCCATCCAGCCGGCTCTCAACTACAAGGGAACCCTCGATGCCCCCGGATACTCCTTCCCCTACATTGGGGGTGATGCGACCTATGTGATCATCCCTCATCAGGTGATGGAGCTTGACTGCCTGCTTCCCTACGAAGGCGATGCATTCTTCCTCGGCAGTCTCGCCGAGCCGGTTTCCTGTGTCGTGGGAACCTTCCATGCCATGTATCACACCACAAATGGCAGCTATGTCCACCAGATGGGTATTGTGGAAGGTGGCAATCTCGCCGTATTGGCCGGTGTCGGCCCGATGGGCCTCTCTGCCATCGACTATGCCTTGCACAACACCCACCGCAAGCCCGGTCGGTTGGTGGTCACCGATATCGATGATGCCCGGCTCAAGCGTGCGGCGAGCCTGTACAGCGTTGAGGATGCAAAGAACAACGGTGTGGAGCTGATTTATCTCAACACCAAGGAGTTCAGCGACCCGGTTGCCAAGCTGATGGAGCTCACCGATGGCAAGGGGTATGACGATGTTATGGTGATGGCGCCGGTACGGGCTTTGGTCGAGCAGGCTGACGCCATCCTTGCCAAGGATGGATGCTTGAACTTTTTCGCAGGTCCCAACAAAACCGACTTCACCGCCAGTTTGAACTTCTACAACGTTCACTATGCCTCCACCCACATTGTCGGAACCAGCGGCGGCAATACCGACGATATGCGCGAATCGCTGATGCTGATGGAAAAAGGCTTGATCAATCCCTCGGCCATGGTCACCCATATCGGAGGCCTCTCTGCAGTCCCCGAGGCTGTGATCAACCTGCCCAACATTCCCGGCGGCAAGAAGATGATGTATACGCATCTGGATTTCCCCCTGGTGGCCCTCACCGACCTTGCAGAGCTTGGAAAGACCAATCCAGTTTTTGCCGAGCTTGCAAAGCTGGTGGAGAAGCACAACGGCTTGTGGTCGGCAGAAGCTGAGGCCTATCTGCTCGAGCATTGCACCAAACGAGTCAAGGAGTAAGGATGAACAAGCATATTGCCATCGACTTGGGAGCCTCCAACGGTCGGGTTTTGGTAGGGGATCTGAAGCAGTTTGAAGTTGTGCATAGGTTTGTGACCCACAACGACCAGATTCTTGGTTCGTTCTACTGGAACCTCCAGAGTCTGTTCAGTGAGATCAAGACGGGGTTGAAGAAGGCCTTTGCCCTGTACCCTGATCAGATAACCTCCATCGGAATCGACACCTGGGGTGTGGACTATGTCCTCACCGATGAAAAAGGCGGCTTGGTTTCACTGTGTTATCACTATCGTGACAGCCGGACCGACGGTATGATCGAGAAGGTTTCCTCCCGTCTCGGTGGCAAAATGCGCATCTATGAACGGACAGGCATCGCCTTCCAACCGTTCAACACCTTGTATCAGCTTGCCGCCATGCAGCAGGAACGGCCGGATGCCATGAAGGCCGCCCGGCACTACCTGTCGGTGCCCGACCTGCTTGCGTATTGGCTGTGCTCGGTCATGAAAAACGAGCGGACCCATGCTTCGACAACCCAGCTCTATGACCCGAGAACCGGCGATTGGGCCTGGGACCTTATCGATGAGATGCAATTCGACCGATCCCTGTTCGGCCGGATAGTGGACAGCGGCACCATTCTCGGTCCCTTGACCGAGGAGGTGGCTCATGAGGTGTGCGCCCCGAAGGGCGTTGTGGTGATCGCAAGCGCTGCACATGACACTGCAAGTGCTGTGGCTGCAGTCCCTGCCGCCGAGGGAGAGACCCCGCTGTATATCTCCAGTGGTACTTGGTCGCTGCTGGGGGTGGAGCTCGCTTCCCCTCTGACCGACGCCCTGACCATGGAGAGTGGTTTCACCAATGAGATTGCAGCAAGCGGCAACGTGCGCTTTCTGAAGAACATCATGGGAATGTGGATACAGCAGGAGTGTGTACGGCACTGGGAGCGTGAGGAGGGTCAGCCCATCAGCTGGAAGGAACTGGACGAGCAGACGTTGCTCTGTCAGGACTACCAGGGGTATATAGACCCGGCCGACGGCCGTTTTCTCAAGCCAAACACCTATGACAACCTGATGGTCGACCGTATCAACGGCTGGTGTGACGAGCATGGTATTGCGCGTCCTTCCTCCAAGGGCGAGTACATGGTTGCCATCTACCGTGGACTGGCACGTGCCTACGAAAAGGCGATCAAGGACCTGGAGGATGTGCTGAAGACCAAGTTCACTTCCCTGTACATCATCGGGGGAGGGTGCAAGAACGAGATTCTTGACCAATGGACCGCTTCCTTGACCGGCCTTACTGTATATGCGGGACCTGTAGAGGCGACTGCTCTTGGCAATCTGGTGGTTCAGGCATGGGCAACCGGCGAACTGTCGAGTCTGCAGGAAGGCCGGGACAGAATTCGTCTTGAGCAGAAGGTGAAGGTCTTTCAGAGCTGAATTTTTCTCATTCTTGTATGCCAGCTTCTTTAGGGAGGCTGGTTTTTTTATAGGAAATTGTAAAGGTTTACACTTAGCCAATAGTCAGCAATAATTAAAAAAATTGTACTATAAGTGCTTAAAAATAGAAAATTTGTAAACGTTTACATTTTTTTGTTGACAAACCCAAAAACCAATGTGAAGATACTCTTAACACAAAGGGTACCGGTAAATCGTCCCACAAAAAATGGGAGCGATGCACATCAAGCTCGCCAGGAAGCGTAATCCTGGAAATGTAAAAGGAGTTTTCTTATGAAGAAACTAGTGGCCGTTCTGTTGGTGCTTGCTCTCTTGAGCACCGCTGTCTTTGCTCAGGGTTCATCCGAAGCAAAGAGTGACAAGGTGAAGGTTGGAGCCCTGATCCGCAACCTCAATGAGCAGTTCGTGAAGGACTATGCAGACAATCTTCGCAAGCTCGCAGCCGAGAAGGGTGTGGACTTGAACCTTCAGGATGCACAGGGCGACGTAGCCCGTCAGCTCGACCAGCTGAATACCCTCATCACCCAGGGTTATAAGTATTTTGTGATCATCCCCCAGGATACCAGCGCGACCGAGCAGATGGCTCAGCAGATCAAGGCAGCAGGTGGTGGAGCAGCATTCTCCAACATCCAGCCTTCCGTTGCAGCCCTGAAGGTCGGCAAGGACTTCTATCTTGCTTCCTCTCCTGAATTGGTCGCCGGCCAGTACCAGGCTCAGATCATTGATGAGTATTTCACCAAGTATCCTGAGAAGGCTCCCGGCAAGGTCTTGAACATGCTCTACCTCCTTGGACAGCTCGGTCACCCTGCTCAGATCAGCCGTGAAGCTGGTCTGCTTGATACCCTCAAGAGCCTTGGTTACACCGTCAACCTGATCGCCCGTGATACTGCCGACTGGTCCCCTGACAAGGCACAAGAGAAGATGGACACCTGGTTGGCCGCCCACCGCGGCAAGTTCAACCTCGTGGTTGCGCAGAACGACGGCATGGCCCTCGGCGCAGTTGAATCCTTGATCACCAATGGTTTGGTTGACAACGATCCCAGCGACGGCACCATCCTGACCTTCCCGGTCATCGGTATCGATGCTACCGCCGACGCTCTGAATTCCATGGACCAGAACAAGCTGTATGCTACCGTTCTGCAGGACTCGGTCGGACAGAGCAGCACTGCTTTTGAGCTTGCATATGCCATGGCTACCAAGGGTAGTGCCACCGGTATGACCGCTTGGGGCATTGCTCCCGCCAGCCAGGTAATCAGTGAAGAGCCGGCAAATGATCCCGCCGTCATCGCACAGTGCTATCTGGTTCCCTTCAAGCCCGTCACCAAGGTCAACTACAAGGACTTCATGTAATGTGGTATGCGTGTCTCCTGCCCTCCGGGCGGGAGACACTTCATGAACGCCGAAAGAGATTAGGAAAGAGGAAGTCACATGGAAAGCACATTCGCCTTGGAAATGGAGTCGATCACCAAGGTATTTCCCGGAGTCCGGGCCTTGGATGATGTCACCTTCCGGGTAAAACCAGGGACGGTTCACGCCCTCATGGGCGAGAATGGTGCGGGCAAATCGACGTTGATGAAGTGTTTGTTCGGTATCTACAAGGAAGATGAGGGGACCATCAAGCTCAACGGTGTGGTCCACCGTTTCAAGGATAGTCATGATGCCCTTCAGAACGGAGTCTCGATGATTCACCAGGAACTCTCGAACGTTCCTGAACGATCGGTCGCGCAGAATATCTATCTCGGCCGCGAGCCGTTGAAGAAGACGGGCTTGATTGATCACAAACGGATGAACGATGATACTAAGTCTTTGCTCAAGCGCCTTGAGATCGACATCAGGCCCGACCGCAGGATCGGTTCCTTGTCCATCTCCATGCAACAGACCTGCGAGATCGCCAAGGCTGTCTCCTACAACAGCCACGTAGTTGTGATGGACGAACCGACCAGTTCCCTGACCGATAATGAAGTCGCCCACCTGTTCAAGATCATCCGTCAGTTGAAGTCTCAAAACGTAGCTGTAATCTACATCTCGCATAAGATGGAAGAGATCTTCGCCATTGCCGATGAAGTGAGTGTGATGCGTGATGGAAAAATGATCGGCACCTATCCTGCCGCCGGGCTGACCAACGATACATTGATCAGTCTGATGGTCGGTCGGGATGCCAACCTCCGCTTTCCCACCGTAAAAAGCAGCATCGGAGAAGAGATCCTGCGTGTGGAGAACCTTACCGCACTCAATCCGCGTTCCTTCAAGGACATCTCCTTCTCGCTGAAGCGGGGTGAGATACTGGGTATCGGGGGTTTGGTGGGGGCGCAGCGTACCGAACTGATGGAGGCCATTTTCGGGGTGAGGGCCACAAGTGGAGGCAGGATTTTCATCAAAGGCGAGGAGGTTGCCGGCATAACCCCTCGTAAAGCCATCGAGCACGGGCTTGGTATGATTACCGAGGACCGCAGGGGCAGTGGAATCTTTCCACTGTTGGACATCTCCACCAATACCTCCATTGCCTCGCTGAAGGAGTACCTGAGTAGAATCGGGCTTCTGCAGCATAAGCAGCTCAAAGAGGAAGCGACCAAGTACAACGAGGCCCTGCGCACCAAGACCCCTACCATGGAGACGTTGATCCAGAACCTGTCAGGGGGCAACCAGCAGAAGGTGATCATCAGCAGATGGCTGATGACGTTGCCGGACATCCTGATCATGGATGAGCCGACCCGAGGTATCGACGTCGGGGCGAAGTATGAAATTTATCAGATAATGTGCCAGTTGGTTGAGCAGGGAAAGGCCATCATCATGGTCAGCTCCGAGATGCCCGAGTTGATCGGGATGTCCAACCGGGTCATGGTGTTGTGTAACGGTCGTTGTACCGGCGTTCTGGACAAGCAACAGTGCAGCCAGGAGAGCATCATGCGCCTTGCAACCAAGTTTATGTAAGCTAAGAGGGAGAATGACCGATTATGGAAATGAAGAAACTGCTGAATGACAGCAAGAAACTTGCAAGCCAGTACACCACGTGGGTCACCTTTGTCGGCCTGCTCCTGCTGCTGTCCGTCCTTACCCAGGGAAACGCGTTGCGTTGGAATAGCATCCGCAATCTGTTGATCGCCGAATCCGTCCGCTCGTTTGCAGCTCTAGGCGTCGGTATGATCATCATCACCAAGGGAATCGACCTCTCCATAGGCTATGTGGTCTGTCTGACAGCCAGCGTCGCCGCTTCTTTCGCCCAGAACCCCGACTATGCTTCGGCGATCTATGCCGGGCAGAGCTTTCCCCTCATTGTTCCTGTCGTTGCAGCGGTTGCGGCCGGTGGTCTGTTCGGACTATTCAACGGGTACTTGATCGCCTATGGAAAACTGCCTCCCTTTATTGCCACACTCGGCTCGATGTCCATCGCCAAGGGGTTGCAGCTCATCTATACCAAGGCTGCAGTAGTCGGCTCGCTGAACCAAAATTTCAAGAACATCAGCCAGGGCAGCATAGGGCCGATTCCCAATCTCATCATTTACGTCATCATCGCAGCTTTCATTGTCTGGGTGGTGCTCAAGCATACCAGGCAGGGTACCCATTTCTATGCCATCGGCGGCAACGCACAGGCTGCGCGTGTATCAGGCATCAATGTCGAGCGTGATTTGATGATGGTTTACACCTATGCTGGAATCTTATATGGTATTGCTGGTACACTGCTTGCCAGCCGCCTGGGTCTTGCCAACTCGCTTACCGCCAACGGCATGGAGTTGGATGCCATTGCCGCCGTAACCGTCGGTGGGGTTTCCCAAAGTGGTGGTGTAGGTTCTGTCAGCGGAATGATGGTCGGTGTCTTCACCATGGGCCTCATCAACTACGGTATGTCCTTCCTCGGGGTGGACAGCTACTACCAGCAGTTGGTAAAAGGGTTCATCATCATCGTGGCCGTCTACTTTGATATGAAAAAATACGCTCGCAGAAGCTAGCGAAGGGGTATTGAATGAGCAATAGAGAGACAGCAACCATCAAGGACGTTGCCAAGTTGGCTGGTGTCTCCATTGCTACGGTAAGCAGGGTGTTGAACAAGCTTGGTGTGGTGAATCCTGAGACGGAGCGGAAGGTTCTCTCGGCTGTAACCATGCTGCACTATCAGCGCAACGCTGTTGCCAGATCCCTCAAGCTCAAGGTGACAAAGAGCATCGGGATCATGGTTCCTGAAATTTCGAACACGTTTTTCACCGAGATCGTTGAACAGCTGGAACATCTGCTCGGCCCTCTTGGCTATGCTCTCTTGGTCTGCAGCTCCGAGAACTCGGTGATTGAGGAGAAGCGCAAGCTCTCCTTGCTGTTGGAGCGAAATGTGGACGGTTTGGTGGTCATTCCTGTCAGCGATGTGGGAGATCATTTCGCGACACCCCCGCTCTCAAACACGCCGTTTGTAATGATCGACCGCAAGATAGAGGGTCTGGGCTGTGATGTAATCCTTACCGACAACCGCAAGGGAGCCTTTGATGTCACCTCGGCCCTCATTCGGGAGGGACGTACACGTATCGGTTTTCTTGGTGGTGATGCACATGTACACACTTCGGTGGAACGTCTGCATGGTTTTTTGGATGCAATGAAAGCTCATTCCCTGGAGGTTGAGAAGCAATTCATCCTTCTGGGTGGTATGACACAGAAAGCCGGCTACACACTGATGAAGCAAGCCCTTTCGATGGAAGGGTGCCCTGATGCATTCTTCATGGTCAATGACATGGTTCATATCGGGGCCACCAGCTACTTGATGGCGCATGAGAGCAAACACATACGAAACAGTATGGCCTTCGCCACATTCGATTATCTCTACTATGCCCCGCTGCTGCAGTTCTGCCACTATGCAGTCGCCCAGCCGCTGGATCTTATCGGAGAGGCTGCCGCCCAGCTTCTGATCCGACGGATGGAAGGGGATAGGGAAGGGTTTCCTGCTACCATTGTACTGGAACCCTCCATCCATGTGATGAAAGAGAACGGGGGGATTGTCTCGGGCGGGAAACTCAAAGCCTCCCTGTATGACCACTCCCCCCGATTCAACAAGGTCTTCAGTTAGGAAGCTCCTCGTCAAAACAGACAGCCACCTTGCCGCACGCTCCGCTGGCCATCAGGGCATAGGCTTCATCAGCCTTGTCCAGGGGGAAACGGTGGGTGATAAGGTCTTCGGGGTGGATGTTCCAACGTACCAATCTTTCCACCAAGTCCTCCATCTTCCAGATGCTGGTAACCCAGCTGCCGTAGATGGTTTTCTGGTCGTGCAGCATGTCTTCGCTGGGATTGAAGTGGACCGTTCCACCTTCGCCGACGAATGCAATCCTTCCCCACTTGCGGGTTGCCTTGATCGCCGTGGCCCTTCCTGGGTCGCTGGCCGAGCAGTCGAAGGCCCGTTCGACACCATGGCCGCCGGTAACTGCCTTCACCTGGGCAACATTCTCATCAGAAGGAGTGAAGACGTGGTCCACCAGCCCCAGCTTCTTTGCCAGTTCGATGCGTGCACTCTGCCCTTCGATGCCGATGAGCTTGTTCGCTCCCATCGCCTTTGCCAGCATGAGGGCGGCCAATCCAACCGGACCCAGACCTACTACCAACACTGCATCGTTGCCGCTGACCCCGATTTTCTCGATTGCCTCGTAGACGGTACCGAATCCGCAGGCGACCTGGGCCCCGTCGGCATAACTGAGTTCATCGGGAAGCAGGACCAGGTCCTTCTCGTCGCAAAGCAGGTACTCGGCCATGCCGCCGTCGCGCTGCCAGCCGTAGGCTGCTCGCTTGTCGCTGGTGCAGCTGATCATGAAGCCCTGGCGGCACTCGTGGCAGACACCGCAGCCGCTGATGTGGTAGACGATGACGCGGTCGCCCTTTTTAAAGCGCTTCAGCCCTTCGCCTTCCTCGACGATCTGCCCGCAGGGTTCATGACCGGCGATTACATTCTGATAGCCCTCCGGGCCTTTGCCGAGGTGCTCGCGGTAGATGCAGCGGATATCACTTCCGCAGATGGTAGTGCACTTGGTCTTTACCAATACCTGGCCGTGTCCCGGCTTGGGTATCTCATACTCTGCAAATGCCACGGTGCTGTTGCCCGGCAGCATTGCCCCTTTCATCATACGTTTGGTCATCGTGCTCCTCCTTTACGATAGCTCTCAGGGCAGGGGATGGTTCCATCCTCGTCCCATAGGTCATGCCATGATTCCGCTTCATTCCACAAAAACACCTGCCCCTTGATCAGGCGGTTGTTGCAATCGGCACGTTCAAGCAGCATGAGTTCTTCTTTGCTCAGCGGCTCGCCTAGAACGCTTTCCAGGTTGCTTCTCAGGTTCCTCTCCTTGGTGGACTGGGGAATGGGAACTATACCGTTGCCCCGTGCCCATTTCAGGCAGACGGCCGCCGGATGGACGTTGTGCTTTCTGGCAAGCTCGAGCACGATCGGGTGCTCCATATCCACAACGTCCTCCGCCGTGGTGTCCCGTTCGGGCCTGTTGGGAGAGCCCAGTGGACTGTATCCGATGGGAATGATGTTCTGCATGGCGAGGTACTGCCTGAACTCTTTCTGTTGAAAGCAGGGGTGCAACTCCATTTCGTTGACCGAAGGCCTGATGGAACAAGAACCCAAGAGCAGTTCAAGCTTGGGTATGGTCACATTGCTGGTTCCGATATGACGGACCAAGCCCTCCCTGACCAATTCCTCCATGCCCTGCCATGTTTCCATGAACTCTTCATGGATGTAAGGCCTTGCATCGGGACTGCGGCTGGTGACATCGCACTTGGGGGGATGGTAGTTGGGAAACGGCCAATGGACCAGATACAGGTCGAGGTAATCGAGGCGCAGGTCGCGTAGGCTCTGTTTTGCCGAAGCAATGACATTCTTTTTCCCATGCATGTCATTCCAGACCTTGCTCGTGATCCAAAGTTCCTTTCTGGGAATGTTGCTCTCATGGAGCACCTGTCCGATCTCTTTCTCGTTGGCGTAGACGCTGGCACAGTCAATGTTGCGATATCCGATTTCCAAGGCAAGCTTGACTGCCTGGGCCATTTCACTGGCACTGACATGGTCGCTGCCAAAGGTTCCTACTCCTATCACCGGCATTTCTGCACCGGTAGCGGGTATGGTAATGGTTGTGTGGCTCATGCGTTCCTCCTCATTACAAGCATACGGGGTTTCTCTGATTATGCAATGCTTGATATGCGAAAAAGCTGTATCGTTTTGCGAATAGTATGGTACACTCTCCACTGATGAAACAAATTGGTTTGAAGCTTCGATTTCAGGACGGCTATGACATGGCTGTTGCCAGCGGGGTGGTGCAGTATGCGAGGGCCAAAGGTGATTGGCAGGTCAGGGGGCAAGGCCCGTGGTTCTTCTCCCTCGATCAGGAGGCTTTGTCGGAGTGCGATGCCCTGATCGCCCGCATCGAGGACGACCAGGAAGCACTCTTTTGTGCTTCGCTTGGGATTCCTGTAGTTGATATTGCCGGCTCATCATCTCTGAAGCTGTTCAGCCAGGTACGCAACGATGACTACCAGACGGGGGTGAGCGCCGGTACCTACCTGAAGAAACTTGGCAGCAAGAACGTCGGGTGGTGCGGAGTCGACCATGTGCATTGGGCCCGGGAGCGTTTTGTGGGATTTGCCAGCAGCGTGAGTATGAACCCATCCGATATTGTCTCCTTCTCCCGGCCGCTTGGGTGGTGGAGACAGCTGTACGAACCATCAGTGGAGCTGGATGCATGGCTGCAGACACTGAAAAAGCCCATCAGCTTGTTCTGCTGCAACGACCTTTCGGCCATGAAGGTCGAGCTTGCCTGCCAGCGGCTTTCGATCAACATACCGATCGAGGTCATGGTGCTGGGGGTGGACAACGAGACACTGCTCTGCGAACTGGCCAGTCCCTCGATTTCCAGCATCCAACCTGACTGCAAGACCATCGGCTATGAAGCTTCGGCGATGCTCGATGCGATGCTTGGCGGAAGGCAGAGCGGGATGCATATCCGGCGAATTGCACCAGGCCCGGTGACCGAACGCGAGAGCACCCGTCTGGTACTCTGCGAGGATGAGCAGGTGGCCGACGCGTTGCGGTTGATAAAGGCCCGGGCCACCTCGGGTCTGACAGCCAGTGACGTGGCCGATGAAGCGACGATTTGCAGACGCGCACTGGAGATGCGCTTCCGCCGGTACCGCAAGCGTACAATCTGGGAGGAGATAACCACAGAGAAGCTGGAGCAGGCCTGCTTGTTGCTCAAGCAATCCAATGCCACCATCACCCAGATCAGCGAGCAGTGTGGTTTCGGTTCCATTCATCGTTTCTACAGCCTGTTCAAACGGGCGTATCGAATGACGCCAAGCCAATTTCGCTCGAAGAAACTACGCTTCTGATACTTCCCCCCTGCCTTGCATCTGTGGCATGATGGCTGTAGAGGTATGCCATGGAACTTATGCTTGATACTGCGAATCTTGCTGAAATCGAGAGAGGCCTTGCGACCTATCCCATCAGCGGGGTGACATCCAATCCAACCATCATCAAAGCCGAAGGCGGCGTTGACTTCTTTGTCCATATGAGAAAAATCAGGGAGCTCATCGGTGAGAGCCGGAGCCTGCATGTGCAGGTGGTCAGTACCGATTGCGCCTCAATCATGGCTGAAGCACAGAAGATCGTCTCATTGCTCGGACCTTCCACCTTCGTCAAGATTCCTGTCACACAGGAGGGGCTTGAAGCAATCCGCATTCTCTCCAAGAAAGGGGTCAATATTACAGCGACTGCAATCTATACGACGCTGCAGGGCATCCTCGCCATGCTCAGCGGGGCGCGATACCTTGCCGTCTACTACAACCGGATGCTGAACATCGATATCGATGCGGCGAAGGTAATCAAGGAGCTGAGCTCGCTGCTGTGGGCCAACAGCACCAGCTGCCAGGTCCTTGCAGCAAGCTTCAAGAACATAAATGAGATCACCACAGCCTATGCAAGCGGGGCCAGCTGCTGTACGGTTCCCTACTCGTTGCTTTGTACCGGCTTGTCCATGCCCTCCATCACCAAGGCCGTCCACGATTTCACCACAAACTGGGAAGAGGTATATGGAAAACGAACACTCCTTGATCTTTGAGCTGGCTCACAATGCCGTTTCCCATCGAATTCTTGAAGATGGCTATGTCCAGTTTCTTCGGTTCAACGACAGTGACGGACAGCCGTTCAACTCCCATCCGCTCTATCGGGCGATGGCCAAGACCAGTGCCTCGATCTGTCTTCGGTTTGTTACTGAAAGCGAAACGACAGTGCACATCAAGCGCTACAACCAGTCCCTGCTTGCAAAACAAGGGGACAATGTGCTCGACTTTGCAGCCTTGTATGGCAGGCCCTTGGACCTTTTTGAGACAATCGATGTGAGCATCGATGGAAAGAGGGAGGAGCATCCGCTCGTAAGCGGTCCACTTGTGTTTCAAGCAGGCCGGGATATTGCCATCCATCTGCCTCTGCACCACCAAGTTGGTGTAAAAGTGGAAGGGAAGGTGGAACCTATCTCCAAACACACAAAGACCCTGCTTCTGCTGGGAGACTCCATTGTCCAAGGAGTGGGAATCCACCACCCGTCACAGAATTTGGCGACTCTGCTTGGCAACCAGCTGGGAGTACAGGTGATAAACCAAGGGCTTGCCGGGGCGATGATCAACGCCAAGGTGGTGCAGAAGTTGGAGCTTGAGGCGCCTGTTGCCTCGATTTTACTCTCTGTAGGTACCAATGACTGGACGATACGGGAGAACCTTGCCGAAATCCGCGGTGAGATGTTCGCCCTGCTGGGACGCATCCGTAAGTTCTATCCCAAGGTTCCTGTGCTCTTGCTGACGCCGCTTTATCGGACCGACATCCTGCAGAACAAGAGGATGGGCAGCTTCAAGGAGCTCACCCAGGCTCTGATACAGGCGACCAGATGCTTTGCCGCTGTTGAAGTGGCTGACGGGCTCTCCCTCTCGCTTCGTGATGCCTACGACGACCAATTCCTGCATCCCGACCAGAAAGGGATTTCCTTCCTGGCCAAGTCGCTTGCCCCGCTGATTCCCTTTCAGCGGTAGGTCGTCTCCAAGAAAGCCACCGCTTGTTTGATGTGCAACAGTGCGCGTTCAATATTTGAACGTTGGGTGCCGAAGTTCAAGCGGACAAACCGGCGGTATGCCTCCCCTCCGAACCATGTCCCGTCGTTGAAGGCAAGCCCTGCACGCTGGCCGAAGAACCGGGAGAGCAGCCCCCCTTGGGCGCTTGCCGAACTGTCGTAGAGCTCGGGATGCTCTTGGGCGTCGCGCTCCACGAGGTGGAGTATTGCCGAGCAGTCAAGCAGGCCGATGAAGGAAGCCCTGGGTTTGAGGAAGACGACGGACGGTACTTCCTTTTGCAGGGTTTTCTCTATGAGGTCTGCATTCTTTTGCAGATATACAAGCAGTTCTTCAAGCCATTTCCCACCGCTCTCATAGGAAGCAAGGGCGAGGGTGGTGGCAACAAGGGACGGAGTGGAGAGAAAAAGCTGTTCAAGTCGGGTCACGAATCGTTTCTTCAGTTCACTGGAGTTGAATAACGTTACCGAGTAGTGCTCTCCGGCGATATTGAAAGTTTTGGAGGGAGCCATGCAAACAACGGCTTCACAGCCGACCTGCCTTGCCGGTTCAAGAAGGGTGAGGTGGGTTTCAAAACTCAGGTCTGCATGAATCTCATCGCTGATGATGACTACATTGTTTTGCTTGGCGATTTCACACAGGCGGATTAAATCCTGATGACCGAACACCATGCCCGAGGGGTTGTGGGGGGAGCAGAAGATCAGGATTCTAGCTCTCTTGCACAGCTCTTCATACAGAGGCCAATCGAGGCTGAACGTATGGGTGTCCTGATCATATAGCAAGGGCCAGCCCAACATCGTGCGCTGCAGGTTGTTCACAATCCTGATGAACGGCTGATAAGCCGGAAGGGGGATAATGATGCCATCACCCTCGGCACTCAGCAACTCCACCAGAATTGCAATGCTGGTGAGAACTCCCTGACTGATGACTACCTGGCCCGGCTGGAGGTCCAGCAGATGACGTTTCTTGGCCCAGGAACAGAATACCTGGCGTTGGTTTGTTGCATGCGGATAGCCATAGATGGCATGGTCGCTGAGAATGCGTGCTTTTTGCGTTACTTCGGATGCAACCGAAAAGTCCATATCTGCGACCCAAAAAGGTTCTGCATCAGGATTTCCACACAAGCTTTTAATGGCTTCCTTGTTCCATTTAACCGAAAGGGTGGGACGGCGGTCGATCGAACGATCAAAATTATACAGCATCAGGTGCGGTACTCCACGGTGTAGGTTGAGCGGGGGTTGGGATACCTTCCGCTTTTCACCTTTTGTTTGAATACAATGGCTTGGGAAGGACAGCGGTGGTAACAGCCCAGGCACCCGGTGCAGGCCCTGTCGAATTCAGGTTTGCCGTCAACCATCTCGATGTTGAAGGAAGGGCACATGCGATAGCACAGGCCGCAGGAAATGCAGGCATCGGTGACGGAAAAATCGAGGGCTGTGTCCATGAAGGATCGATGGATGGGCACCATGAAATGGTTGATCGCCAAGCGGCTGAAAGGAGGACGGAACGGCAGCTTGATCTGTTCCTGCTTGACGTCCTCGGCGATTTGCGCAATTTTCCGGTCGGCTTTTGTGTAGAGCTCGTCGATCTTGGCCTCAGTGGGAGCTGACAGCAACGGCACATATCCGTCAGGCATGACAACGTGGTTGACATAACTGGTGAGCGCTCCCGCTTCCTTGAGTACTACATCCATCGCCTGGAAGGTATAGGCCTGGAACATGTAGCGGGTGGCTACCTGAAAGAGGTACTTTATCGGGCTGAGGTCCTGCTTTGCAAAGACTTCCTGGATGAAATGGGTTACCAGATTGGGAGGAAAGCCCTTGTAGACGGGAAATACGAAACCGACCTGTTCGGTGAGCTCGAACTCCTGGTTCTGCATCAGATGAGGTATCATCAGGATTTGGCTGTCCCCGAGTTCGGAGGCAAGACGCTTTGCGATGTAGTAGCTGTTGCCTGTTCCTGAAAAGCAGATGAGTGTTGTTTTCATGCGAGGACCTCGGGATTGAACGAGGCGAGGAGCGAGCAGACGCTTTGGGTATCCTCATCGCTCAAGTCAAGGTTGGTTACCAGTCGTACGGTCTCCCCTTCGGTGTTAGCCAGAATACCGATACGCGCAAGCTGTTTCACTACATCTTGTGCATTGAAAGTGGGGACGGTGAAGAATATGATGTTTGTCTGGACTCCCTGGACATCCACGTCGGCCCACCCTGTTTTCACCAGGGTATCGGCGATTGCCTTCGCATGTGCATGGTCGTCCTTCAGGCGGTCGACATGATGCTCAAGGGCATAGAGTCCCGCTGCAGCGAGTATGCCGGTTTGTCTCATGCCGCCTCCAAGCAGCTTGCGTACGGTAAGTGCCTGGGAGATGAACTCCTTGGTGCCGCAGAGCATGCTTCCCACCGGACACCCCAGACCCTTGGAGAGGCAGAAGGTGATGGTATCGGCATACTTGGCATAGGTCTTTACCGGGATGCCGGTGGCTGCCTGTGCGTTGAAGACTCGGGCTCCATCCATGTGGACCTTGAGGTTGTGGGTTGAGGCAAAATCCTTGATCATTTCAAGGTTTTCAAGTGGGTAGCAGTATCCTCCGATGGTATTCTCCACCTCGATCAGAGCGGTGGTGGCCATGTCGTACGCACCTTGTTTCACCAAGGAATGGAGGTCGGTGGCATTGAGCACGCCTCGCGGTGCATTGATGGTGATCGGAAGAGCTCCGGCGATTGCTGCGATGGAACCTATCTCATGCTGGATGATGTGGCTGTTGCTTGCACACAGCACTTCCTTGCCTCTTCCAGCCTGGATGTACAGGCTGATGAGGTTGCCCATGCATCCGGAGGAGACAAAGAGGGCCCGTTCTTTCCCGGTAAGCTCGGCAGCCAGTTTTTCAAGCTTGGTCGTGGTTGGGTCTTCCCGATAGACATCATCACCGACTTCGGCGGCGGCCATGGCCTGTCTCATCTCAAGGGTGGGTTTGGTAATCGTATCGCTTCGAAGGTCAAATACTTGCATGCTCGCTCCTCCTGCTTCTGTAAAACTATACCGAACACCGCTCGATCAGTCCAGTTAAAACGAGAGCAGACCCTCGTATATGGGCCTGCTCCGTTGATTTTTTTAAATCAGAACAATGATGCTGTAAGGAATACCGAAGACATCAGCGAGGAGATCAGCGACACCACGGTGATTTGTGTGTTGATCGAGGGACCGGCAGTATCCTTGAAGGGGTCTCCCACCGTATCACCTACGACGGCGGCCTTATGGGCGTCACAGCCGCGTCCTCCAAATTTTCCTGACTCGATGTATTTCTTGGTATTGTCCCAGAGCCCTCCGCTGTTGGACATGAAGAGAGCCAAAAGCAGGCCGCTGACGATGTTTCCCGTCAAGAAACCTCCGATGGCTTGCACTCCCCCGATGAAACCTACCAACAATGTAACAATGATTGCCATGAGGCCTGCGGGTATCAACTCTTTCAGAGCCCCGATGGTTGCAATATCGATGCATCGATCGTACTGTGGTACTACTCCTTCCTGGCCTTCCTTCAATCCCTTGATGGTCAAGAACTGGCGATGGATCTCACTTATCATGCGTTGTGCATTTCTTTCAACTCCCAATATCAACATGGCTGAAAAGACTGCCGGAATTGCTGCACCGATCAAGAGGCCGAAGAAAACCAATGGATTCATGAGATCGAAGCCACTCAAGAATTGTTCACCCATTCCCAAGGCTCTGGCAGCATCGTTGACTTCAGCCATGAAAGCTCCCAGCAAGGCGATGACCGTCAGCCCGGCGGCGGCGATGGCGAAGCCTTTTGTCACCGCCTTGACCGTGTTGCCGGCGCTATCCAGGGAGTCGGTTATCCTGAGGGCTCTCTCCCCCAAGCCTCCCATTTCAACCAGACCCCTTGCGTTGTCGACAATAGGGCCGTAGGCGTCGTTGGAGATGATCATGCCCACGATGGAAAGCATGCCCACCGCAGCCATGGATATACCGAACATGGCATACCCGGGGCCCAGGGGGGCACAAACCAGGTATGCCGCCAATGCTGCAACCGCAATCCCGGCCATGGCGGGAAGCACGCTTAGAAGTCCATAGGAAACGCCCCCGAGAATGGTGAACGCCGGTCCTGTTTCTGAAGCTTTGGCTACATGGTGGACGGGATGCTTCTCATCGTTGGTGAAATAGTCACTGGCTATTCCGATGATGGTACCCACGCCAAGTCCGATGATCGCCGCCGCCCATATGCGCCAGGAGAAGTCAAGGACAAGCGTTGCAACGGCCGTAAAAATCACATACAAGGCGGTAGTTGCATACGTGCTGCTGCTCAAGGCATGGTTTGGATTGCCCAGCTTGCCCATTCTCGCCGTTCCCACTCCGATGATGGATGCCAAAAGCCCAAGGGCTGCATAGCAGAATACGATCGCGACATTATCGGTGGAAGCGGAGCCGTCAAGGTAGAGTGCCATGACCAGGGCGGCTGCCATGCTGGCGACATTGGAGTCAAACAGATCGGCACCCATTCCCGCCACATCTCCCACATTATCCCCGACATTATCTGCGATGACGGCCGGATTTCGTGGATCGTCTTCGGGTATTCCGAGCTCAACCTTGCCGACGAGGTCTGCACTGATGTCTGCAGTCTTGGTGAAGATGCCCCCACCGGCTTTCGCAAACAAGGCAAGCGAACTTGCTCCGAAACTGAATCCAAGGATGGCGGTTGCATCTCCTGTGATCATGAATACGGCAGTCACACCCAGTAAACTGGTGCCGACGACCGCCATGCCCATGACAGCCCCTCCTCGGAAGCCTGCAAGGAAGGCAAACTTGATGCCGGTTTGCGATGCTGCAGCGGCTTTGCGATTGGCTATGGTCGCTACCTGGATGCCGACCTTGCCTGCAAGGGCGGAAAAGGTGGCACCTATGAGAAACGAAACTGCCATGACGATATTCTGCATCGAACCCTTCCAAATCGGAGTAGGGATGAAGAGGAGAATGAGGATGGCGATGACCCCGGCGAAACGGGAGAGTATCGAGTACTCTCGCTTCAGGAATGTATTGGCGCCTTGTTGGATGTATGCTCCGATGTCTTCTAGTTTTTTATTGCCCGCAGGTTGAGCCTTGACCCATGTATAAAGCCAGAGGGCCATTCCGAATGCGAGTACTGAAGTTGCTATTGCAAATAGCTCAATGATGGTAATCATGTAAAAACCTACCTTGTAGGGTGCTGTGCACCGAAGATTGAAGGACGGCAGGCTTTTCGGCCCGCCTTTGCAAATCAACAAGGCTCAGCGTTTCTTTCCATCCCGGTCATGCATGCATGGCAAAATAAAATCCCTGGTGGAGGGAATGCCATCTGCAAACTGTTCATTCTTGGTATGCCCGACCACTACAGCGATTCCTGGTACAACAGAGGCTGCCCCCACCCAAAATTCCCGGATTACTCTCGCTCTGCTGGAATATGCTTGTGCTGTAGTTTCGCAGATGAGATCCTGCTGTACGATTTGTGTGGCGGCTTGTAGACGGAAAGGGGTGTTTTCAGTTGTCGCCTTCAAAGGGCTGTCTGCAGTGTGTTGCATGGGTGAGCTTAAGACATAATAAAGCAGGGCCATAAAAACCAGCAACCTAGGCGAGTGTGCCTGACAGCTGAACATGAGAGCCCTCCTTGTCCGCTTTTCCCAGCCTGAAATAATTCTAGGAAGAGTGTCATTGAATGTCAAGGAAGGGTGCAGGGCAAAAAGAAGATCCCCGGGAAATCCCGGGGACCGAAAATACTGTGAATAAACAACTACTTCTTGTAGATGTCCTTGACCGGATGGTAGTCCATGGTGTTGTTGTGCCATCCGCCCCACTTGTTCGTATCGAGCATGTTGATCGTTACGTAGTAGTAGAGAGGCATGAGAGCCTGGTCTTCGTTGATCATGATGTCCTCAGCGGTTCTCAGAACACCAAAGCGGTCTTCACCGGCGGGCATTCTTGCTGCTTCGTTGATCAGGACGTCATAAATCTCGTTTGAATACTTGCCGCCGTTCATGCCGGCACCGGTAAGGAACATGTCGAGGAATGTATTCGGATCCTGGTAGTCACCAACCCATCCGGCGCGGGCAATCTGGAAGTTGCCTTCGTTACGGTTGGAGAGGTAGGTCTGCCACTCCTGGTTCTCAAGTACTACGTTGATGCCCAGGTTGTTCTTCCATTCCTGCTGAATGAACTCAGCAATCTGCTTGTGACCCTCGTTGGTGTTGTAGAGGATGGAAACGGTCGGGAAACCTGCACCGTTGGGATATCCAGCCTGTGCAAGCATGTCCTGAGCCATCTCGATAGCCTCATCCTGGGTCTCGAACGGGAATTCAAGTCCGGGATATCCGGCCATCGGGGAAACAATACCCCAGGCAGGAATCTGTCCAGCCTTGGTTACGCCTTCAACCAGAGCTTCGCGGTCGACAGCATAGGAGAGAGCCTTTCTGACGAGTACGTTGTTGATCGGGGCTACTTCATTCTGGAAGACATAGTAGTAGGTTGCAAGCTGCGGAGCGAGCTGGAAGTCGTCGCGCATCTGTGCAGCGTTGAGCTGATCTGGGGGAACGTTGGTTGCCCAGTCAATCTCACCATTGAGGTACATGTTGTAGTTGGTGGTATCGCTGTCGGAGGAGTAGAAGATGACCTTGTCAAGCTTTACTGCATCTGCATCCCAGTACTTCGGGTTCTTGGAAGCGGTGATGGAGGTCTGTGCAACACGATCGGTGAGCACGAACGGACCATTGCCGACGAAGTTGGCGGGATCTGTCCAAGCGGCGCCGAACTTCTCGATGGCGTGCTTGGGAACGATTGCGAAGCTGTAGTGGGTCAAGGCATCGACTGCATACGGAAGCGGTCCGATGAGGTCCATCTGGAAGGTGTAGTCGTCAAGGGCGCGAATACCGACAGCCTCAGGACCAGCCTCTCCAGCGTTGAACTCGGTTGCACCGGCAAGGAACATGCAGGGGAACCAGGCATAAGGACCAGCGGTTGCGGGATCCAAAATCCTCAGCCAGCTGTATACGACGTCATGGGCGGTGATGGGAGTGCCATCGGACCAGACAGCGTTCTTGCGAAGCTTGAAGGTATACTGGGTTCCGTCTTCATTGGATTCCCAGCTTTCAGCAACACCGGGAACTGCAAGGGCAGTCACAGGATCGTTTGCTACCAGACCTTCGAAGAGAGCCTCGAAAATTCTGTGCTCGGGAACACCCTGAATGAGGGCTGGATCCAAGGATTCGGGTTCTGCACCATTGGTAATGCGGAATACGACTTCATCTTTAGCCACAGCTGCAGGAGCCGGTGCCGGTGCGGCAGGAGCCGGTGCCGGGGTGGCGGTTACAGCAGGAGCGGGAGCCGGAGCGGCCGGAGCTGCAGGAGCTGCGGGTGCCGGCGTCGTGGTTGCGGCCGGTGCAGGTGCTTCTTTCTTTCCACAGGAAATAAAGAGGGCACTTACAAGCAGGACGCAAAGCATGATAGCCAGAAATTTCTTCATAGACATATCTCCTTGTAGTTCTAAGTGTAAACGTTCAACTTAGCTTAAATCACATTAAACCATGAATCAAGAGAAAACGCAAATAGGTTTGGCTGAAAACGGGCTTGGAGTGGATAATAAAGGATGAATTTATGCATTTTTTGCATACATAATTATGGGTACTCCCCCTGACCGAAGGAAGTAAATACAGTATACTGATATGATATTGCGAGGTGCTGCATGATACGACATACAACCTTTATCAAACACGATGGAATTGTGTATGGAATAACCCGTACATTTCATATCTTGTGTTTAGTATTTACCTTGTTTCTCATTTGGGGCTTGTCACTGAACCTTTCGGAGGGTGTCAGACTGAGTACCATGCCCCATATTCCGATACTCCTGCTGCTCAGCCTTGCAGGTACGCTCTATCGCGACAGCTGGTACTTCAATACGCAGGACAATACGGTTACAAGCATCTATGGGTTTGCTTGGATCTGCAAGCGTGAGACGTTTTCATTCTCTGAAGTGGAGCGTTTGGAGCTAACGCACTTTGTCAGAGGAAGCAGTGATAAGGATGCAAAACCAACCAAGCGGCGTCTGAAGGCGATGCTGGTTCTTTCCCTCAAGCTGAAGGACGACCAGGTCAGGACGATTGAAATCATTGCAGAGAAAACCTCCGGAGGCAGAACCGAAGCAGCACTGCAGGCCCTCGCTGCAGTCTCTGGCCTTCCGATGTATGTGGACAGGCCCCGCGATTTGGATCTCAAGGTTTCCTACAAGGATCTCTAGATAGGAGAAAGCCACCCGATCGGGTGGCTTTTCAACACTTACTTGCTCTTGTTGGCGTCAGCCTGGGCCTCTTCCATACTCACCTTGCTGCGGTCATCCTTGTCGTAGAGCCAGCAGGCGACCTGGTGCTTGTCCTCGATGTCGAACATCGGAGGGATATGGCATGAGCACCACGGCATCTTCTTGGGACAACGGTCGTAGAAGTAGCAACCATTGCGCTCCTTGTCCGGGGATGGTACATCGCCGGTGAGGATGATGCGTTTTCGCTCCCGCTCCACCTTCGGGTCGGGAATCGGGGCTGCACTGAGCAGGGCGGTCGTATAGGGGTGCAGCGGATTGTCATACAAGCGCACTGCATCGCTGATCTCTACAATCTTTCCCAGATACATTACCGCAACACGGGTGGAGATGTGCTGGATTACCGCCAAGTCATGGGCGATGAAGATATACGTAAGGCCGAACTCCTTCTGCAAATCACCAAGCAAGTTCAAAATCTGGGACTGGATCGAAACGTCCAAGGCAGATACCGGCTCGTCGGCGAGAATGATTTTCGGGTTCAGTGCAAGGGCGCGCGCGATGCCGATTCTCTGCCTTTGGCCGCCGCTGAACTCATGCGGATAGCGGTTCTTGAATGCCTTGTTCAGTCCTACGCGCTCCATGAGATTCTCGACCTTGCGTTCGATATCCAGGGAAGAGAGCGGCTTCTCCAGCAATTTTCGGTTGTTATAAATCACCAAAGGTTCTGCGATGATCGACCTGACCGTCATGCGGGGGTCGAGGGACGCGTAGGGATCCTGAAAGATCATCTGGATGTCGCGTCTTGCTTTAAGCATGGTTCTCTGATCGGCCTTGACCAAGTCGACACCGTTGAATACAACGCTGCCGCTGGTGGGCTTATAGAGCTGGGCGATTGAACGTACGGTGGTGGATTTGCCGCAACCGGACTCTCCTACGATACCCAGCGTTTCTCCGGGGTATACGTCAAAAGAGATACCGTCGACGGCACGAATGGCTCCGACTTGCTTCTGAAGAAGGGAGCCGCTGGTTATGGGGAAGTGCTGCTTAAGGTCCCTGACTTCCAAAAGGGGTTTCTTTGGTGTGCTCATGTTGCCTTCTCCTCTACGTTCGCCTCTTTCAATGCCTTGGCTTTTGTTGCTTCATCGCTGTACAGCCAGCAGGCAACTTCGTGTCCTTTTCCCAAATCCTTTACCGGTGGATATGCATGTCGGCATACTTCCATCGCCTTGTGGCAGCGGGGGTGGAAGGGACAGCAGGGAGGCAGGTCGATGACGTTAGGCGGTTGCCCCTCGATGGAGAAGAGCCTGTTGCCCTTCTTGGTGGTATCCATGCGCGGAACACTCTTGATCAAACCTTCAGTATAGGGATGAGACGGTCTTGCATAGAGGTCTTCGGTGGCTGCTTTTTCGACAATCTTGCCTGCATACATGACACAGACCTGATCGCACATACCGGCCACCACACCCAGATCGTGGGTGATAAGAATGACAGCAGTTCCCATTTTTGTGCTCAGCTTGTCGATCAGTTCAAGAATCTGGGCCTGGATGGTGACGTCCAAGGCTGTGGTCGGTTCGTCGGCTACCAGCACTTGTGCGTTGCAGGAGAGTGCCATGGCGATCATGACCCTCTGGCGCATACCGCCGGAGAACTGGTGGGGGTAGTTCTGGATTCTCTTCTCTGCCGAGGGGATGCCTACCAGCTTGAGCATATCGATCGATCGCTTGAGAGCCTCCTGCTTGGAGACGTCCTTCTCATGCAGACGGATGGTCTCCACCATCTGGGTGGAAATCCTGAGGAAGGGATTGAGGCTGGTCATCGGGTCCTGGAAAATCATGGAAATCTTGTTGCCCCGAATCTCGCGCATCTCCCGTTCGGATAGCTTGAGGATATCAACACCCTCAAAGAGGGCTTCTCCTCCCACCACCTTTCCCGGAGGAGAGGGGATGAGGCGCATGATGGAGAGGTTGGTGACGCTCTTGCCGCTTCCGCTCTCTCCTACGATGCCCAAGGTTTCTCCCTCGTGCAGGGTGAATGATACTCCGTCAACTGCTTTTACAATGCCGGCGTCGGTTTTAAAATATGTTTTTAGGTCCTTGACTTCGAGGACCACCTTTGCTTCGGTATTCAGACTCATGTGTGTCCTCCTAGAGTTGGTTCTTGCTTTGCGGATCGAACGCATCCCTCAAGCCGTCACCGAAAAAGTTCATGGCAAAGAGGAAGATGGTCATGGCGATGGCCGGGAAGATCAACTTCCACGGATAGAGTGTCATACCATTCACGGCGTCTCCAACGAGGGAACCCCACGATGCATACGGAGCCTGGACTCCAAGACCGAGGAAGGAGAGGAAGGACTCCTGCATGATGAATGCGGGAACCCTGAGCGTTGAATAGACAATAATGACAGAAAGAGAGTTGGGAACCATGTGGCGGAAAATGATACGTCCGGTGGAAGCTCCCATGCTGCGGGCCGCTTCAACGTATTCGCTGTTCTTCAGGCTCATGACCTGGCCGCGTACCATGCGGGCGACGGTCAGCCAGCTGACCATTGCCAAGGCAACGAAGAGGTTCATGATATTGCGACCGAAAATGGCCATGAAGATGATGACCAGCAGCATGTACGGCAGGCCGTACATAATGTCGACAAAGCGCATGAGGAAGAAGTCCACCTTGCCTCCTGCATACCCGGCGATGGCACCCAGGACGATTCCGATGATGACGCTGGTGATGGTTCCGATCAGACCGATGGCGATGGAGACCTGTCCTCCGTAGATGATGCGGGACAGCATGTCGCGGCCGCTGTAGTCGGTTCCCAGGAAATACTTGCGTTCATGTTTTTTAGTAGCGGTAATTTCGGCGGTAAGCTGATCATTCACCTTAATCTCGCGGTCGATGGGGAACTGGGCCCTGCCTTCGCTGATCTCCTTGCGGAGCTCGCGCTCGGCGTTGCGGGTGATCGTGGTTTTAATTTTGCCAAGGAGGTTGGTCTTTCCCATGGCGAAAATCCCCTTCTCCCCGAGGGTGTCCATCTCAATCTGGAGGTTTGCCTCATACTCCTCTGCACTCAGGTCGGGGGTGGAAGCCTTCAGGTTGTTGAGCACCTGGTTGCGAATTTCATCCCTGGTCTGCTTCTCGATGACGGCAATGTCAACGTTAAGCAGGTTTGCGTAGATGGTTTCTATCTCGATGAAATCCATACGGGCAAGATTGTGCACCTTTTGGGTGGCGGGATCGGTCCACAGGACCTTGTCGACGCTGATCAAGAATTCAGTGTCGATCTTCTCCTGCAGCCGGTCGATGGTTCTTTGGTCGGCGCTGCTGAACGTGAATGTTCCTGCTTGTTTTTGGCGTTCTCCCTCTGCATAGCAGAAGTCCCACACCTTGTTGGTTTCGTTTGCTGCAATCCATGTCTTTATCTGGGCGGACTGCTCCTCGGTCACCTTCAGATTTCCGGATCTCCAAGCCTTGAAATACAGGTCTTCAAGCCTGGTCTCCATCATCAGGTCGCCGGCATTCTTGGTAAATGAGGGGCGAAGGTGCTGATGGTCGAGGATGATTTGGTCGTAAGGGTAGATGGGCAGGAACATGGCGCTTGCTGCGAGGATTGAGTACACTGCAACAATAATCATGCCAAGGACCGCCATTTTATTCTTTTTCAGTCTTCTCCAGGCATCCTTGCTCAGACTGTTGCCTTCAACCACCTGGTCAAACTCGTTGAGGGCCGTTAATTTTGCTTTTCTTTTCAAGAACATGGTCCTCTCCTTATTTGTAGGTAATTCTCGGGTCGAGTTGGGCGTAGACGATGTCTACGATGAAGTTCATGATAATCAGGATGACCGAGTACACGATGACGACACCCACGATCAGGGTATAGTCGCGGTTGAAGGAACTCTGGACAAAGAACTTGCCGAGGCCCGGTACACGGAAAATCTGCTCAACAACAATCGAACCGGTGATGATACCTGCAAATGCGGGACCGAGGTAGCTGACGATCGGGAGCATGGCCCCCTTCATGGCGTGCTTGAAAATAATGGAAGTGCTTTTCATTCCCTTGGCTTTTGCTGTGCGGATGTAGTCGCTTCTCAGTGTTTCCAGCATGGAGGAACGCGTAAGTCGGGCGATGTTTGCAAAATAGGCAAAAGAAAGGGAAAGGGCGGGGAGAATGACGGTTTTCCAACCTTCTCCTGTGGTGTACCAACCACTGGTGGGCAGCCATTTGAGCTTCATCGCAAAGATCAGCTGCAGGACCGGTGCGATGACAAACAGCGGGACCGAGATGCCGATGACGGCTATCCCCATACTCAGGTAATCGATCCATGAGTTTTGCTTGACCGCCGCAATGATTCCCGCCGAGATTCCAAAGAGCAGGGCGGCGAACATTGCCCAGCTGCCAAGAACGATTGATTTGGGCAGACTGTTTGCAATGTAGTAGTTGACGTCATAGTCCTTGTATTTGAAGGACGGTCCTAGATCGCCGCGCAGGATATCAAACATATAGCGGCCGTATTGTTGGAGCATGGGTTCATCCAGATGATATTTTGCCTCAATGTTTCGCTTTACCACCTCGGGAAGGTTTCGCTCTGTAGCGAACGGACCACCGGGTGCAATGCGGACAATGAAGAAACTCAGCGTGATGATGATAAGTAGCGTAGGAATCATTCCTAATAGGCGGTTCACGATATATTTCGTCATTCGTTTCCTCTTGTGAGATTTTTGTTGCATGGCATGGAAGGGCACAATAAGCCTGTGATCATACAGCATTTCAGATACTATACCAAGACAGTCATTTATGCAAGAATTACGATAATTATGCAATTCCAATACTTTTTGCAAAGCTATAAGAGTTTTGGGTGCAAATAGATACAGGAAGAATAACCATTTGCGGTTATTAACACTATTTCAGTATCTGTCAGAGTGTTTATAAGCCTTGGGAGGTAGGAAAACGCCTCACTTTCATGCTAATCTGCCACTCTGTACAATAAGTCATTCAGGAGAACCTCATGAAAAAAGTATATATGGAGAATCTTGGTTGTTCCAAGAACCAAGTTGATGCCGAAACATTGATAAAACTGCTGGAGGACGACCAGTTCATCCACACCCAGGAGGTGGGAGAGGCCGATTTGATCATGGTCAACACCTGTGGATTCATTGAATCGGCTCGTCAGCAGTCGATTGAATCCTTCTTTGCACTTCATGAGGCCAATCCCGATGCAAAAATCATTCTCAGCGGTTGTATGGCCCAGCGCTATGCGAAGGAGCTGCAGGAAGAACTGGGCGAGGCTTCGGCCATCTTCGGCAACCGCGACCTCTCAAAGATCAATGAGGTGGTCAGGCAGGTTTTTGCAGGTGATCGGGTTGTAACCATTCCCTCCTATCCCCCCATGGAGAATGAGGTGTATGAGCGCAATGATTTGCTCTCGTTCCCCGGCAGCGCCTATCTGAAGATAAGCGAAGGCTGCAATCACTGGTGTTCCTACTGCGCAATTCCCTTGATCAGGGGAGGACTGAGGAGCAAGCCGATGGATGTAATTATCACCGAAGCGAAAGCCCTGATCGAGCGTGGCATCAAGGAGATCAACCTCATCGCCCAGGATTTGGCCGCCTATGGGACCGATGGAGCCGACGGGCAGAGCAAGTTCATGCAACTGCTTGAGGCCTTGGTTGCATTGGAGGGTGATTTCTCAATCCGTCTGCTCTACATCCATCCCGATGCCTTCCCCGTCGAGCTCATCCAGTTCATTGCTACTCACAAGAAGGTACTGCCGTATTTCGACATTCCATTCCAGCATGCCGACCAAAGAGTCCTGCAAAGCATGGGCCGCACCGGTACGAAGGAGAGCTATCTTGCACTCATTGAGGCGATTCGCAAGGCTGTTCCTGAAGCGGTTGTCCGTTCGACGATACTGCTAGGGTATCCGGGAGAGGATGATGCGGCGTTTGCCGAGGTGCTGGACTTCCTATCCAAGGCCAAACTCGATTGGGTTGGTTCTTTCACCTACAGCAGGGAGGAGGGAACCAAGGCATACAAGCTCAGGGGCGAGCGCGAGCACAAGAAGGCGAACAAAATCGCCCAAATGTATCAGGCGCAGCTTCAGGCTTTACAGGCCCCGATCACCCATGCAAACCTTCAGCGGTTCGTCGGCAAGGAGTTTGAAGTCCTCATCGAGGAGCTTGTTGAAGGAGAGGACCTTGCCATCGGGCGCATGTATGCCCAGGCTCCCGAGGTTGACGGACTTACGGTTGTCGTGGGAAGGTCGCTGAAGCCGGGTCGGAAGGTGCTGTGCGGAATACGCTCAGTCAATGGTCTTGATTTGGAAGCCATTCCGGTACAAGGAGCTGTTCATGGCTGATATCGAAGCAATGCTGGATGCACTGAACGACCAACAGAGGGAGGCGGTTCTTGAGAACGGCAGACCTTTGTTGGTGCTGGCAGGGGCGGGCAGCGGGAAAACGAGGGTCATTACCACCAAAATAGCCTACGCGATTGAGAAGCTCGGTATTCCTGCCTATAAGATTCTTGCGGTTACATTCACCAACAAGGCAGCCAGCGAGATGAAGCAGCGGGTGAAGGTGATGCTCGATGGAAACGCCCGGGCCGATGAGTGCACCATCCGTACCTTTCACTCCTTCGGTGCATGGCTGCTCAGGCGGTTTGGTTCTGAAATCGGTTTGGCCTCGAATTTTACCATTTATGATGACGATGATTCGCTTTCCCTTCTTGCGTCCTGTTTCCCGAATTACAAGAAGCGGGAGCTCGAGCCGGTCATGCGCAAAATCTCGTATGCCAAGGACCGTGGACTCCGTCCTACTGACAACCTCACCAGCTTGAAGGTGGATGGAACCTTCAAGCGAATGTATGAGGCGTATGAGAGAAAGCTTAGAAGCATCGGCAACGTCGACTTTGCCGATCTGATCGGTCGAAGTATAGAACTGCTTGAGGAGAAACCCGGCGTATTGGATTGGGTCCATCACAGGTTCTCCATGATCCTGGTGGATGAGTACCAGGACTCCAATGCCGCGCAGTTCAACCTGCTCAAGCTTCTGGTCGGACCGGCGTGCTTCATTTGTGTTGTCGGTGACGACGACCAGTCCATCTATCGTTTCCGAGGGGCCGAAGTACGCAATATTCTCAGCTTCCCCGAACTCTATCATGGAACGAGAACGATCAAGCTGGAACAGAACTATCGCTCCACCAAGCATATTCTCGATGTTGCCAACTCAGTCATTAAAAACAACAAGGGCCGCCATGACAAGAAGCTGTGGACTGCCAAGACCAAGGGATCAAAACCCAACCTCTTATATATACAGGATGAGCAGGACGAAGCGATGAGGGTGAGCAACATTCTCCTTTCGGACAAGAAATTCAATGAAAGTGCAGTACTCTACCGAACCAACGCCCAGTCTGTTGCCTTTGAGACCATGTTCAAGCGGCTTTCCATCCCATACAAGGTCGTCGGGGCTCTGCAGTTCTATGACCGTGAAGAGGTGAAGGACGCCCTCGCCTTGTTGTTCCTGCTTACCAATGAGAAGGATGAGGTGAATTTCAAGCGCATGATCAACAAGCCTGCAAGGGGTATCGGTCCGGGGGCTTTGGACAGCATACTCTCCTTTGCCTCTCAGACCGACGGAAGTCTTTTTGCCATGCTCAGGCTTGCCATCCAAGGCAATATTCTTTCGACCAAGGCAAAAGCCGGTGCTTCGTATTTCTTGAGAATGTTCGAGCATGCCCAGGCGATGCTCGGAGAAGGGGAGCTGGTTGATTGTGCAAACTTTTTGATCAGGGAGGCGGGGTTGCTGGACTACTATCAGGAGCTCGACAGCCAGAACAGCACCGGCAAGGTAGGCAACCTTGAAGCGCTGGTCAACGCCCTCTCCTCATACGACTCCTCATTGGAGGGTTTGCTGCTTTTCCTGGAACAGCTCTCGCTGGACCCGACCACCTTGGGCAGGGAGGACCCCCGTGACAAGGAAGGGGTCACCCTGATCACCATGCACAATACCAAGGGGTTGGAATTCGACCGGGTGTTTGTTGCAGGGCTGGAAGAGGAGCTTTTTCCTGGAAGGGCGAGTGAGAGCGATGACGACATCGAGGAAGAGCGACGCATATTTTATGTTGCCGTTACCCGTGCTCGAAATGAATTGTACCTTCTCTGCGCCAGGGCGAGAAAGATTTGGGGTCGGACAAGCTACCAGCACCCAAGCCGCTTCCTCGATGAAATCGACTCCTCCTTGGTCAGCGTTCAGGGCATCAGGCCCGGATCGTTGCATGCTTCAGGGTTCGAAGGGTTTTCAAGCCTCGGCGAGAAGCGAAGGGAGCACCTCAGTGCCGCTAAACCCTCCTCTTCGTGGGGTAGCAGCGGGGGCTCGCTCATCCAGAAAGGCTTTGGCGGCAACGCCAAGACCTTTACCATGAAGACCGTCCACGATGAGGCTGATGCCGGACCTCTATTTCCTGTCGGTCAACGGGTGTATAGTGACAGCTATGGAGAAGGCGAGGTGGTGAATGTGCGGATGAACGGAGACCGGGAGGTCATTGAAGTCCGCTTCGGCGGGGGAAGAAAAGCCACGTTTATCAGCAAGTTTGCTCAGCTTGAGAAAATTGGGAGTGAGTGATATGACCGATGGGGGGAAAGAGACTAGACAAGAAAGGCCGGAAGGTTATACAATGCCTACCGTTGTCCGTGCGCGTTCGTTCTATCTGTATGATAGGCGGGGTGTACGATATACCGATTTTTTTCAGAATTATGGCAGAGCCATTCTGGGGCATCGACCCGAACAGATCCAACGGTCCATAAAGGCCACGGTCAGTCGCGGGTTGATCAGTGAATATCCTTCGCTGTTCTCAGGAAGGCTTGAAAAGCTGCTGGCAATGCTGTTTCCAGACTTTCCGGTAATCAGGGTATACTCTGATCAACAGAAGGTTCTTCAGGTGGTTCAACGGATATCGAATGATGCAATATTTGATCCCGCGATCTCTCCTGAGCATGCGAGCCGTACAGTGTCCTATTGGCGACCGTTCCTAGGTTTTGGCGGGGCAGATTCCGTGATGCTCCTCCCTATCCTACCTTTCCCAGGGAGTTTCGTACCTCAGGTCGTTTGCCTCAAGGAAGAAGCCTGTACAGCTTGGCTACCGCCCTCGGATTGCGTTTCACCGTTGTTGCTTGATTTGCTCATCAAGACCACAGCGTTCCTGATACGCACACTTAAAGCGGAGGATACAGTTGCAAAGCGAATGAACAATCCCCTCCAGGGAGTGTTCGAGACCAGAGGTCCGTACGGATTAACCGGCCTTTGTGCTCAACGCTACGAGGAGTTTGCTTTGGAGGCCTTGGCCCTCAAGGTGATGCTTCCTCCTTCTGCTGACGTACCGTTCATTGTTCCTGCTGAGTATTCGGCCGGTGATGTACAGGCGTTTTTGCAGTTGTCGCGTCGGTATGCTGGTGCTGTAACATACTAAATATGGCAGGTCGGGGTGCAAGGCATCCTTCTGTCCATGCAAAAAACACACGCAAGGCTGGTCCTTGCAGAACAGGATGAATAGATGAAGACTATTTTTGTGAAACCGCTGACAGTTCAGAAGAAATGGTATCTGATTGATGCAGAGGGAAAGGAGCTTGGCAAGGTCGCAGTTGCCGCTGCACGCATCCTTCGCGGGAAGAACAAACCCATTTATGTGCCTCACCAGGACATGGGTGATTATGTGATTATCATCAATGCTGAGAAAGCTGCTCTTTCGGGCAACAAGTACCAGGACAAAATGTATTATCGCCACTCGAACTACCCCGGTGGACTTCGTTCGTACAGCTATGCTGATATGATCAAGCGCAACCCGGTGTACCCGATGGAACGTGCCGTCAAAGGTATGCTTCCCCGTGGTCCGCTCGGTCGCAAGTTGTACACCAACATGAAAGTCTATGCAGGTGCGAACCACCAGCAGCAGGCTCAGCAGCCCATCAAGGTTGAAATCTAAGGTAGGAGCGAAAAATGGCAAAGAAAGAAGTTAAAAAAGTTGTAGATCTTGGTCATGGTGTCGGTCGCCGCAAGACCGCTGTCGCTCGTGTCTATCTGCGCGAAGGCGAGGGCAAGATTGTAGTGAACGGCAGGGATGTCGATTCCTACTTCGGAAACCCGATGTTGGTGTTCATTGTCAAGCAGCCGCTTGAGACCACCGAAACCGCCGGAAAGTACGATATCCTCATCAATGTTGTTGGTGGTGGTCCCTCCGGTCAGGCCGGTGCTTGCCGCCACGGTATCGCACGTGCACTCTGTGAGCACGACGAGGCTTACAGGCCTGCACTGCACACCGCTGGATTCATGACCCGTGACTCCCGCATGGTCGAACGCAAGAAGTACGGTCAGCCGGGTGCTCGCCGCAAGTTCCAGTTCTCCAAGCGCTAAGTGGCATTTGCACGCATCGAAGGGGAAATCCCTGGCCAGGGCTATCAAGTTTCTGTCCACGAGGGTTTCCCTTTTTGTATTACAGCCGATGTTTTTCGTTCCCTGCACCTCTCAGTCGGCCAAGAGCTTACTGAAGCTGAGTACCTTGAGCTCAAGGAAGTTCAAGCCAGGCGCAATTGCCGCTCCCAGGCAATGGGCTACCTTGCCAGGCGCGAGCATACCGGTCTTGAGCTGACGCAGAAGCTCACCCAAAAGGGGTATGAGACCGGCATCATCAGAACCACGCTTGATCAGCTTGCCGAGGAGAACCTGCTCAGCGAGTACCGCTATGCTCTCTTGACCATTGAGCAGAGGCAGAGGAAGAGTCCTGAGGGAAGAATCCTGATGGCTCAGCGTCTCGCCGCAAAAGGTGTCAATCGCGAGGATGCCAACCGTGCCTTGGATGAACTGTATCATGAAGAGGCGATTGTCGAATATGTGCAGAGGGCCTATACTCAAGCAGAACAAAAAGTCGGTGCTGATAAGGTCAGGATGCAACTGCAGAAGAAAGGCTTTTCCTCCTACGAAATTCGACTTGGTCTTGAGGGCTTTGAGAAGTCCGAGTAAACTTAGCAAAAACGAGGAGGCAAGCATGAGTAGAAAGCAGACAGCAATAGCAATTGTTCTTGTTTTCTGTTTCGCCCTGTCTCCCCTTGCGGCCTTTACATTCGAGTATAATGAGAGTCTATCCAAAGCCAGTGACATTACCTTGGGCCTGACGCTTGTAACCCCAGGGGTACTGGGCTTGATAGCACCTTCATCGGACTACATCGCCATTGTGAGCAGCTATGCAGGGACCATGGTGAGCGCCTATGGAGTCCGTACCGTCTTGAAGCATGTCATTCACAAACCGAGGCCGTATGTTGGACAAATTGATCGACCTGCCGATACAAGTAAGGACTATGAGTCCTTTCCTTCAGGTCATAGCATTATGGCTTTCAGCGCTGCTGCGTATGCCCAGACCATGCAGCTTCTTTTTTATCCTGATTCAACTACCATGAAGGCCGTCAGTGCAACGACTTGGATTTTGGCTGCCACCACTGCAACGCTTCGGGTGATCAGCGGCAATCACTATCTGGAAGATGTTCTGGCCGGTGCAGCGATAGGGTCTGCCATTGGGTTTCTTGGTCCCTATCTGACATATCGGTTGCTGCAGCGAGACAGCAACGCCCCCCACATATTGGCAGGACCGGTGGTGGGGATGCGGGTGTCGTTCTAAACTATGTAAATTGAGTATGGCAGCGCTGATTTAAAAACAGTTCATCATGCTTCAAGCTCTACATGATAATGCAATAGCATGCAATCAAGATTTTGAATACCCAAGCAACGAAAACAACGATGGTTTTTCGACCATCCTGGGTTTCCTTTCCCGGTCAGCAGGACGTTGCGGGCTTGTCCCCGATCAGATCGGGTAGGCCTTGATGTGGGGTTTGCGATAGCCCTTGTCCATGAGAGCGTAGAGGAAGTTCGTATGTTGGACGGCCGTTCTCATCAGTAGCACTGAAACCTTGCAGTCATGGAAGCAGGCACCAGTCACTGGACGGGCCTGGTAATCTATGAGCCTCTGCCTTGAGAACGAACTGTTTGTTGAGTTTCTTTGCAAACAATCTTTTAGAAAGCGCCCTGTCAGTTTCGTGCACGTGAAAATATCTCATCGCCTTCGTCCCTCCAGGAATATAATCGGCGATATTCCCGATGCAGGAACCATCACCGGAGGGGTGATGATACTCTTGGGTGTTGCCCTGTTCAATAACAGGGGCAGGCTCGGCTCGTATTTACAGCCAAGTATGGCAAGACGAAGCACATAGAAATGACCAACCACGCGATGCAATGGCGTGGTTGGTTTATAGTGATTCTACAATTTCTGGCTTACTTCTGCTTGATATGGGCCAGAAACTCCTCAAACCCATCACCACCTTCCTGTGGTTCATACTCAACCAAGGGGTAGTGCTCCATGACGAAGTCGATGTCTTTGTCGCCTCTGCCTGATAGATTGACCAGGATTACCTTGTCCTTGGGCAGGGTCTGGGCCAGCTTGATCGCATGCGCCACAGCGTGGCTGGATTCAAGGGCGGGGATGATGCCTTCCATCCTGCTCAGGCCGTAGAAGGCTTCCACCGCCTCGCGGTCGGTGGCACTGTCGTAGATGACCCGTCCGATGGTGTGCAGGTAGCTGTGCTGGGGACCGACGCCCGGATAGTCCAATCCGCTTGCAATCGAGTAGACAGGAAGTGCTTCACCCTTGTCGTCCTGCAACAACAAGCTCTTGAACCCATGCAGGACACCCACGCTTCCCTTGGTGATGGTGGCTGCATGGTCAGGAGTGTCCAAGCCTTTTCCTGCAGGCTCAACGCCATAGAGCTTGACACTCTTGTCTTCAAGGAAGGCACTGAAAATACCCATGGCATTCGAACCACCGCCGACACAGGCTACAACAGCATCGGGAAGGGCCTTGGTCAGCTCCTGGATCTGCTTGCGTGCCTCGATACCGACTACACTCTGGAAGTCACGGACCATCATAGGGAAGGGGTGGGGACCGACAACCGAACCGATGCAGTAAATCTGGGTGACAGGGTCCTGCAGGTAGGCCTCGAAGGCTGCATCAACGGCATCCTTGAGTGTCTTGGTTCCTCTGGTCACTTCCACTACGGTTGCACCGAGAATCTTCATCCTGCTTACGTTGGGAGCTTCTTTCTTGATGTCGATGGAACCCATATAAATATCACACTCAAGGCCGAGCAGGGCTGCTGCGGTGGCGAGGGCCACACCATGCTGGCCGGCACCGGTCTCTGCGATGACCTTCTTCTTGCCGAGCTTCTTGGCAAGAAGCACTTCACCGATGCAGTGGTTGATCTTATGCGCTCCGGTATGGTTCAAGTCTTCGCGCTTGAGATAAATCTGAGCTCCACCGACTGCTTCACTCAGTCGTTTTGCATGGTAGACCGGAGACGGGCGTCCGATATAATGTTTCTGGAGGCTGGCAAGTTCGGTGAGGAACTCAGGATCCTGGACGATCTGCTCATACGCTTGGGTAATTTCGTCCATGACGACCTGCAACTGGGGAGGAATATAGGCACCTCCAAACTCTCCGAAACGTCCATCCCGGTCGGGAAGATTGGTTGTGTTGATCTCTTTGGTTAGTGGGTTCTGCATGAGGTTCTCCTTCTTGAGTTCCGATGTTACTGTAGATAGAAACAATCTGTCAACAGGAAAAAGAGAAAAGTTTCTATAAAAAGAAACGTCTTTTTTATTTGTATGGCATTTTTATTGTTTAGAACACTTATTTATGAATTATTCAGAGAAAGATCGCTTTTTTCAAGAAAAAACCCACAGAACCATTGTGTCCTGTGGGCTTGCTGCAGCAGCAGAAAGGGAATTTAGATTCCCAGAGTCTTCTTCAGGGCTGCTGCATCGCGTACGCCAACAGCCTTGTTCACAACCTTGCCGTCCTTGTAGAACAGAAGGGTGGGGATGGACTGTACGCCGAAGGTACCGGCAAGTTCACCTTCCTCGTCGACATTGACCTTTACAATCTTAGCCTGGTCGGCAGAGATCTCCTTGTCCAGCTGCTCAAGGATGGTTCCCTGCATGCGGCATGGACCACACCAAGCCGCCCAGAAATCGACGACTACGGGTACACTGCTCTTCAGTACTTCAGCTTCATATGTGCTCTTGGTTACATGTTTGATCATTCTATGCTCCTTGTTACTGTATACTATACAGGTGAATTCTTATATCGTATAGATACATTACTACTTTTATTTGCTAACGGCAACTACTTGGGAGTACTTTTTTATGCATCCAGTCTTCGATCTGCACTGTGATACCATCTACGAACTCCAGCAACTGGGTACGGGAACCCTAGCCGAAAACTCCGGCCAGGTATCACTCGCTTGGATGGATAAGGCAGGACAAGTGACCGCCTGTTTCGCCATGTTCGTCGACAGCGAGCAAGGCAATTGCTGGCGATCGGCACAGAGACTGCATGAACGATTCCTTCTGGAATTGGAGCAGAATCAGGATAGGATTGTGCAGGTCAGAACTGCAGACGAAATCAGGGGATCTTCTCTTCATGGTGCGATTCTCAGTTGCGAGGAGCTGCAAATCCTGGAAGGAGAACTCAGCCGCATCGGGACACTTGCCTCCTGGGGCGTCCGCCTTGCCACCCTGACATGGAACCATGAGAACGACTATGGGTTTCCTCATCACCTTGCAGGAGGCTTGAAACGGCTGGGTTTCTCGGCGGTTGAGGAGCTTGAGCACCACAACATCCTCGTCGATGTCTCTCACCTCAACGATGAAGGACTCAATGACGTAGCCTCGATATCGAGAAAGCCGTTTGTGGCGAGCCACTCGAACTGCCGTTCAGTTACCAATCACAGCAGAAACCTCAGTGACCGCATGATCCGAACCATCGCAGACAAAGGCGGGGTGGTGGGATTGAATTTCTGTCCCTCCTTTCTCAGTGAGGACTGGATGAGAAGCAGCATCGAGGCGATGGTTCGTCATGCCGTCCATCTCAAGCAGGTTGGGGGAAGTGCTGTTACGGCATTGGGCACCGATTACGACGGCATCACGGGTGAGCTTGAAATTCCCCATTACGATGCACTTTCTCTGCTCTGGCAGGCATTGGAAAAGTCAGGCTTTACGTCCTCCGAGTTGCAGGCCATGTGGTTTGAGAATGCCCTCAGGGTGTTTTCCTGAGGCTTTTCAACAGGGTTTTATCCTCTTCACTGACAAGGCGTGACTCAAGGCACTTCTGAATGGCTTTTCGCCGAACCTGCTCGCCCAGGATGCCCGGTTGCAGATACGGCAGTGTTTTGTTGCGGTCCTTGCAGAAGGCGGTGGCATAGGCCCAACCGAGTGCCATCACAACGTAATAATGAGGGTTGGTGACAGAAGCGAGCTCGACCAGTGTTTCCGCAATCGAATTCTCCTCAAGGTAGTAATTCATCAGTGAAACGATGCCGAGGCGCTGGTCGTATGGATTTTGCTCTCGGAGAAGAGAGCGAAGATACCTGTAGAAATCTTTTTCCTGCGCAAGATGGGAAAACCATCCGGCAAGGTTGTCATTGGTCGCCCAACTATCGTTGAACGGTCTGAGCCTGTCCAAATATGAAAGGGCACTCTGATAGTCAAGTTTCAGGAGCCCGAAGAGAGAGAAGGCAATTTGGATCTCTTCATACGAAGGCTCTTGGTAGATGAAGAAATCATCAAGGGCCTTGATGCCTTCCTCCCCGTACAGCTGCTTGATGAGCTTCTGAAGCTTGGGGGTCCGGATTCCGAAGATGAGTCGGTCACTGACCTTGAGTTTCTTGCTGAAGGCGCGATAGGAAGGCTCAGCGAGATCGCTGAGCCTTTGGCGAAGCAGGTGTTGGTTCACAGGCCCATGCGCTTGACGAAGCGCATCAGATTGTCCATGGTTTTCGCCATATCCTGGGGAGCGCGGGGTTTTGCAGCCTTGAAGTCGATGGCCAGGCGGTTGATCGAGAAGATTGCACTCACACCTTCGTTGTAGGCGCCTTCAACGTCGTCTCCGATGTCACCGACGATGGCAACAACCGGTACATTGACCTTCTTTGCCCGCCTTGCAACCCCGATGACAACCTTGCCTCGCAGGCTCTGGCCGTCGATCTTTCCCTCACCGGTGAGTACCAGATCGGCTTTGGTCAAAAGCTTGTCGAAGTTTACAGTCTCGAGCACCGTCTCGATACCCATTTGCAGTTGGCTGCCGAAAAAGGCTGCCATTCCGCCTCCCATACCGCCTGCAGCACCGCTGCCGGGGATGGCTTGCACATCGATGTGGCAGTCACGCTCGATGACCTTGGCAAGACTTTGCAGGTTTGCATCGAGAATCTTGACCATGTCGGGATTGGCTCCCTTCTGCGGCCCGAAGATATACGCCGCACCGGTGGTGCCGTAAAAGGGGTTGTCGATGTCGCACATGGTGGTGATGGTGACATCCTTGAGCGCGGGGTCCAGGCTCGAAGTATCGATGCTTGCCACCTTGCCCAAGGTTCCTCCGGTGGGAACAAAGGCCTTTCCATCCTTGTCACGGAACACGACGCCGCATGCAGCAGCAGCCCCACAGCCGCCGTCGTTGGTGGCACTGCCGCCAAGACCAACGATGATGGTCTTACAGCCGCTCTTTGCTGCATCGAGAATCAACTCGCCGACGCCGTAGGTAGTGGTCAAATCAGGATGAAGCTCATCCCCTACGAGGGGAAGGCCGGCACAAGCCGCCATCTCAATGACTGCGGTATTTTTCTTGATAACCCCATAAAAGCTTTCCATGGGGAATGCAAAGGGGCCTTGGACGGTAAGAGATCTCTTTTCGCCTCCGAGAGCTTGCAGGAACGCATCGACACTACCTTCTCCTCCATCTGCTACAGGAATGCTGGTGACATGGGCATCGGGATAGTGTTGCTTGATCGCTCTGTCCATGATGGAACAGATCTGTTCGGAACTCATGGTTCCTTTGAAGGAATCGGGGATTAATAGGATATTCTTCATCGCGGGCTCCTCACTGATGTGGGGGCCGAAGCCCCCGTATTGCCTCTATGTTACAGCAAAATGAGGGAGAAAAGCCAGATGAAAATGATGCTTGCCAAACCTTGCAGCAATGTGACCATGGTCTGGGTCTTGTATCCGTCCTCGGGCTTGAGCTTTCCGAAGTTGGTCACCACCCAGAAATAGCTGTCATTGGCATGTGAAACCGTCATCGATCCCGCTCCGATCGCCATGACTGTCAACACGGCGGCCATCGGACTGGCGAGCCCGAGTGCAGTCATCATGGACGAGCTTTCAGCGATGCTGCCCATAATACCGGCCGTAGTGGTGATGGCGACGGTTGAAGAGCCTTGAGCGGTTTTCAGTATCGCCGAAATCAGGAACGGGAAGAAAATACCGACTGCAGCCAAGACTGTGGCATGCTCTTGCATGAACGCGACGAAGCCGGCGCTTGCGATGACTTTTCCGAGCACTCCGCCGGCAGCGGTGATGAACAGGATCGGACCGACCACTTTCAGCGTCTCGGTGGTCATGGTGTTGAAATATTTCATCTCACTGCGTTGAACGAGCAGGAGAATACCGAACAACAATCCGATGGTCAACGCGATGATCGGTGTGCCGATAAAGGCCAGGAAGCCGGCCATCGCTCCCTTCCACTTCAAGGCGGCGGAAAGAGAGCCGAGGGCCATGGCAAGAATGGGCATGAGAATCGGGGCAAGGGAAAGAAATCCGTTCGGCAGGTCCCCGAAGCTCTTGAGCAGCGTGTCATAATCGACGCCTTCTTCGTCTTCTCCCAAATCCTCACCACTCTGAACTTTCTTGCCGATGTAGTTGGCATAGAAGTAGGCGATGGCAAGCGAGGGGATGGAAACGATGGCACCTATGACGATCACCATGAACAAATTGTCTCCGATTCCCAAGGTTCCTGCTGCTGCGATCGGACCGGGAGTAGGTGGAATGAGCACATGACTGGTGTACAGACCGGCAGAAAGCGCGACTGTCATGGCAACAGACGAGAATTGGGTCTTTTTTCTAAGAGCCTTGCGGATGGGATCGAGAATGACAAATCCGCTGTCGCAGAACACAGGAATCGATACCACCCAGCCCATGAGTTCCATGGCAAGCTGGGGATGTTTGCGACCCACAAGCCGGACGACCATCTCAGCAAGCTTGAGAGCGGCTCCCGTCTTCTCCAGAATGGTGCCGATCAGGGCTCCAAGGATGATGACGATGCCGATGCTGCTGAAAATGCCGCTGAATCCAGAGCCTATGACACCCGGGATGTCCTTCAATGGCAGGCCGATGACGATGGCAAGAAGCAAGGAGACTCCCATCAGGGCGAGGAACGGATGGACGTTCCATTTCGAGATGGCCATGATCATGACCGCGATGGCGATCACAAACGTGATGATCAATGCAATTCCAGACATGAACAACCTCCTCATGGTTTTTGAACAGTATACCACCGGTGCAGGTAAAAGAAAGAACCATGTCGTATATCCAATACACAATGTAAGATGAATTGCATTCATCATTGTGGTGCTTGGTATGTTCCCAAGCACCACAAGAGGATGCTAAACCCTCCTGAACGGTGGTATTTCGATTCCCTCTCCCTTGAGGTGGTAATCGAGAAACTCCCGTACCGCGGTATTGGTGATTTCCATGCAAGCGCGTGGGTCTACGCTACCGGTGCCCAACAAGGATGCAAGCAAGGGCGAAACGAGGGGGAGGTCGGTGAAGTTCAGATGTCCTGAACCATCGACGACCAGTTGATATGCTTCAAACGCATTCCCTTGCATCCTCATGTTTGCGTAGTCCAGGCCGATTGCAGTGGCATCTGCGTAATGACTCTCGTTGAATACATCCAATATCGGTTTGGGATAGGGAACATCGGTCAATACCTCCTTCCCCTGTTCGAAGCCCACTATCTCGCCCATCAGCGTCCCGTCAAGAACGATCACTGCATCAATTGCATCGTCCTCGCGTCCGATCCATGCGGCGGTTGCGCCGCCCATCGAGTGGCCGAGGACTCCGATGCACTCGATATCCAACTGGTGAAAGAGTTCGCTGGAGGTTGGAAGGGCCGCTCGTTTCCGTATCTGCTCCAGTACAAATGCCATATCACAGGAGCGCAGGGCCATCCAATCTTTTTGCAGCTGATAGAGTGCTTCACCTGTGATCTCACCATTCTCCACATGCATGGCGGTTTGGATGAAGCCGGTATCGCCGAGCACAACCCTTCCATCAGCTTCCTTGGTCATGAAGGCCTGATACGTATGGTCGATGCTTGCAACGATATACCCGTTGCCGGCCAATTCCATGAAGGTGGAATGATTGCTCATCCTATAGCCGAAGGCCCCGTGGGAGAATACAACCAAGGGGAATGGACCTTCCAAAACAGGTGCGCTCTCTCCCGGCGTGACGGCTGGATACCAAAACTGTACCGTTATGTTGCGATAATCCGCCTCAGGGGTGAACACGTCCTCGCGATTCTCATCAGTCCAGGTATAAACCATGGTTCCCACTGCATTGCTTGAGGTTTGTTGCAAGGGGACAGGGGGCGGCAGCAAGAGCAAAGGAATCACTGACAACCCTATAAGCACGATGCTGATCACCAGATTGCCTGCAGTTTTTCCTTTGGACCTGGCTTTCGTTGCTGATTTCTTTAACAAGCCAAGTAATGAAATCAGCGCCCTTACGGCGAGCAGACCACCCAAGAGGTACCACGAAAATCCCCATGGAATGAATCGAATGCCGGCAAGCAGTACAAAGAGCAAAAATAGAACAATGCGCAGGCGCAGGGTGTTGCGTCCCCAGCACTCTCGCTTTTTGTACATCACCACTTCCAAGCAGCATAGTCCAAGAAAAATTCCCAATGCAAGCATTCAATTTCCCACCTTATTCCGTGTGTTGTGCAGTAAAAGCAGTCTGGGCCTCGGAAAGCAGTGCCTCGGCCTCTCCCGGTTCGAGTTGAACGAAACCGGATGCAACCATTGCTGCTATTCCATGCGTGAAGATGAACATTTTCATGTAGAAACGTTTTGCAGATTCCAAGCTGATGTGCATCTCGCGAGAGAGGTTTTCTGCAACCTCCAGATTTTCCCGATCATCATACATATGCTCAAACCCGTGCAGGTCCATCACCTCGCTCATAAACAAGAGCCTGAACAGGTTGCTCTCTTGGCGGGCGAAGGTGATGTAGGCTTCACCGAGTTTGCGAAATGCGTCGCCACCTTGCATCGCCTGTGCGGCATATCGGTCGAAGTACCTTCCTGCATAGGCGTGGAAGGCTTTCTTCAGTGCGTCCATGTGCTCGAAGCGACTGAAAATCGGTTGTGTCGAGCACCCCAGCTCTGCAGCCAGGCTTCGGGCGTTGACCTGTTCAAATCCATGCTCCCGGGTAAGGCGGAACGTGGCCTCCAGTATCATTTCCTTGGTGATCTTCTGTCTTGGCGCCATATGGTATCCCTCCTTGTTAGATAATAACAAAAGTTATATAACATATGTAATATAAAGAGTCGATACAGTCAACCCACCAGAGGCTCAAGTGCAGGAATTGGATAGATTAGTGCTTCCAGAAGTGTTTTGAGAACAGAACGTAGACGGTGAAGAGTTCCAACCGGCCGACAAGCATCAGAAACGAGCAGAACCACTTGATCCAGGAGGGGAGGAATGCAAAGTTGCCTGCAGGACCGACTTCCCCGAACCCGATGCCGATGTTCCCCAGAAAGAGAAACGAGGCGGAAAAGCTGGTAAGTGGATCGGCTCCGCTGAGCGAGATGACCACCGCTCCCACCACACCGGTGAGGATGTACACCCCGAAGAAGGTGGCGATGGAGACGAGCAGATCTTCGCGGAATGTCGTTTGTCCCACCCTTACTTGGAAGACACCCCTTGGATGAATCCTGTGCTTGATCTGGGCCCTGCCCATCTTGAAGAGGGCGACGATGCGTATGACCTTCACTCCACCCCCGGCCGACCCTGCCGAACCTCCTATGAAGAAGAGCAAAAAGAGCAGGACCTGGGTGAATGCAGGCCAATGGATGTAATTGGCGGTGGCGAAGCCGGTGGTGGTGAGAATGGATGCGGTCTGAAATGTGCTGTAGCGCAGCGACTGGGCAAACGTATCATAGGTGTTGGAAGTGAAAAGCTTCAATGCGGCGAGCAGTGAGACCACCGCCCAAATACCGAGATAAACCCGCAGTTCCCCATCCTTGAGCACCGACGAGAGCTTTCCGCTCAGAGCCTTGTAGTAGAGGGCGAAATTAGCCCCGCTGACCAGCATGAACAGGGTGACGACGATATCGACATAAGCACTGCCGAAAGTTCCTATCGAAGAGTTTTTTACACAGAATCCTGCTGCAGCCATGGTGGAGAAGGTGACCGTCACGGCATCGTAGAGATTGAGTCCTCCCAGCAGGAGCAGGAGTGTTTCGATGAAGGAGAATCCGATATAGATGGACCAGAGAATGAGCGCGGTGTTCTTGATTTTCGGCGTCAACTTGTCTTTGGTGGGTCCCACCGACTCAGCACCGACAAGCAACGAACCACTTACCCCCAACGCTGGAAGGAGGGCTACGAAGAGTACGACGATTCCCATGCCTCCAAGCCAGTTGGTCTGAGACCGCCAGAAGAGGATTGCCTTGGGAAGGCTTTCAATTTCCGGCAGTACCGTTGCGCTGGTGGTGGTGAAGCCGCTCATCACTTCGAAGTAAGCGCTGCTGTAGTCGACATAGGCACCGCTCGCAACCAAGGGAATGGCGGAGAACGCAGTTGCAATAATCCACGTCAGGGTGACCACCAGATAGCCGTCCCGGGCATACATGGTCTTGGTCTTAGGCTTTCCGGTAAGAATCAGGCTGGTTGAGCAGAAGACAGCGATGGCAAGGTAGGCAATGAGAAAACCCCGCAGGGCATCAGCTTCCTGATAACGGTAGGCGAGTGTCGTGGGAATTAGCATCAATATGCCGATGAATAGCTCAATGAACGCAAGCAGTCTAAGGTCCAGTCTCCAGTTGATCATCTGTCGTTACCCGAATAGCTTTTGGATGAATTCAGAAGAATCACGCATGACAGCCACCAGAACGGTGTCTCCTTCCTTCAGGGCGGTGAGCCCGGTGGGAATGGTGCTGTTGCCCGCTCGATCAGTAAGGCCGGCAACGATGGCTTTCTTTCGCATGTTGATATCCTTCAGTTGTTTGTTGCACACCAGGCTCTCCGCCCGAACGACAAATTCATAGACTTCCAACTGATCGTTGAACAACGTGTGAATGCTGGATACATTGGTACCCCTGAGGTATCGTAACAGCGACTCGACGGTGGTATCGGTGGTGGAGATGACCACATCGATATCGAGGTAGCTGGCCATGCGCGTGTAGTTGTTGTTCTGTTTGATCAGGGCGATCGAGCGATCGACTCCAATGCGTTTTGCGTAGCTTGCGGTGATGATGTTCAGCTCATCGTTGTCGGTGAGGGCGACCAGCAGGTCGTAAGAGCCCAACTGCTCCTCGGCCATGATGTCCTCATCGGTGATGTCGGCCTTGATGACCAGAATCTCACGGAATCGTTCGCTGAAGTTCCGGCATACCTCCTCGTCCTGGTCGACGACTGCAACTTTGGAACGCATGGAAGGGCTCATGCGGTTCAACAGTGCCCGCGTGATTCTACTCGCTCCAACCAACACCATGTTGTTCGGCTTTTTTTGCAGCTGGCCCACCGTCTTGAGAATGTCGGTAACCTCCTCGCTGTCGGCGACGATGGAGAGGGTGTCGCGTGCCTGGATGGTCGTGTTGCCCGAGGGAACGATGACCAGACCCCTGCGGTTGATGGATGCGATGACAAACTCGGCCTGCAGCTTGTTTCTCATCTCCATGACGGTCGAACCTACATAGGAACTGAACGGCTCGATGAAGAAGTTGTAGAGCAGCAGCTTGGAGTTGGTGAATCCGAGCACGTTGCCGTTCACCCCTTGTTCTATGATGTTGAAGATGGATCTTGCAGTTTCTGCATTGGGATTGACGATGTAGTCGATGCCCAGCAAGCCTTCCTTCAATCCGTCGGCACCGGTGTAGATCAAGGATCGAATGGCGGCCACTGTTTTGACTTGTGGATATGAGGATGAGACCAGGCCGCAGGAGACCAGGTTGATCTCATCGCTGTTGGTGACAGCAATGAACGCTTGGGCGTGCTCAATATCGGCCTCCAGGAGCTTGGCGATATCGGTGCCGTTGCCCAGTATTCCCAGACAGTCAAGCTTGGAGACGGCGCTTTCGATGCGTTCATGGGAGTTGTCGATCAACACAACATCCTTTCCATCTACAATCAGCTGCTTGGCCAATCCCAACCCGCGTCTTCCTGCCCCCAGGATGATTACCTTCTTGCTCGTATCAAGCTCCTTCCTTTCCTATGACCAGGAAATTGTGATGCTACCTCATGATGATACCAGAACCTTCCTAAAAGCAAAAGGCCTCTTGCAGGAGGTATTTTTCAGCTTCCAAGTCTCATGATTCAATCGTCAATACTCCGCTTTTTTTTTGATGACACAGTGCAAAATCCCTCACTTTTTGGTATGATGAGCCAAATCTCCAAGGAGTTGTCATGCCAGCATATCAATCGATGTCTCTCCAATCACTGTTCCGACTGCAGGACGAAATTCTGCTGGACCGGCTCGAACACCTTTTACCTGCCCTTATGGAAGAAAGCGGCATCGATATGTGGATCGTCATAGGTGACGAGTACAATGAAGGCCCTACGGTGGAGTCCTTGCTTCCCAGCAGTTTCTTCCATGCCCGCAGAACCGCAGCTTTCCTATTCTCCCTGCAGCAGGGAAAACTCTCGCGCATGGTTGTCTCCAAACCTGATTTCTCCATAGACCGTTTTTATGAACCGGTGCTGCTCAAGCCCAAGGGTTTTGACTGGGAGACTTTTTACCGGGCGTTCGCCTCCCGTTACGACCTTGAGGCGATTCGGGCGATGCCCGAAGAGGACCTGTACAGCTGCATTTCACGCATTGTCCACCAGCACAACCCACGCAGGATTGCCATCGAGGTATCAGACCAAGTCCCCTTTGCCGATGGTTTGTCCAAGAGCAATTACGACAAGCTTCATGCATGCCTGGACCCCTCGTTCCAGACTCGGCTGCACTCGGCAGAGGACTTGGTCGTCAGATGGCTGGAGACAAGACGTCCAAAAGAAATCGATCTGATGCGCTATATCAGTCACATCACACGCGAAATCATTGCAAAGTGCTACTCCCGCACCTTCATTGTTCCAGGGAAAACCACCATAGGGGAAGCCCGCTTCTTTCTCATGGAGAGTGCAATCAAGCTGGGGATGATTCCTTGGTTCGATGCTACCGTCTGGATCAGACGTAAAGGATTTGCGCACATCGATGATGACAGCGCCGTCATCGAGCAAGGTGATCTGCTGCATTGCGATTTCGGCGTCCGGTACGGCAAGCTCTGCTCGGACGTGCAGGAAATGGCCTATGTGAAGGCCGAAGATGATGAGAAACTCATTGCAGAGTTGGAGCTCATCCATAGGAAGGCCATGCGTTTGCAGGACATCCTGGCCCGCACGTTTTCCAAGGGTGCGACAGGGAATCAGGTGCTTGAGCAGGCGCTGGCGCAAGCGAAAGCCGAAGGAATTGAAAAACCCATGATCTACTCCCATCCCATCGGCCTCTACGGCCATGGACCCGGGCCGACGATCGGCAGCTTCGGCAATCAGGTCTTCGTCCCTGGTTCAGGGGAGAGGCTCATCAACGATTCGACCTGTTATGCGATGGAATTGAACGTCATGGAGCAGGTACCCTCATGGGACAACCTAAGAATAATGTACGGCCAGGAAATAGACATCCTGTTCCAGGACACAAGGGTCGAATTCCTTTCCGGCCGTCAGCAGCAGTTGCATATCATCTGATACCTTTCTGTTCTCCCAACTTCCTCAGTGCTTTCGCCATGCGGGTGAACACCTCTGCGGCCTTGGCATCGTCGGCAAAGCAGGAAGTGACGATGCGGATATGGCCTTCCCCCTGTTTTCCGTAGGCGGAGCCGGCATTCACCAAGACATTGGCATGTTCAAGCAGGTAGGCAACCACCTCTGCGTCGGTTCCAAGTTCGGATACATCAAGCCAACTGAGGATGCCGCTTTCGCTTTTCTGCATCGCAACCCCGGGTACTGCGGAAAAAATGTCAAAGGCCAGGTTCCTGCGCCTTTCGTGTCTTTGGGAAAGTTCTGCAAGGTAGTCAATCTGTTCAAGAGCGGTGATTGCTCCGATGGATGAGATGGTTGCACTGGCTCCCAGCACATTTACTGCAGCTCCGTACAGCACATCCATGATGCATTCATGTGCATAGACATACCCGATTCGCAGGCCGCTCAATCCCAAGCCCTTGGAGATGGAGCAGACGGTGACCGTTCGCTCCCACATTCCTGGCAACGTTGCCGGAGCGACGAACTCAAGGTCGTCGAAGATATGGTCCTCAAATGCTTGGTCGCAGACCAGGATGAGGTTGTGCTCGATGATGAACCTGCTCAACGCCTCAAGGTTTTCCCTTCTGAAAACGGTGGTTGTAGGGTTGTTCGGGTGGGTGAGCAGCACCATTTTGGTCCTGGGTGTATACGCGCGCTCAAAAGCCTGGATGTCCAGGGCATAGTTGTGCTTTGCATCCAAGGGCACGGCAACCGTTTTCGCCCCAAGCAGCTTTGGGTTGAGGAAATTGCTCGGATAACTGGGATCGGGTACGAGGACCTCGTCGAGGGGGTTGAGAAAAGGCATCATGGCATACAAGAGCCCTGAGTCGGATCCGGGTGTCACCAGAGTGTTGCGAGAAGAATCAAGAGAGAGACCGGTCTGCCGCACCACCTTTGATGTAATGGTTTTGCGCAGCTCCTGCATGCCGATGGGCATGCTGTAGTGGGCGGGCAGACCGGTCTTCAATGCTTCAATCATGGACTTCTGTACAGGTTCGGGGAGGGCTGGGTCGGGGAAGAACGGATCAGCCCAGGCAAGGATGTCTACTCCTTTCTCAAGCAACCGGCCGACACCGTCGCCCACATCGGCTTTTGCCACCGTATCAAACAAACCACCTTTGATGGTTGCAAACGCGGGATTCATCAGACTCCTTGCATCCATGTTCCTACTCCTGTTTCCTTGCTGCTACTCTTTATTCATGTTCTGCAGATAGCGGTATATGGTCTGGGATGAAACCCCCAGCACATCGGCAACCCGACCTACCGCTCCTTTGAATTTAAACACACCCTTCGCTTCCATTCTGCCGATCAAGGCTTGCTTCTCCGAGGTTGTACTATCCACCAGCTTCAGGCCTGATTCGAGAATGACGGTATCGATGATCTCCCGGACGATGGAATCCACCGAACCATCGAACCGCTCAAAACTCTTTTCCGCCTCGGGGGCATCCTGCCTGCGTGCAGGGTTGATGACCACCAAATCGGACAAGAGGTCGTGAGCCCTCAGAAGGTCGGTGATATCGATATTCACACACAAGAGACCGATGACCTCGCCTTTCTCGTCCTTGATGAAATAAGTGGATGACCGCAGAATCCGCCTTCCTTCACGGGTTGTTCCCGTGTAGTTGGTCACGCTTTGCTGTGTTTCATACACCTTGTTCTGTAAAAGTTCGAGCGCATAGTTGGTAATCGAGCCTCCGACCTCACGGTTGGTTACATGCCCGTTGACTATGTGGCAGATGGAGTGACTCAGGTCACTGAGGTCGTGAATGAGTACTTCGCAGTTCCTGCCATTGATGGCTGCGATGTAATCGGCGATGGGAAAATATCGACGCAGTTCCTCCCTCGTTCCCATTGTCTTCATCCCTTCATGCATATGGCATCGATCTCGACGCTGACATCCTTTGGCAGCCTCGATACTTCCACGGCAACCCTTGCCGGGGTGTGCCCCTGGAAAAAATCTGCATATACTGCGTTGACAGCGGCAAAGTCGTTCATGCTCTTGAGGAATACCTGGCATTTGACGATATCGGTGATGCTGAAACCGGCAGCCTCGACGATTGCCTTGATATTGTTCAGCGACTGAAGCGCCTGCTTGGAAACATCCTCGCTGACGAGCTGCATCGTCTCGGGGACGAAGGGGATCTGCCCTGAAACAAAAAGGGTGTCATTGACTTGGTAGGCTTGTGCATAGGGCCCGACTGCTGCCGGAGCAGCTGTTGTTGCGATGGTTTTCTTCATTCGTTCTCTCCTGTTTTTGTATCTGATTGCATAGGTTGCGAGAGGAGGAGGCACGCGGCCACATGGTCTTTTCCCACCGTCCTCAGTGTTGGTTTTTCAATATGGCAGCGTTCGATCGCAACCGGGCAGCGTGAAGAGAAGGGACAGCCCTTCGGAGCGTTCATCGGATTGGGAATTTCTCCCTCCAAAATCTTTCGTTCATCACGATGACGGGGATCGCCCTTGCTTATGGAGCCGATCAAGCTCCGGGTATAGGGATGTTTGGGATCTGCAAAAAGGGTGGAGGAGGGTGCGATCTCCATCACCTCCCCCAGATACAGAACCATGATTCGGTCGCTGATGAACTTCACAACCCGCAGGTCATGACTGATGAACAGATAGGTCAACGAGAGTTTCTGCTTCAATTCCTGGAGCAAATTGATGATTTGCGCCTGCACTGAGACATCGAGTGCACTTACCGACTCATCACAGATGAGCAAGCGGGGATTGAGGGCGATTCCTCGGGCTATCACGATTCGTTGACGTTGGCCTCCGCTGAACTCATGCGGATAGCGAGTCATCGCCTCCCGGGAGAGCCCGACCAACTCCAAGAGCTCTGCAACCCGCTCTTCGCGCTGCTCTGAACTCATGTCCTTCCGGAAATTCTCCAGCGGTTCGCTGACAATATCGCGAATCGTCATTTTGGGGTTCATGGAACTGTACGGGTCTTGGAAAATATACTGCATCCGTTCACGAAGGCTTCGCATCTCATTAGTAGTATAGTCGCTGATTCGCTTGCCTTCAAAATACACCTCGCCGCCGGTAGGCTCCAGAAGTCTGAGCAGTGTTCTGCCCAAGGTGCTTTTTCCGCATCCGGACTCTCCAACGATGCCCAATGTCTCACCTTCATTGACGGTAAACGAAACATTGTTTACTGCTTTCACATAGACTGCATGTTCTTTTTTCATCGACTTGTGAAGAAGAAAGTGCTTGTTCAGGTTTTCTACAACCAGTAATGGGGTATCAGGCATGCTTTGTTCCCTCCTTCGGTGCATACAGGAAGCATTGTACATGGTGTGCACCCTCAACGTATGTCTTGGGTTTTTCCTTTCGGCATCGCTCGGTTGCATACTCGCACCGTGGATGAAAGTGGCATCCTGAAGGACGCTTGGAGATATTCGGCACCGAACCTTTGATTGTGGGTAGTACGCTCTTTGTCTGGTCCAAGGATGGCATGGTAGCCAGGAGTCCCTTGGTGTACGGGTGTTTGGGTGATTCGAAAATGTCGGCGACAGGACCCTTCTCGATGACTTCTCCACAATACATGACCAGAACGTCATCGGCGATATCGGCGACGATGTTCAAGTCATGGGTCACAAAGAGGATTGATGTCTTGAACTTCTTTTTCAGTTCCTCAAGAAGATTCAGGATTTGTGCCTCGATGGTGACGTCCAAAGCAGTCGTAGGCTCGTCTGCAATCATGATTTTTGGTCTTGTGACCAAGCCCATTGCAATCATGACCCGTTGACGCATGCCGCCGCTGAGTTGGTGGGGATACTGCTTGATTCTCTCTTCCGGTGAGGGGATGCCCACCTGCTTGAGTGTATCGAGGGCTATCTGCCTGGCTTCCTTCTTGCTCACCTGTTGGTGTTCGAGAATGCTTTCGGTGATCTGATCCCCGATTTTAATGACGGGATTGAGGGCTGTCATCGGCTCTTGGAAAATCATGGAAATCTTCTTTCCCAGGATGGATTGCTGAACCTCCTTTCTCGTGAGTTTCAGGATGTCCTGTCCCTCGATGAAAATCTCCCCATCGGTTATTTTCCCATTCTCTGCAATCAGTTGCATGATAGCAAGACTGGTAACGCTCTTTCCGCTGCCTGACTCACCGACTATGGCCAGCGTCTTTTGTTCCTCGACTGAGAAGCTGACATGCTCGATTGCATGAAAAGATCCCTCCTCGGTGCGAAACTGGACGCTCAAGTCCTTTACTTCCAATATGGTCTTCATCATCGTACTCCTGGTTCTCATTGTTTCGGGTCGAAAGCATCGCGCAGTCCATCACCGACAAAATAGATGGCCAGAACGAGCAAAAGCGTCACCACTCCCGGGGGAATCCAGATCCAGGGCATATCACGCAGCACAAGGAGCTTCTGGGCGTCCATCAGCATGTTGCCCCAGCTCGGGGTGGGCTGTTGCACACCGACTCCAAGGAAGCTCAACGAAGCCTCCATGAGAATCGCCTGTGCCGTACCGATGGTCACCTGCACCATGATGGGTGCAAGGATGTTCGGCAGGATATGCTTGATGATGATCTTCAGGGAGGATGAGCCGCACGCGTTGGCGGCAACTATGTAATCGAGTTCCTTGACCCTGAGCACCTCGCCGCGAACCAGGCGTGCCGTACTGGTCCAGCTCACCAACCCGATGGCCAGGATAACGATCCAGATGGAAGGGTCCATGATGGTGGAGATGGAAATCAACAGAAACAGAACCGGAAAAGAGATGACAATATCGACGATGCGCATGAAAAATGCATCGATGAACCTGCCGAAATATCCAGTGACCAGTCCAATGATGGTGCCGATTATCGTCGAGATGCTGACAGCAGAAAGGGCTACCATCATGGTTACTCTCGCCCCGTAGAGAAGTCTTGAGAACACATCCCGTCCCAGTGAGTCGGTTCCCAGCAAGTGCTGCAGGGAGGGCGTATCATACTTATTGTAGAGATTCTGACCCTCCATGAAGAAGAATTCACTTGGTTCATAGGGGGAGAGGATCGGAGCGAGGAGGGCCACCACAATGAAAGCCAAGGTGATGTACGTTCCGATTACTGCAAGCTTGTTGCGCCTGAAGCGGCGATACGCATAGTCATAGAAGCTGTTTTTTTTAATGAGCATGTTGTTCACCCTTAGTGCCTGATTCTTGGATCGACGATTGCATACAGAATGTCACTGATGAGATTTCCCGTCAGCACCAGCGTTGCGGTGATGAGGTTCAGTGCCATGATGATGCCATACTCACGATCTTGGATGGCCCGAATGCCGAGTTGACCCATTCCAGGCCAGTTGAAAATACTTTCGGTGATGTAGGCTCCACTGAAGAGGAACGGGATGGAGAGCCCGAAGATGGTCACTACAGGAATGAGTGCATTTCGAAGCGCATGGCGATAGATGACCGCCTTGTTGCGCAGCCCTTTCGCCTTTGCCGTCCTGATATAGTCCTCCTTCAGGATGTCCAGCATGTTGGAACGGGTGAAGCGCGAGACGCTGGCGATATTGCCAAGGCTCAGCACCACGGCGGGAAGCACCAGATGGTGCAGAATATCGGTGTAGTATGCAAACCCTGTGTAGCCCGCCCTGATGTTGACCATCCCCCCCGAGGGGAAGATTCCGAGCATCAACGCGAACACGTAGATTACCAGCAAGCCGAAGAAGAACGAGGGGATGGCCACCCCTACCAGGCTCATCAAGGTAATGCCATAGTCGGTTCTGGTGTTCTTTTTCACCGCACCGATAACACCCAGGGGGATTCCGACGACAAAGCTCATCACGAATGCACTGAGTGTGAGAATGACGGTATTGGGCAACCTCTCCAAAATCAAGCCGCTGATCGAGTGGTTTCCGCTGTATGTATAGCCGAAATTACCCTTGGCAACCTGTCCGATCCACTTGAAATACTGGACATAGAGAGGATCGTTGAGCCCGAGGGCCTGGCGTGACTTCTCAAGGTCCGCCATGTCGATGGAGGGGTTGATGAAATTTGCCAGGGGATCGCCCGGCGAAAGTTTCATGATGATGAAGGAAAGGATGGTAATACCGATGATGACAGGAATGGAAATCAACAACCGTTTGGAAATGTACTTCAGCATATGCTCTTACTCCCTCAGTGAATCAGTACAAGTGATTCTTGTCGTTTACTCAACAGGACCGCACCGTCGGCGGTAACCAATGCATTTTCTTCGCTGATGATCGCAGGGCCTTGCTCGTAGAGGATGGTTGGTTCGATTGCAAAGACCATGCCTTCCTCAACAACGCCAAGCGAGGCATTCTTATACCGTTTCTTGATCGGACCGAGCAACGTTCCTCCGTCATGCACATCACGACCGACCTGATGCCCGACGGCATGGAAGATGTCCTGATACCCGCAATCGAGGATGTGCTGGCGGGCACAGCGGTCGACATCGGTGCCTACGGCCCCTGGTCTGAGTGCAGCCAAAGCCCGGTTGATCGCCTCGTAGATGGTCTCAAAAGCCCTCTGCATCTGTGGCGAGGCAGAAGTCTCTCCCTCTCTCAGTACATAGCAGGTGCGTGCGATATCGGAGCAATATCCCTTGTAGTCTACTGAAAAATCAAAGATCAAGTAGTCGCCTTCCTTCAATACCGAGTTGCCCGGCCCGCGATGGGCGATATTATGGTTCATGACGATCGGAGGGGTGAGTTTGCGGGTGATGCCGTTGACCACCCCGCGCTTGATCATGCCATCGACAAAGAGCTGTCCAATCTCGATCTCGGTCATCCCCTTGCGCACCTGAGCAAAAACCTCGTCGTAGATTTCCAAGGTTATGTCAATTGCCTTTTGGATGTACTCGACCTCTTTTGGGCTCTTGATGCTTCTCAGCTTTTGCAAAAACTGCTCGCTCGACTCAAGGCGAGTCGCATAGGTGCTCCCCAGCATGTTCTTCAATGCCCGGTACGATCCAACGGTCAAGCCGTCGCTGAGATGGTTCTCCATGCTGTAGTTGACGGCTATTCGTTTCGGATCGAGACGCTCTATCAACCTACGCAGCTGTTCTCCAAAGCCGGTACGGGTGTAGGTTATTACCTGCTCGAAGAGCCCGCTCGAGACGACATCATGGGCATCTATGGAGCTGGTGATGGCGATGGTGGTCTTCGGCGTTACGATCAGGGCGGCATCACCGCTGATGGTCAGGCCGAACATCAACGGCATGCAGGGATCACTGCCTTCCTTTGTCTTCACAATCCAACAATCGATGCCGGATTGAGCCAGAATGAGTTTGGCTTGGGCGATCTTTTCTCTATTCAGTGCGTATGCATCTTCCATATTCAACAGTTCCCCATGGTTTGTATCAGGTCGGTCAGAAACCGAGTTCCCTTCACAATCGAATCCCGGTCGATTCTCTCATCGACCTGATGTACCAGCTTCAAGATGGTTTCGAACGGTATGGCATCGGTCACCGGGGAGAACCCGTAGACATCTGATGGCAGTGGTCCGAGAAATCTCCCGTCGGTTCTTCCCAGTGCATACACGGGAATGAGCCTGTGTGCACCGTAGTGCTTCTGCGCCAAGGTCTCCATGCTTTTGTAGAAGTGATTGGTGCAGTCACTCTCAAAACCCGCATCGAAACGAAGGACTTCGTATGAAACGGTGGTGCCGGCAAAGAGTGCTGCGAGCAGAGCTCGGGCTTCTTGTTCACTTCTTCCAGGCAATAACTGCAACGAGAACTCGAACTCGATCCGATAGGGCAGCACGTTCACCTGGGTGCCGATATCGTAGCGTTGTAAAATGATTGCATCGTGGCTGTTGTACCAACTGAAGTGTTTCAGAAACGGGTGGGTTATATCTGTTCCGACAACCTCGCTGAAAAGATGGTGGACAGCGGTGTCGACGGCCGGGAACTGATAGGAGCCAAGGTGGTCCAGCAACCCAATAAAGGTATCGATTGCCTTGTTCTCACTTTTAAAGGAAGCGGGTCCACTGGCCCCCTCGATGGTGACCTTCACCTCGATTCGTCCTTTCTCCCCGACGGTGCACAACCAGTAGGGGTTTCCCTGATGGGTGATGCAAAATCCTCCCCCTTCATTGATCACCAAGCCGCGCTTGAAGAGATCACCATACTGTTGGACAAGCCTGGGCATGCCCAGGCTGCTCCCCTGTTCCTCATCCGATGTGGCAAGCAGATAGACGGCACGATTGAGGGGTTGGTCCTTCAAGGCAAGCAAAGCACCAATTTGCATTGCCGTCAGGTGCTTGGTGTCCACCGTCCCTCTTCCGTAGATGATCTGGTCCTCCTCTACGGCTTCAAAGGGCGGATGTTTCCAAGCTTGGTTCTCGCAACCCACTACATCGGTGTGACTGATGAGGATTATCGGAGGCAATTCTGATTCGACCCCGATGCGGGCGATCAGATTGGTCCTTCCTTCGGCTGTAGTCTGGACTTCATGCCAAATGCCTTCCTTGGCAAGAACGGCACTGATGAGATCGGTCATCAGGTACTCATTGCCCGGGGGATTGGTGGTATCCAGACGTACCATCTGCTTGAAAAGCTCAACGATATCCATGGCCTACCTCGCAATATACCAGAGTTCCCTCTGGCGTCTGCTGAGAATTTGCACTGTGCTTTCGGTCACAACCACATCTTCTTCAACAATGAAGGAGGGCGCCCCGCCATCCTGGATTACCGTGGGTTCGATTGCATAGACTTCTCCCTTCTGGATGGGGAAATGGCTGTTGGGATTGGATTCGGGGCTGAGGGAGGTTCCCCCATCGTGCACACGCATGCCGAGCTGGTGGCCTGTTGAGTGGCGAATGGTCGGATAGCCTGCGTTCTCTATGATGGAACGACCAATGCGGTCGGCTTCATATCCCATCAGGCCTGGCTTGATGGCTTCAATGACTGCAGACACCGCATCGACGGTGGTCTGAAATGCCCTCAACACCTCCTGCAGGGCTTCTTGCTCTCCCTCGGCCAGGGCATAAAAACTTCGTGCGATATCAGAGCAATACCCTTTGTAGGAGACGCTGAAGTCGCAAATCAGGATATCTCCTTGTTCAAGGATGTTTTTTGCGTTCGGCTCACGGTGTGCAAGACCGCAGCGGTTTATGCAGACCAAAGGGTAACTGTAGGGCTCTCCAAACGCATTGACCACCTGATGGCGTTTCATGCCTTCGACAAAGAGGTCTCCGATTTGCGTCTCACTCATACCGATCGAGATACATGAGGCTACTTCCTCATAGATGCTGCAGGTCACTTCCACAGCATGCCTGATGCACTGTATTTCGTACTCGCTCTTGATGCTGCGCAGCTTTCTTACAATCTGTTCACTGCTCGTTTCACACCCGGCCAAACGCTTTGGACCGATAATCTTCTCCAAAAGCATGTACTGACCGACGGTAAGTCCATCGGCGAGGTAGTCAAGCTCGCTGATGTTCAGCGCGAGTTTTTTCGGATTGATGCGATTGAACAAGCGAAGGAAGTCGGTTTCGAAATCCTCCTTCACTTCGACAATTTCGAAAATGCCAAAGTCCTTGTACATATTTGCATCGGTACTGCCGGTCAGCACGATGGGCTTGCCGGTTTTGTTGATGAAGAAAGCTGTTTGCGCAACCACGTGGACGGGCAGCAGGAGAGGAAGAACCTTATCGGAATCCTCTCGAGAGAGGATGAGCAGGGTGTCAATGTCTTGATTGCGAAGTTCCTGGATCAGTTGGGTGATCTTTTCGACGTTACTCACGTATGGTGTCTCCTGTCAGGTACGTCAGACAAACGTCTTGGAGCACCTGTTCACAAAAAGTAAGCGAGGCAAGGGAAATTCGCTCATCCACACCATGTATCAGGGGCATGATGGAGCTGAAGGGTTGCTCGCTGGAGAGCGGAGCAAACCCCAGGACATCGCAGCCGAGCGGTTTGAGGTATTTACCGTCATTCGAACCTGGGGTGATGAACGGCACCAGCGATTCAATCTCGCTATCATGCTTCTGTAGTGCCGTCTCCAGCAGATATACAAGATCCGGTCCCACTGTCGCTTCATAGCCTTGTGAGAAGGAAGTGAGCTCAAATGTGACCGGAAGGTCGCCGATGGCTTTTTCGATGGCGTCAAGGAATTCCTGTCTACCCAGATTGGGAAGGAGGCGGCAATCGAAGTCGATGGCTGCTTTCAATCCAGCAGGCAACTGCTTGTTTCTGGAGCCGCCGTGTATGATGGTCGGGGTAATCATCGACTGACTCATGGTTTCGAAGAGCCGACGATCAGATGCTGAAAAATCGGTGTTTTCCGCAAAGAAAACGCGCTTCAAGTCCTCGACCGAACGAGGCAGGGCTGTGTCCAGCTTCAAGGCGTCGAGTCGTCTGATGACCTGCACGAGAATTTTTTCATGAGAGAGGGTGGGGAAGTAGGGATTGGTATCAGGCAGCTCTGGTATGCTCACCCGAAGCCGTGCTACTGATTTCTGTCCTGTTTCAAACAGGTACGTCAGTGTTTGGCCGTGACGGGTGGCAAAGCCGCCGCCTTCATTCAATACGAGTGATCCGGCTAGGGCATCACGGACCTTGTTCTCTTGGAGAACCTTGCGTATACCCTGGGAGCTTCCGGTCTCCTCATCGGCGGTAAAGAGTACATTGATGGGGCCGTTGAAACGGTCTTGCATTGCATGCAACCGACCTACAATGGTCATAGCAGCTGCAACAAAGTATTTCATGTCCAAAGCTCCCCTGCCGTAGAGGTAGTTGTCATGAATTTCGCCTCCGAGCGGAGGGTAGGTCCACGCTGCGCTGTCGAAGCGTACGGTGTCGAGATGGCCCAGAAGCGTCAGGGGCCTTTGGCTTCCCGTTCCGAATGTAATAAATAGGTTTGAGCGATTCTCAGCGTAGGTGTAGGTGGTGTATGGTATGCCGAGCTTTCTGCAATACTCAGCGATATAGTCGACCATGCCCTGCTCGTTTCCGGGAGGGTTCTGCGAATCGATGTGTAGAAGGTCTTGCAGCAGTTCAAGGGTTGACGGTATGTGATCCATGCCTTGTTCCAAAGAACTGTGGCAGCAAACGCTGCCACAGTGGAGTTTGTATGGTTACTGAAGGAACCAAAGGTGAGTATCGAGGGTGTATCCACGGGTATCGGGATTCAGACCTCCAATGTTCTTGCCGGCAATAATTGTCTCGTTCTTTCCTGCATAGGTGAACCAAGGAAGGTCCTCGGTGATCTGCTCGGAAATCTGGTGAAGAATTGCTGAACGCTTGGCCTGGTCGGTGGTGACTTCCTGCTCTGCAAACCACGTGCGTACATTGGCATTGTCGTAGTGATAGAAGTTCCAGAAAGGATCGTCGACGAAGTACTGGGCATACTCCTGAGGATCTGATTCCTGGGCGAACCCAAGCAGGTAGGTGTCAAAGTTGGAGTCGGTGGCGGCAGTGGTTTGGTCGTAACCGACTTCATTTGCCAATTTGCCGTTTGCGTCGCTCTTTCTGAGCAGTACTCCGATGAGGGCGCCGAAGTCAACAAGCTTGAGATTCAAGTCTACGCCTGCGGCCTTCCACTGTTCCTTGAAAATTGCAGCTTGAGGTGCGCTGGATTCAGCATAGTACATCTCGATGCGCAGGCTCTTGCCGTTCTTCTCGTAGAACTTTGTGGTGTTGTTCATCACATATCCTTCTGCCTCGATCATGGCTTTTGCCTTTGCAAGGTTGAAGGTGTACGGATTGTCGTTGGGACTGTCGCCTAGTGAGTTCTTCGGGAAAATCGAATCATGTGCATAGCCCATCACGCCGTAGGCACCATTGACCAGAGCCTCTTTGTTGGTTGCATATGCGAGAGCCTGACGGATGTTCTTGTTGAAGACGGGACGGTCATCACGGGTGTCGGCTGCCCTGCCGGGTCCGGTAAGGAATCCAACATAGTCGACACTGAGCATCGGGTAGGTGTAAATGTTGAAGTTCTTGTTATTCTTGAAGGTGTTGTAACCTTCTTCCTCGACTTCGAGCATGTCGATTTCACCTGATTGCAACTGGGTGGTCAAGGCTACCAATTCACCGAATTTCACGATGATGGAGTCCACCTTCGGTTCTCCCTGCCAGTATGCACTGTTCTTCTCGACGGTAATTGAGTTGCCTACCTTCCATTCCTTGAATTTGAAGGGGCCGGTACCGACGGGATTGGTATTGAAGGCTGCCTTCTCGAGCTCTGCAAGGTTGATGTTCTTGATGTGGTGCTCGGGAAGAATCTGGAAATACAGGCCGGGGAGGAAGGTTGCCGACGGTTTCTTTATTTTGATGGTCACCGTCATTTTGTCCGCACTCAGGCTGACACCGGAGATTGTGGAAGTCGGATTGGCCTTGAATTCCTCGACACCGACAATCTGGTTGACGCGGTCGACACCGCCTGCATAGTCGGGGTGAGCGAGCATGTTCAGTGTGGCGACGACGTCGTCCCCGTCAAACTTTTCGCCGTCATGCCACACTACGTTCTTGGCAAGGTTGAACGTATAGGTGACGCCATCGGCGGCGACGGAGAATGACTCGGCCAGGCCTCCGACTATCCTGCCTTCCTTGTCAGGTTGCACGAAATTGTCGAAGATCAGATTGGTGACGATTGAATCCTGTCTACTGGGGAAGTAGAGGGGGTTCAATGTTCTGGGGGCACTATTGCTGCCGATGATGATCGGGCCCTTTGCAACAGGTGCGGCGGCGGGTTTCTCAGCTGCTCCTCCGGCAAAGACGAAACCGGGGACGATGAGCAACACAATCGCGAGTAGCAGAAGCACTGTGGATTTTTTCATGTACCTTTTCCTCCATGATGTAACGTATCCTCAATGTGTTTGCTTCAGGTGTTTCTGAAACGCACAACAGTAAGTTTCCTTGCATTTACAGGCTGTTCAAAAACGCCTCGAGACGGTCCAGCCCTTCATCAAGCAGCTGGCGCGAAGTTGCAAAGCAGAGGCGCACATACCCCTCGGCTCCTGGTCCGAAGAAGCGTGCCGTGCCAGGAACGAGGGCAAGACGGCCTTCCGTACGGAGCCTGGCTGCAAAAGTTTCTGAAGAGAGGCCTGTTGCCGAGATGTCGATGAACAGCAGATAGGTTGCCTGGGGTTTACGCACCGAAACATAGGGCATCGCCCTCAGGCGCTGTACGGCATGGTCGCGGTTTGCCTGAAGATGCTTGAGAAACGCATCCAGCCAATAACCGCACGAGTCCAGACAAGTGATCGCAGCTATCTGCGAGATTGCCGTTATGCCTCCGGCTGTGGTCAAGACCCCGGATTTCTTAACCAATTCCTGGAAAATCTCCGGTTGGGTTGCATACAGGGCTCCGGCACGCAGGGATGCAATGCCGAAACTTTTGGAGAAGCCAAAGACGCTGAGGGTTTTCTTGTTCAAGGCTTTTCCGAGAGAAAGGATGCTTGTAAACGGACGTTCGGAATAGACGATATCGGACCAGATCTCATCGTTCATGATCCACAAGTCATACTTGTTCGCTATTGCCAGGATGTGCTCAAGGTCTTCCTTGGAATACACCAAACCCAGAGGGTTATGCGGATTGCACAGGCAGATCATTTTAGTTTTCGGAGTAACATATGATTCAAGATTGCTCAAGTCGATCCGCTCGTCCTCGGTGACCTTGGCGGGGAACAGGACCACCTTTCCTCCAGCGGCCAGGGTGGATTCCCTGAAGAGATAGTCAACCGGATCGAACACAATGACTTCGTCTCCAGGTGCAAGGACTGTTTCGGCAATGATGTACATCCCGCGTGCGGCACTGTCTATGGGAAGAACCAAATCAGCCTCGATTCCCTCCGCTTTCTTCTCATTGACATATCGGGCCATTGATTGCTTGAACCGAGGGAACCCTGTGTGCGGAGTATAGGAGAAATACCCGTCCTTGATGTAATCCTGGATGGACTGCACAATTTCAGGGGCTACGGGAAAGTCGGGGTCGGCGGCTGTCATCGGGATGACTCCCTCGTCAACTTCCGCCCATCGGAAATTGAATGCCTTGGCCTTCAGCGCAGTGAGATTGATTGATTCATGACTGAATAGTGCTGCAGCGTCCTTTTGCATAAAACCTCTTTTGAAAATTATATTCAATGTTGTGCATAAATATACAACGAAGTATCACTCAGTGTCAATAAATTATTAAAAGTACCGAAATATGAGAAAAAATTATCAACTATAAGCATCTGGTTTTTTACACTCCACGGTGTTGCCACGTGTACAGGTACCTCGCTCATGGACGATGGCATGCATTGATGTGTACAGCTGAAGTTCAACGCTGGTCGGCACACGGCGTGAAGACTCGTTCCCTGGTTGCTGATGAATGGGAACGGAAGTAAAAGTATATAATATAGAGATATGAGATATGAGAGCTGAAGATTTCAAGGAATATTTATAGTTCTAGTTGACAAGATTTTCCATTTCCCCTATAGTTGGTAGGAAATTCGGCGCAGGGTGGAGCAGTTGGCAGCTCGTCGGGCTCATAACCCGAAGGTCGTAGGTCCGAGTCCTACCCCTGCTAAATAGTTGGCTGATGAATGGACTGTTGAATGTACAAAGGTACACAGCAGGACGGTGATTCCTGATTCTACCAAGCTTTTGGGCAACTTGTTGAGGTGACAATGGTCGCACGGCGGGTTGCCTTCCTTTTTATATCGGCCCTGTCACTCTTTTGACAAGGTTGAACTATTTCTATATAATAAAAAAATATGGACGAAAACACACCTGCTCTTGCACTTGCAGTGGATGCCAAGCATTCACTTGCTGTATATGCCTACTCCTACCACATGGATATGCGCCTGACCGTCTCGATTGAAAACGACGATTCGGTGTTCTCCTCCGTCCATATCCGGCCCGTCTACTGCCCATTTACCGGCAGGAGGGTAGGGACGGACATCCAGGATGTCCAGTCCTTGATGCAGGGCATCTCTCTGAAGGGAGTCAATGGAAAAATGTTGATTCGCTGCTGCAGACTGGAAGGTTCCCGCCTCATACTGCAAAAGGGTGAAGAGCAGGTCTCCCTTTCTCTGCCCTACGACATGCTCACCGGGAAGAAGTACCAATAACCAAGCTTTGTTCCAGCGACAACCCTATCATTGCAATCCTTGTTCCATACGGTATGATGAGAGAAAGCCGTCGCGTAAGGAGCGTGTTTTGCAGTCCAAGCATCGTTGTATCGGAATATTTACTGCCAGTCTGGATGATGAGTATCAATCGGCCCTCTGGCATGCCATGGAACAGGAAGCCAAGAAGCGCAATATCGGCACGATTTCCTTCATCGGCTCCCGTCTTGGATCGCCGATCGCCAGTGAAGCCTCCTCCAACCTCGCTTACCATCTTGCCAGTGAACAGAACATAGACGGGCTGATAATCATCGCTTCTTCGTTGGCCACCTTTTTTACAACCGTTGATTTGAACAAGTTCTTCTCTCCTTGGTCTTCATTGCCCAGGGTTTCCATCGGCATGCGAATGCAGGGGATGAGCGATATAACAGTGGAAGGCGATGAGGGCATCGCTTCACTGGTGCAGCACCTGATTGAAGTGCACCACCGTCGTCGGTTTGCCATCCTCAAAGGCCCTGAAACCCATGAGGAGTCGATACGAAGACTGAGTGCCTGCATCCAAGAGCTTCAGGCTCACGGCATCGAAGTCGATCCCGCCCTGATCATGCCCGGTACCTTCACCGATGTGGCGGGAAGGGAGGCTGTCCGGTATCTACTCGACAATCACCTGACGTTCGACTGCCTCGTCTGTCTCAACGACTGGATGGCCCAGGGAGCCTTGGAAGAGCTTGCCGCATCGGGTCTTCGGGTTCCCGACGATGTGTCGGTCATCGGATTCGATGGACTGGACCCCTCCCGCTATACGCTTCCCCCCCTGACCACCGTCGTCCAGCCGCTGTATGAGATGGGCGTTCTTGCCATCGATGTCCTTGACCGGATCATGGCGGGAGGGGAGGAGGAGCATATCACACTGCCTTGCACGGCGGTGATCAGGGAGTCATGCGGTTGCAATCCCCATGTCAGCTATACTCCGGGTTTGCACGAGCTGCCAAGCTATGCAACCCCGGCGGAGAGACTGGCCGTTCAGGACCTGCTGCGTCTGATGCGCCTTGGTGACTACCATCAAATGATTTTCCGGCTCAACCGTGCCCTTGATGCCACTGCAAGCGAAAGCGGTTCGATGCATCGTTGGAACGAGTATCTTTCGGTGATCGAGTATAAGACAAGCGTGGAAAGCGATCTCAGCAGCAAGACACAGGCGATGCTCACCGGAGCTGCAAGAGCGCTCATCGGAGACAAGATCGGCCGCTTCCAGGCAGCAAAGCGTGTGGCTGTGGAGTGTTCGTTCGACTCGCTTCGCAAAGTAAGCGCCATGCTCAGCGGAACCTTCGAGCTTGAGCAGTTGATGATCAATCTCAAACAAAGCTTGCACCTCTTCGGCATACATGAAGGGTATTTGGTCAAGTTTCTCAACCGTTCGGACCAGGTTCAGTTGCTGATGACCATTCAGGATCTCGAGGACGAGCAGGCCTTCTCCTCTACGTTCCCGGCACAGGAGATTCTTCCCCCTGTGTTGGGGAAAACGTGGAAACAGCGTCGTTGGGTCCTGCTTCCGCTTGTCTATATGGATGAGCCGCTTGGTTACTTCCTGGTCCCCTTCGGCATGGTGCTGCCCGCTCTCTATGATGTGCTGCAGGAGCAGGTGTCCAGCACTTTCAAAGGTTCGTTGCTTCTCTCTCAGATTCGAAAGCACGAAAAGAATCTTGAGGAGCAGGTGAGAGTGAGAACACAGGACCTGCTTTCTGAGATCAAGCGGCGGACGGAGCTGGAACAGGAGGTCATGGAGATTTCAACCAAGACCATGGAACGGATCGGGCAGGACCTCCACGACGATTTGTGCCAATACCTGCTTGGCATCTCCTTGTTGGCTTCCTCTGCCAAGCAACGATTGGGAAACAAAGAAGGCATCATTGCCGATGAGCTTGAGTCCATCAGCAGGCATTTGAATGAGGCGATAAGCAAAATCAAGACGATCAGTCGCGGCCTGATGCCGCTTGACCTCGAACACTCGAGTTTCCAGAAGCGACTGGAGGCGTTGGTGGCGGACAGCCTGCGGTATGCCCAGGTGGAGATTGATGTGAATGTCGATCCCTTGTTTCATATAAAGGACCCCACCCGGGAGCTCAACTTGTTCCGTATCGTGCAGGAAGCACTGACCAATGCCATCAAGCACTCACATGCAAGCCATATAGAGATCTCATCCAGCAGAATTGATGGAGAGGAAGGTGAAACCACCCTGTGCCTCACCGTAAGCGATGATGGGACGGGACTACCCAAGAAGCTGCAAAAGCGCGGGCTGGGACTGAGAATCATGCGCAATCGTGCAGCCATGGCTGATGCCGAGCTTACCATCCAGAGCAACGAGGAGGGTACGACGGTGAGCGTACTACTGAAGGAGAAGCATGCATGAATCATACCGTTCGATTCCTCTTGGTGGATGACCACCCCCTGTTCAGGCAGGGCCTGGCCAGTGTCATAGAAAATGTCCGGCGTTACAAGGTAACCGCTGAGGCGACCACCATCACCCAGGCTCTCTCATTGCTCGATTCGATCGAGGTTGATGTGGCTCTGGTGGACATCTCGTTGCAGCAGGAGAACGGTCTTGAGCTGGTCAAGACGTTGAAAACCACCCATCCCAGGATTTCCTGCATCGTTGTATCGATGTACGATGAAATCATCTACGCTTCCAGTGCCTTGAAGGCGGGGGCAAAGGGATATGTGATGAAACAGGAAGCAGCCTCCTCGCTGCTCGATGCCATCGAGTTGGTGCTCAAGGGAAAAATCTACTTGTCCAAGGATATGCGCGAACGGATGCTGGACACGATGCTGCTTGGGGACAGTCGGGAGGAAATCGATCCGGTAAAGCTGCTGAGCATCAGGGAGATGGAGGTCCTGCGCCTCCTGGGTCAAGGGTTCGGTGTCTCCGAGATAGCACAGAACCTCAACCTCTCGGTCAAGACCATCAATGTCTATAGGGATAACATCCGTCACAAGCTGTCGATAAACGACGCAGGCTCTCTGCGCAGGTTTGCGATCCAATGGGTGAAAAGCAACGAACGTTGATGAAACCTAGGACAAATGTCCTATCCAAAGTCAAGACAAACACCTAGTGTCATTCTCGCTCAGCCTCTTCTAGTATGATGGTTGTGGGAACCTCTGTTCAGTACAAGCGTTGTACGAAAGCAAAGTAGCCTGCGTGGTAATCGTTCATATGTCTTGGACATATACAATGTAAGGAGGAATCTGTATGAAACGGAACATGCGCATCGTCGTCAGTTTGCTGCTGGTCGTCTGCATGAGTCTCTCGCTGTTCGCCGCCGGCCAGACTGAAGCCGCCAAGGCCCCTGCGAGAAAGGTCATCAATCTTTGGAGCTTCACCGATGAAGTGCCCAAGATGCTCGAAAAGTACAAAGCACTTAATCCCGATTTCGACTATGAGATCAACACAACCATCATCGCCACCACTGACGGAGCTTATCAGCCGGCACTTGACCAGGCCCTTGCTTCGGGTGGAGACAATGCTCCCGACCTCTACTGTGCAGAGTCTGCATTCGTCCTGAAGTATACCCAGGGTGATGCTGCACATTTCGCAGCTCCCTACAAATCCTTGGGCATCGATGTAGACAAGAAGCTTAAGGAATCCGATATCGCTCCTTATACTGTTGACATCGGAAGCAACAGCAAGGGTGAGCTGGTAGGTTTGGGCTATCAGGCAACCGGTGGAGCTTTCATCTATCGCCGCTCTATTGCAAAAGACGTCTGGGGCACCGACGATCCAGCAGTAGTCGGATCCAAGGTCGGTCCGGGTTGGGAGAAATTCTTCCAGGCTGCAGAAGACCTTCGCAAGAAAAACTACGCCATCATCAGCGGTGACGGAGACATCTGGCACGCCATCGAAGGCTCTTCCCCGAAGGGATGGATCGTAGACGGAAAGCTCTATGTCGACAAGACCCGTGAAGATTTCCTTGACATTGCCAAGACCATGCTCGATAAGGGGTATCACAACGACACCCGCGACTGGACCGATGCTTGGTTTGCCGACATGAAAGACGCCGGTGCCAAGAAGGTATTTGGTTTCTTCGGTCCCGCATGGCTGATCAATTACGTCATGGCCGGCAACAGCGGTGGAACCAAGCCCGGTGAAGGCACCTATGGTGACTGGGCAGTGTGCGAACCTCCGGTAGGATTCTTCTGGGGCGGTACGTGGGTTATTGCAAACAACAACAGCCCCGTCAAGGACGCAGTGGGCAAGATTATCGAATGGATCACCCTGGACAGCTCCGAGACCGGTCTGCAGTACTTCTGGGCCAACGGCACCCTCAATGGTCCCGGCGGAACCAAGGACACTGTTGCTTCCGGTACGGTCATGAAGAAGAGCGACGGCACCCTGCCGTTCCTCGGTGGACAGGATATGTTTGACGTATTCGTACCCGCCGGCGCTTTCGCCACCGGTAAGAACAAGACCCAGTATGATGAGACCATCAACATGTACTGGCGTGATCAGGTTCGTTCCTACAGCGCAGGAAACAAGTCCCGCTCCGCTGCTCTCGCAGAGTTCAAGAAGCAGGTTGCCGACAACCTCGCAATCAGCGCCCTGTAAGGGAATGTTGACTTCCAGGTGCGGGTTTGCAACCTGCACCTGGATTCTTCTGCCAAACAGCATCGCAAGGATGGAGATTTGCTATTCCTGCACGCTTCGATGCACAGTGAAACTTACTGGAGGAACACGCCATGCATAAGAAAGGCATCAACTATGCAAAGTACGGGTATTACTTTTCCATTCCTTTCGTGCTTGCCTATCTGATTTTCTCTCTCTATCCCACCATTTATACGGTAATTATCGGCTTCACCGACCTCAGGGGCCTCGGACGGACCTCGTTTACCTTCCTTTCCGATCCCTTTGAGAACTTCAAATCGATTTTAGCCAATGACACCTTCAAGAAATCAGTGGTCAATACTGCGGTCATCTGGATCATGAACTTCATTCCCCAGATACTGTTGGCCTTGTTGCTTACCGCCTGGTTCACCAACCGTCGGTTCAAGGTTAAAGGCCAGGGGGCTTTCAAGGTACTGATTTACATGCCCAACATCATCACCGCCGCTACCATCGCCATTTTATTCAACTCGCTTTTCGGCTACCCCAAGGGTCCTGTAAACGACCTGTTCATCAGCTTGGGGCTCCTCGATGCCCCTGCCAACTTCCATATGCAGATATGGACTTCAAAGGGAGTCGTTGCCTTCATCCAGTTCTGGATGTGGTATGGAAACTCCATGATCGTGCTTATTGCAGGGGTGCTTGGGATCAACCCGACCCTCTTTGAGGCTGCCGAGGTGGATGGAGCCACCCCGACGCAGATATTCTTCAAGATTACGCTTCCCAGACTGAAAACCATTCTGCTGTACGTCCTGATCACCAGCATGGTCGGAGGCCTTCAGATGTACGATATTCCCAAGCTCTATCTGTGGGGAGGGCCGGACAACGCCACCCTTACCGCAAACGTCTTCATCCACAACCAGGCCTTCAGCGGCAGCTATCTCTACAATCGTGCCGCTGCGGCGAGCATGCTCATGTTCCTGATCATCGTCGTCCTCTCCATTGCCATGTTCTATCTGATGCGTGACAGGGGCGAGCAAAAACTCAGAAGGCAGGAACGGGCACGCTTGCGTGCACTGAAGCAGGAGGCATCGGTATGAAGAGCTTGAAGGCATCTACGAATATCACCAAGACGATTATCTATGTCGTCTGTATTTTCCTCTCGATTTTGAGCATCTTCCCGTTCTGGCTCATGTTTGTGAATGCAACCAGAAGTACGTTCCAGATACAGCAGAACTCGGTTGCCTTGTTTCCTTCCACATTTTTGCTCAGCAACTGGAAGATTCTCAATGGCAAGAGCTTCAACGCAGCAGTCGGATTTATGAACTCCATGCTGGTAAGCAGCGGGGCTACGCTTTGTGCAGTCTACTTCTCCTCGCTTACCGCATACGCCTTGGTTGCCTATACCTGGAAGCTTCGTCAGCCCTTCTTTTCCTTCATTCTGGCCATCATGATGATCCCGGCCCAGGTCACCGGCATCGGTTTTTATCAGATGATGTACCGAATAGGATGGGTCAACAGCCTCTGGCCCTTGATTCTCCCCTCCATTGCAGCCCCTGCCATGGTGTTCTTCATGCGCCAGTATCTTATGGCCACCTTGTCGTTGGATATCGTGAACTCAGCCAGGATCGACGGGGCGGGGGAGTTTTACACCTTCAACCGCATCATTTTGCCGATTATGAAGCCGGCGATGGCAACCCAAGCGATTTTTACGTTCGTCATCAACTGGAACAATTTGTTTATCCCCACAATCATTTTAACGCGCAGGGAGAAGTATACGATGCCGATCATGGTGAGCCTTCTGCGCGGTGATATTTATAAAACCGAGTATGGTTCGGTCTACCTGGGCTTGGCCCTTACGGTATTGCCGCTGTTTATCGTCTACTTCCTGCTCAGCAAATACATAATTGCAGGCGTTGCACTCGGTGCACTGAAGGAGTAGGAACCTCTTAATTGGTACAAGGAGTTTGGATGTATGCAGCAGAATAGGGAACGGGCTCAGCAGCTCTTGCACAGTATGACCATCGAGGAAAAGGTGGCCCAACTAGTATCTGCCTGGCTTGAAATACGGGAGGATGGAACCTTCAATGTTCGTGAATACGGACAGAAGGAGCAGCGTACCGGCGATGTATACCAAGAGGTGTTGGGCAAGGGCATCGGCCAGCTCACCCGGCCGTTCGGAACCATGGCCAACGACCCCCGAAAGCAGGCGAAAGCCATCAACAAACTCCAGCACTACCTGGTGACGCAGACCCGCTTGAAAATTCCAGCCATGCTCCATGAGGAGTGTTTGACCGGTGCGATGATCAAAGGGGCGACGGTTTTCCCTTCAGCCCTGAACTATGGGGCGACCTGGGATCCTGATTTGATCGGCCGCGCAGCTTCGGCCATCGGTGATGAACTGAGAAGCCTGGGCATCCATCAAGGGCTCGCCCCGGTTCTGGATGTCGCCCGTGATGCCCGTTGGGGCCGTCTGGAAGAGACCTTCGGAGAGGACCCGTATCTGTGCGGGCTGATGGGTATCAGCTATGTGAAAGGCCTGCAAGGGCCCGGCCGTTCTCCCTTGGCAACGTTGAAGCACTTTGTCGGCCACTCGTTCAGCGAGGGGGCTCGCAACCATGCTCCGGTACACTGCGGGATGCGCGAGCTCCGCAACACCTTCGCCCTTCCCTTTGAAATGGTTGTACGCAATGCAAATCCGGGTTCGGTGATGCCTGCCTACCATGATATCGACGGCATTCCCTGCACCAGCAATTACAGCCTGGTAACCGACCTGCTGAAGAAGCAATGGGGCTTTGACGGCTTGATCGTAGCCGACTATGAAGCTATCGTGCAGCTGGTCAACGACCACCATGTCGCCGATGATATGGCCGAGGCGGCTGCTTTGGCGTTCAATGCCGGCATGGATATCGAACTTCCCGGTTTCACCGTCTTCAAGGAGGGACTCATCGAAGCCCTGTATAGGGGTCTGGTGACCGATGAGGCGCTGGACCGGTCGGTTCTCAGGATTCTTGAGGAGAAACTGCGCCAAGGTGTGTTCGAGCATCCTTACATCCAGGAGGATGCAATCGACATCGGGTCGGCGAAGAATCATGCGCTTGCCAGGGAAGTGGCGGAAAAGTCGTTGGTGCTGTTGAAAAATGATGGTACGCTGCCCTTGAAGAAGGGAATGAAGGTCGCACTCATCGGAGCTCTTGCAGACCACCCGTATGCAATGTTCGGCGGGTATGCTCCTCCGGTGCATCTGCAAGGTTCCCATGGTCCGAAGGAAACCGTCCCTGCATTGGCTAAGACCATACGGACGGCCCTGGAAGACGTGATGGGAAAAGAACAGGTGCTGTTTGAACCTGGTTGCATGCTCTATGAGAGCAAGATGGAACGCGCCGTATTCTTCCCCGGCGACGTCAATGAACAGGGTGGCGGGACAGCGCATGAGTTGAGCAAGGATACGAGCGGGATCAAACGTGCCTGCGAAGCAAGCAGCAAGGCCGATGCAACCATTCTGGTCGTCGGGGACCTTGCCGGTCTGTTTGGACAAGGTACGGTCGGTGAAGGTTTGGATGCCTCCAGCCTCAATCTCCCCGGTGTGCAGGAACAGTTGATGGACGAAGTCCTGAAGACAGGTAAACCGGTGGTTGTAGTGCTTGTAAGCGGCAGACCCTATACCATGCATGCAGCAGTCACTGATGCACGTGCCATTCTCTCTGCCTGGCTACCCGGAGAAGGCGGGGGTGAGGCGATTGCCAGGACGTTGGTCGGGTTGAACAATCCGAGTGGGCGCTCTCCTCTCTCGTTCCCGAAATCGGTCGGTGCGATGCCGTACGTATACAATCATCACAAGAAAGCCGGCGGCCTGCCGACCCAGAAGCAGTTCGGGTCCTTGTTTCCCTTCGGACATGGTCTGTCCTACACCAGCTTTGCCTGGTCGGACTTCCAGGTCGAGCAGAATCAGATTCCCAATAACGGAGAATTCAAAGTGAGTCTGCAGGTTGAGAACAGCGGGAAGGTCGGCGGAGACGAGGTGATTGAGCTGTACATTCACGACAAGGTGGCCTCGATCGTCCGCCCGGTGAAGGAGTTGAAAGCATTCGCCCGTGTGAGCCTTGAACCCGGAGAAAAGAAAAAGGTGCTCTTCACCCTCCCTGCAGACCTGTTCTCCTTCATCGGGGAACGGATGGAACGGGTGCTTGAAAGTGGAAGCTTCGACCTGTTGGTCGGTAAAAGCAGTGATGATATTGTATTTGCAAGTGAGCTCTCCATCCTTGGAGAACATAAAGTACTTCCCAAATCGTGGCGCTGTCTCTCCTCTGTTTCGATTGTCTCTGTGTCCTGATTCTCCTTTGGTTTCTTTTTTACCTCCACGTTTGGCAACTTGTCTGATAGGTCACGCAATCAGGCAAGTTGCCTCTTTTATCAATAAAGTACCCGCCACCTTGCATTTTGGAGTAGGTGGAATATCATGAAGACAGGTACGGAGGACTAGAACACGATGATACGCAAAGCACTTTTTGCTGGATCCTGGTATCCCGCCGATGAACAGGCACTCAGGCTCTTGATCAGCGAATCGATCGAGACGGTGCTGAAGAATACCACGTATCAGCACTGTCCTTACCGGTTTGCAGTCCTTCCCCATGCAGGATTGTTCTATTCCAAAACGGGTATTGCACCGTTCTTCGCCGCCGACCTCTCCAACGTCCGGCGTCTTGTCGTGCTTGCTCCGAGCCACTATGCAAACCTGGGCATGGACACCTTGGCCAGCTCTCCCCTTGATGGGATGGAAACCCCGTTGGGAATGCTGGAAAGCCAAAACCTTGCGAGTGCCAAAGCCAAGTACTTCTCTGCAATACAAAGTGAACACGCCTTGGAGATGGTACTTCCCTACATTGCAAGTCTTTCTCATCGGCCGAAGGTCACCCTGGCCCTCATCAGTCATTTTTCCCAGCCTCAAGCGGTTGCAGCCATTGCTGATGCGTTGGTCTCAGAGCTCGGACAGGATGAGATCAAGGAGGGCAGGACAGCCTTGATCGCCAGCAGCGATTTCACCCATTACGGCCCGCGTTTCGGCTACACCCCGTATCAGAGCGGAGCCCCCCTGAGAGTCAGGGAGGATGACCTGGCTCTCTCCCACCTGCTCTGCGAGGGACGGATCGAGGAGGCTTTCGCTTTTTGTTCATCAAAAAAGAGTACGGTATGCGGCTACGCTCCAGCCATGGTGGTCAGCCACATAGCCGGCCGCATGCAAAGCAGAGGATGGGTAGCCGATTACTACACGTCCTTGGACATCAGCTCATCGACGGACGCCAACTTTGTCGCCTATTCTACCATCCTGTGGAGGTAACGTATGGACCGTATGGTACACAAGCAATTGCTGTCACTCGCCCGCGAGGCTATTGCAGGTACATTGACCCATAATCCAACACCGCTCTGCGAAAGGCTGAAGGCGGAAAACAGTCTGCCTTTCAGCCTTGAGATGGGCTGCTTTGTCACCCTCAAAACAGACAAGGGTGATTTGAGGGGATGCATCGGCAATCTGTGGGGCAGGGGTCCCCTTTATCAGGAAATACCGGCGCTTGCGCGCCAATCGGCCTTCAGCGACCCGCGCTTTCATCCGGTTACCGAAGAAGAGCTGCCTCACCTCATCATTGAGATATCCCTCTTGAGCAGCATGCGGAGCATCGAAAATTGGTCTGACATTCGCCTCGGCATCGACGGTGTTCTGCTCACGCACGGCTACCATCGGGCGGTTTTTCTACCGCAGGTTGCCGTAGAACAGGGGTGGGACCTGCCGACGATGTTATCCCATCTTTCCATGAAGGCAGGGCTCTATCCTCAGGCATACCTGGATGCAGCCTGCAGCTTTGAAGTATTCCAGGCGGAGGTCTTTGGTGAAGATCAGCTGTGACTTTTGCTACCACCGTTGCACCCTTGAGGAAGGCCAAAGCGGCCTCTGTTCGGTGAGGATGGTTCGTCAGGGCGAACTAGTGACTCAAGCGTATGGTCAGCTTGTAGCCCTTGCAGTCGATCCGGTGGAGAAGAAGCCGTTGTACCACTTCCTTCCGGGAAGCAAAACACTGTCGCTGGCGATGTACGGCTGCAACCTGCACTGCAATTTCTGTCAGAACTACACCATCAGCCAACCCTCCTTCATGCAGAACCCGGCAGCCGAGCCTGTCGACGGACCGGCGCTTGTCTCTCTCGCCATGGAACGCAAATGCCCTTCGATCAGCTTCACCTACAGCGAGCCGCTGGTGTGGCAGGATTATATGCTCGAAGTTGCCTCTCTTGCCAAGGCCAAAGGGCTTGCAACCATCATGGTGACCAACGGCACATTCAGCGAGGAGGCCCTGAATCGGATTTTCCCCCTCATCGATGCCTACAACATCGACCTCAAGGGGGATGAACAATTCTACCGGCGCGTATGCAAAGGCAGTGCAAAACCTGTGTTGGACGCCATTGAATACCTTGTTCACAGGAAAGCCCATGTCGAAGTCACCACCATGGTCATGGAAAGCGAGCATGACACGGCCCACATCCTCACCCTCGCAAACCAGCTTGCCGTGCGGGGAGTGCAGGTGTGGCACCTGAGTCGATACTTTCCCCGCTACCTCGCAACAGAAAAGGCAACCTCAGAAACGTATATGAAGCAGTTGCTTGATGCAGTCTCATCTTCGCCCATCGAGTATGTCTATGCAGGGAATTCCGAGCAGAAGCAGGCCACCTGTTGTCCTTATTGCAATTCGCTCTTGATATCGGACAGACGATACGTTCCTGTGCACCCCGAAAAAGCATTCGTCGGAGGCAGGTGCAGCAGGTGCAACCGACAAATCTACGGGCGTTGGACATCCTGACATACACGACCATTTTCTGCTACACTCGACCTTTCGAGGAGTGACAGGTGGTAAAACTGAGTGGTATAACTGTAGCCTACGGGGATCGTTTCATTCTCAAGGATGCGGATTTTTTAATAAAAAGCGGTGATAGAATCGGGCTTGTAGGTCCGAACGGCGCCGGCAAGACGACCTTGTTGCGTGTGCTGGCAGGCGAGGAACAAGCCGACAGCGGCCAGGTGCTCATCGACAATAATACCGTGATCGGCTATTTCAGCCAGAATGTCGGTGAGATGCAGGGCCGAAGCGCCCTGATGGAAGTCATTGCCGGCTCGGGATCGGTCTATGAGATCGGTTTGGAGCTCGAGGCGCTTGAGCACCGTATGGGCGATGCAAGTCAAGTGTTCAGTGATGCCGACATGGAGCGTTACGGGCAACTTCAGACCGAGTTCCTTGCCCGCGACGGGTATGACCTGACCCAGCGAAGCGAAGAGATTCTCACCGGTCTGGGTATTGGGCCGGACCGCTATCATGAGCCAGTGGAGCACTTCAGCGGCGGTTGGAAGATGCGCATCGCCCTTGCCAAGATCCTTGCCTTGAATCCTGATGTACTGTTGATGGATGAACCCACCAACCATTTGGATCTCGAATCGATCATCTATCTTGAATCCTGGCTTGCAAGCTTCAAGGGTGATGTGGTGATGACCAGTCACGACCGCCAGTTCATGACCCGGATCTGCACCCGAACCGTCGAGGTGGCAAACGGTCAGGTCACCAGCTACAGCGGCGACTACGATTTCTACATCCGTGAACGCGAAATCAGGCGGGAGCAACTCATCGCCACCTACAACCGGCAGCAGGCCAGGTTCGCAAAGGACGAGGAGTTCATCGCCAAATTTGCCGCCCGGGCAAGCCATGCATCCTTGGTGCAATCACGCATCAAGGCGCTGGAAAAGATTGAACGCATTACACTTCCTGCTGAATCAAAGATCATGCAGGTCCAGTTTGCTCCCTGTCAGCGAAGCGGGGACCAGGTGGTGGTCCTCAAGGACCTGACCAAGCGCTGGCCCAAGGCCCAAGGCGGTGAGCATACCGTCTTTGAGAATATCAGCGGAGTTGTCATGCGGACCAACAAGATTGCCTTGACCGGTATCAACGGAGCGGGCAAGTCCACTCTTCTGAAAGTCATCGTCGGACTTACCGAGGCTTCCAGCGGTGAAGCCACGCTTGGCGCAAGTGTGAACATGGGATACTTCAGTCAGTACTCATCCGACGTACTGGACCCCAATAAAACAATCTTCGAAGAGGTCTTCGATAGGGTTCCCATGTCCACCATCCCCTCCATACGCTCGATGCTCGGCTCCTTCCTGTTCAGCGGTGACGATGTGGACAAGAAGATCGGGACGCTGAGCGGGGGAGAGAAGAGCCGGGTGATGCTGGCCTGCATGTTATCGGTTCCGGTCAACTTCCTGGTACTGGACGAACCGACCAACCACTTGGACATCCAAAGCCGCGAGGTGTTGTTGGATGCTCTCTCACGCTTTGAAGGAACGCTGATGATCGTCAGCCACGATCGGTATTTCCTCAAGCATCTTGCCAACCGTGTGTTCGAGTTGGACAAGGGTGTGCTCAATATCTATGAAGGAGACTATGCCTATTACCTGCACAAGTCGGGCAGGGAGTAGAAAGGAAAAGCCATGGAACAAGACTATGTGGATAAAGCGATGCTGTTGCGCAGCAAAGGCTACAACTGCGCCCAAGCGGTGGCCTGCACCTTTTGTAATGAAGTCGGCTTGCCTGAACAAACACTCTTTTCGCTGATGGAAGGGTTTGGAGGCGGGATGGGATCTCATCAGGGAACCTGCGGAGCGGTAAGCGGGGCGGTGGCCATTGTAGGGTTGTTGACCAGCAAGGGCAGTGTAGAGGGTGGGACGAAGAGCCTTTCCTATAGCCGGTCGTCTGCAATACTATCGGAGTTTTCCCAGAAGAACGGCAGCCTGGTCTGTAAGGACCTGCTTGGAGATGAGACTGGTATTGTGTTGCGTAGTTGCGATGGTTGCGTTGAAGATGCTGTACGTTTGGTGCATAAAATGTTGCAAAAAGCGATTAGTGAAAACAACTAACTGCATTACTACAACATAATTGTCCAATACGTGTAGATTTTGTTGCAAAACTACTTGTATAAGTATGCAATTTTGTCTATCGTACGCCTATGCAGACAGCCAAACAACGAGTTGCCCTCCTTCTTGGAAGTGAGAACGACCTAAGCCTGGTACAGCCGGCCATCAAGGCCCTTGCAGAATTGGAAATTCCCTACTCTGTACGGATACTCTCAGCCCACCGACTCGGTGACGAAGCCTGTCAATTTGCCTCTGACGCCCGAAGTGAAGGGTTTGGTGTTTTGATAGCTGCAGCGGGAAAAGCCGCCCACCTGGCAGGCACGCTGGCGAGTAGAACCCTGCTGCCGGTCATCGGGCTTCCTCTTTCCGCCTCCCTGGGTGGCTTGGATGCCCTGCTTTCCACGGTTCAGATGCCCAGCGGGTATCCAGTGGCTACAGTCGCCATCGACGGGGCGGCCAATGCAGCCCTGCTTGCCGCCCAAATACTGGCCTTGTCCGACTCCGAGCTGCTTGTGCGGCTTGACGAGCGAAGAAAGGCGGGCCAGGAGGCTGTGCGCGAAGCCGATAGGAGAATTGCGAAGAGCTTTATGTAGATAAGGCTCTTTTTTTATTGCAACAGGGGGAAGCGATGCAAAAGCTGTCCATGCTTTACGAAGGAAAGGCGAAACGGGTGTATGAAACCGACATCAAGGGTGTCTATATTGTTTCATACAAGGATGATGCTACTGCGTTCAACGGTAAGAAGAGAGGCTCGATTTCTGGAAAAGGAGCTATCAACAACCAGATTACCAACCATCTGATGCAACTGCTTGCCAAAGAAGGCATCCCGACGCATTTCGTCCAGCAGCTCTCAGAGACGGAAACGGCAGTGAAGGCGGTACGCATAATTCCCTTGGAAGTAATCGTACGTTCTATTGCCGCAGGTTCGTTGTCCCAGCGACTGGGTCTTGAAGAAGGCACCAGACTGGCAAGTACCGTCCTTGAATTCTGCTACAAGCGTGACGATCTGGGGGACCCCTTGGTGAACTCCAGTCATATCAAGGCCCTCGGTCTTGCCACCGAAGAGGAGCTTGAACTCATCAAGCGCTACAGCCTTGCAGTCAACGACATCCTCAGCGACTACCTTGCAAAGGTAGGCATCGCCTTGATCGACTTCAAGCTGGAGTTCGGGGTCACCGAAGACGGAATGCTGGTTCTCGCCGATGAGATCAGCCCTGATACCTGCCGGTTCTGGGATGTCAAGACAGGCAGGAAGCTCGATAAGGATCGATTCCGTCGGGATTTGGGGGATGTTGAAGAGGCGTATCACGAAGTGATGCAACGCCTTCTGGGGAGAAGCTGAACGTGGGCGGCCTCAAGGAGGAGTGCGGACTGTTCGGCATCAGTTCGGCACACAAGGAGCACATAGGCCTTGGCTGTCACTACGGTCTGTATGCCTTGCAGCACCGTGGTCAGGAAGGGTGCGGCATTGCACTGAACACCGACGGTGAGTTGTCGTTGCAGAAAGATTTGGGTCTGGTGAATGAAGTCTTTCCCAAAGCCTTGGTCTTTGATGAGGAGAAGACCCGGATGGCCATCGTCCATACCCGCTACGGGACGAGCGGGGAGCGGTCGCGGGAGAACGTACAGCCGCTGCTGGTCCGCCACCATGCAGGGAGCATGGCGATCGCCCACAATGGGAATCTGACCAACGACGAGTCGCTGCGTTCGCAGTTCGAGCGGGACGGCTGCCTGTTTCACACCACCAGCGACACCGAAGTCATCGCATATCTCATTTACAAGCACCGTTTGACTACACACACCATCGCAGAGGCGATTGAAAAAGCGATGGCTGAATTGGAAGGGGCCTATTCACTGTTGATCATGACCTCCTCCCAACTTATTGCAGTACGCGATCCCCGGGGTTTCAGGCCGCTGTGTCTGGGAAAACTGGAGGATGGGTATGTGTTTGCCAGCGAGAGCTGCGCCCTCGATGCGGTGGGAGCCTCCTTTGTCCGGGACCTTCAGCCCGGTGAGATTTGCATCGTCGACCGGGCGGACCAGCGCCTGACCAGTTCGATTGTGCATACGAACAAGGTCAAGAGCAGCCTGTGCGTCTTTGAGTTGATTTATTTCGCCCGCCCCGACAGCGTGATCGATACGATCAGCGTGCATCAGGCGCGTATCAGAAGCGGATCTTTTTTGGCCTTGGAACACCCCTGTCAGGCGGATGTGGTGATCGGGGTTCCCGACAGCGGCATCGACGCAGCCATCGGCTACTCACGTCAGTCGGGCATTCCCTACGGTATCGGCTTCATCAAGAACAAATACATCGGCCGTACCTTCATCCAGCCGAAGGCGGGGGACAGGGAGAGCGGGGTGCGCATCAAGCTCAACCCCATCGCCTCCACGGTCAGGGGAAAGCGGGTGGTGCTCATCGACGACTCCATCGTCAGGGGGACCACCAGCAAGCGCATCGTCCGACTGCTTCGGGAGGCGGGGGCGAAGGAAGTTCACCTTCGTTCCTCGGCCCCTCCCTTTCTCCACCCCTGTTATTACGGCACGGACATCAATTCACGCAAGGATCTGCTTGCCTGTAAGTATGACATGCAACAGATGAAAACGATTCTTGACGTCGATTCACTGGGATTCCTGCTTCCCGAGCAGGTTGTCAAACTCAGCGACCATCCCTGCATCGGGTTTTGCAGTGCATGCTTCACCGGCGTGTATCCCGGTGCAGTACCCCAAGGAGGCAACAATGCACAATGACAGTTACAGCACACGGTATGAAGAAGCCGGGGTGGACATCAGGCGCGGTTATCAAGCGGTTGAACTGATGAAAAAGCATGTTGCATCCACCTATACACGTGGTGTCATCTCCGATCTGGGAGGCTTCGGCGGTCTGTTTGAGCTGGATGTGAAAGAGACCCCCAATCCGGTGTTGGTGTGCGGAACCGACGGGGTTGGCACAAAACTCAAGCTTGCATTCGCTCTTGACCGTCACGATACCATCGGCATCGACTGCGTGGCCATGTGTGTCAACGATGTCATCTGCTGCGGCGCCAAGCCTCAAGTCTTCCTGGACTACATCGCCCTGGGTCGCTTGGAACCTGAAAAAGTCGAGCAAATCGTCAAAGGTGTCGCCCAAGGTTGCAAAGAGGCAGGGTGCGCCCTCATCGGGGGTGAGACCGCTGAAATGCCCGGCTTGTATCAGGAAGGGGAGTACGACTTGGCGGGTTTTTGTACCGCTTTGGTCGACAAAAGCAAGGTGTTCAACAATGCAGGCATAGCCGAAGGCGATGTCTTGATCGCCCTTCCCTCAAGCGGGGTGCACTCCAATGGATTTTCCTTGGTCAGGCATATCTTCAACGTGGACGACAAACCTGAAATCCTGAAGGTGTTCTACCCGGAACTGGGGATGACCCTCGGCCAGGCTTTGCTGGAGCCCACCCGCATCTATGTCAAAGAAGTGCTTGAGCTTGCCCGGCACATTACCGTCAAGGGGGCGTCGCACATCACAGGCGGCGGGTTCTATGAGAATATTCCCCGTTCCCTCCCTGAAGGCCTTGGCGCCAGGATACGGAGAAGCGATGTACGGGTACTGTCGATCTTCAAACTGCTTCAGCGTACCGGTTCAGTCAGCGAGCACGACATGTTCAATACCTTCAACATGGGGGTGGGGATGGTCCTTACCGTAGGTAAAGAGGATGCCGCAGCCGCCTTGGCCCTGCTTGAAGGCTCCTATCACCTGGGTGAGGTGGTGGCAAACGACAAGGCGTGTGAGCTGGTATGATTCGTATAGCGGTGTTGGTAAGCGGTGATGGCAGCAATCTCCAGGCTCTGCTGGTTGCCCAGAAGCGGGGGGAGAATGCTGATGGACGTATCGTTCTTGTAATCGGCGACCGCCGATGCACCGCCCTCGAGCGGGCCGAACGGCATGACATTGAGGCTGTCGGATTGGACAGACGAACGCTGGGTGGGAAAGCGTTTGAGAGCCGGTTGCTTGCATGTTTGGGACAGCACAACATCGATTTAATTGTGCTGGCAGGGTTTCTTAGCATCCTCTCCTGTGAGGTGACAGAGCGCTATCGGCGACGCATCATCAACATTCATCCCTCCCTGATACCCAGTTTCTGCGGAAAAGGGTATTATGGACTGCGTGTTCATCAAGCAGCCCTCCATCGGGGGGTGAAAATCAGCGGGGCAACCGTGCACCTGGTCGATGAAGTTGCCGACGGCGGTCCGATCCTCGCCCAACAGGCGATCGATGTACTCGGCGACGACACCCCCACATCCCTGGGGCGACGAATTTTAGAGCAGGTGGAGTGGAAACTGCTTCCAAGGACAGTGGCCTCCTACTGCCTGTACATGGAGAGAAACATGAGTCTACTACAGAACCTGGCTGCAAACAGGTACCCCGGCAGGGGAATTGTATGCGGTTTGAATGAGAGAGGAAATGCAATCATCGCCTACTTCATTACAGCGCGTAGCAGTCACAGCAAGAATCGCTGTCTGGTGGCCGAAGGCGATACGGTGCGAACAAAGGCCGTCGATGAGAGCCTTCTTGTCGATCCCTCGCTGATCATCTACCGTGCAATGGACAGGCTGGGTGAAGATGTAGTGGTGGCAAACGGCGATCAGAGCGATACAATTCTGGATGGCTTGAGACAGGGAAGGACCCTGCAGGCCTCCCTTGAAAGCCGCACGTTCGAGCCTGATGCGCCCAACTACACCCCCCGCATCAGCGGTCTCTTTCGCCTTGGGCAAGATCCTTTCTACACACTGTCCATTCTCAGGCGTTCAGACGATGGAAGCTGCGATCGTTCTTATTACTCCTATACAGAGTTGGAAAAGGGAAAAGCCCATCTTATACACACCTACGAAGGGGACGGCAACCCGCTCCCCGGTTTCACAGGAGAGCCGAGGGAGGTGGATCTGGCCGGTGATGCCGACTCGATAGCCGACCGAATATGGGAGATGCTTGACAGGCAGTATCGTGTGGCCGTGTGTGTCAAGGAGATCAATCTGACAGGCACTGATGCAGTGTTTGCAATCAGACAAGGAGCGGATAATGGATTGTATTGAGCTGAAGTATGGATGCAACCCCAATCAACGGATGGCGAGCATCTGTGTCGAGGAGGGCAGGCTGCCTCTGACCGTACTCAACGGGAGGGCGGGGTACATCAATTTATTGGATGCCCTCAACGGCTGGCAGCTGGTCCGCTCCCTTTCCAAGGCCACCGGATATGCAAGTGCAGCTTCTTTCAAGCATGTCAGCCCTGCAGGTGCAGCGGTTGGTCTGCCTCTTGATGAGGCTGAGCGGCAAATGTACTTCATTGGGGAGAAGACCGAACTCAGTGACTTGGCCGTCGCTTATGTGCGGGCCCGGGGTGCCGACCGCATGTCCAGTTTCGGTGATTTCATCAGCCTCAGCTGTGAGTGCGACCTCTCAACCGCCCAGATCATCAAGAGCGAGGTCTCCGACGGAGTCATCGCCCCATCCTACAGCAAGGAAGCCTTGGAGGTGTTGAAAAAGAAGAAGGGCGGGGCCTATACCATCCTGCAAATCGATGAGGATTATGAACCGCCGCTGCAAGAAACACGGTCGGTATTCGGCATTACTTTCAAGCAGATGCGCAATACCCAAATCCTGGACCTTTCGGTTCTTACGCCCATTGTAACCGCGAATCGGAACCTTCCTCCTGAAGCTGAATTGGATTTGCTGGTAGCCCTCAATACGCTCAAGTACACCCAGTCCAACTCGGTCTGTTATGCCAAACGCGGCCAGACCATCGGGGTGGGGGCGGGACAACAGTCCAGGATTCACTGCACGCGCCTGGCCGGCGAGAAAGCCGACATGTGGCAGCTCAGGCAGAGCGGGAGGGTTCTTTCGCTTCCATTCCTGCCGAACCTGAGCCGCAACGACAAGGATAATGCCGTTGAGCTTTTTTTGCGCTCCGAGACAGCGCAATGCAAACGGTTCCTTACCACCGATGTTTCTGCCATGACCGAGGATGAGAGGCGATCTTTCCTCGCACAGGTTTCAGGGGTGAGCCTGGCCAGTGACGCCTTCTTCCCTTTCCGTGACAACATCGATCGGGCGGCCCGAAGCGGTGTTTCCTATATTGCTCAGAGCGGGGGATCTCTTAGGGACGAGGAAGTGATCCAGGCCTGCAACGAGTACGGCATGGTCATGGTCGCCAACGGCATCCGCCTCTTCCACCACTAGCATGCGTATCCTCATCATCGGCAGTGGAGGTCGTGAACACGCCTTGGCGAAGGCACTGAGCAAGCCGCAGCACGTCCATGAGCTGTTTGCAATCGGAAGGAATGCAGGGATGCAGAGCCTGTGCAGCATGGCCGATATCAGCATGTCCGACCATGCGGCCATCGCAGCATACGCCTTGAGTCAGCAGATCGAGCTTGCAGTCGTCGGACCCGATGAACCGTTGGTCAACGGATTGGCCGATGCATTCAGATCTCACGGCATCCCTTGTTTCGGCCCCTCCAAGGAGGCGGCCAGGATTGAGGGCAGCAAGGCCTTTTCAAAAGCCTTTATGCAACGCCACCATATTCCCACACCTGCCTACCGGGTGTTCAGCGACTGCGACCAAGCATATTCCTATCTTGTTGACTGCGAATTACCGGTTGTTGTGAAGGCAGACGGCCTTGCCTTGGGCAAGGGGGTGGTCATTGCATTCGATCGCGAAACAGCCTTCAAGGCTGTGAAACAGATGATGGTCGACGACCAATTCGGTGCGAGCGGGAAAACGGTGGTCATCGAAGCGTATGCAAGCGGTCCTGAAGTCTCTCTTTTGGTTTTCAGCGACGGAGTTAATGCCAAGGCAATGGTCAGCGCCATGGATCACAAACGTGCCTATGACGGTGATGCAGGGCCGAATACCGGCGGTATGGGGGCGATCGCGCCAAACCCTTGGTACACTGAGGAGATTGCCGCGTTGTGTGAGAAGACCATCATCGAGCCTACCTTGCAGGGGCTTCGTGAGGAGGGCATTCCCTTTACCGGCTGTCTCTTTTTCGGTCTTATGCTCACCCAGGCAGGGCCGGTGGTCATCGAGTACAACTGCCGCTTCGGCGATCCTGAAACCGAGGCTGTGCTCAGCCTTCTTCAAAGCGACATCGCAGACATTCTAGTCAGTTGTACGAACCAGACACTTGATCAGGTGGAGGTGTGTTTTTCAAGCGGCTATGCCTGCAGCATCGCCTTGGCAAGCGGCGGGTATCCGCTCTCCTATGAGACGGGAAAGCAGATCACCATAGGCCGCCTGGTTGACGGCGTTGAGGTGCTGCATGCCGGCACTGCCATCGATGAGAGCGGGAATCTGGTTACCAGCGGGGGCAGGGTGCTGCATGTAATCGCCCGCGCAGACACCCTTGATTCGGCCGTCGAGCAGGCCTATCGTGCCGTTGACTCGATTTCATTTGCAGGAATGCACTATCGCAAGGACATCGGAAAGAGAGCCTTGCTCAAGGAGAGAGGTGATGGTTCATCGATTCTGGGTACGACGCAAACAAGGATTTCGCAGTGCTGAAGAGGCATTGGCTGTTTCTCTGACCTCCGTTCTGGGACTCAAGGAACCTGCACGTTTGGCGATCTGCCACCGGTATGACATCGAGGGGATGAGCGATCAAGAGGCAGCATATGTTTCCCGTACCGTATTGAGTATGGTCCAGCGCGATGCCATGCTTTCCGAGCTTCCTGCATGTTCTTGGGCCTTGGGGGTGGAAATGCTCGGCGGTCAGTTCGATCAGCGTGCTGATTCTACCCGTATGTGCATCCAGCTGGTCTATCCGCACCTTCTCTGTACGGTTCGCTGTGCAACGTTCTATTGCTTCGAATCAGAGGTTTCGGACGAGGAGAAAACACGTATCCGATCCTATCTCATCAATCCCGTGGAAGCGAGGGAAGCCTCATTGTGCATACCCATGCATATAGGAGAGAGCTCTGCCGCTCCCGCTTTTCCCGCATGCTTGGTCGGTTTCTCCTCCCGGACCGACCGCATGGCAATACTGCAAGAGTACTCCCTGGCCATGGATGGTGACGACCTAGCGTTGGTGCAGCGCTATTTTGCCGACAAGGGCCGCGACCCCTCTCTGACGGAGTTGAAGGTGATAGACACCTACTGGTCGGACCACTGCCGGCATACCACGTTCTTGACCGAACTCGATCGGGTTCTCATCAAGGACCCCGAGATTCTCTCGGTGTTTGCCTCCTTCTTGGACTCTCATAGGTTGCTTGCCCCCCATAAACCGATTTGCTTGATGGAAATCGCCACCCTTGCTGCAAAGCAGCTGAAGAAGGAGGGAAGGCTTGACAAGCTGGAAGTCTCAGAGGAAATCAATGCCTGTTCCGTCAAGGTCGATGTGCAAACCAATGAGGGTGTGGTTCCCTCCCTGTTGTTGTTCAAGAATGAGACACACAATCATCCAACCGAGATCGAACCGTTCGGAGGAGCAGCCACCTGTATAGGAGGAGCGATTCGCGACCCCCTTTCCTCCCGTGCTTATGTGTATCAGGCAATGCGTATCAGCGGCAGTGCAGACCCTCGTGCCCCCATTTCTGAAACCCTGCAGGGAAAGCTGCCCCAGCGTGTCATCGCCCAACGCTCGGCCTTGGGCTACAGTTCTTATGGAAACCAGGTTGGTCTTGCCACCGGTCTTGTCGAGGAGATCTATCACCCGAACTTTATCGCCAAGCACCTTGAGCTCGGCTTTGTCATCGGTTCTGCTCGACAAGCTTTCGTGAGAAGAGAGACTCCCGTGGAAGGTGATGTGATCATCCTGGTCGGGGGAAGGACAGGCCGTGACGGCTGCGGTGGAGCCACCGGCTCCTCCAAAAGCCACGATGTTTCCTCGCTTGAGTCGTGCGCCGCCGAGGTACAGAAAGGCAACGCCCCCGAGGAGCGAAAGATCCAGCGGCTGCTCAGAAGAGCGGAGGTTTCGTCTCTGATCAAGCGATGCAACGACTTTGGAGCCGGCGGGGTGAGCGTGGCCATCGGCGAGCTCGCCCCCGGCCTGGTGATCGACCTCGATGCCATCCCTACCAAGTATGAAGGGCTGGACGGCACCGAGCGGGCAATCAGTGAAAGTCAGGAGCGAATGGCCATGGTGGTCGCCCCGCTCGATGTATCGGCCTTTCTACAGTATGCAAACGAGGAGAATCTGGAAGCAACGGTTGTAGCACGAGTGACGGGAGATCCTGTTCTGAGGATGACCTGTCAGGGTAAAGTCCTTGTTGAGATCGATCGATCCCTGCTCGATAGCAACGGAGCGAAGAAGCATGCAACGGTGGAGATTCCACACTATCCAAGAAGTGAGAAAAGGCCGTCAGCACAAAGCGTCCAAGCCTTTGAAGCCATGCTCTCCGATTTGAATGTCGCCAGCAAGCAGGCATTGAATCAGATGTTCGACAGCACCATCGGCTGTGGAACGCTGCTCCTGCCGTTCGGCGGGAAGACGATGCGCTCCCCCATTCAGGCGATGGCGGCCTTGATTGCCCTGCCGGAAGTGGAAAGCTCCACAGCCAGCCTTGCCGCCTGGGGGTATGATCCTTATGTTATGGAGTCAAATCCGTTTGAAGGAGCTTTTCTGGCTGTTGTTCACTCGCTTGCAAAAGTGGTGGCCGCCGGTGGTGATTGGGACCAGACCTATTTGACCTTCCAGGAGTACTTCGGGCGGCCGGGGGATGACCCGGCTCGTTGGGGCGTGGTTGCCTCGGCGCTTCTGGGTGCCTACAAGGCCCAAAGGCTTTTCGGCAAGGCCGCCATCGGAGGCAAGGATTCAATGAGCGGATCGTTTAGGCAACTGGATGTCCCCCCCACCTTGGTGAGCTTTGCCGTCTCGGTCGCACCCAAGGACGATGTTATCGGTCCCGAATGGAAGAGAGCCGGTTCCAAGCTCTATCTGCTGCAGAAAGAGCAGGAAAGAGAGCTTCCCGCCTTGTTTGAGCAGGTCGGTGGGTTGGTGAGGAAGAAACAGGTTCTCTCCTGCTGGGCATTGGGATACGGTGGGATTGCCGAGGCTCTTTCCAAGATGGCCTTGGGTAATGACATCGGCTGCAAGGTTACTGCCGACATCGATCTGTTCTGCAAGCGTTACGGTGCGTTCCTGGTTGAGAGTGATCACGAACTTGGTCCCGGTAGTGTTTGCATCGGCCATACCATGGAGAAAGCCGAACTTTGCGTGCCCTTTGGAACATGGGAGCTTGAGCACATTCAACAGCTGCTTGCAGCACCTCTTTCTTCGGTGTACGGCAACAGGGAGGAGTGGGAGTCTGAATCGACCGTTCCTACCTTGTCTTATATGAAGCGGGCGCGCATCCGCTCCCGTTACCCGGTTGCAAAGCCCAAGGTGCTGCTTCCGGTTTTTTTCGGTACCAACTGTGAGTATGATGCCGAGCGTGCCTGGAATGCCTGCAATGTCAGCTGCGAAACGGTTGTGATCAATACCCAGAGCGAAAGCGAGGTGAGACGAAGCATCGTGCGGCTGCGCGACGCCCTCCGACAGGCCCAGATTTTGTTTCTCAGCGGAGGGTTCTCTGCTGCCGACGAACCGGATGGGTCGGGCAAGTTCATCGCAGCCTTCTTGCGCAATCCTCTTATACAGAAGGAGATCGTCGACCTGCTTGAGAAGCGTGACGGGTTGGTCGGCGGTATCTGCAACGGGTTTCAGGCGTTGGTGCAGCTCGGCCTTCTGCCGCACGGCCGTATCACGACAATTGGAGAACACGATCCTTTGCTCGATTACAACCGAGCGGGCAGGCATATCTCGACGGTGGTGAGGACGCGGGTCAGTTCAACGCTTTCGCCGTGGTTCAGCGAGTACGAGGTGGGGCAGGTTCATCGGCTTCCGATCAGTCACGGCGAAGGCCGTTTCACCGCCGATGCCGATACCCTGAACGCGTTGGCGGAGGCCGGGCAGATAGCAAGCCAGTATGTGGATGAGCACAATGTTGCAGCCCCGTTCTCGGTCGACAATCCCAACGGGTCGCTGTATGCAGTGGAGGCCCTGAGTTCTGTAGATGGGAAGGTCTTCGGACGGATGGCACATAGCGAGCGAGCCGTCAGCGAGCTCTACCGCAATGCGCCTGTTTCGGCCGACTTTGGACTCTTCAAAGGGGCTGCAAACTACGTTCGGTGAGTCAGATGGGAACAGAAATCGAGTCTTTATGATATGGGTGTGTCATTCTGGCCCTATCTATGAAGCAATGATTCCCGATTGGGCCACATTGGAATCATGCAAGGGAGTGTGATGGAAATCTCTGTACGTAAAGGATTTTATAAATTGATATAATATAAAAAAATAGAAATATATTATAAATTTAGGTAAAAGTTGGCACGCCAGTTGCATAGTACTTTACGAATGAAAAAGCACAGCAATGAACACATGGAGGTGTCAACATGAAATATTACGTAACCTACAATCAGAATAATGGTCTTTCGAACTTCGATTCCCTGTTCAACGATCTCTTCTCCGACTGGGGTGTGAGTCGCTCCAAGATTCCCCCGGTGGACATCTATGAGACTGAGAAGTCGTATGTGATCGAGGCAGAACTCGCCGGCTACAAGCAGGATGAGGTGCAGGTCAATGTGGACAAGCATGTTCTCAAGCTTTCCAGCAACAAGGAGTCTCTCAAGGATGTCGACGGTAAGAAGAGCCTGGTACGCGAGCGATACTTCAAGAAGTTCGAGCGTTCCTTCAGCCTTCCCGAGGATATCGATGAGGAGAAGATCGAGGGCGAGTTCTCCGACGGTGTCTTGACCCTTACCCTGCCCAAGAAGAAGGAAGTCCTTCCAAAGACGATTGAAGTGAAGATTAAATAGCATCAATCACCAATACTCTTGCACACAACAGCCTGCAGTTTCCTGCAGGCTGTTTCAATTCTCTACTCCAAAATGATGAGGGCCATCAGTTTCAAGGTCTCATCCTCATCGTTTCGGATGGCATGACTGGCTCCGCCGCCGGTGATGACCAAATCGCCTTTCTGCACGACCTTCTCGCCGTCGGCTTCGGTGACGATGCCTTTCCCTTCGGTGATCCAATAGTACTCGGTCTCATTTACGTGATCGTGCTTGCCGATGGAGCAGCCTTTCTCGATGACCAACTCAGCGAACAACCGACTGTGCGATACAGTCCCCTCATCCATCAATGATTTGACCACCACCTGCCCGGTACCTTCCCGCATCCTCTGCTTGACGACGCTTTTCATCTCCTGTTCTTTCTTGATCATGATTGACCCTCCTTTCCCTAGTTTGCCAGCATGCGTCTTCTTGGGCAAGATACACTTGACACTCCTTGCTCAGAATTTAATACTGACAACACCATGCACACCTGTTATTATTCGCATGTTTGACCTATCTTTAGGCCAGAGTGGTGGATTGTGCATACGCCAAGACAAGTGTTGAGGAGAAGTCATGAATACGATTCTTTCTAAGCAGCGGCTTTCGGCCGAAGTTTTCAGAATGGAGATTGAGGCCAAGGAGATTGCCGAGGCGCGAAAGCCCGGACAGTTCATCATCCTGCAGATGGGTGGGGATTTCGGCGAGCGCATTCCGTTGACGATTGCCGATGCAGACCCTGTCAAGGGTTCCATCACCCTGATTTTCCAGGCTGTCGGAGAAACAACCCATCGCCTGGCTCTTTTTGAGGTAGGCGACACCATAGAAAACCTGCTTGGTCCGCTGGGAAAACCCACCGACATCAAGAAATACGGCAAGGTTGTTTGTGTCGGCGGAGGTATTGGTGTGGCGCCCCTGTTTCCCATCGTACAGGGCATGAAGCGAGCCGGCAATGAGGTCAAGGTGATCATGGGAGCCAGAAACAAGGACCTCTTGATCATGGAAGAGGATATGAAGGCTACCGCCGATGAAGTCATTGTCGTAACCGACGACGGTTCCTACGGGCGCAAGGCGTTGGTGACCGAACCGCTGAAGGAGCTGTGTGAGCAATACAAACCCGACTGTGTCGTCATCATCGGTCCTCCGATCATGATGAAGTTTGCCGCCCTCACCACCAAACCCTATGGGATTCACACGATTGTCAGCTTGAACACCATTATGATCGACGGTACGGGCATGTGCGGCGGTTGCCGGGTGACAATCGGGGGAAAAACCAAGTTCGTCTGTGTAGACGGCCCGGAATTTGATGGACATCAGGTGGATTGGGACAATATGCTGCTTCGTCTGGGCACCTACAAGAGCAAGGAACAGGAAGCTCATCACCGCTGCCATATTGGTATGCACATCAAGGAAGGGGAGGCATAAGCGTTATGCATGCTACGAGAGAAGAGTTGGACGCACAGGCGCAGGCATTGCTGGCCCAATATGCCGATAAGAAGTTGACCCCGAGGGATCGGGCCCAGATACCGCTGCAGGAGATGCCCACCCAGGCGCCCGAGATCAGGGTTGCCAATATGCAGGAAGTAGCCATTGGATACACCGAAAGCCAAGTGAGGATCGAGGCGATGCGCTGTCTGCAGTGCAAGAACAAGCCTTGCATCGCCGGCTGTCCGGTCGCCATCGATATTCCTGCCTTCATCGACAAGGCTGCCCAGGGAAAGTTTGCCGAATCGGTTGAAATCATCAAGCAGAGCAGCCTGCTTCCCTCTATTTGCGGACGTGTTTGTCCGCAGGAGAGTCAGTGCCAGCTCTACTGCACTGTAGGTAAAATGCACAAGGACATCGATCAGTCGGTATCCATCGGCCGCATCGAACGGTTTGTCGCCGACTACGCCCGAGAGCACGAGCTTGAGAAGGTTCCCCAGGTGGGAGAACCGACGGGAAGGCGTGTCGCTGTGGTCGGAACCGGACCTGCCAGCATCTCAGCCGCTGCAGACCTCAGAAGAGGCGGCCACGAGGTGGTGATGTTCGAAGCGTTGCACAAGGCCGGTGGGGTATTGGTGTACGGCATTCCTGAGTTCCGTCTTCCCAAGAAGATCGTCGAGCATGAATTGAACAATCTGGTTGCCATGGGTGTAGAGATCCGCCGAAACTATCTGGTGGGCAAAACCCGAAAGATCTCCGATTTGATGGAGAAGGACGGCTTTGATGCCGTGTTCGTCGGCTCGGGTGCCGGCCTTCCGAAGTTCATGAACATCGAAGGCGAGAACTACATCGGTGTATTTTCGGCCAATGAGTATCTGACCCGCAGCAACCTTATGAAGGCGTATGCAGTCGGAGAAGCATTGACTCCTCTCTTTGATTCTCACAAGGTTGCAGTCTTCGGCGGCGGCAACGTGGCCATGGATGCGGCCCGTACGGCAAAGCGTTTGGGTGCCGAAGAGGTGACGATCGTCTATCGCCGCACCGAGGTTGAGATGCCTGCCCGTAAGGAGGAGGTCGCTCACGCCAAGGAAGAGGGTGTACAGTTTTTGTACCTTCACGCCCCACTTAGGATTACCGCCAATGAGAAGGGGCGGGTGAACGGGGTTGAGTTGATCACGTGCGAACTGGGCGAGCCTGATGCCTCAGGCAGACGCAGTCCCATCGAGATCGCAGGAAGTGAGAAGATGTACGACTATGACACCGTCATCGTCGCCATCGGAAACGACAGCAATCCCTTGATCAAGGCAACCACCGACGGGATCGAGGTTAATAGACGGGGAAACTTCATCGTCAATGAAGAGACCTGTGAGACTACGCTCAAGGGTGTCTATGCCGGAGGCGATATCGTACTTGGTGCTGCGACGGTCATCCTTGCCATGGGACAGGGCCGTAAGGCGGCAAAGGCAATGAATGACTATCTGCAAACCCTTTAGATCACTGCAGGTGGACCCGATTGCGTTCGGGTCCACCGCCTTGAAGCTCATTTCGTGTTTGTGTATAGTATCGTAGTGGATATTCGTAACGATTGCCGATCGGTGATCTGTCAGCTTCAGGCTACTGAAAAAACCCAGGCCATCCTGGAAGTGATAGATTCCTGCAACATATTTTCCTCTCTTCCCGATATCGAGCGCTTCAAACGCGGGGTGCTTCGTCGTGAGCGCGCCCAGACGACAGGCATAGGTCACGGGGTGGCCATAGCCCATGGCAAGATCCTGGGACTGAACGAGGTGCACATCGCCCTGGGCATCAGCAGGGATGGGCTTGAGTACGGAAGCGCCGATGGCATGCCTGTGCATCTGCTCTTTGTCATCGCCTCCTCTCCTTCCATCCAAATGGAGTATTTGGGTGCCTTGAGTTCAATTTTGCGCAGCGTCCGCACCGAGGAGATGCGCTCGCACCTCTTGGACATACATCAGAGCAAGTCCGACGAGGCCTGCCAGCGGTTTTTCTCCATGATGGCCGATCAGCGATTCGTCTGGTTCTGCAAGGACAATCAATAAAATACTCCTGCACAAAGCACTGTCCTGACTGACTTGTCCCATGCATCGGTGGGGATATCTTCCAATAATTGATGGCTGCGGCATATGCCGATGGTGAAGAAGCCGGGGTTGGAGGCGAGATAGCGGTCGTAATAGCCTTTCCCGCGGCCGAGCCTCCTGCCGTTTCTGGTATATGCGAGACCGGGAATCACCAATAGATCATGCATTGTTGGTTCAACCTGCAATTCCTGTTTCGGTTCAAGGATTCCATACCGTCCGGCTGTCAATGAAGCAAGATTCTCAACACGAAAAAAGGTGATGATTCCATCCTCTTTGCATACCGGCAGGGCAAGAGCCTTGTTTGCGATTGCATGCTCCAAGAGTGCTGTGATGTTTACTTCATCTTCCATGGGAGCATAGGCAAACAACATGGTCGCCTGCTTGTATGCACTCGATTGCAGCAATGCATCACAGCTCATTGCGTCCTCATGCGAAAAGTCAGAGGCAGCAAGGCGCTTTGCCTGGCGTCTAAGCTCGGTGCGTAGTGCTTGTTTGGCATCCATAGGATAACTATAGCATGGAAGCAAGCAAAAGCAGTATGAGAAGAAGGATTGCGAGCTTCAGGTCGGCTATCGTGTAAGGAAGTCTCTGCCGTGGACGAACCGGGTCGAAGAGCCTTGCCTCCAGGGCTAGGGAGAGGTCCTCGGTCTTGTCCAACAGGAGGCTGAAGATGGCGGAAATCAGGGAGGTGAGTGAGGCCAACGGGTTGCGTCGTCTCTCAAGGCGGGCTTTTCTGGCGGTGACGACCTGCAGGGCTGCATCGAAGATCATGGGAAGAATGGAGAGAGTCAGCTCGATGGCGCTGGCAACCTCCCAACCCCGTATGAACGGGATTCCATCGAGAAGGCTTCCCAGTGATCGAGCCAGGTCGTCGGGAGAGGTGCTGTCGGCGATGAGCAGGCCGCAGAGGATTATGCAGACGAAACGAAGAAAGGCCGAAGCTGCCTGCTGATGGCTTTGTGTCGCCATATATTCGGTTATAAGGATGAGCAACAGCAGAAAGGCAAAGTACTTGAGCTCGCGCTTATAGCTGCGCAAGGGCAGGTGTTGGGCAAAGGTTGTGACAAGCAAGGCAGCGCTTACCAAAAGCAAGCCGGACAAGGAGAGGGAGAGAATGAGTACACAAATGGCGATGACGGCAACAACCTTGGTGAGCGGATTTGCCTTGCACAAGAAGGTGTCCTGCGCCCGGTAGTGGAAGATCAGCGCTTCAGCCATGAGAGTTCCTCAATACCCGCCGAGGAGGGCAGGTAGATGCCATGGGATGCCAGGTGCGGATACACATCGACAGCAGTGCCGCTTTGTACCAGATGCCCGTCATCGAGCAGGAGCACGTGGTCTGCGTGTGCGAGTGTCTTGTCCACTTCATGGCTTACCAGGATGATCGTATGCCCCGCCTTTTGCAGACGCAGCAGGGTGGAGAGCACGCTGACCACCGAGCGGTAGTCGAGGTTTGCGAACGGTTCGTCCAGAACCAGCAGCCTGGGGTCCATGACCAGCAGCCCGGCGATTGCCAGGCGCCTCTTTTCCCCTCCGCTGAGCGTGCGTGGACGTTGGTTCCTCTGCTTGTGCAGATCCAGCAGTGCAAGCACTTCTTCCAGTCTGTTTTCCTGCACTTCCTTGGGTAATCCAAGATTCTCCATCCCGAAGCGGATGTCCTTCTCGACGGTTTGGCCGACTATCTGCGTCTCTGCATCCTGAAAGACCAGTCCGATGGCTTGCATCCGTTGCTTGGCCTTATGAGTCAAATCTTCATCCAGGATGTGTATTGAACCGGTCTTTGGCTGCAGGAGCCCTTTCAGGCAACGCAGCAAAAGACTCTTGCCTGACCCGTTGGGCCCGGTGATGAGGGTGAAGGAACCTTTTGCTATCGAAAAACTGAGGTCCTTGAGGATATGATTGTCCTGCTCGAAGAAGAAGCTGAGGTTTTGGACCGAAAGGATGGGATGGTTTGCATCAGTCATGTGCTGTGACTGTAGCAGATGACCCTGCATTGGGCAAGATTTGAAAGGAATTGTCAACCTCGGGCATTGCTTATGTGATTGTGATAGAATCTGAAACAAGAAAGGAGTGTGTGGAACCTTCGTATTGTGTGACGGTTGAACTCGACGTTACGCATTTTCTTGGGAGGGTTCGGTCTTTAGGTTGCTCATTTACGTTCTCAATGGTGCATCTGGTGACTTCGTGTGCCCAGGAAATCGAGGAGTTTCGGTATCGGTTTCTCGATGGTCGGGTTGTTTTGTACAAGAAGATCAATACTGCTTGTACCTATTTGGATGAGCAGAGCGATTTGTTCAAGGTAGTCTATGTTCCTATGCAGGATAGCCTTCCCGACTATCTGGCTGAAGCTGCCGCACGGGTGAAAGCGCAGAAGGAGTACTTTACCGGTCCCTTGGCGAATGATGTCTTCCAATTTTCTCCCATGCCTTGGCTCTCTTACACCCATATCTCCCATACTATTTCCGGAAAGAAGGATGCATCCACTCCTTTATTCGATTGGGGCAAGTATACGGTAAAGGATGGCAAATGGCTGCTTCCTTTCTCTGTGCAGGCGCATCATTCGTTTGTGGATGGTTTGCATATCGCAAAGCTCGCTGATTCAATACAGAAGCATCTGGATGCGTTCTAGCGAAGAATTTTCAGTTTCTCCAGTTGTGCTTGCAACGCAATCGCATCGGTGTACAGGTAGGCTTCCAAGCCTTGTGTGCGGGCGCTTTCAATATTCGCAGGCATGTCATCGGTAAAGAACAGCTGGTCGGGTTCCAGCTGCTCGCTTTCCAGGATACTTTGAAAGAAAGCTCCTTCAGGTTTCGCGCTATGCAGAAGATGGGAGGCATAGACGTGGTCGAAAATGTCATACTGATGCAGTTGATGGTGGATGGTGTAGTGGGAATCGTTGACATTGGTGCCGCAGATTACTCGATAGCCTTTCTGCTTTAGTTCGCAGAGAATGTCCTGCGTGGGTATGTCGACAGTCGGTTCAAAGAATTTCCCAAGCAGGCTCCCTTCATGCTTTAGGACACAGGAACCTGTTGTCTTCTCATAGATGTCCCATAGTTCCAGCTCTTCGATTTCTCCTTTGCTGTGAGCTCGTAGAGCTTGCCTGAACGAATCAGGAAGCTCGGAAAAGGAAGTTTCACTACGGCCAAGAAAGGCGAGAAGCTTGGGAGCCACCAGAAAATTGCGTACCAGCACCCCTCCCATATCGAACATGCATACCTTGATCATACGCTCCTCCCTTCCAGAGGACTATAGCACATATCCAACGGGTGTCAGGTGCAAGATTTTGCGTTTTTTTAGAAAGGTGTTGACAAGAAATCCTCAATTAGGGTATACAAGAGGACGTTGACGCCGCTTTAGCTCAGTTGGTAGAGCAAAGGACTGAAAATCCTTGTGTCCTCAGTTCAATTCTGAGAGGCGGCATAAACAGAGAGACTCCTCCTCCCTTACGGGAAGGGGAGTTTTGTTTTATGGGCTTGCTTCAAATTGTATCGAACGGAGTGATGCTGACCCTGATGGTATCACTGTAGGTTCCAGCCGGGGCATTCTCGGCTTTCGATTCCTCAATGATCCTGGCATCGATATATGCCTCGTTGGGGCCTTGCAAGGTAAGGCCCAGCCAGCTTTCCTGCTCATCGGGATTGACCGGTTCATCTTGGAAGAAAAGCGTGTAGGAAAATCCATATTGGGATGGATCCCCGTCAAGGGAGAGTCTGAACTGCCCGGGAGTGACTTCGCTGTCAAAACTGATATATACATCATATGCTTCATCGGGTTTTGCATTCTGCAAGGTAATTTTTGCAGTTGCGACGCGTGCTCTATGCGGGTTGAAGGCATCTGAAGGATTGAAGGATCGCACATCGAGAATCTGAAGCAGATAGAGCACCCTGTCGGGATTTGGATGATCCCCGTCGACATACGGAACCGACGGAAGCGTTGTTGTCGGTCCTGACGTTCCTACTACGGGGATGGGTTCACTCACGGGATTATTGTCGACGATTACCTGCCCATTGACCGAGACATACACCTTCATATGGTTGATGTTTCCGCTCTCATCCGAGACGGCAAAGTTGAACGTTCCAATGGTCCCGCTTACCAAATCGTACCGGCTCCCCGGAAGGTATTTATCGGCGCTTGGATTGGCTCTCAGGTAGATTTTCGTCTCGAAGAAGGAAACATTGTACCAATTGTCTACGGTAGTGAGCAATGCAATCCCATCTCCTCGCGACTGCCTGATTTTGTACACATGCTCCTGCGGGTTTCGTACAGTGGTAACCGTGTCAAGATAGAACTGGGTGTTCTGCATGGTATGAGTGGTGTTGATGTTATTCGGATTCCAATCGAACATGCCCCTGAAATAGAACTCTGCACTGGAATTCATCTGCACAAACGAGGGTTGTCTCATACTAACCGGTGAAGTGATTTCCACCGTCATGGTACCCAACAGCGCGACGAATTGCGAGTTTGTATAGGGATCTGTGCCATTCTTGAACTCAAGATACTGTTCAGGTTGGTAGATAGCCGTGAAATTTGGTGTAGCTTGGAGGGCGAAGCAGGTAGAACAGAGCAGGAAGACAAGCAGGAGGCGTCTTCTTTTCATAATAGCCAAGGGTACAAGTAATACACCTTATGTGCAAGAGTGCAACGATTATAATTTCGCTAATTCCTTCCCCAGATACGCCATATCCTCTTTGCTGTACCGCTGGTCCATCTGCACACTCATTACATGATCGTAGATGTATGATGCCTGCCCATAGCGTTCCCTGTCGGCCAGCATAGGGGGCAGCGGCCAGTAAACGGTGCTCCGTATACCCTTTTTCTCCAATTGCTGCTGCGCTTGCTCCCTGTCCTGTGCATAGAAGGAGAAGTGACTGGGGCAGGTATGTTCGTCAAGGTTGCTGAATATCGGCCGGCATTGCGACGAGGGAGTGAGTGCATCGAGAAGCGTTTGGTAATTCGTTCTACGTTTTTCAATCAGGAATGTCGGATCGAGATGGTCCAGGATTGTCTTGGATTTTTGGTCGCCTGCAAAGGCATCGAACATGCGTCTGAGGCGCATCTCCGTCTCCCAGAACACCGAAGAGGCCATCTCGTTGTAGGAATCACTGTCCGTCTTGATTGCGAACTTTCGAAACTCCATCGCCTTGTAGCGGCCTTTGAGATGCTCTTCGTCGGCGGGAATCGGCTGTATTGAGAATGTACCGTTCCTTTTGACTGCAACACCGCCGCTTGCAATCCCCAGCCATTTTCGGACACTACCTGCATAGTAATCAGCTCCCTCGTAGTGTCCATCTTTGGAGAACATGCTGTGGGTGGTATCTTGGATGATTGTAATGTTTCTTCTTTTACATTCACGGAGAAAGGCGCTGTCATACCTGCTGAAACCGAAGTAGCCACAGAGGTTCAGAGCAGAGACTCCTTGCAGGTCCTCTGTCTTGAAGCATGGTCTGAGGTCTTCTATGTCGACGTCGTAGAAACGCAGGGTATAACCTGCCTTCACATAGCTGGCAAGCACTGTCTCGCATGTGTAGGCAGGAACGTAGGCAATGTTTGGTGTGTTGTTTTTAGTGCAATCCAGAAGGCAGGCGTAGAGTGCGCATCGGCCGGAAAGAAAGTATTGCACATCCTCTCCTCTATTCGAAAAGTAAGAGGATGGTTTCTCCCCGACCTCCTGAAGAGGAAACATGGACCCGATGCGCATTCCCATATCAAAAGCTCCTGATGGTCTTGCTGTCCATCCGCAGCAGGATTTCCTTGGCTAGGCGTACTGCCTGCTCGACATCGAAGAGAGCGCTGATCCCATAATGCGTGTGGGCATAGCGGACAGGGACACCGATGACAATGGCAGGAATTCCATCATGGGCCAAGTGAATGGGAGCGCCGTTGGTTGCTCCTGCACTGCGCACGGCCTCCTGTACCGGGATGCCTAGCTCTTGGGCCAGGTTCAGGGCGTACCGCTGGAAGCGGGGGTTGGTGATCATACGTGAATCGATGTGGCGCAGCATCGGGCCCTTTTTTAGACACGTTTGCGCCTGATACGAGGGCACCACCGTATCATCGGCAGGACAGCCTTCGAAGACGATGGCCAGGTCGGCCTTGATGGTATTGGCACTGACAATCGAGCCTCGGGTTCCCACTTCCTCCTGGCTGGAGAAGTCGCCAACGAGGTTGACCTTCAGATCCATGCCCTGCAACTCCTTGAGGGTGGCGAGGGTGCTTGCACAGCCGATGCGGCAGTCGAACGCCTTGCCGATGAAAAGGCCGTGCTTCTCATCAAAGGTGCAGCTTACTTCGGGCACCACAGGTGCAGCTATTCCGATTCGATACTCCTTGATGACCTCTTCACTGCTGCTCGCCCCTACATCGAGTACGAGGTTTGTGATTTCCAAGGGGGCCTTCTTTTCTGCCTCACTCATAAAGTGAGGAGGTTTGCTTGCAACTACGGCCGGAACATAGACACCATCCTTGTTGAGGATGCGCACCATGTGGGCCGGGACATTGGTCGGGATCCAACCTCCGATGGCTATGAACTCAATCATACCGTCAGGGCGTATCGCCTTGACCATGAAACCAACCTCATCTGTGTGGGCGTTCAGTTGTACGATGGGCCTTCCTGCTTTGTTTTCGTGTCGGTAGAGATAGAGGTTGCGAATCCGGTCTTCCTCGAAGGTACCCAGGCCGGCACCTTCTGCTCGGATTACATGAAGCACTTCATCTTCAAAACCGCTGATGCCGTTGGCATCGCTGATGCGTTTGATGCTCTGAATGAGGTCTTGCGTATTCATGGACTTTTATCCTTTTGGATGGAATGAAACCAGGCAGGGGCATCACAAGGGAACCCAAGGATGTGCAGCAGAGTACGTACGTCCGCTGCAATGCCGCCTGCCTGGAACCTGATGCCTGTTACTTGGACACCTTGACGGTCTCCAATCTGTGATATCCGATCGGGTCGAGTACGAAGCCCTCAACCTTCTTGTTTGTACCGGCGGTGATCGCGGTATAAAGGATCGGAGCGTTGTTTGCGATTTCCTTCAGCCTGATGGCTAGATCCTTGTATGCGGCATCGCGAACCTTGGTGTCGGCACTGGTGCGACCGAGCATGACCAGACGGTCGACTTCGGGATCGGCGATGAAGGAGCGGTTTCCGGGAGCTCCCTGCTGTGAACTGTGCTGCAAGGAGTAGTAGGAGTAGTCGGCATCCTTGGTGGAGGTTACCCAGCCGAAATATCCCATGTCATGCTCCCCGGCGGTGGTACGGCTGATGAAGGTGCCGAATTCCATCACCTCGACCTTTACGGTGATGCCGATTTCCCTGAGCATCTCCTGAATGGCCTGGCACATCTCTACACGGCTCTGGTTGTTGTTCACCCACAATGTTGCATTGAACCCGTTGGGGTAGCCGGCTTCTGCAAGCAGTTGCTTTGCCTTGGTGGGATTGTATTCCCATACACCGGTGGAGTAGTAGCCGTATACGGCCGGGGCGATGATCTCATCGGCTGCGGCTCCGGTACCGCTGTTGACGGTGTCAACCAGCAGCTGGCGGTCGATCGCCATGTTGATGGCCTGACGGACCTTCTGGTTGTCGAACGGGGGCTTGCGCATGTTGAAGGAGATGTAGAAACAGGTCAACGACGGTGCTTCCAAAAGAACGAGGTTCTTGTTTTCCTTCACACGCTTGAGGTCTGATACCAGCACATCGTACACTATATCCAGTTCACCGGTCTCTAGGGCTATGGTTCTCTGGGATGCTTCAGGAATGACCTTGATGATCAGGTTCTTGGTCTTGGGGGCGCCGTTGTAGTACTGGTCATAGGCTTCAAGCTTGGCATTGTCGTTCTGGGTCCAGGAGACGAACTTGTAGGGACCTGATCCGACGGGCTTGGTCTTCAGGATGTCCTGGTTTGCAGAGACATAGTCCTTGGGAACGATGGCGGCGAAGGGAACTGCGAGGTTGCGCAGCGTCGGTCCGTACGGAGCCTTGGTGGTGACAAGGACGGTGTACTGGTCTTCGATCTTTACTTCCTTGATGAAGTCGACGATGTAGGAGACCGATCCGCTTGCAATGGCGCGATCGAGTGAGAACTTTACGTCGTCGGCATCCAGGGCTTCACCGTTGTGGAACGTAAGGCCCTTGCGGATAAAGAACCGGTACGAAGTAGGGGATACTACCTCCCATTTCTCAGCAATCTGGGGGACAACCTCACCGGTAGTCGGATTGGTGTCCACAAGCGTGTCAAAGATGTGGTTGGTGACTGCGACAGCGGGGGTCTCCTTACCGATGTGAGGATCGAATGAGGTGACATCCGCACCTTGTCCGACAGTAATCGTATCCTTGTAGCCTGTTGCGGCTGTGGTGGACGATTCTGCGGACCCGCCAGCGAAGAGGGCTGCGCTGCAGAGTAAAACGAGTAGCACGGTCAGCATCTTTTTCATGGTCTTTTCTCCTATTTCTTTCATTGGCCCTTTGGCAGGAACAATGTTTTACACCAACGTACAAGCAACAAAGTGACCGGGGGCCACTTCCTTGAGAGGAATATCAGCCTTCCTGCATGCATCACAGGCATACGGACACCGCTTGGCGAATCGACAACCGGGGATTGGATCGACGGGACTGGTCAGTTCTCCCTGTAGAAGCACCCGATTGACCTCGTAATCGGGGTCGGGAACGGGAATGGCGGAAAGCAGGGCCTGGGTATAGGGGTGCAGCGGTTTTTCAAAGAGCTGCAAGGAAGGTGCATGCTCGACCACCTGTCCCAAGTACATGACCGCAATGGTATTGGAGAGATGCTTCACCACCGAAAGGTCATGAGTGATGAAGAGGTAGGTCAGGCCGAACTCATCCTGCAGATCCTGCATGAGGTTGAGAATCTGAGCCTGAATGGAGACGTCCAACGCAGATACCGGCTCATCGCAGACAATGAACTTCGGATCGAGGGCGAGGGTTCGGGCGATTCCGATGCGCTGCCTTCTGCCTCCGTCCAGCTCATGCGGATAGCTGTTGACCAGCCTTGGCGACAGTCCGACGAAATCCATCAGCTCCAGCACACGCTTTCTCAACTGATCGGCTTGCTTGCGGGTGTAGATCTTTTGGATGAGCAGGCTCTCTCCGATTGTCTCGCTGATGGTCATGCGCGGATTGAGTGAGGCGAATGGATCTTGGAAGATGATTTGCATATCGCGCCTGATGTTCTTCATCTCCAGCTTGCCCAGAGTGGTAATCTCCTTCCCTTCAAAGAAGACTTTTCCGTCCGTCGGCTCGTGGAGGCGCAGGATGGTTCTTCCCAAGGTGGACTTTCCACAGCCTGACTCACCGACAACCCCCAGCGTCTCGCCCTTGTTGAGGGTGAAGGAGACATCGTCAACCGCATGCAGGGTGCCTTGATTGGTATGAAAGTATTTCTTCAGGTGTTCAACCTTGAGCAAGGGTTCAGCCATTGTGCACCTCCGCATTGGCAAGGACGCAGCGCACTTGATGAGTGTCGCTGATCTGATAGGATGGCGGGACAGCCTGTCTGCAGATGTCCGTTGCAAATTGGCAGCGGGGTGCAAACTTGCATCCCGGCGGCAGGTCGGTCGGGTCTGGCATCATGCCCTTGATCGGACTGAGCCGCCTTACTTCCTTGGTCAGAGAGGGAATGGAACCGAGCAACCCCTTGGTGTAGGGGTGGGTGGGGCGTTTGAAAATATCGCTGAGCGTACCCAGTTCGATGATCTGCCCGGCATACAGGATTGCAACGCGGTCGCAATTCTGCGCCACCACCCCGAGGTCGTGGGTGATGAGCAGCATTGCAGTATTCAGCCGGGTCTTGAGGGCTGTGATCATATCGAGAACCTGGGCCTGGATGGTTACATCCAAGGCGGTGGTCGGCTCGTCGGCGATCAGCAGGGTGGGATTGCATGCGAGGGCGATGGCGATGATGACCCGCTGCTTCATTCCCCCTGAGAACTGATGAGGATATTCATGGCTTCTTGATGAAGGAATACCGACCATCTCCAGCATGGAAAGTGCCTGCTTTTCCATCTCAGCTTTACTCAATTCCTTGTTGTGGGCCTCCACAACCTCCATGATCTGGTCCCCGACGCTCATCACAGGATTCAAACTGGTCATGGGATCTTGGAAAATCATGGAGATGCTGTTGCCTCGAATGGCGCGCATCTGGTTCTCGCTCAAACTGAGCAGGTCCATGCCGTCAAAGAAAATTTTGCCGGATTTAATGACGCCCGGAGGGGAGGGAATCAGACGCAGGATGCTTCGTGCGAGGGTGGTCTTGCCGGCTCCGGTCTCTCCAACCAGGCCCAGCGTCTCTCCTTTTCTCATGAAAAGCGAGACGGCGTTGAGCGCATGGACCACCGCGTCATCGGTTTCATACTGAACGGTGAGATTTTCAATGCGTATCAGCTCTTCGGTAGTAGTCTTCATGGTCTCTCCTAATTCTTCAATCGTGGATCGAGGGCGTCGCGCAATCCATCACCCATGACGTTGAGTGCGAGGATGGTGATCATGATTCCCAACCCTGGAATTACGGTTATATGCCAGCCTTCCCGGATGTAGGACCTTGCCGAGGAGAGCATCGAACCCCATTCGGGGGTCGGCGGCTGTATGCCCAAGCCAAGGAAGGAAAGCCCTGCAATGGATAAAATCGCACCGGCGACTCCCAATGTTGACTGTACGATGAGCGGGGCCATCGAGTTGGGGAGAATGTATTTGAAAATGATGCGGAAATCACTGGCACCCATTGCACGTGCTGCCTCGATGAACTCCTGGTCCTTGATGGTCAGCACCGAGGCGCGGACCGTGCGGGCGAAGGTGGGTACATAGCTGATGGCGATTGCTATCAGGACATTGGTCAGGCTGGTGCCCAAGGCGGCGACGATGGCGGTTGCCAGCAACATGGAAGGAATGGCGAGCAGCACATCCATGAAGCGCATGATGATGTTGTCGGTAACCTTGCCGTAGTAGCCGGCGATCGAACCGAGAACGACCCCGACGACTGTCGACAGTGCGATGGCGATGGTTCCCATGAACAGGGAGTATCGCACCGCCCAGAGCATTCGCATGAGTACGTCACGGCCGAACTCATCGAGGCCGAATAAATGGGCCTTGCTCGGGCCCTGCAGCCTGAGTCGAAGGTTTTGCTTGATTACATAGTTGTTGTAAATGGCATTGTCGGTGACCAAGTCGATTACTATGGTGCTCAGGGCGATAAGCACCAGGGTGATCAGGACGATCATGCCGGCAAGTGCCAGCTTGTTTTTCCTGAAACGTCTCCAGGTCTCTGCTGCAAGGGTGCGTTGTTTCCTGGCATCCGATGTCTTCATGCGGTGACCTCCTTTCTGATGGTTGCCTTTCTCCCCTTGTATTGGCTCTTTATGCGCGGGTCGAGGAAGGCATAGAGGATGTCGACCAGAAGATTGACGAAGCTGAACATGACCGCCATGAAAATTACAGCTCCCAGTACCATGGGAATATCCTTGCTGGTAATCGAATCGACCATCAGGCGTCCCAGCCCCGGCCAGGAGAAGATGGTTTCGGTAAGCATGGCTCCTCCGAGGAGGTGGCCGAACTGCAGACCCACTGCAGTGACGATGGGAATGAGGGCGTTCTTGAGCATGTGCTTGTTGGTGATCTGCTTTTCTGTAATTCCCTTCGCCCGTGCAGTGGAGATATAGTCCTGGCGGATTACCTCAAGCATGGAGGAGCGGGTCATGCGCACCACAGTCGCTGCAACACCTGTTCCCAGGGTGATGGCGGGCAGGACCAAGGAGCGCAGCAACCCGAAAAACCCGCTGCCCATTCCTTGTGAAGGAAGCCAGCCGAGCTTGAGCGCGAACAGAAGGGAGAGTAAAAGGCCCAACCAGAAATTGGGCATGGAAACCCCAACCAAGGACAGCACCATCGAGGAGTTGTCCATGAATGTGTACTGTTTCTTTGCAGAGAGGATTCCCACCGGAATACCGATGAGCAGCGCAACCAGAATACCGGCGATGGCCAATAACGCGGTGTTCGGGAACTTATCCCACACCTGCTCGGCCACCGAGAGCTGGTTGCGGTAACTAACCCCAAGATCTCCGCGAAAGAGGCTTCCCATGTAGCTTGCATACCGTACGAGCAAGGGTTTATCCAATCCCAGCTCGATTCGTTTTTGTGCAAGCGATTCGGCGCTCGCCTGGTCTCCCAGAATGATGGCGGCCGGATCGCCGGGCGTCAGGGACATGATGAAAAATACTATGAAGGTGACTCCAAGGAGCACCGGTATCATCATGAGCAAGCGTCGTACTATATACTTTCCCATACCTCTTCCTCTCTCAAACGCGGGTTCATCTTATGTATACTGGGCGAATTTGCCACCAAGCATGGCAATGGTCAGGATCATATGAAAGATGTCTTCATACCTGCTGCTGGTATACTGCACCGTTCTTCCATCGAGACGTTTGATGCCCGGGACGATGGAAACCGCGTCTGCTATGACCGTGGTGGCCAGGTCTACTTCCAACGTAACCTCACCGTCCAATCGTTTCACTTCGAACTCTTTTTGTGTAAGGAAGGCCTGCACCTGCGTTTCAAACGTCTGCTTCACCCGTTCGGGGCTGTACATTTTTGCAGCATAGCGGCCCATTCCTTCCTTGGTTCGAACATAAGGAACCTTCAGAAAGTCCTTCATCTGGGCCTCTAGAATGTCATCGCCGCTGATGAGGGCGATAGGGACGCCGAACATACCGGCATAGTAGGCGTTGATCTCGACTTCCCCCACCTCCCTGCCGTTCAGGCGCACCCGATAGATGCACGACGAGCTGTAGGAGTGGTCCATGCCGCCGTTCAGCGACCCGATGCTTGCATGGTAGCCGAGCAGGAAGACCGCATCGAAGCTTTCATCCAGGCCTTCCATCATATAGTTGCGGCGTGGGTAGCCTTTCACATGGGTGATCCGCTCATCTGAGAACGAGCCGTAGAGCAGGTTCTCCCCTCTGCTGTGCGAATCACAGATGCAGACTTCCTCGATGTCGGCATGTGCGAGCAGCGTCGAGATTACATAGGTGAGTTCCTGTTTCAGAAGCCCGGCACACCAAGCTTCCTTGGTGGTCATCTCGTTCCACGAACTGATGCCTTCAATGCCTTCCATGTCGGTTGAAATGAATATCTTCACAGTAAACCTTCCTTCTGGGCTTTCAGGAATGCGTAGCCCTCTTGTTCTGTATGGTAGATTTCCTTCATATGGGATATGAGGCTGCCTTTGCTGGAGAGCAAAAGCATGTTGATGAATACTTGGATCACTGCAATCATTCCCACATAGGAGTTGGTGAGCAGCAGTGAATTATTCGCACAACGCACCACCGCTTTTGCATCTGGATAGATGGGGCAGTTTGCCGAATCGGTGAAAAGAAACACCTTTGCCCCTTGCATCTTCGCTTGGCTTGCCACATGGATGGCCTCGGGAGAGTAGGGGGGCATGGTCAGGATGAAGAGGCTGTCTCCTTCTGCGATGGTGTGCAGTTTCGGGCTGTAGTCACTGATCGATCCGGTGATGCCATGCACATCCTTGATTTGTAAACACGTCAGTGCGTATTCAAAAATCTGCATGATGTTCTTGCTGACACCGAATCCACTGATGAATATACGGTTGCTGGCAAACACTCCTTCAACCATCTCAAGCAACGACTGTACACTGATGTCTTTCAAGGTTTTGCTGAGATTGTTGATTTCGTTCTCCGAGAGACGCTGCAGCTGTTTCTTGACCGGCAACAGGTCCAGTTCGTTGAGGGTGACCTCTGAGTCGGGATGCAGCTTTGTTTTCACCTCTTCCTGGACTGCCTCCCTGAACTGCTTGTAGCCTTTGAAGCCGAGGGCCTGCGTGTATCGGACCAAGGATGCATTGCTGACCCCGATGGTCTTGCTCAGGTCATGAACCGAGGAGAATCCTATTGCATCGTAGTTGTCCAACAGCCATCGCCCGATCTCCTGAAAGGACGGGGACATGCTGCCAAGATTTTCTCGAATCCTCTCCCTGATCATGTTGTTTCTCCCCACCGGTGGTACAATCCTGTAATAAAAATTCCGAACTGCTACATAGATATTAACAAATATTACAGAATTTTGCATCAAATATTTGTACTTTTTATCAAGTCTGAACTAATCCATTGCCGGATAAATGTATATTTATCGGAATATGCATTAGTTTCTTGGATTTTCTGCATAATCATGACAACTCCTATTCATTTTGCTTTTTCTCTAGACCTTGAGTATCATAGAGAGAGGAGGCACTCTGTATGGATGATTTACAAGCAGCCTATGAGGCATTGCAGCCGGATGCGTCGCAAGAGCAGATCAAGCTTACCGCCGAGGCCTTGCAGCGCAGGCAGTACATGCCGGTCATGATACTTGGTGTGAAGGACTTCTTCCTGTTCACCAGGGAGGATATGCTCAGAGAGTTCGACCGTGTGCAAAACCTGGACGACAATAGCGAGGAGCTGAAGTCGGTTATTGCTCTCTCCAGTCCTCAGGAAGTGAGGGAAAAACATCTTTTGACCTTGCTCAATCAGTACACGCTGCTCTGCGGTCTGAGAAAGAGCGACGGGGATGCATGGGCTCTGGTCAACGAACTCTACGAGGACGATTGATGGCTATGATGCATTGCAGCGCCTGTTCCGACGGTACCTCTCCTTGTCTGCATAATGTCCCCATTTTCCAACATCTGGACCCCTCCGAGATAGGGCGGGTGCAGAGACTCATTCTCCAGCGGGAGCTGGAGGCCGATGAAGTGCTGTTCCGCGAGGGTGATGCATCGGAAAACCTGTACATCGTCCGCTCGGGCTCACTGAAGCTGGTGCGCTACTCCGTCGACGGCAAGGAGCTGCTGTTGGACACCCTCTTTCCCGGGGACTTCTACGGATCTGACGGCTTGTTCGCCCCCGGGACGGTGCAGGAGAGTGCAATAGCCGAGCAAGGAAGCGGAATTTGCATGATACAGGGGGAAAAGCTCAAGCAGTTGATGCTCGCCGATCCTTCCATCTCGCTGAAAGTCATGACATATTTGAATACCAAACTGGAGCAGTACCGCCAGCAGCTTGAGATGCTCTGTACCAAGGATGTGACCAAGCGCATCTGCATGTACCTGCATCAACGCGCTGTTCGCAGCGCAAATCTTGAGTTGTTCCTGTCGCAGGAGGACATAGGGAATGCCACCCACCTGACGAAGGAGACGGTGAACCGCAAGCTGGCAGTCCTGCAGGAACAGCAGATTATTCGCATAACCGGGAAGAAGAAAATCACCATTGCCGACTTGGCGAAGCTGAAAGAACTGGCTTTTTAAATATGGATCCTGCATCGAGCTGCAGCATAGCGGTTCAGTTGAAGGTGGTGTATTCTGATAAAGACAAGGAGAGAATGCATGAAAAGGACGATCAAGAACAATGTATCTTGGGTTGGAAGGATTGATTGGGAACTCAAGACCTTCCATGGCGATGACTATTCGATCAATCACGGCTCAAGTCAGAACGCCTATTTGATCGAGGAGGAGAAGACTGTCCTCATCGACACCATCTGGAAACCGTATGAGAAGGAGTTCCGGGACAATCTTGAAAAGGAAATACAGCTTGAGAAAATCGACTTCATCGTAGTCAATCACGGGGAGGTCGACCATAGCGGGGCTCTGCCGTATCTGATGGAAAGAATCCCCGAGACTCCGATCTATTGCACAGCCAATGCAGTGAAGTCCCTGGTGGGCCAGTACCATCATCCTGAATGGAACTTCAAGGTGGTTAAGACCGGCGATTCAGTCGACGTGGGCAACGGCAAGAGCCTGGTATTTGTTGAGATGCGCATGCTCCATTGGCCTGACAGCATGGCGACGTACCTGACCGGTGACAACATTTTGTTCTCCAACGATGCATTTGGTCAGCACTACGGAATCGAGGAGCTCTTCAACGACAAGGCCGACCAGTGCCTGCTCGCAGAGGAGGCGATCAAGTACTATGCGAACATCCTCACCCCGTTCTCCTCGTTGGTGAAACGAAAGATCGAGGAGATTGTGAAGCTGAATCTCCCCATCGACATCATCGCCCCCAGCCATGGAGCCATCTGGCGTGACAACCCCTTGCAGATCGTAGAGAAGTATGCGGCGTGGTCTGATGCCTATCAGGAGGACCAGATCACCATCGTCTACGACACGATGTGGGATGGAACAAAGCAGCTTTCCCATGCCCTTGCATCTCAGATACAGGCACTGAGTCCCGATACCAAGGTCAAGGTGTTCAATATCAGCCAGACCGACAAGAATGACATCATGACGCAGGTGTTCAAGTCGAAGGCGATAGCCGTAGGCTCTCCGACGGCGGGCAAATCGATTCTCTCTTCGGTCGGCGGCTGGCTCCATTTCCTCTCCGAACTGCAGTTCAAGAACAAGAAGGCCGGCGTATACGGCTGTTACGGCTGGAGTGGAGAGGGAAATTCCGTCCTTCGTACGGAGCTGACCAAAGCGGGCTTCTCTGTAGTCGATGCCGAGGTCAAGGTGAATTGGAACCCGACCGACCAGGATTTGTCGGGAATGCAGGAGCTTGCCAAGGCGCTTCTGGCCTAGCGGCAGTACCCGAGATCGAGAAAGCGGTAGAGATACCGTGCAGCGAGTGAACGATAGGGCTTCCAGACGGAGGCCCTTGTTTCTATATCTGCATCGCCGTAGAGGTGGCGATAGGCTTGCAGGAACGCTCCATCCTCGAGGGGAAGGACATCCGGTCTATCCAATACAAAAATCAGATACATTTTCGCCGTCCAGGGCCCGATGCCCTTGTATTTGCACAGACGTGTCAGACACTGCCGGTCATCCAAGGAGGAGAGATCCTCAAGGACCTGTGGGTCTTGGATGACCTGTTGAGCCAGGGCAAGGATGGTTTGGGCCTTTCTTCGCGCTATTCCCAGACTGCGCAATGAGTCTTCTTCAAGCATTGCAACAGCAGTAGGAGTGACAGTACCGTCAACCTTGGCAAGAAGGCGGGAATGGATGGTATCGGCAGCCTTCGCTGAAAGCATCTGTCCGATGATGACCTGCACCAGGAAGGCGAAACCGTCTGATTCGGGCGTATAGTCCAATGCTCCGACTTTTCCAATCACGTAATCCAGGATTGGATCGGCATTTTTGAAGTGTTGTATGGCTTGCTCGTGCATAGGCTGAGTATAGCGCATTCTTTCCAACTGACAACACGTTTGGTACTTTTTGCGCCCGCTGCTTTGATTGCCCTTTCTTTCCTGCTTGTGATACCATGCTCGTATGGATAGCATACAGCTTCAAGCTCTGCATTACGAAACATTGCTGAAGGCCTCCAAAGGAGCCGAGGCCAAGGCTTCCTACGCCTTTGAGAAGGCCATGGAGTACTCAATCCTCAACGAGAGTCTAGTGTTGCACGCCCAGACCTATGCACAGTTGCTTGGAGTGGAGGCTTCGTTCATCAGCGATGCGTATTACGAAATTCGCCCACACTTCGATACCATGGATGATTCTGTCGCAATCCTCGGTTGGGAAAGCCCCCACTGGCCCAGGCAGGTTGACTCCTTTGCCTTTCGTCCAAGATTTCTGTATGTCCAGGGTAATGTGGGGCTGCTCAGTCAGTGTGCGGTATCGGTCATAGGCACCCGTTCTCCTTCCTTGGAAGGGAAGCAGTTGGCTCTCAGCACCGCCCAATCGCTGGGAAAAGCCGGGTATGTGGTTGCCAGCGGTTTGGCATTGGGCATAGACGGTGTTGCTCACAAGGCTGCCTTGGCTGCAGGGTATCCGACCATCGCGGTCATCGGTACACCCATCAATGCCTGCTATCCTCCCGAACATCGAGCCTTGCAGCAGGAAATCGCCAAAGCCGGGGCTGTAGTAAGCCGCTTTTCTCCTGCAACGGTGACCCAGAAGTGGCATTTCCTGCTCCGCAACCGTCTGATGAGTGCGCTCAGTGATGCTTCGGTGGTGGTCGAGGACCGGGACGGGGGAGGTGCGGTTCGGCAGGCTGCTTTTGCCTTGGAACAGAAGAAGTACCTCTTCATCTACCAAAGCAGTGTGGACAACCATAGTGTCCTATGGCCCCGCCAATTCGCCAACCAGAGCAGGGTGTTCATCATCAAGAAGAGCCAAGACCTGCCAAGGGTGCTCAATCAGGCGAAGAAGACACGCGAAGGGGTGGGGAAACCCAGGCAAAAGGCTGTGCAACTCGACCTCTTCTGACCAGTCGCTCCTTGACATGCGATTGCCGACGAGACTACTATCTGCATATTATGAAAAAACAGCTGACCGCCAACGAATTACGGCAAAAATTCATTGACTTCTTTGTATCAAAAGACCATGTTCAAATCAGTGGGGCTTCCCTGATTCCCGAAAACGATCCGACAGTGCTTTTCACCACTGCAGGCATGCACCCCTTGGTGCCTTATATTTTGGGCAGTGACCATCCCAGCGGGAAGCGGCTCACTGATTACCAGAAGTGCATCCGGACCGGTGACATCGAGGCGGTGGGCGATCCCCATCATCTCACCTTCTTTGAGATGCTCGGCAACTGGTCCTTGGGGGACTATTTCAAGCAAGAGGCCATAGCCTACAGCTTTGAGTTTCTCACCAAGTGGCTCAACCTCGATATTTCCCAGCTCTCGGTTACCGTTTTCGCCGGTGATGATCTTGTACCCCGCGATGAGGAAGCAGCTCAGACCTGGGAAAGCTTCGGCATTCCCCGCGAGCGTATCTACTTCCTTCCCCGCGAGGACAACTGGTGGGGTCCTGCCGGGGAGACCGGTCCGTGCGGTCCCGATAGCGAAATGTTCATCGACACGGGCCGTCCTTCCTGCGGTCCCGATTGCCGTCCGGGTTGTTCCTGCGGCAAGTACTTTGAGATCTGGAACGACGTATTCATGGGGTACAAGAAGAACAGCGACGGCACCTATGAGGAGATGAGCCGCAAGTGTGTCGATACCGGTATGGGCATTGAACGCACGATTGCCATCCTGCAGGGCAAGAAGTCCGTCTATGAAACCGAAGTCTTCACTCCAATTATTGCAGGTATCGAACGTCTCTCGCAGAAACACTATGGTGATGATGAGGAGAATGATGTTTCCATCCGCATTCTGGCCGATCATGTGCGTACCAGCGTGTTCATTCTTGGCGATCAGCGGGGTGTAGCCCCCTCGAACGTGGGACAGGGCTATATTCTCAGACGCCTGATCAGGCGTGCGGTACGCCACGGCCACAAGCTGGGCATCGAGGGGGCTTTCCTCGGCGAGCTCGCACTCATCGTACTTGAGTTGTACGGCGTGCCCTATCCGGAGCTGGTTGAGAATCGCGAATTTGTGCTCAAGGAGCTCGCTCAGGAAGAGGCCAAGTTCTCTGAAACCCTTGCAAAGGGCGAGCGTGAGTTTGAGAAAATGCTTCCCAACCTGCTGAAGGGCAACAGCCGCCAGATCAGCGGTCGCACCGCCTTCAAGCTGTACGATACCTACGGTTACCCGATCGAGCTGACCAAAGAGCTTGCTTCCGAGCACGGCTTTACCGTTGATGAGGCAGGGTTCAAGGAAGCCTTTGAGAAGCATCAGGAGATCAGCCGAAGCGGTTCGGAACAGCAGTTCAAGGGAGGTCTCGCCGACCATAGTGATAAAACCACCGCCTTGCATACGGCAACCCACATGCTGCATAAGGCGCTTCGTACCGTTTTGGGCGAACATGTCGGCCAGAAAGGTTCGAACATCACCGTCGAGCGACTTCGCTTTGACTTCACGCATCCCGCTCCCATGACAGCCGAGGAGATCCAGAGGGTGGAGGACATGGTAAATGAGGCCATAAGCCAGAACCTTGAGGTTGTCTGTGAGACCATGACCTTGGAAGAGGCGAAGGAGCAGGGTGCCATCGCATTTTTTGACAGCAAGTACGGCGAGCAGGTCAAGGTTTACTCTATCGGCGACTACTCCAAGGAAGTGTGCGGAGGCCCCCATGTGCAGAATACCAGTCAGATGGGCCGGTTCAAGATTCTCAAGGAGCAGTCTTCCTCCGCCGGTGTGAGGAGAATCAAGGCTGTTCTGGAGAAATAGGGTAGTCATAGATTAACGATGGAAGGCTGTCTCAGGGGAAACCTTGAAACAGCCTTTTTCCTTGTGCAGATTGCTTGATGGTGTTGGATGCTGGTGGTAGCTTGGCAGAATGGGAGTTTGATATGCAAACGTACACGACAAAGGCATTGGCCTCGCTGGCCCATGTGCATCCGAATACCGTACGCCTCTATGAGCGGCTCCAGTTCATCACCTGCTCGGAACGAAAAGCAAATGGCTATCGGGTTTTCACCGACATCCATGTGATTCAGATGCAGCTCACGCGTTTGTCCCTCCGATCGGAGATCCTGCAGCATGGATTGCGTGACCAAGCGTTGTACATCCTGCGACGGAGTGCCGACTTGGATTTGGAGGGAGCCTTGGATGCAACTGCCGCGTATGCATCGAGCCTTGAAGAGGAGATAGTGCGAGCACGCTCGGCAGTCAGTGATGTCGCCTCACTGCTTGCCAGCGATCATATCGGTTGCCCGGTCGCTCTTACCAGAAAGCAGACGGCACTGAGATTGGGCCTCACCATCGATACACTGCGCAACTGGGAGCTCAATGGTCTGATCCAGACAAAACGCAGCAGGAATGGGTATCGCATCTATGACGGCGAGGACCTGAAGCGCCTTTCGATCATCCGTACGCTCAGACTGGCCAATTACTCGCTTATGTCGATTCTGAGATTGATGAACGGGCTCGAAGATGCCGGAGAATCCGAGCTTGAGACGATTCTTAATACACCTGCACCCTCCGAGGACATAATCTCTGTTTGTGATCGGCTTCTGATCTCTCTGGAAGCGGCAAAAGCCGATGCCTTGCAGATGGAACAACTGTTGTTGAAAATTATGCATCTGATGGAACCCTCCACTGAACCACCAGACTTTTGATTGTCGCTATACTTGCAGTATTTCAGCAATGGAGGTGCGTATATGCAAGGTTGGAAAACCAAAACAATCCTGTTTTTGGCAAGCCAGGGAATTACCCTGTTCGGCTCTTCGATCGTCCAGTTTGCGCTTGTCTGGTATATAACACTGCAGAGCTCTTCGGGAGTGTGGGTGTCGGCTCTGACCCTCTGTGCCTTCGTCCCGCAGTTTTTGGTCTCGTTTGTATCGGGGGCTCTCTCGGACCGGTGCAATAAGAAATATTTGATTATCGCCAGCGATGCTGTGATCGCCGCAGCCACTCTTGCCTTGGTGCTTCTGGTGCCGCGCCTCGACTCCGATACCACCGTTTTCTATGCCCTTCTGGTTGTTTCCATAGTCCGTTCTGCAGGCAGCGGCGTACAGATTCCGGCCGTTGCATCCATGATTCCCTTACTGGTACCAGCCGAACAACTGATGCGTTTCAATGGTCTCAATGCTGCTCTGACATCCTTGGTCCAGTTTGCCTCACCCTTTGCTGCGGGAGCCTTTCTGACCTTATCAAGCCTTCGCTCAACGTTGTTGCTTGACGTAAGTACAGCCGTGGTCGGAATCTGCCTGCTCGCATTTCTTCTCATTCCACACGAGAAAAAGCAGACAGGCAAGACTTCCTTGTTTCAGGATGTCAAGCAAGGTGCTGTGTATGCATTACAAAACCGTTGGGTCGGAAAAATGCTGATGGTACACGGCCTCTTTATTTTCCTGGCGGTTCCTGCAGGTTTTCTTGCCACCTTGTTTGTGACTCGTTATTACAAGGAGAGCTATGCGTATATGACCATTGTAGAGGTGGTCGGCTTTGCCGGAATGAGCCTGGGCGGGGTATTGATGAGCACCTGGGGCGGATTCAAGAATCAGGTTACGTCATTTCTGGCGGGGATGAGTGCTTTCGGGATACTTGCCATCGGTATGGGCCTGATCGACAGCTTCATCGTCTACCTGGCTCTCATGGCAATCTATGGAATTGCACTTACCATGGTGCAGACGGCTACCATGACACTGCTTCAGCAACGAACCGATACAAGTATGCAAGGCAGGATTTTTGCATTTCTCAACATCATGTACAGCGGAGCGCTCCCTCTGGGCATGGCCCTGTTCGGGCCCTTGTCGGATGTAGTGTCCATGCGCGTTCTCATGGTCCTTAGCGGAGTTTTGCTCATGCTTTTGGTGCTCAAACTCCGCTTTGACCGACAGTTCTATTCGTCATCCTCGTCAACCATGCTTTCATAGTCCAAATCAAGCCCTTTGTTGATGGGCACAGCAAGCTGTCCACAGGCTCCGTTGATCTCCCTGCCTCGTGAACGACGGCGGGTGTAGTTGACGTGCAGGCGGTCGAGCAACAGGGTGAAGTGATCGATTTCCTCTTCCGTCGGGGTCTGGTAAGGCAGCTCCTCGGCAGGGTTCCAGGGGATGAGGTTGACGATTACATCCAAATCTCTCACATAGCTGGCAAGTTTCTTTGCACTGATCTCATCGGTGTTGGTATTTCCCAACATGCAATATTCGATGGTAAATCGCTTGCCGCCGAGCCGCTGATAGTGCAGCAAGGCTTTCTTCAGCGTCATGATGTCCCAGGTCTGGTTGACCGGCATGATCCGATCGCGCAGCCGGTTGTCGGCACTGACGAGCGAGACTGCCAGCTTGACCGGCAGTTTCTGTTCGGCCAACTTGAGAATGCCGGGAACAACGCCACAGGTGGAGACGGTTATGCGTCTGAGGCTGATGTTGAAGGTTTTGGGGTTGTGGAAATACCGGATCGAGCGGGTCACAGGTGCAATATTGGCAAGTGGTTCTCCCATTCCCATATAGACGATGTGGGTAATGGGCTGCTTGCTTGCAGACAGCAGGTGGATGTACTGCTCGATGATCTCCTCTGCGCTGAGGTTGCGAAAGAGGCCCATCGTGCCGGTTCGGCAGAAGGTGCACCCCTGGGCGCATCCGACCTGGCTGGAAAGACAGGCTGTGTGCCGACCCTTTTTGTCGACAAGCAGGACACATTCAACCACCTTGCCGTCATGAAGGCGGATACCCATCTTGGTGGCTCCGCTCTCATCGGTTTCGGATGTGTGAATACTCGAGGAGCAGGCGCTGCTCATCAGTGAGGAAAGCCTTTCCCGTTCCGCCTTGGGCAGGTCAGTCATGGCCTCAAAGGTATATACTCCCTTGACAAGCCAATTGAAGATTTGCTTGGCTTGGAAGTTCTTTGTAAGGGACAATATTTCTGCGATTGTCTCCGCCTCCAGCCCATAGAGGGAGAGGGGTAGGTGTTTGGTTTGTTCCATAGTGGACAGTATACCTATTTAAACATCGAAAGAATAGCAATCGCCACACCTGTTATTCCCTCGCCTCCCAACAGGCCGCTGGCTACCAGTCCGGTCTCTTCACCAATTTTTTCCTTGCCGTGCTTTCTGAACAGCACTTTGTTCATGAGAACCGACAAGAGTGCTCCCAGGCCCATGATCGAAGAGATGTAAATAGGCAGGTAGACTCCAAGGCCGAGGGTTGCACTGGGAAGTTTGGAGAAGTAGAGAACCAATCCTACGCCAAGACCGATGAGGAAGGCGGGAATATGTTGTAGTCCTCCGACCATCGCCGAGACTGCTGCAGCCTGGGGAGCGGGAAGCTCTGCGGTACCGAAGCCGCCGAAGGCAGCCTTCATGATCAGGAGCACGAAGACCGAGAGGATGGCTCCGATGACCCCTCCGATGCCCTCTCCAAGGATTTGCTGCCTTGGATCGGTCTTGAGCAGGTACCCGCTCTTCAGGTCGTTCATGACGTCCCCGGTCAGGCCGCATGCCACTGCTACGATGGCGGCGATGCTGAATGATGCTATCAGAGAAGGGTTGGAGATGAGCTGGATGACCAAGAGAACGAGGATTCCGAAGATTTCCATCGGGTTGATGCCGGTCTGTCCGGTAAGCATGCCCGATAGATAGGTCGCCAAGTAGATGCCTGCCATGAGGACCAGCGCTTCAATAAGGCCGAGCTCGGTTCCCAGGGCGAGAAGGATGACGGCAAAGAAAAGTATGAGGATGATCATCAGGCGGCTGGAAGCCGGAAGTCCTCCCTGTTTCTCTTCGAGCTTCTTTTGTGCGCTCAGCCTTGATGCTACGGCTTTGAAGAAGACTCCCAGACCGGTTCCGATCATCAGCCCGATACCCAGGTTGGACCTGAAAACATCAGCCTCGGCCATGGAGGCGAACAGGCCTTGGGAGATGCCGATCGGGGTGAGGATGTAGTAGCCGAAGATGGCTCCTCCGAACCAGAGCAAGGCGAACAACGGACCGATGATGGCTCCGATACCCATTGCCATGGGGGAGACCCAGATGGAGAACGAGGGGATGACGGCACTCCCGCCGTAGAGGGTGAGCAGCGCAGGGATTTTTCCGAATCCATCACGCAATACAGTGAATATGACGGAACCTCCCATAGAGGCAAAGAGCGTTTTTGCACCTTTCCCTCCCTTGGTTCCCGCTTGCAGTGTGTTGTAGCTGGCAATACCCATCGGGTATGGAAGAGCTTCTTCTTCGATGAGTTTTTTACGAAAGAGTGAAGAAAACAGGGTTCCCAGAATGGCTCCCACTACTGTGAGCACCAGGAGGCTGGGAATGGAGAAGTTTGCCGTCGGGTCCAGCATCCAAAGACCCGGCAGTGTGAAGGCAAGTCCTCCGGCGACCATCGCCCCGCTGCTCATGATGGTATGGGTGACATTGATTTCCTGCAGGGTGGATCCCTTTGCCTTTCGCAAGGCGGCCATGCTGACAACCGTGACGAAGATGGTGGGCCAAGGAAGGGCTCCCATACGTAAAGCCACATACATGGAACTTGCGGTAATGACCAAGAGTCCTGCAATGCCGATTAGTGTCCCACGTACAGTCAGATGTCTGTTCATATTTTACACTTCCTCCGTGAGTGTATGGTAACGAGGATTGTTGAAAAACGCTAGTGGTTCATTGTCCCCGAGTGAAATCCTGGCTTATTGAGCTGTTCCACGGATGGCCGCCTATTCAAGAATAGTAGCATGTGGTATATTCAAGAAAACATCACAACGTAGGAGAGAGTCCTACAAAGGGAGAATGCGTATGAAGAAAGTATTACTAGCTCTAATTCTGGTAGCCCTTATTGTAGTTCCTGTAACTGCCGCCACAGGTGGTGCAGCCAAGAGTGATCTTGCTGTAGGTCTCAACCTCGGTACCAATACCGGTGTGGGTGTACAGTATAGAATGAATGATTTTGATATCGTAGGAAATCTTGGTTTTGGTTTCCTTGACGGATACCTCTCCTTTGATGTTGCAGCCAACTACAAGGTGACGGAGTTCGAGATAGAGAAAGCAAAATTCGATGTAACCGTCGGTGGCGGTGCATATGTCGGAATCCCCATTAAGTCGGGTGCAAAGCTCGGTCTTGCTGCCATTGCTCCCGTCGGAGTCATGTACAGTCTTGACAACAATGATGTTCCCCTTGATTTTTATTTGCGCATAGCCCCCGGCCTCTGGCTTCTGCCTGACGTCAGCTTCCATTTCAGTGGATATGTAGGAGCTCTGTGGAGATTCAACTAATCGTCTACGGACGTTCGGATATTGCAAATGGGTGCTTCCTTTCGGGGTGGCACCCACTTTTTATTGTTCGTATCTGAAGGGATGCAGCTGCCCTTGGAATCTCTCTTGGATGCGGCTTTTCACCAGGATTCCCTCTTCAGTGTAGTCGATGCTCTCAACCTGGCCGAACCGGTGGATGTGGGCGACCAAATCGTGCCGTGAATTGGGTATCAAATAGGTTGTCGTGGGACAGAGCTCGTGAAGTGTGATGCCTATTTGCGTGAGGAGTGTGTCCAGTCCGGCTCCGGTTTTGATGGATGTCTCCAGTACCGGAGTATACAGGGACTTGAGACGCGAAACTGCAAACGCATCCTCCACCTTGTCCATTTTGTTCGCAAGTACGATTGCCGGCTTGTCGGTGCAGCCAAGCTCCTCCAGTACCTGGACGGTGGTGGTGTAGCTTGCAATCATATCAGGATGGGAAGCATCACAGACGATAATCAAGAAATCAGCATATTTGGCCTCCTCGAGCGTGCTCTTGAAGGCATTCACGAGGTTGTGCGGCAGATCGCTGATGAACCCTACGGTATCGGAGAGCAAGATTTCCTCCCCTCCGGGTAGTTTGACCATCCGGGTCGTCGGATCGAGGGTGGCAAAAAGTTTGTCTTCAACAAGTACTCCGGCATTGGTCAGCGCATTGAGCAGCGAGGACTTGCCGCTGTTGGTGTAGCCTACAATGGCTCCGGTGGGGATATTTCCACTGAGTCGCTGGTTGCGCTGGATGGTGCGTTGCTGCACCACTTTCTCAAGCATCTGCTTGAGGGCGACGATCCGGTCCTGGATCTGCCTTCGGTCGAGCTCGAGCTGCGTCTCTCCTTCACCCTTGGTGCCCTTGACACCGCCCTGCTGACGATTGAGGTTCGTCCACCGGCGGGTCAGCCTGGGCAGCGAGTATTCAAGGCGGGCGAGCTCCACCTGCAAGGTGGCTTCCTTGGTTGCGGCGCGATCGGCAAAAATCTGAAGGATCACCTCATCACGGTCGATGACGCAGGTTTCCATCTCCTTCTCAAGGTTGCGCTGTACCCGGGGGTTGATGCCTTGGTCGAAAATGACGACATCAATTTCCAGTTCCTCCACCAAGAGCTTGATGGCTGCGACTTTGCCGCTGCCGATGAGCGTGGCGCTGTTGGTTTGGCGCAAGGGAATGAACTCAGTCCTAACGGTGAGAGCTCCCATGGTGTCGACAAGAGCCTTGAGCTCTTCGGCTCTTCGCTTTGCCCCTTGGTCTGATTCTGTTGGAGGAACAAGGATGAGCAGGAGCGCCCTTTGGTCTTCATCCTTGATTTCGTAGACACGTTTCCCTTTGGAAACAGGCTCCTCGGAGCCGATGAACTGTTCAATACCCATTGCTGTTGACTATAGGGCTGGTTAACGTGCAAGTCAATATGTGCTACACTTCCCCTGCTGGCTCCAATGAGCCGAGAATGAGGTAAATAATGGGTTTAAATTGCGGCATAGTAGGGCTTCCCAATGTTGGTAAGTCGACGATTTTCTCAGCCTTGACGGCAGCTCCTGCCGAAGTTGCGAACTATCCTTTTTGTACAATCGACCCCAATGTGGGCATTGTCAGCGTTCCTGATCCACGTCTTGATAAGATTGTTGCATTGATTCCTCCTGCAAAAGTAGTCCCTGCCACCTTCGAGTTTGTAGACATTGCAGGCTTGGTCGCCGGAGCAAGCAAGGGGGAGGGCTTGGGCAACCGCTTCCTGGCCTCCATCAGGGAGGTGGGGGTCATCGCCCATGTAGTCAGGTGCTTCGACGACAGCGACATCATCCATGTCAACAACAAAATCGATCCGGCAGGTGACATTGAGACGATCAACATCGAGCTGGCCCTCGCCGATCTGGACACGGTGACCAACCGTTGGGCGAAGCAGGCCAAGCTCACCCGCTTGAGCAAGGAAGCACAGAAGGAGAACGAGAAAGTACTTCCCGTTCTCACCAAATTGAAAGAGTGCCTGGAGGATGGAAAATCAGCGCGGTCACTGAAGCTGGAGGAAGAGGAGCTAGCCATGGTCTATGACCTGCACCTCATCACCCTCAAGCCTGTCATCTATGTATGCAACGTCGATGAAGACGGCATCGTAGAGGAGAATGAATATGTCAAGACCGTACGAGCCATCGCCGAAGCCGAGGGATCGGAAGTGGTGGTCATCTGCGGCAAGATTGAATCTGAGATTGCCGTGTTGGAGACCGAGGAAGAGAAGCGCGAGTTCCTTGAGGCGGTGGGGTTGAAGGAATCCGGGTTGAACCAGCTCATCCGCAGTGCCTACCATACGCTGGGAATGCGTACCTTCTTTACTGCCGGCTCTGATGAAGACCGTGCGTGGACATTCCATGCAGGCTACAAGGCCCCCCAGGCCGCCGGTGTCATCCATTCTGACTTCGAAAAGGGCTTCATCAAGGCAGAGGTGTTCAATTGTGAAGACCTTTTTCTGTACAAGACCGAACAGAAGGTAAAGGAAGCAGGAAAACTCAGGATGGAAGGCAAGGAGTACGTGGTGCAGGACGGTGACATCATGCATTTCCGCTTCAATGTATAATCGTTCCAACCAAGGGAAAATATGAAAGGCAGCAGGTTTCTGCTGCCTTTCTGACATTTTGTGGGTTGTCTGCCTTATTTCCAGCTGACAGAGAAGGTGATGGGACTTTCCAGCAGAAGGAAGTCGATAAGAGGGAAGCTGAACTCATAGAGGGTATTGGAGATTTTCCTGCCGTTGGTATAGCCGGTAATGGGCGTGGGCGTTTCAACCCTCATGGTGATGAAAGATTGCTCGATTGCGGGTGGCCCCTCCTCTCCGAGCATGAAGCTGATCATTTCCAGGTAGTCTGCTTCACTGAGCCCTTGGTTGTATACCGGGCCGAACGCTTCAAAATTCTCATCCGCCAAAAAAGGAATGACAGGAACAAGCTGGTCGTAGTTATCCATGGAGAGGAAGAATGACATGCTGTTCTTCTCCATCTTCAACAAACTCTGATTGCTTCCCGCTCCCAGGTCACTGAACAGCTGTTGCAGGTTCCTGAACGTGAAAGTTCCTTGGTATGCATTGTCATTGAGTTTGGTCATCCTGACGTTGTCCGTGGTCGGGCTGTAATCGAGAGCCCGCTCGAAATCGGCAATGGCCTTGTCCATCAGGGATTGATCACCTTCAGGGGGAACAAACTCACTGAAATCCTGAAGGACCGCGATGAAGAAATCCTCAACGGTAAAGTCGAATGCAGATGCATGTGACGGTGTATTGGTAAAAGTCAGAGCCTCGGTGACGGTGCACCCGGAAGCTACAAATAAAACAGCGAGCAGAAGAGCTGCTCGGATTGCATGATTCACATATTTCACTGGTTTCATTCCTTACTCATACTGTACGGGATTTTTTGTTGGTTCTCAACTAGAAGTTTTCCCAACGCTACTCGGTGACAGGAAGAAAATAGAGTTCCCCCTCATCGGTGCTGTGGATGGAGAGCCGTATCTCTTCAGACTCAGCATGGGATGCCAGAAAATCATCAAGGGACATAGTGTCGAGCAGTGCAAGCTGCTCAAGCGGGTATGATAGTGTGATGGTGGGACTCTCTTGATACATATGGAAGAACGCAATTCCCTGATGCAACTCCATGTATGAGAGCATCGGCTTCAGGTAGCGCTGGTTTCCCAGTTTTTTAAGAAGGCTGACAACAAAAGCCTCCTGGAGAGTAAATACATCGGGCTCTTCATCCTCTGGCTTCATTTTCTCCTTATAATAAGAGAGGTAGGAATCAAAGAGGGTGAGCAGCGAAGATGGTTTTCGGCCGGTTGCCTCGCATAGCTTGTGCATCCACATACCTGCCTGTCCTTGGGTGAAGAAGAGGTCGCACGCACTCTTGAGCCTCATCGCCTGCTTCAGATCCGATTCACTGAACGTCGGCGAGTGTAGAATGGTATAAGGTGCTTGTTCCATGCTTACGATGCCGTAGGAGGACGCTTGGTCGCTGACCAGGGTTCCAGGAAGCAAAGAAAGGGGGAAAATGTCTAGATTGCTGGGTTTGAGCAGCATGGCATAGTCCAGACTCTTGGTAAAGGAGGCAAGGCTGTCATGGGGAAGGCCGATGATAAGGTCCAGACCGAAGGCGATGCCACGTTGGTTGAGCAGCTGGATTTTCTTGGCGAACTGGTCTGCCTTGAACACCCGGTTAGCCGCTTCAAGAACTTTCTTGTCGGTCGACTGCAAGCCTATCTGCAACGAACAGTCGATTCTGGCAAAAGCATCGGCAAGAGCGTTGTCAAGCAGCTCGGCCCTCACTTCAAAGACAAAATGGATTGGAGCCTGCTTCTTCTCAAGCATTGCCAGGATGGCAATGGTCCGCTTTTTATCCATATTGAAGGTAGGATCGAGGACATAGACCTCTCCTGCTTCATGGGCGACCAGGTAATCGAGTTCAGCTTCAAGCCGTTCGAAACTGAAGTGCCGTACGCTGCGTTCTCCACGCGATTCAAAGCAAAACGAACAATGGAAGGGACAGCCGCGGGTCATCTCCCATAATACCGATGCACCGGGGGAGAGAAACGGGTCGGCAAGACCGCTCAAAAGCGGTGAAGACAGGAGGTCGAGTCTGGGACTGGGTGCGATACCGAAGGCATTGGTTCGGGAGAGTACGCCTGGAAGCCGGGGGATTTTTCCTTCCTTGATGTGTTTGAGGGCTTGTATGACCGTTTCCTCTCCCTCCCCGAGGATGAGGAAATCATAGAGACCCAAATCGAAGGATGCCGGATTTGCTGTTGCCTCCGGGCCGCCGGCAAAGAGATGGAGGGACGGGTTGCGGGCCTTCAGGGTCAGGGCGAACGTGTCCATCCAACCTCTATTCCAGAGATATACCGAAAGTCCTGCTACATCCAAGGAAGCGAGGGGTATCGACTGTGCTGATGCAACGGGATCATCGGCAAGCGTGAAAGCGTGATGGATGCACTGCTCGTTTTCAAGATGAGAAAGTACGGCGCTTTGAATGCAGAGTGCGCCAAGGGGGTAGCTGAGGTTTCCCTCTTCGAGGCAGCAGGATATCAAGTGTATGGTCATGTGACCGATAGTAGCTGGCATGACAAACTCTTGCAACTAGGAGACCGCTGTGTCTACAATAAGGTATGAAACAAGCGGTAATTTGCCTGTTGCTTATCTGTGCCCTGCCTCTCTTTGCCTCGGCTCTGGATGTGCAGTTGATCTCAGCATATCCCAACCAGTTGCATTTGCAGTGGAAGGCGGTAGCCGGTGCAGACTATTACGATGTCTACGTGGATGGAAATCCTGTGCAGCGGGTACGCTCTGAAAGCGTCGTCGTGGGTTCAAACGAGGAGCCTTTGGAAAGTCATCGAACCTATGAAGTGATTGTCGCCGCCCGCAAGACAGGCAATGTCGATGTAGCGGCGGCCAAGGTGCAGTGTGAAACTTCCGGGTGGGAAGGCCGTTACCGCTGGGTGAACCTTACCGACAAGGACAACAAGGGAAAGTGCAGACAGCTGGACTTTTTGGTTTCCTATACCAAGCCCTATTACACCATCCAGGGCATATATGACCGCTCCTATACGATTTTCCCATTGCTGGGTCAGGAGCTTGTCAATGTGGAGATTCCGTTCGAAGGTGAGAGCGAACTGCAGAAAGCCTACCGGGCCAATGCCGAGGTTTTCAACACAACAAATTTCAAACCGTCTGTTTGGAGTGTGACCTCCATTGAGTATGGAATCGATCGGTATGCGGTCGAGGTTCGGACCAAGGTCGGTTCCCTTTCGTTCAAGACGAAGTCCACCTATCGGTTCATCCTTTCCCCTAAAGGGGAAAAAGAGCTGCACTTCGAGACAAAAGGAGACGGTCTTGCTTCCTGGGGGTTGTTCACCTCCCCCAATCCCGGGCAAAAAGGGGTATTCATCTGTACGTTCCTTGTCTAGCCTCCGTGGATGTCGATTGGAAAGTATGCGTTGACAAAAGCTGAAGGCGGCAGTATATGTGTTAACCTAAGCCCTCGGGTCTTCAGGAGAAGAATGCATGGATGATGCCAATACGTTGATCATAGTCGAGTCGCCGACCAAGGCAAAGACAATAACAAAATTCCTTCCTTCCAACTGCAAGGTTGTCGCGAGTAAAGGACATATCAGGGACCTTCCGGAAGATCGGATGGCCATTGATGTCGAGCATGATTTTGCGTGTGACTACGAGGTGGTGTCGGGAAAGGAATCCTTGATCAAGGAGCTCAAAAGCAGTCTGAAGAAGGCTGACCGGCTTCTGTTGGCAACTGATGAGGACCGTGAGGGAGAGAGTATTTCGTGGCACCTTCTTGAGGTGCTCAAGCCCAAGATTCCGTTTAGGCGGATGGTTTTCCATGAAATAACCAAGAGTGCAATCACCAAGGCCCTCGATGGGGGCCGGCCGCTGGATGAGAATCTGGTGCAAGCCCAGGAGGGAAGGCGTATTGTCGACCGACTCTACGGATATACGCTCTCACCGACGTTGTGGAAGAAGCTTTCCAACAAGAAACTTTCTGCAGGACGGGTGCAATCGGTGGGTCTGCGCTTGACGGTTCAACGCGAGCGCGAACGATTGGTGTTCAAGCAAAGCACGTATTACGATGCGAAAGCACAGCTGCTGGCAGCCCAAAAGCAGGGCTTTGAAGCAAAGCTGACGGCCTATCAGGGACAACGACTGGCAAACAGCAAGGATTTTGATTCGGTAACCGGCGAGTACAAGGCCAAAGGCCAGGTGCTTATGCTTACCAAGGAGCAGGCTCTTTCCATCGTCAAGGAGCTCAAAGGCGAGCAGTTCAAGGTGCAGGACATCCAGAGAAAGCCCTTCGTAACCCGACCCAGTATTCCATTCACCACCAGCACACTTCAGCAGGATGCCATCAAGAAGCTGCATATCAGCGCCTCCGACACCATGCGCATCGCCCAGAAGTTGTATGAGAACGGCTTCATCACCTACATGAGAACCGACAGTCCCTCACTGAGTGGAGAGGGCACCCAGGCGGCAAGAAATCTGGTAGGTCAACTGTACGGTCAAGAGTATTTGTCACCGTCACCCCGCTACTTTGCAGCAAAGAGCGCCGGTGCCCAGGAAGCTCATGAAGCCATCAGGCCAGCCGGTGATACATTTCTCCTGCCCTCGGACACCCATTTGACCGGCAAGGAGTTGGCCCTCTATGAATTGATTTGGAAACGAACCCTGGCAAGCCAGATGGCCGAGGCAAAGAAAGCAACGACGACGGTCACCCTTGAAGCCGGAAGCGGTACCTTTACCGCCACCGGAACCGAAATTGTATTTCCAGGCTTCTTGAGGGCGTACGTGGAAGGCTCGGACGATCCCGATGCCGCCTTGGAAGACAAGGAGACGTTGCTGCCTGCCATGAAGGTCGGCCAAGTCTGTCCGTTGGAGAGCCTGGTGGAGGTGGAACACCAGACCAAGAGCCCGGCACGCTATACCGAGGCTTCACTCGTGCAAGAGTTGGAGAAACGGGGTATCGGACGTCCTTCGACCTACGCTACGATCATCAAGACTTTGCTCGACCGTCGCTATGTGGTCAAGGAAGGAGCCGCCTTGGCTCCCACCTTCATCGGTTTCGCCGTCTGCCAGTTTTTGGAAACCAATTTTCCACAATTTGTCGATTATGACTTCACTTCAATGATGGAGGACGGCTTGGATAAGATCGCCTCGGGCGAACTTGACAAGAAATCGTTCCTTTGCTCGTTCTATTGCGGCGATACAGGGTTGCAGAACCAGAATGTCCTACAGCTTCAGCAAGACAACAAGGTTGTGTCCAAAACACTGCAGCTGCCGCATATCAGTGATAGCAACCCGGTCATGATCGGCCCGTACGGTGCCTATGTCATTGATGCCAACGGTGCTTTCATCTCTCTTCCTCTCTCTTGGACCCCGGGCACCATCACCGACGAGGATGTCAAAACCCTGATTGCAAACGGCAAGGAGAAACTCCAGCCGGTAAGTCTGGGAAACGGGGCTGTCAATGGCGAGGCTGTGAAGGTCATGAATGGAAGGTTCGGACCCTATTGGCAGGAGGGCGAAGGCAAGGATGCCAAGCGAGCAAGCATTCCCAAGTGGGTGCAGGATGCCGATAGTGTTGAGGATCTTGAGCTGGCGAACCGCTACCTCGGTCTTCCCAGAAATCTAGGGAAGGATGAGGAAGGCAACGATGTGCTTGCCTTCAAGGGCAAGTACGGTCCTTATATCGCCTGCAATAACAAGACGAGAAACTTGAAGAAGACCGACCATGACCAGCAACTCTTTTCGATTACCCTGGATGAGGCGCTTGTCCTGCTCTCCCAAGAGGTTGAAAAGAGCGGTGCCAAGGGAAAGAAGGGTGGCTCGAGGATGGCCAAGGCTTCCACGGTAAAGGAGCTTGGAGAGTTTGAAGGTGTACCTGTCTCACTGGCAAACGGCCGGTACGGCTACTACCTGAAGGCGGGGAAGGAGAATATCGCCCTGCCCAATGAATATAAGAAAGATGAGGAGAAAGCACTCTCGCTCACGCTCGCCGAGGCTGTCGAGCATATCCGCACCAAGCGTGCGAAGGATTGATGGAACCCTATCATGGCAAAACTAATGGGCAGAAGAGCCCCTGCTCTCAAGGTGGAGACGATATCGGCTGAAAATGCACTGGATGTGCTGGGTTCCGAGTTCCGCCTGGGCAAGGAGAAAATTGCAAGCATCCTCAGGAGTGTAGGCATCAAGGTGGAAGGTTCGAAGGCTGCAAGCGAGCTGTCTCTCTATCGGGAGATCATTGCATGCAAGCTGGGCGACCGGTCACGATTTGCCACCTCTGATGAGGCGTATCTGGAGACGCTGGATGAGCAGCTGCGCTCCTTTGATGAAATCTATGTCGATACAGCTCCGATCATTCAGCTGGACTATTTCTTGTATTTCGTTGCCAATGCCGAACCTATTCTCAAGCGTCGCAAGAAGAAGCTGCTTATTCTTGAGAAGACGATGGAGGAGCTGCACGGCCTGAAGGATAATCAGGAGAAGGACTTGGAGGTGCGCGTTCGGGCCACCATCCGCCCCGATCTGATTCGCCAGCTTGCCAAACGGGGACTTGTACGCATCGGGGACACCGGTAGCGTCGGCATCGCCGACGACCACCTGGTCTCTCTATTTCGGCAGGTTGGAGCGAACAAGAGCCTCTTGCTCATCACCCAGGACCGGGGATTGAGTGAACGGATCGTCCGTCTTGCACAGGAGCTGGAAAAACAGCCCAAGGTCAAGGAGGAGCTGCCTTGGTGGAAGAAGATATTCAAAAGCAAGGAAGAGCAGCATGAACACGATCATCACATGGTGGTGTGCAAGCTGGTGGAAGAGGGAAGGCTCAAGCGCTGTTACATCTGTCCTGAATGCAATGAAAGCTATTATGACGACCTTCATGACTGCGAGGGCATGGTACTGTGCGGCCGCTGTTACCTTGACTTGAAGGAGCAGGAAGCCAGACAGGTCGAGGCGAACAAGAAGAAACGTGAAGCCGAACTGAAAGCCGAGGAAGAACGGCAGCGCAAACTCGAGGAAGAAGAGAAACGTCTTGAAGCCGAGCGAAGCAAGCAGACTGTCGCCCAAAGGCTGGAACAGCAACGAAAGAAATTGTTGAGGATCGGCCTGACAGCACTCCCCATTGTGCTCCTGCTGCTGATTCTACTTCTACTGATTCTCCTATGAACCTGAACCGCCTGCCATCGAGCAGGCGGTTTCCAGGATGAAGAGGTTGCAACGATTCGGTAATTCCTTTATATTACCAGTGGTAATTACCAATGGTAATATTTTGGAGGTTCCTATGTTCATTCGTCGTTTTGCGTGTACGGTTGCCAGTATCTCGCTTTTTGTGATGCTGTTCTCCGGATGCATGTCCATCAAGCCGCAGGCTGTGGATGCCGAGACCTTTTTCAAGAATCAGGAGCTGATGCACCCTTCCTCCCTATACGGAAGAGCCTACGATGGTCGTTTTGCACGGTTTTTTCAAACAACATTTGACGATATCGAGGCCCTGATGCTTATAGACCTTGCCGATGACCCGGTGTACAAGGCCATCGAGGTACAAAAATTTCTGCTTGCAGGCACTGAGACTTGGGCGGTGATTACTGAACGGAAGGACGGCAGAATAGATTACTATTATGAGAATCCCGATTTGATGGATGAAAAACGGCAAGCTTCGGTATCAACATTGCTCAGTCAGCCATACTTTCATCGGACCACATTGCATGCTTGGATGGAAGTTGTCGAAAGGGGACTTGACGTGCGTGCGAGTTTCATCGACTGGGAGAATCGACTCATTGAACTTGCCGTCACTGAGAATCGGAACGATTCCAAGCCGACGGCGATGTTGGCCCCGGTATCGGTCCATGCCGAAAATCCGACATCGTTTCCCATGGTATTCCTCGATGATTTCAATATGGTCGCCAAGAAGGGAACTCGGTTGGAGGTATGGATTGACAAGCAAAAACGCCAAGCCGTGTCGTTCCCCATCATTGTGGAAGGCAGACAGGTGTACTACAGTCGCTACGCAAGTGATGTCGTGGTCGCCGATATTCTGAGTGCAGGGAAGAGGGTGGTGCAGAGTGAGCCACTGGCAGAAAACACCCCGTCCATTACAGGTGGTAATGCAACCTATCACCTGGCATGGGAGAGTGGATATCCCGAGATCAAGCAAGTGCAATTCACGCATCACGATAGTTCTGTAACACTTGATTTTGCTCCTGCCCTTCCCGATGTCCGCCATCTGAAGGCGGATCAGACGGTTGAAGGAAGGTTCATCCTTTCGGTCAACTCCGTTCATGGGGTGATAGGCGGCTCCTATACCGTTGCTTCCACAGACGGCAGACTTCATCTGATGCTGCATCCTTTGACCAGTTGGCAGCCTCCATTCATGGGAAAGAAGTGGGTATCGACCTTTCACCATACTGCAGATTTTGAGCATCACGGAACAGACCTGCTTGTGGATGCAAGGTGGCAACGATTATGAAAACAACGACAATAGGGAGGCAGGCTTTTATTGACGAGGTTCTGCGTCTGTTGGATGAGGGTGTTCCAATCCGGGACTTGAACCTGCGCAGGGTTGCAAAAGAGTTGGGCTGTGCCCATACCAATGCCTATAACTGGTTCAAATCCCAACAGGAATTGCTCTGGTTCGCTCTTGGTTCGGCCCTTGAGCATTTAATTGCCCTGATGCCGGAAGACAGGATGCCATTGTTGTCGGAGCCTGGTAACCTGATCGAACGGTATGTACAGTTTGTTGAGCAGCATCCGGCTTGGTTTCGGCTTATCTGGATGGAAGAGCTTGCCGCTGAGATGCCCTCCGAGCTTGAACCGATTCTCGCCCGGCCGTCCCATATCATGGCACGGTGGCTGCGGCTTTCCGCTCCAAGTCATATGAGCGATGAGCAGGTGCTTGTAGTTGGTTCCCTGCTTTTTTCTTCCATGCACGGCAGGCTTTGCCTGGCGGTTACCGGACGAATGGATGATGGAGAACAGCAGACCCTGGCCCAGGATACCGTTGCGATGGGAAGAATGCTTCTCTATGGTTCCTGCTTCTCTTGACGTGAGGGATATTAGGTGTAAAATGAAGATATGAACGAAATCTTCACTTTTTCACCTAAGGGTCAGAAGCGCAAGCAGCAACTCTTTGAAACAGCACTGTCGGTATTCTCTGAATACGGGTACCGAAAAACCAGCATGGAAGACATTGCTCTTCGCATGCAGGTTGCTGTCGGAACGCTCTATCGCTATGTGCAAGACAAACAGGATCTCTATATCCAATGCGTTGCGTATGCCTTTGAGCAATGGCAGTCGCATGCACTTGAGCAGGCGCAGGCTCAATCGGATCCGCTTGCAAGCTTCAAGGCACTGTGCATGAGTGCCTTCTCCTACATGCAGAAGGAAACCAGGCTCAGGAGAATACTCGCAAGCGATCCCTCCCTCTTTCCTGTGCTCGATGGCATTGATCCCTTCGCCCGCATCAATGAAAAGTCTGTCCAGTTGCTGGCTGGCGTCATTCAGAAGGCGGTGGACGCAAAGGTGTTTTGTATAGATGACGTACAGCTCGCAGCCCAAATTCTTTTCTCGCTCTATCGGTTTTCGATCGAGCGTGCGTATGTTGAAGAGTCGGGCAGTGAGCAAAGACGTTTTATGCAAAGCCTTGATTTGGTCTTGAACGGGCTGTTGGCCCGTCAGTCGGATAAGGAGGATTGTACACATGGATGAGAAGCTGATGTATCTAGGCAAATCGTGGAGGGATGAGGGTTTGAAGCTGCTGCAAAGTGAAATCGACCCACAGAAGATGCACAACGTGACCACCTCGATGGTGGACATTTATGAGCATGGCCCTGAGGGGAAAGAGTTTTTTCTCTTTCTGAAGTGCGAGGACGGAAAGGTGGTGGCATTTGAGACCGGCGAGGTTCCAGCTCCTGAAGCGGAATTCATTATTCGCGGTCCCTATTCGGTCTTTGCCTCGATTACCCGCGGTGAGTTGAGTAGTACGCGTGCCTTGATGACAGGAAAGCTCCGCCTCAAAGGCAATATGGCGAAAGCCGTCAGGCTTGCACCGCTTGCCGACCGGGTCAATAAAGTCTTGAGCATGATTCCGACCGACTACAGGGAGGTGTGAGCATGGCAGGAAGACTAAACCAAAGCAGTCCGTACTATATCGACAACCGTAAACGCGTGGCGGATTTACAAAAAGCAATGGAAAGAGAAGGTCTGGATGCCTATGTGGGGACTCGTCCCAGAACGCTGAGCTTCCTGTTGGATGCCTTCATCCCTTGGCGCAGCTATGTGGTCATCCCCCGCACAGGAGAACCAATACTGCATACCTTCATCGTCGATGCCACGCGGGTTGGTGATGAGACTTGGCTTTCAACCGACAATGTACGCGCTTACGCCCCGATGGGAGGGCAGGATCCCATAAGCCTGATTACTGCCTGCCTGACCGAGGAGTTGGGGATAAGCAGGGGAAGGCTGGGCGTCGAGGATGGGATTGCAACCTATACGGCTGAAGGAAATCTCAGCCATTATGAGTACACGCAACTTGAAGCCGCATTGCCGGGTTGGACGCTGGTCAACGCCCACCATCTGGTGGACGAGCTTTCGATCATCAAGGATGCCGGTACGGTGGCCCGCTTCCGCGAAGCCTCGCGAATCGTCGATGTAGGACAGCGAGCCGTCTTCGAGGCACTGAGCAATGGTGGTTGGAAACACCTGACCGAGACGGTGGTCGGAGGCATTGCCGCATTGGCCATGCGTAAGGAAGGATCGGTTTCGGAGTGGAACTTTGCAGGACTCAATGAGATTTCCAGCGGGTATCGCACCGCCCTTGGTGCCTGTACACCTCCTACGACGAAGAAGCTTGCCCAAGGTGAACCGCTGATGGTCGACCTGCATTCGATGTTCCATCTTGCACTGGGGGATCACTCACACAACTACCTGATCGGACCCGCCACCAAACGCCAAAGGCGCCATGCGGATAATTTTGTGGATTTGGTTCAGACGGTGCTCGATCATTACAAGGAGGGTGCAACACCCTCATCTCTTGCCCAGGTCATGATGGACAGGGCCGAAAGTCTTGATTGTTCAGATTTTCTGCTCCCCGGCTGCGAGCATGGCATCGGGCTTTTTGGCGACGAGTGGAGGATCGGGCATGCCATGGATGGGCCGTTCCCCTATTGGACGAACCCCGACCATGTCTATCAGGAAGGGGAGATGGTAATCTGCGCCATGCAGTACGCCAGCTTGGAAGAGGGAATTGGCTTTCGCTACGAAAACCCTATTCTCATCGGCAAGAGGGGCTGCGAGCCTCTGTCCAAATACCCGCTGCTCATTGAGGAGATTCTCTAGAAACAAAAAAGAGAGGTTGTGTTGAAACAACCTCTCAAACGTGCCCCTGGCGCGATTCGAACGCACGACCCCTTCCTTAGGAGGGAAGTGCTCTATCCAGCTGAGCTACAGGAGCAAATGCAAAATCGATAGTACCGTAAATGGAAATGGGTTGCAAGGGGAGGGGTTGAAAACTTTTTCCCCTTGCTGGTATACCCCTTATTTTTTCTTCAACAGGTCTCTGATCTCGGTAAGCAGAACCACGTCGGCCGGAATAACAGGTGCAGGAGCAGGTGTTGCCGCCGCTTTTGCTTTCTCTTCCGCCTTTTTCTTTGCATCGAGGTGCTCGCGCATGCGATTGATGGTTCGTACAAGCATGAATACGACGAAGGCGATAATCAGGAAGTCAACGACTTTCTGAATGAAATTGCCGTACATTATTGCTACCTCGGCAGTTTCTGCGGTTGCTTCAGCAATGACGATCTTCAAGTCAACAAAACTGATGCCTCCGAGGATGAGACCGATGAAGGGCATGAGAACATCCTTGACCAATGAATTGACAATTGCTGTGAATGCACTTCCGATTATAAGACCGACGGCCAAATCCATTACGTTTCCCCGGGTGATGAACGTTTTGAATTCACCAAGCATCTTGCTTTTTCCTGCCATAGAGACCTCCCAAAAAAAATTTTAGTACTTTGAGTATAGCACGACACTAGGAATTATGGATAGCAAAGGGAGGCAACAGTGAGTGATATATGAGGGCTGAGAGGCTTTCCACCCCTTCTTGTTCGGAAAATTTTCAAATTGCAGTGTTTAAATATTGCATAAATATACTTGTTATTGTATAACCTAGTAAATGTTTCGATAATTTACTGTCGGGCATTATTTGGAGGTACCAAAGATGAAGAAAAGCCTGTTTGTTCTGTTGGCCATCTTGGCCGTATTGTCCTTTCCTGTATTCGCTCAGGGCGGCTCTGAAGCAGCCAGCCCGAAAATCGGCTTCATCGGCCCGATGACCGGTGACTATGCCAACTATGGAGTATTGAGCAACAACTCGGCCATGCTTGCAGTTGCAGAGTTCAATGCAAAGGGCGGAATCGGTGGGAAACTTCCCGTCGTATTGGTGACTGAAGATTCTGAAGGAAATGTCGAGAAGGGTCTCTCTTCGATTGAGAAGCTCTCCTCTTCTGATAAGATTGTCGGTCTGATCGGACCTGTCTTCACCGGTGTAAGCTTCGCAGTAGGCGAACGCGTACAGAATGAAGGCATCGTGATGATCAGCCCCTCTGCAACCCATGCAGACATCACCAGCATCGGTGACTTTGTATTCCGCACCGTCGTATCAGACGGCCTCCAGGGCGAGGTAGCGGGTCGCTACTTCTTTGAGAAGCTCGGCTACCGCACCATCGGCGTCCTCTATGCCAAGAACGACTACAGCCAGGGTCTGTATGAAGGTATGACCGCTTCCTTTGAGGCTGCAGGCGGCAAGGTGACGATTGCCGAGGCATTCAACGTCGGCGACAAGGATTTCAAAACCCAGTTGACCAAGATTCGCTCAGCCAATCCCCAGGCTATTTACATTCCCAACTACACAGCCGAGATGGCTCAGATTCTTGAGCAGGCTTCCCAGCTTGGCATGAAGATTCCGTTCCTCTCTTGTGACGGATTCTCCAACCCCGAAATCTACAACCTCGCCGGTGGTTTCACCGATGGAGTCATCTATGTCGGTCCTGCCAAGGTCAAGGAGAGCCCGTCCTACAGCAAGTTCGTTGCTGATTACACAGCCAAGTATGGTGTCGGTCCCGACAGCTTTGCCACCAACGCCTACGATGGAACGAACATACTGCTCGCTGCCATGGACAAGGTCTATAAGGCAACCGGAAAGTTCGACCGCAAGGCGATTCGTGATGCAGTTGCTGCAACCAAGGATTTCCCTGGTGTAAGCGGAACCGTCAACTTTGCCGAGAATGGTGACTTGGTCGCCTACCAGGGACTGTACAAGGTCAACAAGACTACTCCTGAGTATCTTGGAACCTACACGGTTGTGGATGGTAAGCTAGTCCAGATTGACTAAGGTCTAAAAGTATTCCCGGTCTTGCGGGAAATGGGAGGACCGGTGTTGTTTACACCGGTCTTTTCATGTTATCGTACTGTTCAGTTCTCGTACGAAGGAGAGAGCATCGTGGGAATTGCTGAATTCTTCCAACATTTGATGAATGGCCTGACGCTCGGGGGCATCTACGCCCTGATAGCCCTCGGATATACGATGGTGTACGGCATTCTGAAATTTATCAACTTCGCCCATGGTGACGTCCTGATGGTAGGCGCGTATGTAGGGTTGTTCCTCTTCGACCTGCTCAGGGGTTCTTCCCCGCTTGGGTTATGGACGATCATTGCATTCTTTATAGCCATGCTCATCAGTATGGCATTCAGTGCCGTTCTGGGGGTGTTCATCGAACGGGTTGCCTACAAACCGCTTCGCAGGGCTACGCGCCTTGCACCTCTTTTAAGTGCCATCGGTGTTTCCTTCATTCTCAGCAACAGTGCTGCATGGATGTTTGGAACCCACTCAAGAAAATTCAACTATCCGTTTGACAACACTCCTGTTCACCTGGGGGATGTGGTCATAACCCCGCACCAGATACTCATTTTGGTTGTATCGCTTGTGATGATGATCATTCTCAAGCTGTTCGTCGACAGGACCCGCATGGGCAAGGCGATGCGTGCAACCAGCCTGGACCAAGGAACTGCGATGCTCATGGGCATCAACGTCAACCGTGTCATCAGCATGACGTTTGCAATCGGCAGCGCCTTGGCCGCCGTTGGTGGTATTCTGATAGCCTTGGATTTCAAGGTCTATGCGACCATGGGCACCATGACAGGCTTGAAGGCCTTCGTTGCAGCTGTCGTCGGTGGTATCGGCAATATCAGCGGAGCCATGTTCGGAGGTATTCTGCTGGGACTCTTGGAAACATTCGGAGTCGCCATCTTCGGCATTCCCACGGGCCTGAAGGACACCATTGCCTTTGGTGTGCTGATCATCATCCTGCTGGTCAAACCCGAGGGTCTCTTCGGCAAGGTCGAAAAGGAGAAAGTATAGTATGTTCAACTTCTTTCTACTCATACTCATCTATGCAGGCATCTATGCCTTGATGGCCCTCGGTCAGAATATCATCACCGGGTACGGCGGCATGCTCAGTCTCACCCAGGCTGGATTCTTTGCCATCGGCAGCTATGCCACCGCAATCCTTGCAACCCGTTTCGGTTGGTCCTTCTGGGCGACCTTGCCGGTAGCAGCACTGTTGAGTGCATTCTTCGGGCTTTTGATCGGACTTCCGACGCTGCGGCTCAAGGGTGACTATCTTGCCATTGCGACCCTTGGCTTCGGGGAGATCGTCCGTAATGTGCTCAACAACTGGGACAGTCTCACCAACGGTCCCATGGGAATCCAGAGAATCCCGATGCCTGATCTTTTCGGTTTTACCATCAACCCGTATAAGAAGTATGCCTTCCTGTTCATGCTTGTCATTACAGTGTTGATTGCCTACCTGCTCTTCCAGCGTCTTGCACGGTCGAGAATGGGAAGGGCGCTCACCGCTGTCCGTGAAGATGAGATTGCAGCCCAGTCGATGGGCATCAACATCACCAAGTACAAGGTGTATGCCTTCATTCTTGGTGCCTCGGTTGCCGGTATCGCCGGTTCCTTCCAAGCTGTATTCACTCTCTCCGTTACCCCGGGAACCTATACATTCATGGTCTCGATCATGGTGCTTTGCATGGTTGTCCTCGGCGGGATGGGAAATTTCAAGGCCTCGATTCTCGGCGCCTTCATTATTCAGCTCATCAGCTACCTGCCTCAGCTCACCGGCTTGTCCAGTGTCATACCTCCCCAGTTCAAGCAGATTCTTTTTGGTTTGATCCTGGTTGTCATGATGATCTGGCGTCCTCAGGGACTGCTCGGACGTGAGTCCAACCGATATGGGAAAAAGGCTGCTAAAAGCAAGGGAGGTGCATAATGATTCTCTTGGAAACTGAAGCATTGACCCGTGCCTATGGTGGAGTCATTGCAGTCAATAAGGTTGACTTTCAGGTTGAAAGCGGCTTGATCACCGGTCTGATCGGTCCCAACGGGGCAGGAAAGACTACCTTGTTCAATAACGTTACGGGGCTCGATGTACCGTCGGCAGGCAAGGTCTTCTTCAATCAGAAGAACATAACAGGTTTTCCCGCTCATACGATTTGCAGAATGGGTATTGCCAGAACCTTCCAGAACATCCGTCTCTTCAAGGAACTGACGGTGGTGGAAAACGTTATGATCGGTCGGCATTTCAAGACCGGCAAGAGTGAAACCAAGGGCCGTTTTCTCAATGCAGTGAACAGCTACATTCACCTCAAGGCCGAGGAAGAGCAGATCTACGAAAGAGCCTGTGATTGGTTGGATTTCTTTGAAATGGGCTCGATGAAAAACGAGCTTGCCAAGAATCTTCCCTATGGAAGACAGCGCGAGCTGGAAATCGCCCGCGCCTTGGCAACCGATCCCAAGCTGCTCTTCCTGGATGAGCCGGCTGCCGGCATGAACCCCCAGGAAACCGACCATCTGATGGCTACCATCCGCAAGATCAGGGACCTTGGGATCACCGTTGTCCTGATCGAGCATGACATGAAGCTGGTGATGAACATCTGTGATTCCATCACCGTCCTCAACTACGGACAGAAGCTCGCCCAGGGAACACCCAGGGAGATCAAGCACAATCCGAGTGTCATTGAAGCCTATCTTGGAAAGGAAGAAGAATGAAAGAGTTGCTAACCATTGACGACATCTCCGTCTCCTATGGAAACATCAAGGCGTTGCAGCATGTCTCCATGCATGTCAACGAAGGCAATATCGTGTGTCTGATCGGTGCCAATGGCAGTGGGAAAAGTACGCTTCTGAAGGCTATTGTCGGTCAGGAACCTCTGGTTGGAGGATCCATCACCTTCGATGGTGAGGAGATTTGCAGAGCTAAAACCGAAGTGGTGAAGGGTGAGAAACGGGGCAGGTACCTGACCACAGACCTTATCGCCGCCAAAGGAATCGCCTTGGTTCCTGAAGGCCGTCGGGTCTTTGCCGATATGACTGTTGAAGAGAACCTTGATATGGGAGCCTTCCTGGTTCGTGATGAGAATCTCATCGCTGAACGCAAGGAAGCCATGTACGACTTCTTCCCGATTCTTGGAGCCCGCAGACGGCAGAAGACCCGCTCCCTCAGTGGCGGCGAACAGCAGATGATGGCCATCGCAAGAGCCTTGATGAGCGGACCGAGGTTGATTCTCCTGGATGAGCCCGGACTGGGGCTGGCCCCTCTGGTGATTGCTGATATTTTTGAAAAAATCGATATGATCAACAAGCAGGACAAGGTCACCGTGTTCCTGGTCGAACAGAATGCACGCATGGCTCTCAAGGCCTCAACCGAAGGCTATGTCATGGAGAATGGCAGGATCGTGTTGCATGACGTATCGTCGGCTTTGCTTGAGAACGAGCAGGTCAGGGCGGCGTATCTGGGCGAATAATGACTGGAAATTAGCGCTCTGTTGAATTATAGTGTGAGTAGAGTAGGTAGGAGATTCAAATGATTATCGAACGAAGAATGACGCGCAATCCTGTTACGGCTACTCCGGATATGTCAATTGCCGAAGCTTCGGCCTTGATGAAACAGGAAAAGGTTCACCGCCTCCCGGTTCTTGACAAGGACAAAAAGTTGGTCGGAATCATAACCGAGAAAGATATTCTGTACGCCTCTCCTTCTCCGGCCAGCAGTCTTTCCATTCACGAAATGGCCTATCTGCTGAGTAAGCTGACGGTCAAGAAGCTTATGAGCAAAAACGTGGTCACCATCAACAAGGATACCACTGTTGAGGAAGCCGCCCGCATGATGGTCGACCAGGACCTGTCCAGTCTTCCTGTCCTTGAGGGAGACAAGCTGATCGGCATCGTCACCAAAAGTGATATGTTCAAGATTCTTTTGGAGCTGTTCGGCGCCCGTCACTTTGGAGTCAGGGTCTCGTTCATCGTGGAGGACAAGCCTGGAACCATCGCAAAGATCAGCCAGGCCCTAAGCGAACAGGGCATCGATATCATCACCTTCGGTACCTTCATGGGAACCGACCCGACCAATGCAATCTGCACCATCAAGGTACAGGGAGCTCCGATCAGCAAGGTGGTGGAGATTATCAAGCCCTTTGTCTCACAGTTGCTGGATGTAAGGGAGGTTTGAGTGCCTAAGAAGAAAAAGAAGGCCTCAGAACAAAACAAGGCGGCTGGAAACAGCCGTCTTGGTGTTGAATCTGATGCTTATCGCCCGTTTGAGGGCATTAAAGAAATCAAGCCCAAGGTAATCAGGAAAGAACAGCCCAAGGTGGCCAAGCCCGTTGTCAGTGAACGCAAGGAGCCTTTGATCAAAGGCTACGATCCCAAGGCTAACTTCGGTGACATCCTTACAAGCTGGGAGGCCACCGGAGAACTTGAAGGGGTGACCAAGCGGATGAAGAGCCATTCCAAGGTCCAGGTCGAGAAATCTTTTGCGGAGATCCTTGCACAGTGGGAGGGAGAGAAAGCCGATAAAAAAGCCCAGGCGGAAAAAAAAGCTGAGCCGATCAAGAAGAGCGGCAGCTATGTTCCGACCAAGGACTTCGGGGCTCTTTTGGATGCATTCGAAGGTAACCAGCCTGCAAAAATGCGCAAGGTGGATGGCCGTCCTACGGCTAAGGTTGTTTCCAAGACTCCCTTGATGCCTACCCAGGAGGTTGAGGAAGCTCTTGTTGAAAAGGACGAACTGGACAGTGAACGAGACAGCTCGGTGAGTTGGTCCTTTGCCGATACCTATCGTAAATGGAACGAGCTCTCCGATGAGCATGCAGCGATTCAGAAAGCCCGCAAGGAGAAGAAGGAACCGAAGGTCGTTGAAAAGACCATCGGCGAGCTCAGGGCCTTGGAACCCGAAGCAACCCTGGATCTGCATGGAATGACGGTTTTGGAGGCTGAGAAGGCCTGTGGAGATTTCTTGCGTGCATCGAAGGACAAGCATTTGATGAAAGTAGCGATCATCACCGGCAAGGGTCTTCATAACGACAAGGGATATTCCCTGCTCAAGGAAGCAGCGCTTTCGCAGATCAGATTGAGCAAGGTTGTACGAGAAGCCTACACCCCGAAAGCATGTCATGGCGGCAGCGGTGTGATTTGGATTATTCTGAAATCCAGTGAGTAATCGGTAGTGAAAAGGGCATGAAAGAGGCCGGGTTCCCTAGGAATCCGGCCTTCATTGCATGATAGGATTAACGTTCGCGGTAGATGATGCGACCCTTGGTCAAATCATACGGGGAGAGTGCAACGCGCACCGTGTCACCAGGAACAATCCTGATATAGTGCTTGCGCATTTTGCCCGAGAGATGGGCAAGGATAACGTGCTGGTTCTGCAGTTCCACGCGGAACATCGTATTGGGAAGCGCTTCGCGAACGACGCCTTCTACTTCAATTGCTTCTTCTTTGGCCACAAATCCTCCAAATATCTGCTTGAAAGCTAGGAAATTATATGCACTAGTATTGTGCGTGTCAACCTAGCGCTATTTAACAAAGATGTCCCAGTAGCCCTTGATGAAAATTCCTAGGATGATTGCAGGAAGGATGTACTGGAAATAGAAACGAAGGGCAGATGGAAATTTTAGACCGTCGCCACTGTCGGCCTCGTCGATGAACTTGTCCCATCCCCAGCCGTATTTCCAAGTACAGTAGAGAGTAAAGATTAAAGATCCAAGAGGCAGCAACGTTGAACTTACCACAAAATCCTCAAGCTCGAGAACGCCGGTACCGGGTCCCAGCGGTTGGAAGCCCGAGAGAATGTTGAAGCCGAGAACGCATGGGATGCTGAGAAGGGAAATCGCAAGGACATTGATCAAGGTGGCTTTCTTTCTGCTTACACCCTTGGTGTCGATCCAAAAGCTTATGATGTTCTCAAAGACGGCGATGAGCGTACTGAGGGCGGCAAAGCTCATGAAGAGGAAGAATAGGGTACCCCAGAAACGACCGCCGGCCATTTGGTTGAAGATGTTGGGAAGGGTGATGAAGATCAAGGACGGACCCGCGTCGGGCTGCACACCGAAGGCGAAGGCGGCAGGAAATATGATTAAGCCGCTGCACAGAGCAACGAATGTATCCAGGCTGATGATACGGACGGCCTCTCCGGTAAGGCGGTGTTTCTTGTCGATGTAGGAGCCGAAGATGGCTATGCTGCCGATGCCAAGGCTCAGTGTGAAGAAGGCTTGTCCCATTGCTGCATAGACAGCTTCAAAGAAATTGCCGGACAGTTTGGAGAAGTCAGGGATCAAATAGAACTTTAAGCCCTCTGCTCCACCTTTGAGCAATATGCTGTTGCCGGCAAGGATGAGCATCAAGCCCAACAAGCCGATCATCATGTACTTGGTGATTTTCTCTACACCGCTCTGTAGTCCGATGGCTACCGGTACAAACCCAATAATTACAGCAAGTATCATCCACATGGTCATGCTCACAGGATTTTCAAGCATGCCGCCGAAAAATGCTCCGACACCTGCTGCATCAAGACCTGAAAAATCCCCCTTGGCCATATGCAGCAGGTAGGAGAGAAGCCATCCGGTGATGGTGGTGTAGAACATCATCAAGGTGTAATTGCCGATGATCGCCAGCTTGCCGTAGACATGCCAAGGCTTTTTGGCAGGAGTCAATGTATCGAGGGCAAGACCGATGTTCTTCTTGCTGGCCCTTCCAATGGCGAGTTCCATGACCATGACAGGAAGACCGAGGATGATGAGAAACAGGATGTAGATGAGCACAAAAGCAGCCCCGCCGTATCTGCCGGTAATAAAGGGAAATCTCCATACATTTCCCAGTCCGATGGCGCATCCAGCTGAGAGAAGGATGAACCCTAGTCTGCTGGCCAATGTCTCGCGTGCTTTTGTCTCTTTCATGCCGGATATCTCGCTTTCATGTGGTTTCTTACGATTGTCCTGAAAAAGACAATCGGAGTATTGTAGTGGGATGCACACAAAAAATGCAACAGAAATGTGCAAAGAGGGCAAAGTCCGTTGACAGAGGAGGCTTGCAGGGGCAAGATACCAACTAAGAACTCACGCAAGAGGTGGAAAGAATGGCCAAAGCAAAAGCATTGCAAGCGTATTTGCATCAGAGCGAACAGGTTAATGAGGCAATGGTTTCCTATACTGCAGCCTTGCAGCAAATTGCGGATGTTGACAGCCGTATTGCCGGACGCATTGTCAACGAACTGCATGATCAGAGGACGCACTTGAAGCTGATAGCAAGTGAAAACTTCTCCTCCATAGCCAGCCAGCTTGCCATGGGCAACCTCTTGACTGACAAATACAGTGAAGGCTATGCCTATCACCGCTTTTATGCAGGTTGCGATAATGTCGATGCCATCGAGGCGATAGCTTGTGAATATGCCTGCCAGCTTTTCGGTGCAGAGCATGCCTATGTGCAACCGCACAGCGGCGCTGATGCCAACCTGGTCGCCTACTGGGCCATCCTCAACGCCCGCGTCCAGGTCCCGACCCTCGCCGAAATGGGAATCACCAACCCCAGCGAAATGAGCAGGGAAATGTGGAACCAGGTTCGTGAAAAACTCGGTAATCAGAAGATTCTCGGCTTGGACTATTACAGCGGCGGACACCTTACCCATGGATATCGTCAGAATGTTTCGGCCCAGATGTTTGATGCCTACAGCTATTCGGTGGACCCGAAGACCGGCTTGCTTGACTATGATGCAATCGAACAGCAGACGAAAACGATCAAACCCTTGATTCTTCTTGCCGGTTACAGCGCCTATCCACGAAAGATCGACTTCAAGCGCATGGCCGATATCGCACACTCGGTCGGGGCTGTTTTCATGGTTGATATGGCCCACTTTGCAGGTTTGGTTGCCGGTAAGGTATTTGCAGACCAGTACAACCCGGTGCTCTGGGCCGATGTTGTTACTACGACCACCCACAAGACCCTGCGCGGCCCCCGAGGCGGTATGGTCCTTTGCAAGGCTGAGTTTGCCGAAAGTGTCGATAAAGGATGCCCGTTGGTGATCGGCGGACCGCTTCCTCATGTCATGGCCGCCAAAGCGATCGCCTTCAAGGAAGCACTCGATCCTTCTTTTGCTGCCTACGCCCAGGCTATTGTCAGAAATTCGGAGGCTTTGGCAAATGCCTGCATGCATGAAGGCATCACCGTAGCGACAGGAGGTTCGGACAACCACCTGATGCTCCTGGATGTCCGCTCTTTCGGCCTCAACGGCCGTCAGGCTGAAACCGCCATGCGTGAGTGCGGCGTAACGCTCAACCGTAACGCACTTCCCTTCGATCCCAACGGTCCTTGGTACACCAGCGGTCTGAGAGTCGGAACTCCGGCGGTGACTACGTTGGGTATGGGTCCTGAACATATGAAGGAGATTGCCTCGATCATTGCACTTGTCTTGAGGAACACCAAACCGGTGACCCTGACCAAAGGCGAGAATGCCGGACAGCAGAGTAAGGCGAAGGCGATAACGGATATCGAGGTGAAGAAAGAAGCCCAGAGAAGGGTACTCGCTCTCTTGGAAACATTCAAACTTTATCCGGAGCTGGATTTGGCTTTCCTTCAGCAGTACTTCCCTCTCGACAACGAGCAGAGGTGATGGTAGCATTGACGATGGTTGGAGGTCAGATATGAGTAAGATTGTAGAGCAATTGCGGTATAGCAAGGACCATGAATGGGTCCGTCTTGAGGGTGAGAAGGCGTATGTTGGAATAACAGACCATGCCCAGCATGAACTCGGAGAGATTGTGTTTGTTGAGTTGCCTCCCCTTGGGGAGCGCTATGGGAAGGGCGAGGAAATTTCGACCGTCGAAAGCGTCAAGGCTGCATCTGCAATCCTCAATCCGATCGAAGGCGTCGTCGCCGAAGCCAACGAAGAGCTGGATGGTTCTCCCGAACTCATCAATGAGGATTGCTATGAGCATCACCTCTACGTTCTGCAGTCGTTCAGCAAAGAGGATTATGAAGCTCTGTTGGATGCGAAAGCCTACGAAGCTTACCTCGCTTCTTTATAATCTGTAAGTATTCCGCCGCCGATCTCGGCGGCGTTGTTCTGTCCATGTACTTGGAGGTATCCATGGTTTACCCCTATATTCCCCATACCGATGAGGACCGTAAGCACATGCTGAAAGCCATCGGTGTTGATTCTATGGACCAGCTCTTTGATGGGCTGGGTGAAGACCTGCTGCTCGCCGATTCCGTTCCCATCAGTCATGGGAGGACCGAGGACGAGGTGCAGCGGATGATTGATTCCATAGCTTTGCGTAACGTGAGGGGCATTCCGTTCCTCGGTTGCGGCTGTTACGATCATATTATTCCCGCGACGGTGAAAGCTCTCTCCTCGCTTCCCTCCTTTGTGACCGCCTATACGCCGTATCAGGCCGAGATGAGCCAAGGTCTGTTACAAGCCATTTACGAATTTCAGAGCATGGTGTGTGAAATCACCGGTCTCGATGTCGCCAATGCCTCCCTCTATGATGGAGCGAATGCTGCTGCAGAAGCCGCCTCGCTGATGATCGGAGCCAAGCGAAAGGCCACCGCAGTCCTGGTCTCCGAGACCTTGCACCCCTTTACGCTGCAGGTGTTGCAGACGTGGGCAAAAGGAACAGACCATGAGATCCGTCTGGTTGGAGAGAAGGATGGGGTGGTGGACCTCTCCGATCTTTCCTCCTTGCTCGACGAATCCTGTGCCGGCTTGATAGTCCAGAGTCCGAATCGGTACGGCTTGTTGGAGGACTACACCGATGTCGCCTCCCTCCTGCATGAAAAAGGTTGCCTGTTCGCCGTTTCCAGCGATCCTCTTTCTCTGGCCATCCAAAAGAGTCCGGCGGAATGGGATGCCGATATTGCTGTCGGTGACACCCAGTCGCTGGGGCTCTCCCTGGCTTTCGGAGGTCCTTCCTGCGGATACATGGCCGTCAAGGAAGCACTGCTGAGAAAAATCCCCGGCCGAATCGTCGGTGCCACCGTCGACAACAAGGGACGCAAGGGCTATACCTTGACCCTGCAGGCCAGGGAACAACACATCAAACGCGAACGGGCTACGAGCAATGTCTGCTCCAACCAGGCTCTTGCCGCCTTGATGACCACCATCCATCTCTCTTCACTCGGATGGGGTGGGATGGTGGAAGCCGCCAACCAAAGCTATGCAAAATCCCACTATCTTGCCTACCATCTGGCCCAGCTTCCCGGGATCACCTTGATCTGGGACAAGCCGTTCTGGTGTGAGTTCCCGTTGGTATTCTCCGATGCAAAACGGATGCGCAAGTTCCTGCAGGAGCTCCGAAACGAAGGTATTTTTGCAGGAGTGAGGCTTTCTGCACTCACACGCCAGGCCAAGGATGAACTCGTTCTGCTGGTGGCTGTGACGGAAAAGCGCAGTCGTGAGGAACTTGAGATGTATCTGGCCGCTGCACGGAGGGTGATGAAATGAGTGAACCATTGTTGATCGATCTGTCAAAGGCAGGAAGGAAAGCCTATTGCTTCCCCCCGCTTGACCTCCCCCGCGGCTTCGACCAGGCCCTGCCTTCCCTGCCTGAAAGTCTTTCCCGTCAAAAAAGCGCCCGACTGCCCGAGGTGGCTGAACTGGATGTAGTCAGGCATTTCACCCGCCTGTCCAATATGGTGCACGGGGTGGACAACGGCATGTACCCCCTCGGTTCATGTACGATGAAATACAACCCAAAGCTGAGTGAGCACATTGCCGGCATGAGTGAATTCACTCAAATCCATCCATTGCAGGATGTTTCCACCTCCCAGGGGTGCCTCTCAGTGATGTACAACCTGATCGAGGACCTTTCGTCGATCACAGGAATGAGCTGGGGAACGCTTCAGCCGTGTGCAGGGGCTCATGGAGAGTACACAGGCCTGAAGATGATTCGCTCCTACTTCGTCAAGAACGGACAGAGTCAGCGCACCAAGGTTCTCATTCCCATCAGCGCTCATGGGACGAATCCGGCGAGTGCAGCGGTAAATGGCTTTGATGTGGTTCCGATAGCCAGCGATGAGCAGGGCATGGTCGATTTGGAGGACCTCGCCTCCAAGCTTGATGAAACAACAGCCGCCTTGATGCTGACCAACCCAAACACCCTGGGACTGTTCGAGAAGCACATTCTCAAGATATCGGCGATGGTGCATGCAAGTGGGGCCCTCTTGTACTACGATGGAGCGAATCTGAATGCCATAATGGGCATGGCCACTCCTGGGGATATGGGCTTTGACGTTATTCATCTTAACCTGCACAAAACCTTTTCCACTCCGCACGGGGGAGGAGGGCCGGGCAGCGGGCCGGTGATGTGCAACGATACGCTCAGGCCGTTTTTACCCAAGCCCGATATTGAATTGACCGACAGCGGCTATGTCTATCGCTGGGATGACGAGGATTCCATAGGGAAGGTCAGCATGTTCTGGGGCAACTTTCTGGTGCTTCTGAGAGCCTATGTCTACATCCTGAGGATGGGTAGTGAAGGCATCAGGGCGGCTGCAAGGCATGCGGTCCTCAATGCCAATTATGTGGCTGCACGACTTGCATCCACCTTCCCCATTCCGTACGGGAAACGGTGCATGCATGAGTTCGTGCTCAGTTGTGCAACCTTGAAGGAGCAGTACGGTGTTTCCGCTCAGGATGTAGCGAAGGCCTTGATCGACGAAGGCTATCATCCTCCCACGATGTACTTCCCCTCCTTGGTCGGCGAAGCGTTGATGATCGAGCCGACCGAGAGTGAAAGCCTGGAAACCTTGGATAGATTTGTCGATACCCTGCTTGCCATCGCCGAGCGTGCAAAAACGGACAGTGAAAGCCTCAGGACGGCTCCCCATACCACGGTGGTGGGAAGACTCGATGAGGTGAGGGCGGTCAAGCAACCTGACCTGAGGTACTGAGAGGCCATCACTTTTTGCTTTGCAGACTCTTCATTCCTGGAGTATTCTCTAGGTATGAAGAGACTACTGATTCAAAACGGACTACTTGTTGATACGGAATGGACCAGGCATGCAGACATCTTGGTGGAAGATTCGAAGATAGTGCGTATCGCTGCATCGATTGACGCCGAAGAGGTTCCCCAGGGAACCGAGATCATACACGCCGAGGGGTTGTGTGTGTTGCCGGGAATCATCGATGCCCATACCCATTTCCACTTGGTCAGCCGAGGGACGGTCACCGCTGACTCCTTCGAAGAAGGCAGCCGTTGTGCAGCCTATGGAGGAGTGACCACTGTCATTGATTTTGCCGATGACGATAAGAAGGGTGATCTTGCTTCATGCGCGAAAGAGCGCATCAACGCCATGCAGGCGAAGATGGCCGTAGACTTTTCCCTGCACCAAGGCTTGTACTCCTACCGCGACGGGCTTGAGGAAGAACTCTCCTCCCTAAAGAAGTCCGGGGTGAAGGTGATCAAGATGTTCACCACCTACCGTAATGTCGGCTACTTGGTTGAAAAGCGCGAAGAGTTGAAAGCGGTCTTCTCCTTGTGCAAGAAACTTGACCTTTTGGTAAGCGTGCATTGCGAAGACGATGCAACCATCCAGAAAGTCGATGCCGAGTATGCAGGACCCTATACTCCACCAGCCCATGCGCTGCTCAGACCCAGTGAGGCTGAAGCCCGTGGCATTGAGACGGTGGGTACCATTGCCTTGGAGCTGGATATGCCGTTGTATGTGGTGCATCTCTCCAGCAAGGCGGGACTGCAGAAAGTCCGGGAACTCAGGGCGAAAGGGCTGAGGGTGATTGTGGAGACCACCCCGCACTATCTGTTCCTGAATAAGGGGAAGCTTGAAGGACCTGACGGGGCTCTGTACATCATGACACCGCCTCTACGGGGAGCCGAGGACAACGAGGCGCTGCAGGAAGCGGTTCTCAATGGTGAGATACAGATTATTGCAACCGATCACTGTTCGTTCACCGTAGAGCAAAAAATGGCGGGAAGCGACTGCAGAACCATACTCCCAGGAATTCCGGGAACCGAAGAGTTGCTGAGTCTGGTCTATTCCTTTGCATCAAACAGCGGGAGAATCGGGGTGCAACAGGTGGTCAACCTGCTCTCGACGGCACCAGCGAAGGCCTTCGGATTGTATCCACGAAAGGGTGCGATCAGGGTGGGCAGCGATGCCGACCTGGTGCTTTTCAACCCCGATTTTGCATGGACGATCAGCAAGGAGACAACCCACTCGGCAAGCGGGTATACCCCCTACGAAGGCATGCAGGTGATCGGAAAACCTTTGATGACCTATCTGCGTGGTAGATTGGTCATGGGAGACGGTATGTACCTTGGCATCGAGGGCAATGGTCTATTCATCGGCCAACACGATGTGGGAAGAGGAAAAACCATCATGCATTGATGGTTCGGACCAAGAGCGGCAGCTGAACAGGCTGCCGTTCTTGTTGCTCTCTTTCTTGTCACAACCAGTTGTTTTCACTACACTGTCGGCGAGGTATAACCATGATCAAAGGAATATTATTTGATATGGATGGGGTTCTCATCGACTCGGAACCCGTCATCCTTCAGGCCGCACTTGCGTATCTTTCAGATATTGGAATTACGGCACAGCCTGAGGACTTCATTCCCTTTATCGGTACCGGAGACAAGCGCTATCTATGCGGTGTGGGGGAGAAGTACGGGGTTTCCATCGATTTTGAACAGGCAAAGAAGGCCTTGTTCTCCTATTACCAGCGGTTTGCCAACAACCGCGGACCCATGCCGGGGGTGCTTCGTTTCATAGCCAATGCACGTAAGGCCGGGCTCAAGCTTGCCCTTGCCACCAGCGCACAGCGCATGAAGGCCGCCATCAACCTTGAGGCCATCGGGCTGAAGTTCGAGGATTTTGATATGGTTGTCACCGGGGATGTAGTGAAAAGGACAAAGCCTAATCCGGACATCTACCAGCTGTCAGGCCTTTCCTTGGGGCTGTCCACCGATGAGTGCCTGGTCGTGGAGGATGCGCTCAACGGCGTACAAGCCGGCAAGGCTGCAGGGTGCTCGGTGTGCGCCCTCGAGTCTACGTTCACTGTCACTGAACTTTCCGATGCCGGAGCTGATTACGTGCTCTCAAGCCTCGATGCCTTCGAAGACTTCTCAAGCATTGAAGATTTCAACGCTCTGTTGGCCTCCTATGGAGGAAGTGACGGACGCACCGTGTTTGGTGCCAATAAGGTTCTAGAAGCAGGGCAGGCAAGGATGGGAGAAAAAGCCTTGCTGGAGTACTGCATCGAACAAGCCGCTAAGGCCCGGAAAAATGCCTACACTCCCTATTCGGGCTACAAGGTCGGGGCCGCCGTGGTCAGCGCCAAAACCAATCGGGTCTACAGCGGCTGTAATGTAGAGAATTCCAGCTATGGGGCGACCATCTGCGCAGAACGCAATGCCATTCTCAATGCCATTGCCAGCGAAGGGACGATCGGCATCAAGATGGTCGTCGTGGTAAGCCAGGACGCTCCTCCGGCTCCGCCTTGCGCCCATTGCCTCCAGGTTCTGGCAGAGTTCTCGAGACCTGAAACTGAAATCCACCTTGTCGATGTGGATTTTGCCGAGGGAAGGGGAGGTGATCATACTGTGTATGCCTTTTCCGAGCTGCTCCCTCACCCGTTTATATTTCCGAGCATGAGGTTATGATGAAACGTCTGTGTCTAGTTCTTTTTCTTGTGCTGTTTCTGTTCTTCACCTTGAGTTGTTCATCCACCAGTCACATGCTGAGTCCCTTGGCGCTTGATGAAGCGCTTACCTTGGAGGAGAAGCTCCTCTCTTTTGATATACCCAAGGTGCAGGTCACCTATCCGACCGTCTATTATGACGGCAATGCGTGGCGCGAACGCCTGATTGAGTTGATCGAGGGAGCCGAGGATTATCTGATCACGTCAGCCTTCCTGGCTTCCAGTTCCGAGGAACTGGAAGGCTTGTATACCGCTTTGGTCCGTAAGGCCCAAAGCGGAGTGCGTGTCTACTTTGTGGTGGACGGCATCGGTCCGTTTGACATGACCGAAACCCGGTATCACCTGATACCACTTACATATCTGAGGGACAGCGGGGTGCACCTTCTTGAGTACAACCCTATGAGTGCGGCCCGTCTGGTCAGCGGTATCAATCTCATGTACCGCGACCATCGCAAGTTCCTGATCATAGACGGTAAGCATCTTGCGGTAGGCGGAATGAACCTGAACTACATCTCCATCGGGGCTCCCGGAGAAGACCTGCAGCGAGACAGCATGTATGAGTTTTACTCTCCCTCCTTGGCAGCAACCATGCTCGATCACTTCGTCGAATGGTGGAACGAGCAGAGCTGGGAGACCATAGAACGGGATGATTTTGCTGTGGATTTACAGGCCGCCGACGGCTTGAAAGCCTACGACGCCTTCTATCTGGACCAACACCCGAAGTCTAAGAAGATGAGCCAGCTATTCGGCTCGCTGATCAACGAGGCCCGGCACGAGATCAAGGTGCTGCCCTTCCTGCCTTTTATGGACAAGCATATGATCGAGTCCTTCCGGCGGGCCCGGGAGAAGGGAGTGAACATTCAAATGATCGTCCCCTTCGATAAGCGGGTGAGCAACCGAAAGGGAATCGAGTACATGGCCAAGGACCTGTTGACCATGCGTATCGATCTGCGAATTGAAAAGGAGAGCGAAGAGAGTCGAAGCCTTCTGCATGAAAAGCTTATGATCATCGATGACCGGTATGTGGTGATCGGTTCGACCAACATCAACTATCGTTCCTTCAATCTTGCCTATGAGACTGCACTGGTGATCGACAGCCCCGAGCTCGCCAAGCAGGTTGAGGCGCATTTTGATGAACTGTACTCGAGTACAGTCCCCATCACCGATGAGATGGCCGAGTCCTGGCGGACGTTTGCCAGCTATCCACGTTTTGCCTTCGGGTTTATTGGAGGTTGAGTATGAAACGTCTTCTTGCATTCATGGTGGTTGGATTGGTCTTGATCGGTTCACTCTCTGCACGCAGTATAGGCTACGGGTTGGGCTATTATGGACAGACTGTCGAGGCACAGCCTCAGCTGACCTCCAGCGGTGTCGAGTTTTCATTGGTTTACAAGCCTTGGAATCTTGCATTTGCAAATCCTTCGGTCATTGCCAGGACTTCGTTGGGAACCGATCAAGGCGGTGTCTATAGAGTCCCGTATCTACAGATAGGTTTTGGAGTTGATCTCATTCGAACGACACGTCATCCCTTCAATTTTCTTGCACACAATGTCATCGCCTATGCCCCGATGGTAGGTGTTTCCTATTCGTTCAACCCAAAGAGGAATATGTCTCTGCTTGCCCTCGAAGCAAGTCCGTTCAAGTTGATCCAGAAAGACTTTTGGTATGAGGTGCTCAGCCCCTATTTTTTTATAGACATGGAAAAAGGTGAGATTGACAGCTGGGGCTTCAATATCATTCGATTCACATATTTTTTCAAGTAGGTTCGTATGCGAAAGAAAGTACTGCTGCTAAGCATGATGATAGTGTTGGCTCTTCCTGTATTTGCCGGATATTTCGATGTGGGCATCACAATCGGCACCAATGCTCATCTGGGAGAGAGGAATCTCGATCCGAGCCGATTGAAACTGGCTTGGGGGGCGGCCATTGGATTGACCGATGTCTGGGAGCTGGACGTGCAAGCCAACACCCAGTTGGTTCCAACCTTCGTCGATACCACTTCTGTTTCTTTCCTCGTCCAGAGGGCGTTGCTCGGTCAGCGTTCCTCCGGAGGACAGACGGCCGGAGTGGGCATCAATACCCTGATTGGAGTCGGGGCGATGATATCGCCGTATACAATCGATGGGAGAACGACACTCACTCACCTGTTGGTTTCGCTTACTCCGATAACCGTAGGCAGTCCGGTGACCGGCAAGCGTGAAAGACTCCTCGCCGTCACGCTTGCGTATAACCTGCAAACAAAACAAGTAGGCGTGCTTTTCGATCTGTTGAAGTTCGATTTCTACGTGGTGGGGTCGTACAAGGACTACCGTTAGCAGCTCTGTTCGAGTGCCATTATCTTATCGACTCTCCGCTGGTGACGATCCCCTTCAAATGCAGCTTCGATGAAAGCGTCGAGCATTTCCACGGGATCTTCACTGTAGTTGATTCTCCCTCCGAAGGCAATGAAGTTGGCATTGTTGTGCCTGCGAGCCATGGCGGCGGCATAGCTGTTTTGCGGGAGGGCGCATCGAATTCCGTCAATTTTGTTGGCGCTGATGGAGATGCCGATTCCCGTTCCGCATAAAAGGATGCCGAACTCATAACCACCCTTCTTATACTCATCGCAGGCTGCTTTTGCCATATCAGGATAATCGACCGAGTCGTTGGTCTTGACCCCGAGATGATTGACCTCATAGCCGATTTTCTTCAGGTAATCTGCAAATATGACTGCTAGGTCAACAGCCCCATGATCATTGGCGAGTACTACACTTGGCATATTCGTTATCCTCCGGTCTTTTGATGGTACTCCATTTAGCGGTTTCTGACTAGCATGGTTTGAGTTGTAAGACTTGTGCAACTAGGATAAAATATGGCATCGACAGGAGTGTGAAGTGGCTGAGATTTATGTAAGTGGACACCGGAATCCTGATATGGACAGCATCTGTGCCGCCTATAGCTATGCCTATCTAAAGAATAAGATCGATCCGAACAATACCTATCTTCCTGTTCGTTGCGGCAGCCTCAACGATGCCACCAAGGCACAGTTTGAGCGGCTTGGGGTTGTGCCTCCTCCCTTTATCAAGGATGTGAGAACCAAGGTGAGCAGTGTCATACGAAAAGCTGATTCGGTGGTGCAGGTCGACGACCCTGTGTATACCCTGGTCTCTTTCTACGGCACTTCCAGCCGATCTTCCGTAGTTCCTGTCATGGAAGGCGAACACTATCGAGGCCTGCTCAGCGTCGATGAAGTAAGCAGCTTCATTCTCAAAGAGAACAGCGGAAAGCGTCCTCTTTATCACTTTGTGGTGGATAACTTCCCCAAGGTGCTCAAAGGCTCCTTTTTGAAAAAGGGCGAACGAAAGAGCTTTACCGCCCCCATCATGGTCGGGGCGATGCGCTATGTGGTATTTTGCAGGCATATGGAGGCTCTCGAGGGTCAAGCTCCAATTCTGGTAGTCGGAGACAGGGAAGACCATATCAAGAAAGCTATTGAATTGCAGATCCCGGCTATCATCCTGACAGGGATTGAACATGAAATTACCAGCAATGTCGATTGGGATTCTTATCGGGGTACGGTGTTTGTAAGCGCATTGGATACCGCCGAAACGCTGCGCCTGCTGCGCTTGAGCGTTCCTGTCGTCCAGCTTATGGTGCAGGATCCGCCAAGCCTCCAGGCTGATACGCTGTTTGAGGAGGCCAGGGATATCCTGGCCGAAAGCGAATTCCGCGGCCTCCCTGTTTTTGAAGGAGAGACCTATACAGGGTTTGTGACACGCCGTTGTTTCCTGCACAAGCCCAAGACCAAGCTCATCATGGTGGACCACAATGAGACCGAGCAGGGTGTGGAAGGTCTTGAGGAAGCCGAGGTGGTGGAGATCGTCGACCACCACCGCCTCGGAGCGGCAAAGACCCGCAATCCCATCTTCATCTGCTGTGAACCCCTCGGTTCGACCTGTACCATCATCTACAAGCTTTTCATCCGCAACAGCATCCCGATCACCGCACAGCTGGCGAAGGTGTTGCTCAGCGGTATTATCAGCGACACCATCATGCTCAAGAGTCCTACCACCACCTTTGAGGATTACACTGCCGTACAGGATCTGCTGGCCCTCGCACAGGTTGCCGACATGGTTGCCTTCGGTCAAACCATGTTTGCCAGCGGCGCTTCGCTGGCCAAGGAGAATCCACGCAGGATGCTGGAATCCGACTTCAAGCAATACAAGGAATTGGGTGTGAGCTTCGGCATAGGGCAGTGTGAAGTCACCACCCTCAGCGATGTGGATGATTACAAGGCTTCCTACCTTGCTGAGCTGCAGAAAGTGAAGATTGAGCACAATCTCGACTGGGCGATGTTCCTGATAACCGATGTCGTACGGGAGAACAGCGTCCTGTTGATGACAAGCATGCCGATTGCAGAGCGCAAGCTTGCCTACAAGAAAGAGAGCGAAGGGAAATTCCTGCTCAGCGGGGTGCTGTCGCGCAAGAAGCAGCTGCTGCCTGAGATTCTTCGTGTTCTGGAAGAGTAGCGGCTATTTAATCTCTGCGATGGTGTTGATGGAAGGGATTGTCTTGAGGTTCTTGATGATTTTCTTGAAATCCTCCTCCCGCTCGACTTCCATGGTGAACGTTCCCATCAACTTGCCTTCCTCATCGTCGAAGAGACGGCCTTCGATGAGATGGCCCTTGAATTTGCGTAGAGCTCCCTCGATCTCACCGAACAAGTCATAGGTGCGCTTGCTGGTGACACTGAACCGTTTGGTGAGCTTGGGGAACTCGGTCTCCCACTCTACCTCGATGGAGCGGTCTACGATCTCACTCATATTCTTGAGGTTGGGACAATCCCGCTTGTGGACGATGATGCCCCTTCCTCTGCTGATGTACCCCACAATGTCATCGCCGCGCACCGGAGTGCAGCACTGTGCAATGTGAATCATCATATTCTTCTCATCACCGACGCGGAATTTCATTCGTTTGGCGTCGACTACATGCCGAACAATGTTCTCATCATCAACGACGGGTGCGGAGGTGGATGGCTGCTGTTCAAGCTTGACCGGCGGTTCGGTCACCTTGCGTTTGGCAATGATGTCCTTGTCGATGAGGATGTTCTCGTCATACTTGTTCAGCCAAGCCTTGATTTTTTTCCTCGCGCTGTTGGTCTGTGCGTAACGCAGCCATTGTAAATGGGGCCTTGCGTTGGGACTGGTGAGAATCTCAATGACTTGGGTGTTCTTCAAGGGAGCGTTCAGTGGGATGATCGATCCGTCGGCTTTTGCCCCTGTGGTGTGATTGCCCACTTCAGTATGGATTTGGTAGGCAAAATCCAAGGCTGTTGCGTTGGCTGCGAGCTCAACGATGTGACCTTGGGGGGTGAACACATAAATGGTGTCCTTCAGGAGCTCTCCCTTGATGTCATCCATATATGATTCACTGGTCTCGATCTCGTTCGACCAGGTCTTGAGCTTGCTGATGATCTTGGAGAACTGCTCATTGTCCATTTTCGACCAGGAACCGGTGTCGCTTCCCGAATCAGCTTTATAGGACCAGTGGGCGGCAACGCCGTACTCGGCGGTGAAGTGCATTTCCTTGGTCCTGATCTGGATTTCCAGCAGCTTGCCGTCCAAGGCCATGACGGTGGTATGGAGGCTCTGGTAATTGTTCGCCTTGGGCATGGCGATATAGTCCTTGAAGCGCCCTTCAATGGGAGGCCACAAGCGGTGTACAACACCCAGGATCGTATAGCACTCGGTAACGGTATTGCACAGGATGCGTACTCCAAGGATATCGAAAATCTCATCGATCTCCTTCTTGCGCTTTTTCATCTTCATGTAGATCGAGTAGGTGTGCTTGGCCCTGCTCGTTACAATGATGTCACTTAGGTTTGCATCACCGCAAGCCCGGTAGATGGACTTGTCGATTCTGCTCAGGTACGCTTTCTGCTCGCTCTTTTTTGAGAGAAGATACTCTTGTATGTAGTTGAAGGTGTCAGGCTTGAGAATCTTCAGGCTTAAATCCTCCAGCTCGTCCTTGAGCCAGGAGATACCGAGCCTGTCGGCAAGCGGGGCGAAAATGTCGAGGGTGTCTCCCGCGATCTCACGGGCGCGCTCGGCCTTGAGGTGCTGCAGCGTACGCATGTTGTGCAGCTTGTCTGCGAGTTTTATGATGATGACCCGGATATCCTTGCTCATGGCGAAGAACATCTTGCGGATGGTCTCAGCCTCGGCCAAGCTTTTGTTCATCGTTTTCAGATTCGCAATCTTGGTCTCGCCTTCGACCATATCGGCCACAGCCTGGCCGAAGAGCTCTTTGAGCTCCTCGTAGGTGGTGGCGGTATCCTCAAGGGTATCATGCAGAAGTCCTGCACAGATGGTATCGGCATCCATCTTCAACTGGATCAGAATTTCTCCTACCGCAAGAGGGTGGATGATGTAGGGTTCCCCGCTGGCTCGTTTTTGGTTCTCGTGCTTGCTCGCGGCGAACGTGGCTGCAGCCAAGAATTTTTCCTGGTCGGTCTTGGGATACTTGAATGCTTTCTGGATGAATCGCTCGATCAGCTGTTCGTACACGCAAGCACCCCCCATACGACTCTGTCGCGGTCCGATAAGTCACGTTCTATGCAGACATCGGTGAATCGGTGGGAAGAAAGAAGTTCTGCCACATCCTTCGCCTGCCGATAATCGCACTCTAAAAATAAAGCTCCACCACAGCACAGGTGGTTGCCACTCTCCTTGACTAGTTTCCTGATGAGCCCGAGCCCGTCCTCACTGAAGCCTTCCAAAGCAAGTCTCGGCTCCCACCTTACTTCGTTTGAGACTTCGTCGCACCAAGCGGCTGTGAGGTAAGGTGGGTTGCTGACGATGATATCATAGATTTTGTCGGTAGGGGAGAGTAGATCGCCCTGTAAAAACGTCACAGGCTTGGACAGGAGCCGCTTTGCGTTCTCTCTTGCTAGCGATAGGGCATCTTCACTGAGGTCGCTGAGCGTTACGTTGGCGTCCAGCTCGAGTGCCAGTGTTATGCCGATGCATCCGCTGCCGCAACAGAGGTCGATGATGCTGGGTGGCTGCTGTTTTCCTTTGGAAAAGGCGATGACAGCCTCTATGAGGGTCTCGGTATCCGGTCGGGGTATGAGAGTCCTTTCATCAACGAGGAAATTGCGGCCGTAGAACTCCTTGCAACCAAGAATGTAGGCCATCGGCTTATGGCGTAGGCGGTCTTCTCGAATCGAGGAGAGCTTGTGCAGCTGTGCATCGGTGAGGACCCGGTCATATAATAAAATTTGTTTGGCTTGGTCATACCCGGTTGCCATCTGCAGCAGAAGCCGAGCATCCAGGTCGGCCGTGGAAGCAAGACCCGCCTCCTTGAGCAAGGCGGCGGTTTCCACTTTCCAGGCTTGGATGGTCGTCACAGGCTCAACCGTCCTTCAGGGCTGCCTCGCCGGCGGCGATTTTCAGTGCTTCAACCACCTCGTCAAGCTGGCCTGCCATGATGAGTTCCAGCTTGTACAACGTCAGATTGATGCGATGGTCGGTAAGCCGGTTTTGGGGGAAGTTGTAGGTTCTGATGCGTTCACTGCGGTCGCCGCTGCCCACCTGGCTCTTTCTGGCTTCCGCCCGTTCACGGTTCTTTTTTTCCTCTTCCAAGTCGTAGAGGCGTGAGCGCAGCACCCTGAGTGCTTTCGCGCGGTTCTTGATCTGGCTCTTTTCGTCCTGGCAGATGACCACCAACCCGGTGGGAAGGTGAGTGAGGCGCACCGCACTGTCGGTGGTGTTGACGCACTGCCCGCCCGGGCCTCCTGCGCGCATGACGTCGATTTTCAGATCTTCCTGGCGAATTTCAATATCGGTCTCTTCTGCTTCCGGAAGCACGGCTACAGTGACGGCGCTGGTGTGGATTCTCCCTCCGCTTTCGGTCTCCGGAACACGCTGGACACGGTGAACACCGCTTTCCCAACGAAGCGAACCGTAGACATCCTTTCCACTGATGGAAATAACCAGCTCCTTGTAGCCACCGATACCGGTTTCATTGGAGGAAAGTATTTCCATTTTCCATCCCTTCTCATCCGCGTAGTGCGAATACATTCGGTACAGGTTTGCTGCAAACAGGGCAGCTTCCTCGCCACCGGTACCGGCCCGGATTTCCATGATGATATCCTTGCCTTCCAAGGGATCGGGGGGGATGAGCAGTACTTTGGTTTTCTGCTCGCACAAGGCAAGTTCTTTCTCAAGCTCGTGAAGCTCTTCACGGGTCATTTCAAGCATCTCCTGGTCGGTCTCTTCCTTCATGAGCTGATGGGCTTCACTGATCTGGGTGTTCAGCGAATGCATCAACCTCAATTGGTCGATGATGGGGGCAAGATGCGACCGCTCCTGGTTCAGGCTTTTAAAGAGTTTCATGTCCTGCATGGTTTCAGGACGGCTCAGTTTTTCGTCTATATCTGCGAGCTGTTTCTCATACTCGGGCAGTTTCTTCAGCATTCATCTCTCCTAAAAGCAAAGTATACAAAACCGCCGGCTCTTTGCATAGCGTTGCTAGATATCCAGTTGGGAGAGGGCGAGACGATTTTTCCCTACCTGTGTGGAATCAAGACGGTTCATTCTCAGAAAGAGCAATCCTCCTGCAAGGAAAAACAGGGCGGGAATGAGGCCCATATGCAACCGTATTCCCCACTTTGCCGACTGGGTGATAACCTGGTCGTCGAAGCCGGTGAGCTTGTGAACTACAAAGAATACGATAGCCTGGCTTGCATAACTGAAACGCATGAAAAATGCTCTTATACCGAGAACAACCCCATCATCACGACGCTTTTGATCGACAACCAGGCTATCAATTACATCGGCCATGGCCGGACTCATGAAGGTCCAGAAACCGCCGAAACCCAGTCCCCAAAGTGTCATCCCAACGATGAATGAGAGTGTATTCGGGAGGAATGTGAGGGGCAGGGCGAAGAGGGCCAGGGCGAAGCTCGAGAGGATTAGCATGCGCTGGTTGTTCTTGACCTTCTTGGCGATACGTGTCCACAAAAGGATGGAAAGCAGGGTGCCGACCAACATTCCGGCGAATATCGGAGTGGCTTGGGTGCTCTTGCCGCCTAATACATACTTGACGACATAGTTGATGCTGGCGGTCATCAGCATGCATCCGCTCTGATAGAAGAACAGGAGGATGACGAAGGCGAGCAGGTTTCTGTTTTTCAGTGCCCTGCGCATCTGGCTGAAAAAGGGAGGCGTGCTTTTCGTGTGCTGGTCCGAGAATCGTTCGATCATCTGCTTGGTCTCGGAAACGCCGAAGCTCAAGGCGAAAGTGCACACAATGCTGATCGCCGCAATGACGATGGCGCAGACCTGATAGCTTGCCCTCACACCGTAGGAGAAGAAGAGCGGGGGGATGATGAACCCGCCGGCAATGCCGAGCACTCCGATGCCCGTTCCGATGGCAGCCGTTGTCGTCCGCTCCCGATCGGTTCGGAACTTGTCAGGGTACAGGCTCTGGTAGTTGACTTCCCACAGCGAATACAAGCCGTCGTAGAGACAGATGGTGAAAACCATCCACAAGAAGACGGGAAGCGGCTGTTTTTTTGTATCCCATGTTGTGGGAACCGAGAAAATCAAGATGAAAGCGAGGCTGCAAAGCACCAACCCACCCATTATCCAGACAAAACGCCGGCCGAATTTCTTGGCCAATGGCGCTGTCTTGTTGGTGACATACCCGATGATGGGGTCGTTGACGGCATTCCAGACAGAATAAATCACCGTAGCCAGGGCGGCGTAGGCACCTGCCAAGCCGACTTCGGTCTCGTAGAACATGAATACAATGGATCCAAACGCCCCGGTGAGAAACTCGGCGATGAACTTGCCCATCCCATAGGAGACCATGATGCCTTTCTTAACCATATGCGCAACCCTTCCTCTTCTTCTCCTTATACCGCAGAGAAAGGGGTGTGTCAAAGTATATGGAAGGTTATCGTTTGTCGACTGTGAAGCGCACTACCATATGAACGATTGCCGGCTGGTTGTTCTCATTGGTGATGGAGTGTTCGATGTCGCAGTGATAGACCAAGAAATCACCTTTCTTGATTTCGGCGACATTCTCTCCAACCTGGACTTTCACCGCACCTTTTACTACGGTCAGGAACTCCTGGGTCCCAGGGTAGTGGGGCTCGCTTGCGAGTTTGCTGTGAGCCTCGAAGGTGAGCAGGTACATCTCCAGCTCCTCGACCATGTTCAAGGGGCTGAGAATGCGGATGGAGACGCCATTGTCGTGGGTTTCCATTTTCGGGGCATCATCACCGGCGGGGTTGATGCTGAACACCCGCTTGGGCTGAACGTCGGTATCGAGCAGGTCGTTGAGCTCCACATTCAGGCCTCGGGCTATCTTCCAGACGGTGGCTACAGTAGGATTAACCTTGTCGGACTCAATTTGGCTGAGCATGGCTTTTGAGACACCGGAACGTTCGGAGAGAACATTGAGGGTAAGCTTGCGGCTGTTTCGTATCCGCTGGATGTTTTTGCCGATCATCGGAGGGTTTTCCATCTGACTGCTCCTGCTGGGTAAAAAGTTTGACATAGTGAATTGAGTTTATTATAATGAACATGTTCATTGTAAGCCGGGTTGTCATCCTTGTCAAGAAAAGCGCTCTGTGGAGGTCGCCATGAAGAACATCCTGATCATCGGTTCGTTGGGCCAATTGGGCTCGGAAATAGCTTTGGAGTGTCGCAAACGATACGGTGACGATCATGTCGTACTGACCGATATCCGTAATGATGTCAACAAGCCTTTGGTGGAAGGCGGACCCTTCTACCTTGTTGACGCCCGTGACGGACAGAGTGTGGATGCAATCGTGAAAAAGCACAACATCGACACCATCTATCATTTGGCTGCCGTCCTTTCTGCAAGGGCGGAGAAAGATCCCTTGAATGCCTGGAACCTGAATATGGGTGGGTTGATAGCTTCCTTGGAGGTTGCCAAAGCCAATGGTTGTGCTGTCTTCACTCCTTCTTCAATCGGAGCCTTCGGTCCGACCACACCCAAGCAATACACGCCCCAGGATACCATTCAGCGCCCCACCTCGATCTACGGGGTGACCAAGGTCGCCGGTGAGCTGCTGTGTGACTATTATTACCATAAGTTCGATGTCGATACCCGTGGCATCCGTTTTCCCGGGGTTATCAGCAACATGACTCCTCCGGGCGGTGGTACCACCGACTATGCCGTAGAAATTTACTACGAGGCGGTGAAGAGTCATCACTATACCTGTTTCCTTCGCGGCGACACATACCTCGATATGATCTACATGCCGGATGCCGTGCAGGCTGCCATCCAGATCATGGAGGCCAACCCGGCCAGACTGCGCCACCGCAACGCGTTCAATATTGCCGCCATGAGCTTCTGTCCTGAAGAGCAGGCTGCCTATATCCGTACCCATATTCCTGATTTCACCATCAGTTATGATATCGATCCGGTCAAGCAGGCCATCGCCGACTCCTGGCCGGACAGCCTCGAAGATTATGCTGCCCGGGTTGAATGGGACTGGAAACCCCGTTTCGACCTTGCAGCCATGACAGCGGACATGCTGACTACCATCCAAAGGAGGGGGGAATGAACGAAACAGTGCGACAGCAGTTGCAGGCGTTTTTAGCAGAGCAGGAACAGCGTGGGTTGCTCAAGAAGGAACGGGTGCTGACCAGTTCCCAGAGCCGGAGCATCGAAGTGGCGGGAAAGAAGGTGCTGAACTTTTGTGCCAACAACTATCTTGGTCTCTCCGACAACAAGGAAGTGATCCAAGCGGCCAAGGATGCGATGGACAGATGGGGCTACGGTCTCTCATCGGTGCGGTTCATCTGCGGTACGCAGGCGTTGCACAAACAGTTGGAAAAACGCATCAGCACCTTTTTAAGAACCGATGACACGATTCTCTTCTCCTCCTGCTTCGATGCCAACGGAGCATTGTTCGAGCCTCTGCTGGGAGAAGGGGATGCCGTCATCAGCGATGAGTTGAACCATGCCTCGATCATCGACGGCATCAGGCTCTGCAAGGCCGAAAGGTTTCGGTACAAGCACAGCGACATGAATGACCTGAAAGAGTGTTTGCAGCAGAGCCGGCATTGTCGTCGTCGCCTCATTGCAACCGACGGGGTGTTTTCCATGGACGGAGATGTTGCCAAGCTTGCCGAGATTTGTGCACTGGCAAAGGACTTTGATGCCCTTGTAATGGTGGATGACTCGCATGCAACCGGGTATCTGGGTCCAACAGGACGTGGAACGGTGGAACTTTGTGGTGTGGAAGGGCAGGTTGATTTGATTACAACAACCTTCGGCAAGGCGTGCGGCGGGGCCAGCGGTGGTTGCATCTCCGGCAACCAGCTTTTGATCGACCTCTATCGCCAGCGTGCCCGGCCGTATCTCTTTTCCAACACCCTGGCGCCGGCCATCTGCGGAGGGACGCTGAAGGTTCTGGATATCCTTGAGCAGGACAACCCCTACAAGGACCTGACGATGCGCAATGCCAAACGTTTCCGCTCTCTCATGGAGGCGGCGGGCTTCGATCTGGTCAAGGGCGAGACCGCCATCGTTCCGGTCATGGTGTACGATGAGAACAAGGCGGTTGCGATGGCAGACGCCCTGCTTGAACGGGGAATTTATGTCATTGGATTCTGTTATCCGGTCGTCCCCCAGGGAAGAGCCAGGATCAGGGTGCAGCTGTCGGCTGTCCATACCCAACAGGATATCGAGACAGCCGTCGATGCTTTCGTATCGGTTGCAAAAGAGATGAAACTGCTCTAACCGAAGATTCTCTTCTCCAGTTCCTCTCCATAGGCTTTCAAATCGGCAAGTACGCGTTTCTCCTCGGCTGAGATTTCCGTACTTGCCAATTTTTCATCTATTTTTCTCTTGAAGAAGTTCCAATTCATCTTGATGGTGCCCGGTGGGTTGAGAGTGCGATTTGCACAGAAGCTTCTCCACTTGCGTTTCTGCTCGTCATTCAGCACCTCACTCCAATTGCGTGCCACATGCCTGAATAGCAGAGGTGCGACCCGGCCGTCCTCAAAGTCGAGATGCAGTGAGAGTTTCTCCTTGGGCTGGGCTTGGCGGATGAGATTGAACCGTTTCTGATCGGCATCCCCGAAGAAACGGTCATAGAGCTGGAAGTCAACATCATCCACACCCTCATACGTGTCCACGACATTGCGTGCGGTCATCAACAGCTTTGTGTGGCTGCTGATCTGCTTGTGCCTGAAAAGGGCAAGCTCCTTGTCTATTCCCAGCTTTATCGCCAGCTGGTCTGTCAGTACACTCAACGGCGAAACGAACGGGCACTTGTTGATTGAAAGGGTGAACACCCCTTCGGTCTTCAGCAGCGTCTCTTCTGTAGCGTTCAGAAGCGGGGCCACATCCTTGCTCAAGTCGAAACAGATGATGGCGTTGGCATTGCTCTTCATATGGGTGATTGCTGTAATCAGGCGCGAACACCCCTCGTTCTTGCTGAAGAAGGCAGCTGTGTAGAGTACCGGCTCGCCAAAGGGCGTTTGCACGATTTTCTTGACCTGGGTCTTGTTGCGAAGGGCGAAATAGTACTCATACAACTTGGGCTGTTTCTCCTTGATGAGCTTGGCGATTGCAATGGTGGCCCTTACATCTACCAGCGCATCATGGGCGCCGATCTGCTCGATATTGTTGGCCTCTGTCAAGGCGACCAGGCGGAAGGTGGGGTTGCCTGTCTCCTCCTTGCGGGGAGGCCAGCTGATTCCATCAGGCCTGAGGTCGTAAGCCGCCCTTACCAAGTCGATGATATCCCAGCGGCTGCAGTTGTTTTCCCACTCACGTTTGTATGGGTCAAGGAAATTGCGGTAGAGGGCGTTGCGGATGAATTCATCGTCAAAACGGATGGTGTTGAAGCCGGCCACCACGGTATTGGGCTTGGAAAACTCTGCATTGATGCGCTCGATCAGGTCGTTCTCGCACATTCCCTTCTTGTTCACCTCCTGGGGGGTGATCCCGGTTATGGTGCAGGAGAGAGGATCGGGAAGATAGTCGTCACTGAGTTTGCAGTACAGGACGATGGGCTCACCGATGGGATTGAGATCCAAGTCGGTGCGTTGGCCTGCGAACTGGGCGATTCGGTCGTACCTGCTGTCCAGGCCGAAGGTCTCCAAGTCATACCAGAAGATGGTTGTTTGTTTCGGATGGTAACTCATGCCCTGATTGTACCACATTCGCCCCACTCTGTCTTTTTTCTCTCCTATGGTTGTTCTCTTTGTATCCGTAGCATATGATACAAGAAAGGGTAGTCATGAAAGCAGCAGTACTGATTCTCATTGTAGTAAGCCTTATGATGCCGTTGGGAGCGAAAGCCCCTACAGCAAATGATGTTACCGTGGCTATTGCAGCCATCACCGATTCTGCTATCTGCGCGGTGGCAGCCTTTTTGAACTCCCCATCCTTGGAACTGCCGGGCGCCATGTTGCACTTTCGCTCCGATGAGTCGCTTCCCAATCTTTTGACGTTTCAGAACTCGGATATCGGTACCTATCTACCTGTATTCATGACGACCCGCCAACCAAACCCCTCCTTCTTCGCAAGCCTGCTCAATACAGCCCGCGGTCCTCTCAACGATATCGCAATCCAGTATCTGACGGTTCATGGGTGGGAGGTCGGTCATGCCGTACTCAAGGGAGCGATGGTAACCCAGTGGGGAGAAGGTGCAAGTCTTGCCGGTTTGATGGCGGGTGTGGTGACCAGCGGGAAAATTCCCGAGATCACCGTGGTTGCCGATGTGACGGTACAGGGAAGAAGAGTGAGCACCCCTGTTCGTGTCGAGGGTACTTTTATGCTACACTCAGACGATGAGGGATACTTTGCGGTAAAACCGCTTGCAATGAAAATCAATGGGGAGGAGAAGGGGGTGTAGGCCCGCCTTCTTTCTTCTGATAAGGAGAAATCATGTCCGATTGTGTCCAGAATACCACAGCATTTCTTTCCAAGTGGGGAATCGAAGCTGCTTCCATCGATATGAAGTCCTTGCTCGCCACCTTCCTGAGCGAGATGGAGAAAGGGCTGGAAAACGAGAGCGGCAGCTCTTTGAAGATGATTCCAACCTACACCGAGGTGGTGAGCGGCCTCGCCAAGGGTGAGCCGGTAATCGTCCTGGATGCCGGAGGAACGAACTTCCGCACCTGTCTGGTCACCTTCGACGAACAGGGGTTGGCACATATCGAGGACTTCAGGAAGGTTTCGATGCCCGGTGTGAAGGAAGAGGTTACCGCCCAGCAGTTTTTCAGCACGTTTGCCGATGAGGTGGAAAGGCTGATCGACAAGAGTGATAAAATCGGATTCTGCTTCTCCTATGCAGCGGCCATCACCGAAGACCACGACGGCATCCCTTTGGTATTCTCCAAGGAGATCAAGGCACCCGAAGTCATCGGTAAAAAGGTCGGAGCCAGCCTGCTTTCCGAACTGGCTCGTCGTGGCTACGATGTTTCGAAGAAGAAAGTCGCCGTGCTCAACGATACCGTAGCCACGTTGCTTGCAGGTCAGGGCGCACCAAGCGACACAGACTACAGCGGGTACATCGGGTTCATTCTCGGCACGGGGACGAACACCGCCTATGTCGAACGCAACAGCAATATTTCCAAACTCGGTCTTTTTGATGGCAAAAGCCAGATCATCAACATCGAATCGGGAAACTTCGACTTCTGTCCCGGCAGGCTCGACCGCGAATATTTCGACTCGACCAAGCATCCCGAGCAGTATCATCTGGAAAAGATGATCAGTGGAGCCTACCTCGGGCCGTTGAGTACGCTGGTCATTCAAAAGGCAATCGCCGAGGGTGTGCTCAGCTCTACGTTTGCCAAGCGCTTTGCGCAGCTGGGCACGGTCAATACAACGGTGATGAGCAACTACCTTGAGATGCCTTTCAATTCCAACTATGCCCTGGTTGCCTGCTGTGAAGGCAATGAGGACGATGCAATCGCCTTATGGATGATCATCGATGCAGTCATCGCCCGTGCGGCAAAACTCACTGCAGCCAATCTTGCAGCGACAGTGATCAAGAGTGGAGCGGGAACCGATCCCCGCAAGCCGGTATGCATCAACGCAGACGGTACCACATTCTACAAGACCGAATACTTGAAAAAGTACACCGAGTACTACCTGCATACCTATCTGCAGCTTGAGCACAAACGCTACTACCGCTTTGTGCGTATTGATGACTCTCCAACCATCGGGGCGGCCATCGCCGGTTTGAGCTTGTAAGAGGAGACCGGTCGTGAGCGATTGTTTTTCCGTCGAGAAACGAAGCAGGATCATGGCCGGCATCAAGGCAAAGGATACCAAGGCGGAATTGGCGGTACGTACCTTCCTTTTCCGCCAAGGATTTCGCTATCGCATCCACGATACCCATCTTCCGGGAAAACCCGATGTGGTGCTGCCCAAATACAAGACCGTGATTTTCATCAATGGTTGTTTTTGGCACGCTCATCAGGGGTGCAGACACTTTGCTATTCCGAAGACTAACCGTCCGTTCTGGGAACGAAAACTTATGAAGAATAGGGAGCGTGACCAAAAAGTACTTGCCTTGCTCTTGCAGATGGGATATCGAGTATTGGTGGTATGGGAGTGCGAACTCTCTCCCTCCTCTCGGAGGGAGGAGACGCTTCAAGGACTTGCCAACGAGATTTGGCAGGTGGAAAGCTAAGCCCGGTCGGCCCGCTCAATCATGCTGCGGTGCCACGCCAGTAGATACTCATACCGGTTCTCATCATCGCCCTGGCAGTCGACAACCACCCTGAATACCGGTTCCGTCTTGCTTCCGCGCATCCAAAGATAATCGGTGATTACTCCGTCTCGGTTCTTGAGTGCCACCTTGTATCCTCCGCTGTATAAGCCATGACGATAGGCTTCTCCCATCCCCTCATAGCAGTTCGTACCCTCGGTTTGGAAAATGGTGAAGGAGTGGATACCCATCGCAGAAAGCTCTGTTTTTCTCATTTCCCAATCGCTCTGCAGCAACGCCTCATACCGGTTCTTGAGAATTCCATGACTTTGTGTGACCTGCATTTTCCCGGCTTTCGAGAAGGAGCCGGTGGTCGTGTAGACCGGAAGGCTCTCGATAATGCCGTCCAAGGTGATGGAGCGGGGAACCTGCTTGCCGACGGAAAGAAACCAGAGCTTGGCGATATCGCGGTTTCTGAGAAGTTTGACCAGGCTGAGAAGGGTGTTCAGCGGATCGCGAACCTTTGCAGGATGGGTGATGTTGCCGCCGTTCGATCCTTCTCCCAGCACCGGCACAAGGTACCCTTCTTCTCGTTTCATGCGGGCCAGGTCGACTACGTTCGACTCTCCGACTTCACAGCGGAAGACTTCGGCATCGAAAGCTTGTGCGATGTGATCGATGCGCATGGATGTCGGGCAATTCACCACCGTGGCCAGCAGCTTGTTCGGATTCTGCAATCTCGTTTGTGAGAGTTCGGCAAGCACCACCAAGGCGAATACGTTTTGGGCTTCAAGAATTTGGGCCTGACCGCTTTGTTCACTGATATAGACCAGGTTGCCGCGGTCTCCATCGTTGTCAGGAACATATCCGAGACGATAGGAACTGTCCTTGGCATACAACTCCTGGAGGGTTGTCCTGCAGAGCTCGAGATTCTCACCTTCGGGGACGATGGCATGCACAACTTCTCCGGGTCGGTCGTTGAGCAACAGTACCTTCAGGCCGAGAGAGGTAAGCAGGTGCTTGTCGATGCTCGCCGATCGTGCGCTGCCGTTGAGTTCCCCGATGACCGATAGGGGCTCCTTCTGGTGGGCTTGCCGCAGGTCTTGGCGAAAGCGTTCGTGCTCGGCTGAATCGATGCTTTTGGCTGCAGTGGTCAAAACGAAGGTTTCGTAGCGCTCAAGACTGCGTTGTCGTTCGAACGCGACCTGCTCCAACACCGTTCGATACTGCTGTATGTCCATTTCCTGGGTCAGCCGTTGCAGATAGGCCGGGGCCATGCTTTCTTGAAAGAGGATGTCCCTGTAGACCCGGGTAAGCTCATCGGCTTCCTTCAGCGAGTAGACTCCTCCGTCCTTGCCGAACTTGAAACCATTGTGCCCGATCGGGTTGTGGCTTGCCGAAATATAGAAGAATGCATCCGCCTCATCGGGGTGCAGGTTGCAGTCGGCCATAATCTGGGGGGCTGCACAGATGAACAGGTAGCGTACCTTGCATCCAAGGGCGGTGAGGGTTCGGCAGACGATGTCCCCAAGAATCCGCCCGGTGGGTCTGGCGTCGAGTCCTACGAGTATGGTTGCCTCCCTTTCCTGTTTAGGTGCTTCTCCACCCAGGACCGCTTGCTTTTGGGCCGCAGGAACACCGAGCGTGCGTGCCAAGGCAAGGGCGGCAAGTGCTGTAAGCATTGCAGTCTCGTTGCGTATCTCACACGTCGCGTCCTCTTCGTCTCCGCTTTCGGCAAATACTTTCCGCCATCCCGAGGATGAGAGGATCATGGATGAGAGTTCGTGGTGCAACTCATCTTGCGTTGGAAGCGGGAACGCCAAAGGATTGATTTGGTCGTCGGCGATGATCAGGTGATGCAGACTGTCATAGAATAGCATGGGGACCTCCACTAGGCCGAGTATAGCATATATTGCCTTGTTTGCAGATGTGCGGTAGTGTAGATTTATGCAACCAATCTGTGCCGCCATCCACGATTTGAGCTGTTATGCAAAGAGCTCGCTTACTGTTGTCCTGCCCGTCCTCGAGGTGATGGGAGTGGAGGCCTGCCCGCTTCCTACAGCCCTGCTATCAAGCCAGACCGATGGATTTCCCTCCTATTATTTCAGGGATACGAGTAGAGACATCATCGGTATCCTGGATGCATGGAAGGACCTTGGACTTCGATTCGATGCAATGTACTCAGGTTTTCTCGGCAGCTCCGATCAGGTCGATCTGATCAAGGCCTTCATCAAGGATCAGAAAGCCTCCTTGACGCTTGTCGATCCGGTACTTGGCGACGGGGGGTCGCTCTATGGACCGGTAACCGAACAGCAGGTGAATGCCATGCAGGGACTGGTCATGCATGCCGACGTCATCACCCCCAATACCACCGAGGCGGCGCTGTTGCTCGGGCGGCCGTACCAAGAGCAGTTCGATGCTTCTGCAGCGTTATCGTGGGCGAAGGAACTCGGGCTTGCAACCAATGCAAAGGTCGCCATCACCAGCGTCCCTCTTGGGGACGGAAACGTAGTGGCCTGCTATGCAGGGGGCGAATCGTATCTGGTACCGTACCGGAAGCTTGAGGTTTCCTATCCTGGCTGCGGGGACTTGTTTGCCAGCCTTTTATTGGGTTTCTTGCTTCGTAAGGAGTCCTTCCAAAGGTCGGTAGAGCTTGCAGTTGCGTTTACTTCAAAGGCGATCGAGGCAACGATGCAGGCTGGGTATGAGAAACGTCACGGCATCGCCGTCTCGCTCATACTGCCTTATCTTGCAAAGAGATGGTAATTCATGCAATGTGAAGTTCTGATACTTGCAGCCACAAAACGTGAATTGGAAGGAGTGCTAACAAAGCTGTATGAGCCGCTTCAGGTCGCCGGTCGTGTGGTTGTCGGAGTCTGTATCGGAGTGGGAAAGGTGCAAAGTGCCCTTGCTGCAATCCAGGCCATCGATGCGTATGCTCCTTCGTTTGTTGTGCTGCTCGGCTATGCCGGGGCGATCGATGCCTCTTTGGAAATCGGGGATGGCTTTGTGGCGACGCAGGTGGTGCAATACGACTTGGACCTTCGGGCGTTCGGCCTTAAGCGAGGTCAGACGTTCGACGGTGATTCGCAGATGGTTGACGGGGCCATCGAGCTTTTTTCTCCCGCGTTATCGGGTTTCAAACAGGTGATTCTCGGCACCGCCGATCGTTTTCTGCTTCGTTCCTATCGTGAGGAGCATTCCTACTTGACTGAAGAATTGGGGTTGGGTGCAAGCGATATGGAAGGCTTTGGTGTTGCAATGGCATGCAGGCTGCGCATTATCCCTTGTTCCATACTGAGGGTGATCAGCGACGATTCCCGAGGCCATCGCCCCAAAGAGTTCAAGCGTTTTGTTAGGCAGGCTAATGAAAGACTGAAAAACGGTTTGGTTCAGTTGCTTGATGCGCCCAGGGAGAAATCCCCTACAAGCTTGTAAACGTTGCCGTCCCTCTTCACCTCGATGTTTCGATTGGGAAAGTAGGCGGGAATGATTGAGCGCAGATAGGTGATCGCTGATGTTTCAATCTCCTTTCGATCTTCCTCATGTACTTTTGACAGGGTGCGGATTTCCACGGAGACCAAGTAACCTCGGCCGTGGTCGCTGCCGTATCCGAGGGTGAATTGAGTCCCGGTGGAAAAGAGTCCGTCATAGGCGACACTTGCAGCCTTTCCCCTGGCCGGTCGATTCGGATGCAAGGGGTAGCGATCACCGTACGTGTCCTCAAGGTAGTGGTCCAAGTCGTCGCACAGTCTGCGCATGACCGCCTCAAGCTCCATCTGTTTGGGATGGGTGCTCATACGGTTCCCTCTTGCGTTGTGGTTTCTTCTATTTGGTAGCGCTGAAGAAAGGAGTAGTAGGATGAAAGTGCCGGGTTGTCCTGTTCGGATTCCTCTATGTAAGAAGGCAGCTGGCGTTGTTGCGGTACAACCTCCTTGGGTCCAAGGATGAGTTGGTCGAACGATGACCGGGCGGCCAGAAGTTTGGCAAATGTACGAATGCTCTCTTCGTGTTCGCCAAAGATTCTCTCTGCTTCCTTGCTCATGGAGGCGAGTGCGGAAGAGCTGGTGGCGTCAAGCTTGTACTCTTCGCCGAGTGTGCCGTGTATCCTGGTATACGAGAGGTCGGGAATCTTTTGGGCGATATGGTCGACTACCTGCATCTGTGCAGTGGCATAGATTTTCTGAATGGGAGCCCCTTTGGCAGGGTCGATCCATCCTATTACTCCGGTACCTGCACCACTGACGGTGAAGGTGAAGTCACTGCTTGCAGTGGAGAGGGAGAGTATGTGGAATTTCTTGGCATTCGGGTAGAGCCGTTTTGCTTCGGTATACGCATACAGGGAAGGATTGTTGGCCACGACACCGCCGTCAATGAGCGTCTGCATGCACATCTCTTGTCGGTCGTATAGATACGCCGGCCTGAAAAAGGTCGGAGCGGCGCTGGTTGCCCGTGCCGCCTCACGAAAGAGAAAGCCATGGGAGTCATGCGAACTGAGCACAAACGGCTTGCCGGTGGAGGCTTCATAGCTCATCACCAAGGTCGGCACCACAGCTTCAGAGAGCGGAATATCCTTGAATGTCTGCAGAAGAAAGCGTTCCAGAGGCTCGCAATCGTATTTATCTATGAATATCTGGCTGAAAATCCTTCCCTGGTTTTTAGGAAAGATTTGCCTGCCGTGTTTGAGATACAATGTTTCAAGAGTTTTGGTATCCACTCCGAACGGAAGGGTTCCTGAAAGGCTCTCCTTTCCAGGCTGCTTACGCAATCGCTGCCAGAAGGTCTGCTCCTCCTGCCTGAAGATGTAGGAAATATAACGCGTATCGGCAACCAAATTGGTTTTTTCCACCGGAGCGCTGAGGGCAAGGGCAAGGAGTCCTCCCGTTGAGGTTCCCGCTATCAAATCAAAATGAGCATAGAGGGGGCGGTTATCCCCCATTTCTTCGAGCAGCGAGGAAAGCTTTGCAAGCAGTACCGAGGGTACGATTCCACGCATCCCGCCTCCATCAATGGAGAGGATGTACCGTTCTTCCTCCTTATTCTCAAGAGAAGGACGTTTCAGGAAATCTCGTAATGCCATGCGATAAGAGTGATGAATTTGTGCTGTTGGGTCAAGCGTTTCAATACAGCTATACAATGTAAGATTGATATCTGCATTATAAATATACCGAATAAGGTATAGTAAAATAGCAAAACATATTTGGCTCATCCAAAGAGTCTATGCAAGAATATCAGCTTCTCGCTACACTGGAATAATGAGTGGAAAGGAAGCATCGGTGATGGAAGCATATCGTACCTGCAGACTTTGCCCGAATCTATGCAATGTCGACCGACTTGCGAATAAGAGGGGGCGATGCGGGCAGACATCTGAAGTGAGGGTGGCCTGGGCCGGGCTGCATAAGGGCGAAGAACCTCCGATCACCGGCGAGAACGGGTCCGGCATGATTTTCTTCAGCGGCTGTCCCCTCCATTGTGCATATTGCCAGAATCACCAGATTTCCACCGATGAGAATGAGGTGGGAATTACCTTGAGCATCGAGGAGCTTTGTTCGGTCATGCTCGGTTTGCAGGAGTTGGGTGCAACCAACCTGAATATGGTCACCGGCACTCATTTCATCCCCTCGATCATCGAAGCATTGGTGCTTGCCAGATCCAAGGGACTTGTACTGGATGTGGTGTGGAATAGTTCGGGATTCGAGTCTCTTGAGGGCTTGGCTCTGATCGACCCCTACGTTGATGTCTACCTAGTGGATGTCAAAACGTTGGATCACGACGTGAGCTCCACTTTCTGCGGACTGAGACGGTATGCTGATGATATTCTGCCTGTCATGGAGTTTCTCAAGCAAAAGCATCCTGTCACCTATGTGGATGAGAAGGGAAGCCTGAAAGGGCTGTTGGTACGCCATCTGGTCTTCCCTACCGCTTTGGCGGCCAGCTTCTCTGTGCTTGAGTATTTTTCCAGGGAATTGAAGGAGAACGCCTATCTCTCATTGATGGTTCAGTTTGAACCGCCCCTCGGCAATGCATCCTTCCCTCCAATCACTGAAGATGAGTATGAGGCTCTTCTTGCGGCATTGGAGGAGTTGGGGATAGAGGATGGCTTTGTGCAGGAACTGGGCGAGAACGTCTCCTGGATACCTGATTTTACCCAGGAGAACCCCTTCCCTCAGGACTTTGCCAAGCCCCTGCCATACTTCTTATCGCTTACGCGTTCCCGTCTCCGATAACGGTACCCAGAAACGGTCTACCATAGAGTATGTCCATGGTGTTCTGGATGTTCCTTCCATCGGCACACACGACTCTCATCTGCATTTTTTCAGCCCGTTTGCTGGCAATTGGATCGAAAGGAGTGCTTTTGCCGGGAGTCCATTGATTACCCACCATCGTTCTATAGTCGGCCCAGCTGATGGAATCCAGAGGCTTTGCATCAGGATTCTTCTTGGGATCGTCGGTATAGACCTTGGCTATATTACTCAGATTGATGATGAGCTTGCCTTCAAAGCGTTCTGCAAGGATGACTGCGTCGTTGTCGGTTGAGAAGCCCGGCTTCCACCCGGCGGCAACCAACACCTGACCCCGGAAATTAATATGTCCGGTCGGGTCGATGATGAGGTTGTCAGTACAGAAATCACTGAGCATTGCTTTGACCAGCTGGCCGTTGATGTGGGTCGCCCTGATACCAAGCCAGTCGAGTTCCTCGCTGTCGATATCCTCCTGGATTTCCCTCATCGCCTGCTGATACACCCTGGCGGGAGCTCCGCCTCCGCATACCAAAATGATTTTCCTGCTCTTGTCTTCACGTAAATATGTTCTGAGTGCCTCATTGAGCTGCCTGAGAAAGGCGCTGTCCACCTTATCCGGTGCAATGATGGATCCTCCAAGTGAAATGACCGCCAAATTGTTCATTGAATCCTCCGCATTGCATCGTACCAGATTTGCTCACAGGCCTCAATCATTGTGTGGGACTTGGGCGATCAATTCAGCGGTTTGACCGCAATCCAAACCTCACTGGTTGCGTATCCGCTTCTCTCTTCATCCATTGTCGTCCAAGAAAAATTTGGAGCATCGACAAGCTCATACTTGGACGAAGGGAGCCACTGGGCGTAGATGTCCGCCATTGTCTGTTGCAGTGTCCCGGGAAACGGTCCTTCACAAGGAAACACAGCCCATGTGAGGGCCGGTACTGCAACGGTTTCAAGCTGCTGCCCTGCACGTGTCTCTGTCGTGAGAACACCGATAAGGTGGGTCAGTTCTCCTTCCTCCTTCATAAAACGTGCATCAGCTTCATAGGAGGCATTCACGACCTTCTTCGGTTCAACGTTTTGAATCCTATGCAGCTCCTCACGTTGCCTCTCTGTGATGCTTTGTGCGAGTTTCACAATTTCCTGGTTCACTCCTTCAAACTGCATGGGGACACGCTTGGTGACTCCTGCAAGATGAAAGGCCGGCTTCTCTACAATCCGGTATTGCATGTTGATTCCTCCTGAAACTGATATGCTGAATGACACTTTGGGGTAGAGCGTACACGTTTTGGTTCTATAGACATCCGAGGGCAGGGTAGAGCTCCATGCCTTGAAGGATCGGGTGAATCCGTCGATGGATTCGTAACCGTATTTGAAGGCGACATCGGTTACCTTCATACCCGAGAGAAGATCCTTACCTGCTTCCGACAAGCGCCGCATCCTGATGTATTCGCTGAGGGTGGCGCCGGTGAGAAAGAAAAAGATCTTTCTGAAGTGGTAATCGGATACTCCTGCTTCATTTGCGATCATCTCAAGGGTGATGTCCTCACACAGATGCACTTCAATGAATTCGATTATATGATTCAGTGTTTTTATCATGGCATGTGTACTGTAGCAGATACTGATGAAGGAAGCTCGATGGAAAGTGGGTGAATTATGTCGAATTCAAGAAACTTTTGCATGGTTCATTGCTTGGCTTATGAGCGAAGGCTCCACCACGCCTTCGTACATCAAGTCGTTTTTCACCAAAGCACGCAGGTCGTCGGTTGTGATGAGCTGGGGAACTTTAGACGATGAAACCACCTCGCTTTTAATCAGAACCTCTGCAACGAATTGTGAACAGAAATAGTGGTCGCTCCGCTTGATGGGAATATTGAAAAGCACGCCGACGAGACCGAGCAGGCTGTAGCGGTACATCCCCTTGTTCCTTATGAACTCCTCGACAAGCCTTCTCGATGCCTCATATTGTTGCTGCGTTACAGCAATCCGATAGATTGCACAGCTGCAATCAGAGTGATTTTTGTACACCCCTTCGTTGAGATTCTCGATGGCGAATCCTCCGCTGACAGGATTGCACGGCCGTGTTCGCCCGAAGGTGTACATTCTTTCAAAGCTCTCATCGAAGCTGATTGAAGCATGGGGATATTGAATGCGGGAAAAGAGCGTGATCAAGGTGGAAAGCCAGGTTCCCGTCTTTGAACAGACCAGATATATCGTTCGATTGTGAGTATTCAAGGGGGCATCTCCTTTGCGATGCATACCTCTATGCAAATGACGTGCCATGTCGCTCAAAGCACCTGTCTGTTTCAAAAATCCTGCGATATTGGTTCAATTAGCCACTTGATGTAGGTATTCTGACCACCTGGAAGGTTGTGTAGCACTAAAAAATATCATAGTGTTTTACTATGTGAGGTGCACATATGATAGAACAACGAATTATCCCTCATCTATGGTTTAACGATCAGGCATTGGAAGCCGTACGGTTCTACACCCGGGTGTTTGAAGATTCTGCAATAATCCATGTCACCAAGCTCGAGGATACTCCCTCAGGTGATTGTGATCTGATTGTATTCGCACTTTCCGGTTTTCAATTCATGGCGATTAACGGCGGGCCGTACTTCAAGCCCAATCCGTCGATCTCTTTCTTTGTGAATTTCGATCCAAGCAGCGATCCCCATGCAAAAGAGCATCTGGACCGGCTTTGGGACAAGCTCAGCGAGGGAGGCACAATTCTCATGCAACTCGGGGAATATCCCTTCAGCAGTCACTACGGCTGGGTCCAGGATGCGTACGGGGTATCCTGGCAGCTCATTCTCACCAAGGATGAAGGAGAGCCAAGGCCGAAGATCATACCCAGCCTTATGTTTACAAACAAGGTGAATGGGAAGGCCGAGGAAGCCTGCCTTTTCTATCAAACGGTATTCAAGCAATCGCGGATGGGTGAAATCGCCCGTTACCCCGGCGGTATGGATCCGAATCTGGAGGGCAGTGCCATGTTCTTGGATTTCATGCTGGAAGGACAATGGTTTGCAGCGATGGATAGTGCTTATGAACATCCATTCTCATTCAATGAAGGCATTTCCCTGATGATAGAGTGCGAGAGCCAAGCTGAAGTCGATTACTACTGGCAAAATCTCAGTAGCGATGCAGAGTCCGAGCAGTGCGGCTGGTTGAAAGACCGGTACGGGCTTTCCTGGCAGGTTACTGCACGGAAAACCGATGAAATGTTGTTTGAAGGAACTCAACAGCAGCGAAATCGGATGAGCAAGGCATTGCTGCAGATGAAAAAGATTGATATCGCTGAATTGGAAAAAGCGTTTGTGAATCAGGAATAAAGACAGTTTTGAGCTTTTTATGCGGAACCCCTGCTCTTTTTTGGGACGCACATGCTTGTTTAGTGGTTCTTTCTCATTGCAAAGAGTGAGGCACAGAATCTAGCTTTGTATTTGTGCAACTTCCACTCGGTTTTTCCCAAGTTGCTTTGCCTGATACAAGGCGCTGTCAGCATCCTTGTAGGCAGTGCCGTAGGGGTCATCAATGCCACACTGCAGGGCGGCAATTCCAAAACTGGTGGTAACCTTGACTGATTGAAAACCAACGTCTGTATGCATCGCTTCGACTGCATGTTGCAGGTTCTCCACCAGTGTTCGTGCTTCATCGACTGTAGTGTGTGAGAGGAGGATGAGAAACTCATCACCTCCCCATCGTGCGAGTACATCAATGGGACGAATGTGTTTTGCGAAGGTTGTTGCAACCGCCTTCATGATTGTGTCTCCAAAGAGATGCCCATACGTATCGTTGATCTCCTTGAAACGATCGATGTCAACGAGAACAAGACAGGACGGGAACCTGTCCTGCTTCATCAGCTCAAGTTGCCTGCCGATGAGCTCCTCAAATTTTCGCCTGTTGTAGATACCGGTAAGTTGATCGAAAAAGGCCAACCGTTCAAGCTGGAGATTCTTTTGCTCGAGTTCTTTCTGTTGTTCTTCAATGGTTTGCTTGTGTTGTAAATCCGAATGCATGGACCTGTACAGCAGTATCGACAGAAAGAGTCCTATTCCTGCACTGGTAATCCCATTCACCCGGTTGGAGAGCAGAATGGCTGGCTTGGATTGTGTGATAGGCAGCGCAAAGTAATAAGCCAGATAGGAAAGACTGAATAAGAGAAGTGCCTGCCGGGGGTGCAGGAGAAATACGACGCCTACGACAAGACACCCGACGAGGTAGGGTGTGATGCTAGTTGTCACCAACTGGTCGATTGTTACGATGACAACCCCCATTGCCAACGTGGTCGCTGCCGCAATATAGGGGACGGGGCGATGCATGCCTGATTTAATCATGTTGCGATTGAATAAAAAAACGAGGAGACCGAGGATGGAGAATACTACCGCCAGTGTTGCATGACTTGCGATGATGCCGATGCGCCAGGTGTATTCGATGGGAGTGGAAGAGGGAAGTCCCCGGGTGAAGAAAAGTATATGAGCGATATTGACGGGAATAGAGATTGCCGCCATGGACAACACCCGCTTTGCATTCATTGATGACAGGATGGTGTTGATAGGATATTGCAAGCTCAGTCTCTCCTCATATACTAGAAGCATCGGACCTAGTTGGAAAGAAAAGCAGGCAGCCATCCACCTGCTTCTCTTCTTCGTTGGATTCTCTATGCGTCTATTGCTCTCCTTCACCCACCTCAAGCACTGTCACCAAATCCTCGGGTTCGAGTCTGAACGGGGAGCCTTTGCCTTCAAAGAAGCAATGGTCGGCAATGAAGTGGATATGCAGGTCGGTATAGACAACCGATCTGCCGGTTTTCTTGTTCACCACCGTGGTGTTGATCTTTCCATACATGCCCTTCCCTCCAAAGGGGGAGGGAAGCAGACCTCGCACCGAGTCGACCTTCACATCGAATGTGTCATCTACAGAAATGAACTCCCCGAGTCCTGTCAGTCCCAGATTCTTGAAGTATTCCATACGGTCGGCAATCGCCTTGCAGGTTGTGTTGAGCCTGTTGACGGTCATGCTGTCGCTTGCAATGATATCGACAAGGTTGCGTGTGTCATCACCGAGGAACCCATCCAAGGTGATAACGCCTTTTTTCATCTGCTGTTGGATTTTGTCGAATTCAGGCGTCTGTTTCATCGTTGGCTCCTTGTTATGAGAATTTATCGTAGAAAATGTTTTCCTCTGCGACGTTCAGCTCAGTGAGAACGGTCATGCAGGCGTTGATCATTCCCGGACTTCCGCACAGGTACGCCTCGCTGTTCGGCCCGTCCTTGACCATGCGCCTGACCACATCGGTGATAAGTCCGACCTCGCCTTCCCAGTTGTCTTCCGGCGCCGGCTCGCTCAAGGCGGGCACAAAGGTGAAATTGGGCAGACGTTGTTCAAGTTCACGCATCTCATCGAGCAGGAAAAGGTCGCGCTTGGAACGTGCGCCGAAGAAGTACATCGTCTTGCGGTCGATTCCCTTGTCCACCATATCGAGCAGGATGGACTTGATGGGAGCCATACCCGATCCGCCGGCAATGCAGATGATGTTGCGTTCTGAATTGCGAAGGTAGAAATCCCCATACGGACCATTGATCGTGACTTCATCGCCTTCCTTGAGGAATTTATGAACATACGTGGTGCAGATACCGTTTGGCACGAGACGAATCTCAAGCTCGACACGGGTGTTGTCATTCGGAGGCGAGGCGATGGAGTAGGCGCGGTATACGCTCTCATCGGAGTTTTCATACTCAGGCACCATGAACTGGATGTATTGGCCTGCCTTTGGTGTGATGGATTCTCCATCCTTAAGGCGAAGTGTAACTTCCTTGATGTCATGGGTGAGGTCGCGGATGCGCTCAACCTTTGTCTTGAACTCCTTGACCGAGAACAGCTCCTCGGGAATGACGATGGCGACATCAGACTTCACCTTGAACTGGCAGGATAGTCTTACCTGCTGCTTTTTCTCATCCTCGCTGATGAATGGAAGCTCGGTGGGAAGGTACTCTCCACCCCCTTGGACCACTCGAACCTTGCAGAGGCCGCAGGAACCTCGACCGCCGCAGGCCGAAGGGATGAACACCCCTTCCTGGTTCAATGCCTTGAGCAGCGGTTGGCCGCCCTTTACCTCCAGCTCTTTGGTCCCATCGTTGATGGAAATCTTTACGACCCCGTAATTGCCGATGGTGGCATCGGCTATGACCATCAACAGGGCGAGGAAGACCGAGATGAGACTGATGATGGCGATGCTGATCAGAAGTGTAGTCACCATGTGCTTCTCCTTATGATACGGCGATCATGCCGGAGAAACCCATGAAAGCCATGGCCATGAATCCAGCGATTATCAAGGTGATGCCAGGTCCTTCCAGAGCGGGAGGAACCTTGGCGTTCTTCAACTTCACCCGGATGCCTGCCATGGCGATGATGGCGACAAACCAGCCGATGCCGCTGCCCAGCCCGAACAGGAATGAGGTAAAGAACGAGTACTCTCGGATGACCATGAACAAGCTGACGCCCAGGATCGCGCAGTTGACGGTGATCAGAGGCAGAAATATTCCCAACGATTGGTAAAGCGGCTCGCTGTATCGTTCGATGGTCATCTCGGTGAGTTGCACGAAGGCGGCGATGACGATGATGAAAACGATGAAGCGCAGGTACTCAAGCCCGAAGGGCAGCAGCAGATACTCATATACAAGCCAGTTCAGCGGTGTGGTGGTGGCCATGACAAAAATGACGGCGATTCCCAACCCCACCGAGGTTTTCATCTCTTTGGATACCGATAGGAACGAACAGGTACCCAGATAGTTGGTCAACAGGATGTTGCCGGTGAAAATCGAGGCGAAGAATACGGCGAAAGGCAGTAGAGCGTCATGCATGTTCGGCCTCCTTCATGATCGTTTCGCGAATGATCCAGATCAGGATGGCAAGGACGAAGAATCCTCCCGGGGGCATGATCATAATCGCCCAGTTTGTCCACCAGTCACCTAGAATTTTAAAGCCCCAGAGGCTTCCGGTTCCAAGCAGCTCACGGACGAATGCGATGGCAAGCAGTACATACGCGTATCCAAGACCGGAAGAGAGGCCGTCGATGAGTGAAAGCATCGGCTTGTTCTGCAGTGCAAACGCCTCGACACGGCCCATGACGATGCAGTTGGTGATGATCAGGCCGACATAGGGTCCAAGCTGTTTCCACATCTCCGGGTAAAAAGCCTTGAGTACGATATCGACGATGATGACAAAGGTTGCGATGACCATGGTCTCGACCATCATACGGATTCTTGACGGTATGTGGTTGCGCATCAACGAGATGGTCCAGCTGGAGAGAGCGGTGGTGAACATAACCCCGAGGGTCATGACCAATGTGTTCTGCAACTTGTTTGTGACTGCGAGGGTGGAGCAAATGCCCAATATCTGGACGAACACGGGGTTGTTCTTCCCAAGTGGTTCCAAAAAGGTTTTACGTAGTTGGTTCTTTGCCATATCACTCTCCTCTGATGATGCGTTTGGCAGCATCTGCACCTTGGTTTGAAAGGTTTCTGAAATACTCCGAGGTGCGGGTCGCCCCGGTGATGGCATCCACTTCATTCACAGCGTTTGCAGTGCCCTCCTCAACCAATGTAAAGGGTGCCCGCTTACCCTTGAATTGGGCGGTGAACCACGGCTCCTCGATACGGGCTCCCAAGCCCGGAGTCTCGTTTTGGCTGACGATGGCAATTCCTGTATAGGTTTGCAGGTCCTCTTCGAATCCAGCCATGATGGAGATGGTACCCCAAAGGCCCGGTCCCTCAAGGGGGATGATGAAGCGCTTGCCGCCGGAGCCTTCGGTGGTATAATACCCGTTTGCTTCCTCAACGGATTTCAGGTACGCAGCTTCGATGCCTGCTGTAGTATTCTCATACTCAACTCCTGCTGCATCGAGGACTGCCTTTCGGGTGAAAGAGAGCTCGTTGGCCTCTGCACGGTCTTGCGTGGCTAGATGAATGCCTGCAGTCAGCAGGATGCAGAAAAAGGTGGTAAGGAACATGAACAGCAGCGGGTAGATGCGATCTTTATAGAATGTTTTCTGTATGCTCATGCAGCACCTCCTTGCGCGCCTTTCTGCTTCTTCTTTGCTTTTGCACTTTTAAGCAGGGTGTCAAGCAGGGGTGCGAACATGTTGGCGATGAGGATTGCGAAGGTCACCCCTTCAATCCAGGTGGAGAAGGTGCGGATCAACACGGTCAAGAGGCCGAAAAGGGCGCCGTAGATCCATCTGCCGGCATCAGTCGACTGGGAGGCGGATACAGGATCTGTAATCATGAAAAAAGCAGCAAGCAGGAAGCTGCCCGAAAAGAGGGCGACCAAGGGGGATGAGACTCCCACCAGTCCATGCTCGGTTGTAATCTGCAGTCCGCTTGCCCAGAAGATGGTCTGCAAAAGGGTGAACGAGAGCAGAGAAGCGACAACAATTTTCCAGTTGGCAGCCTTCTTGTAGATGATGTACAGGCCTCCGAGAAGGATCAACAAGGCACTGGTTTCACCGAAACTTCCACTGGTAAAGCCCAGGAACAGGTCGAGCAGCGGTTCGCCCTTGGTTACCAGCGGGGTGGCCGCTGAGACGCTGTCGGCCTTGCTGAGCCACGACCCCAGAGCTGCAGGAAAAAAGCCGAGAGAGGTGGCATCTTCAACGAATGCGGCGGTCATCGGGACTCCAAAGCTGATATAGACGAACGCCCTGGCGGTAATGGCTGGATTGAAAATATTCTTTCCGAAACCGCCGAATACCATTTTCCCGAAGATGATGCCGAAGGCGATGCCCATGGCTGCTATCCACAGGGGTATGGTTGGAGGCAGCGAGAGCGCAAACAACGTACAGGAGACGAACAGCGATTCGGTAACCTTGAATCCATACCGTTTGAACATGAGCCATTCACACAAGAGTCCTGTGGCGTTAACGACAGCAAGAGTGGCAATGAACCGCCAACCAAAAAAATACAGTGCGGCAAAGCAAAGCGGGGCGAGTCCATAGAGGACTGTACGCATGGCCTGTTGTTTCTGAATTTTCACCTTTCCTCTCCCTTTTCTTCAGTAGTATACGGCAAGATTCGGGAGAAGTAAAAAACAAACTCTCAGTAAATAGTGATTCCTAGCATCTCATTGCACGGATTCTTCGGTCAATGGACGGATATAACACCTTCGACGCTTGTGTTGCTCGGTGTGAAAGCTCTTCCACTGAGTCTGTACATTGTCGTTGTTCTCCAGCTCAGGACCCGTCTCCGCATAGAGAACCCCGTTTGCAATGGCGCGTTTGATGCCTTCGTGCATGATGATCGCATTGACACCCCTTCCGAAATACTCCGGCTTGACGGCAATGAGGTACATATCCAGCACCTCGTGAGTTTTGAGGGCCTTGAGGATGTGCAGGAATCCCAAGGGGAAAATCCTTCCGCGGGAAGCGCGCAGAGGTTTTGACAGCGATGGCACCATGATGCCGAAACCTATGACCGACTGCAGTGCGTCGACGACAACGAAAATATAGTCCAGACTCACCAGACTGAAGAACTGCTTGATGGCCATATCGATCTGTCCGTCGCTGAGCGGGCAGAACCCGTAGAGCTTTGCAAAAGACTCATTGTACATATGGAACATCTGGTGGGCGTAGGGGATGACCTCCTTCTTCTTGGAGAAGGAGAGCAGCCGATACCCGTGCCGTTTCTGTGCAATTTTACAAATCCTTTCAATGCGGGGATCGGGTTTTTTGGGAACGAACACCTTGTACTCCACCCAATCGATGTCCTTGGCAAATCCCAGTTGCGTCAGGTGGTCATGGTAATAGGGGTGGTTGTACAAGGTGATGAACATCCCCATTTGGTCGAAGCCGTCAACCAACAAGCCCTGCTTGTCCAAATCGGAAAAGCCGATGGGGCCGATGATGGTATCCATTCCCTTCTCTCTGCCCCAGGCAAAGACCGCCGCAAAGAGAAGGCGGCTGACCTCGATGTCGTCGATGACGTCGTAACGGGTGAACCGCATGTATGCCTGTTCCTTGGCCTTGTTGAGCTTGTGGTTGATCAGGGCGGCGACCCGCCCGACAACCTTTCCATCCTGTTTGGCAAGAAATGCAATGGTCTCACAATATTCGAATGCAGGATTCTTTCTAGGGTTGAAGTTCCACCGTTCATCGAGCAGCAAGGTTGGTACATAGCAGGGGTTGTCCCTATACAATGTATTGGGAAATTCAAAGAATAAATTCCAATCATGTTTTGAGGATATCGGTTGAACGGATATCATGGGCACCTCCAACGTGTGGCTTTTGCCATTGTATCGCATTTGATTTGCGATGCAACTGCGAGTTGCCTGTTTTTCATACATTCACAAAGAAAATGTATGCTATGGGTATGGTTGCACCACTGCAGAATCGAGGAAGGCGTCTATTTCCTGCATCAGACTCGGCTGTAGGGCATGAATCCTGAAACGATCGATTGAAGCATAATAACGCTGCTTCACCTCATAGGGAATCTGGGTTTCGTAGGCGTCATAGAGCGCTCGATACTCCTTATTCACCTGCTCCACGTACGTAACAGCCTCATCGGTGCGAAAGAGATTGTTGTGGCCGTTGCGCCCTTCACGGGTTGCCGTGATGTACCTGACGTATGGATTGGATATCTCGTCCTTGAAAGCGATGATGGCACTGCCATCGTAGGGAACCAACTCATCCTCGATGCCATGGATGATGAGCACCGGTATGTTCGCGGTGTTGATGGCCGACACTGCATCAAAGGAAGCCGCCTTGCCGAACAGCATGCGCTGATAGAACCAGAGAAAGGGGTATTGGATGTATGCCGAATTTCCCATCATCTGTTTTGCTTGTTCAATAATGATGTCCATCGCCGAGTTGGCCCCGGAGACACTGACAATCGCCTTGATGTCGTGATCATACGAAAGTACGGCAGCAACGGCATAGCCGCCCCAGCTGTGGCCGAAGAGCAATCGGGGCAGCGAAGCGAGGCTTGGTTGGCTTTCAAGATAAGCGAGGGCGGCATGCAGGTCCAAGATCGATTGGGGAAAGCCCCTTGTGCTCGAGCCTTCGCTGTCATAGCTGCCGGTGCAGTCGTAGGCGAATACCAAAAAACCTGAATCGACAAAGTGCCTGATCTGGCTCAGGGAGCTGTCCGCTCCTCCTCCAAGCCCGTGGGCTACAACCATTAAGGCACGAGCGCTCCGATCTCCATAGAAATAGCCTTGCAATGTGTTCTTCCCTGATGTGAAGTGTACAATCGAACGAGGATAGTCGCGCTCAATGTCGATATACCGCAGGTTGGCATGAATTGTCTCATCAGGACGGTCGTGGCGGCGGAATTGTGCATCGTAGACAAGTTTCGTCGTAACAAGGGAGACGAGGATGAAAATAAGCACTACCAAGCCCAATACAATGAGCCAGCGTTTTCTTCCCACACGTTTGTTTTTATTTCTCATCGATATTGCAAACCTCTTCTTCCTACACTACGGTGAACACACCTACAATGCAAGGGAGTATTACTCATTCGCCTAAGCATTCTTTGTATGGTATAGTGACATACAACCATAATGAAAAGGACCGGATAGCATGCAGTTTCATGAAAAACTTAAAGCATGTCGAATTTCTTTAGGCCTCACCCAAGAGCAGCTGGCTGAGAGAGTGTATGTTTCCAGGGTAACGGTGAGCAAATGGGAGACGGGACGGGGTCTTCCGAACCTCGGCTCACTGCAGCAGTTGGCTGCCTTGTTCTCTCTTTCGGTGGATGAGCTGCTCAGCACAAACGAGCTGGTCTTTCTTGCCCGCTCGGAAGTTGAGCAAGCTGCAGGGCGAAGCAGGATTTTGTTGTTCGGAATCCTCGACTTTTTAGCAGTCCTGTTGTTGTTCCTGCCCCTTTTTGCCAATGGAGACGGCGGTTCGGTTGCTTTGTTTTCCTTCTCACCGACTGCCTCGTTTCTGCAGCCCTTGCTTATAACGATGGTTGGGTTGCTTTCCTTGTTCGGTGTCTTTGAGCTCGCTGTACAGTCGCATCTTGGTCCTCAATGGTGCATAAGAGTTCGGACTCTCTCCTTCGTTTTGGGTTTGGTGTTGTTGCTTGTACTTGTCAGCAGTCGTCAGCCGTATCCCGCAACCTTCCTGCTCTGTTTGGTGTTTTCCAAGGTTTTTATGCTCATCAAACGTCAATGATACGCAAAGTATCGTCGCTGTAAAGCCCTGTTTGTGGTACCTCGAGCGCTGTTCTGCACAATGGACAGCGGAGGTGCGAACATGAAACGAGACGTACAGCGAGCATTTGTTCTTTTGGTGTTGTTTTTCCTTCTGGTTTTTCTGCTGGTAGGGGTGGATGTGCAGCCGATCGGTCCACAAGGGTCATCAGTGGGGCTGGCTACATTCAACGGCCTGCTGCATCAGTTCATCGGAACCCATCTTGCCTGGTATGTCATTACCGACTGGCTTGGTGTTGCCGCTTTGCTTACCGCCTTCGGTTTTGCTGCAGCGGGGTTGCTGCAGCTGATCAAAGGGCACGTCGATGTCTCATTCCTGATACTGGGCGCCTTCTATCTTTTGGTCATTGTGTTATACCTGTTGTTTGAAACAGTCGTGATCAACTACCGTCCCCTATTGCTCACAAAGCAATTGGAGGCATCCTTCCCGTCGAGCCATACCATGATTGTGCTGTGTATCATGGGCTCTGCCTCAATTGAATACCAACACTTCGTATCAAGCAAGCGCCTTAGAATCGTTTTGCAAGGTTTATCCATCCTGGTCATGCTCATTACCGTGCTGGGTAGGCTCTACAGCGGGGTTCATTGTTTACTGATGTGCTTGGAGGCGTTCTCTTGGGCTCCGCCCTTGTATTTTTGTTCAGAGCCGCGGTTGCAAAGCGGGGCAGGGTATGAGAAAAGCCACAGCTCTTTTGGGACTCTTCTTGGTATGCACTGCAATGGTCCAGGCAACTCCATCGACGAAGGTGAATGCCTTCGATCGATCGGTCATGCTTCCATACTCGGAATCGCTGGATACCGCAGGAACCCTGTTTGTAGCTGCATCAGTCCTGGCCCCTGCATTGTTGCTTGCTGAGCCGGCAAGCGAATATGTGACCATCGGTGTCATGTATGCACAGGCGATGTTGGCCGCCTACGGTTTGAAGGAGCTTGGGAAGCTATGCATACCCAGAGCCCGGCCTTTCCTGTATTTCGATGACTATCCCCTACGCGAGGTGACCGAAGGTGATGCCTATGATTCATTCCCTTCAGGCCATGTTACCATGGCCTTCGCCGGTGCTGCTTTTGCCTCTTCGGTCTTTGCCTCCTACCACCCTGACTCGGTGTGGAAGGTCCCGGTGGCCGTGGTTTCCTACACGCTTGCCACGGCGACGGCTCTGCTCAGGGTTGCAAGCGGCAGTCACTTCATGACCGATGTTCTTGCAGGGGCCTTGATCGGGACTGCAGTGGGTCTTGGAATTCCCCTCCTGCATGCAAGGATAGGGAAGCAGGACCTTGAAGCCTCGTTTTCTCCGTATTCACTGGCGTTCGGAATTTCATGGTAATTAGTTTGGCTGTTTCACTTTACTGCCGATATTTTAATACCACCCTTGCCGGTTCGTTTGACCTCATACATCGCAGCATCGGCAGCTCGCAGCAGGGTTTCGCTGTCCGAGCCGGCATCGGGATGGATGGCAACACCAATGGAGGCATTTACCGAGCACGGGAATGTGTCGATGTCGATGGTTTCCTGGAGCACTGCATGTACTCTCCTGGCAAATTGCTCTACCTTGGATTGGCCTTCAAAGTCGGATGTGATTACTGCAAATTCATCGCCCCCGAGTCGGGCGACAAAATCTGTTTCACGAATGCAGTGAGACAATCGATTTCCCACCTCCATCAGGACCTTGTCCCCGTGTTGGTGACCAAAGGTATCATTGATGGACTTGAAGCCATCCAAATCGATATAGAGGACTGCAAACGTTTGCGAGCCTTGACTGTGCTTGACGATGTGCTCCAATCGCTCAAAGAAGAATCTTCGGTTGGGAAGTCCTGTCAGCATGTCATAGTTTGCATGTTTTTCCATCTGCAGGGCAGCTTCGTACAGCCGTCCTGTCTCTTTCTGGATTTTCATGTTTTCAATTTCCAGAGCATGCATGGTCAAGAACTTTTTCATGGAGTAGAAAACGGTTCCGTACGCAACAATAGACAGACCGACCAATAGCAGCAGCGGCCATTTGTTGGTTGCGAGCGTGTCCTTGATATTGGTTGTGACAGAGAAGTAATAGGAAAGGTTCAGAAAAATGCAGATGACCAAGGCGGAGAAAATCGGCCAGTTGTCGACGATTGATTGGTACATGGGTTGTAAAAATCTCTGAAACAGGAGAATTACAAGGAGGTAGAGCACCAGTCGAAGCAGGGTGTTGGCATACTGGGGCTGGGGGAAAAGTCTTCCCAAAATGAAGCTGAGGAAAATGATCATCATCGCGATGTTGATGCTGGTAAGAAAGGTAAAGCTCCACTGCATGAGGCTCTGCCTTGTCAGTGGTTTCATGGCGAGCCCGATTACAATGAACAAGAGCAGGGTGAAGCGTGAGAGAGACGTCAGGTCTCCATAGAGATAGAACCAGAGCGTACTGGTCATATTGATTGCAAACACAAAGATGGCAACGAGAATGGTAGTCTTTTGCCCGAATCTGCTCTTTGTCAGCGTAAAGAGAAGCACGACATACATCACAGAAGAAACACTGCCTCGCAGAAGGTTGCTGATCAGCTCATCCATAGTAGGCTATCCTTCTCCGGGAGGGCAGGTAATAGAGGGTATACGCATCACCGAACGCACATTTTGACATTGGCAGTCCTTGTTGCAACAGGCTTTTGGGTGATCAATACAAGGAAAGTGTACTCAATGGACGGTACGGGTGCAAGCAATTACGAATTCTTGTGCTCTTGTGATCAGTAATGTCCCATGAATCAGGAGCTTTTCCGGACAATGAGATTGTTCTTGATATAGATGATTTTCGTTTCCTGCTCGGGGTTCTCGATGAGCTTCTCAAGTTCTTGTATCGCTGTTCGTCCGATTTCCTTTCGGTTGACCCGAACAGTCGTCAGGGCCGGCCTCACGGCGGTCGAACTGATGATGTCATCGTAGCCGACGACGGCGACATCCTCGGGTACGCGAAGACCTGCGTCCTGCAGCGCATGGATGGCTCCGATGGCAAGAGAATCCGAAACAGCAAAGATTGCCGATGGCAGGTCACCTGTTGCAATCAACTGTTTTACCGCCTCATACCCTGCCGCCGATTTGACCCCGACGACCACCATGGGAGATCCTATTCGGGGGATGTCGTCATACCCATACTTTTTCAGGTAGTAATCACTGCTGAGCGAGAAACCTCCTTCAAGGTCGAAAAGGGGGAGCTTGTCGTTGGAATATACTGGCAGGCCTGCATCCCTGTGTGCATCAATATATGCAAAGTATCGGAGAAGATAACTGGTGTGACTCAGGCGGTCGGTAAGGAATCCTATTCGAAAATGGCCCTTGTCTTTCATGAGATGCTGCATCAATTGATATGCCCCACCGTAGTTGTCATCCATGATAAACGTGTTGTTCTCTGTATTGAGGACATCGTTGATGAGCACCTGGGGTATACCGCGTTTTTTAAACTCTTGCACTGCCTTGGCCGGTGCGAAGGAAGATAGAACGACTCCTTCTATGCAATCCTGCATGAAAGGTTCCTCAAACACATAATCACTTCCTTTATTGGCGGCGAGGATGATGTGGTAATTGTCTTTTCTTGCCTGTTCGAGCGCGCCATCGAGTACCGGTCCGAAGAAGGGGTGGCCGAAGGAAGGATGATCCTTGTTCAAGAGACAGAAACCGATGATTCCTGACTTTTTCCTGGCAAATGCACTGGCCAATGTGTTGGGCTTGTAGTTGTGTGCTTTTGCGATCTCTCGGATTAATGCCTTGGTTTCTTCTTTGACGAGGGGGGAGTCGGCAAGTGCGCGTGAAGCGGTTGTCTTGGAGACTTTTGCAAGGGCTGCGATGTCGTCCAACTTCATCATCTTTTCACCTCACTTTACAAATCTTTTTGTTGACAACCCACGAAAACAGTGTTGTTATCATTAAGTATATAGCTACGTTATGCACAAATGCAACCGGTTTCATTTAGACAAATTGTTGTATGTGCACAAATGAAACCGGTTGCATTACTAAAAAAGTGCTGATAAAGAGAGGCTTGTGACAAGAATGACCGTACCCATGGTAACCGCACATTCGGGGTGTGAAGGAACACAAAGAGATTCAATGGAATCTGTACGGAGGGCCATCGAACTCGGCGCCGATGCAGTGGAAGTGGATGTTCGGATGGACCCTGCCGGGGTGCTTCGAATATCCCATGACAAGAGGCTTTCGGTATCGGAGTATGCTGCTCACCAATCGCTTGAGAGTGTTTTTGCACTGCTTGGTCCGACATCACTTTCGATCAACTGTGATGTCAAGGAGCGTGAGCATCTGTATGAGTTGCTCGGCCTTGCCAAGCGGTATGGCTTTGACAAGAGCCGTCTTATTCTTTCGGGTTCCGTTTCCCCCGAACAAGTATCCTATGACCCCGGTATTGCAGACCGGGCGACCTTGTTTATGAACATCGAGGAACTTTTCAAGTATCTGTACTTGCATAAAGGACCTTTCTCGATGGGAGACTTCAGCAGATTAATGACAGACCCATGGGCTTTCACCCGCACCTACATGAAGCATTTTGAGGATCATGTGCCATCTGTCGTCGAGCTCGCTCTTCATCTCGGGATCAAGGTGATTAACTTCCCGTATCACAATTTGGGCAAGGAGCACTTCACAGCACTCCAGGCTGCGGGTCTCTCCGTTTCCGTTTGGACCGTCGATGACCGTGATGCATTGGACCGAATGCTTTCTTTTTCTGTGTCCAATCTTGAAAACGTTACCACTCGTCAAGTAACCATGGTGCAGAGCCTGCTTCAAACCCATCAGACTGTACTTTCTCAACCGTCTTAGCATAGTGCAAAGGAGAACTTGGATGTCTTCACTATCCTTTTTGAGCCCCCGACACATTTCCAACACCCTGGGTAGAAAGAAATTCTGGGAAGTAATTCTCTTGTTTTCATTTTTGCTGGTGTTTTACGGCCCCTTGCTATACACCCTGGTTCTTGCTTTCGCAGGGCAATACACGTATCCCGATGTGCTTCCAAGGACTTGGAGCCTTCAGTGGTGGCAGTATGTCCTCAAGCAACCGGCCTTGGTGAAATCCATGCTTTACTCGTTCCAATTTGCCATCTGTTCGGTGATTCTGTCTCTTTTGGTATGTCTGCCTGCCGCCTATGTACTGGCTCGGTACAAATTCACCGGTAGAAGATTGATCATGTTTACGTTCCTGATAGGCAATGCATTTCCCAAGATCGGCATGTATACGTCGATGGGCATCATCTATTACAAGGTGGGGCTGATGGGCTCGTTCATGGGTGTTTTGCTCATCCATATGCTTGGAAGCATGATGCAAATGATTTGGCTGCCTGCCGGAGCCTTCCGCAGCGTACCTGTGCAACAGGAGGAGGCTGCCAGGGATGTCGGTGCCGGGCCGCTTCGGACATTCTTTTATGTAACCCTGCCGATGGCCTGGCCCGGGATTGCCGTTGCCTGCATGTTTGCCTTCATCGGCTCGCTGGGTGAGAGCGTTGGAACACTGATGGTAGGACTGCCCACCTATCGAACCATGATGGTTGAAATGTATGGAGTCATTCTTGATTATCCGGCAACCGCCGGGGCGGTATTCTCCATGTTGTTGATCCTGCCGAACCTGCTCTTGATTCTTGTCATGAGAAAGTATATCGGGGCGGAGACCATGTCAAAAGGCTACAAGATGGGTTGAAAACCCGAAGGAGGTATGGGAAATGAATGAAACAATAAAGCTCGAAATACAGAACATGACAAAATTGTATAAGAATGGTGATGGTGTAAAAAATATCAATTTGAAGGTCAGGCAAGGTGAGTTGATGACTTTGCTCGGGCCGTCGGGCTGCGGAAAGACCACCATTCTCCGAACCATCGGAGGCTTTCTCGAGTGCAATGCCGGAGCCATACTCATCGATGGCAAGGATATCGCCGACCTTCCTCCTGAGAAACGGCCGACGGCAATGGTCTTCCAGAGTTACAACCTATGGCCGCATATGACGGTCTTCGACAACCTTGCATTCGGCTTGAAGTTGAGAAAGGTCCCCAAGGCGGAGATTGCCGATCGCATATTGGATGTATTGAACCTGGTCAAAATGCCTGGTACGGAGAAAAAGTATCCCAACCAGATGTCTGGAGGTCAGCAGCAACGTATTGCCATCGCGCGCTCCTTGCTTCTCAAGCCTGAGGTTCTCCTTCTGGATGAGCCGTTCTCTGCCTTGGATGCAAAAATCCGTATGCAGATGCGGGAAGAACTGAGGAAAATCCAGACTGACCTCGATATAACCGTCGTGTTTGTCACCCACGACCAGGAAGAAGCCATGGCTTTATCCGACAGCACCGTTGTCATGAACAAGGGGAGCATCGAGCAGATCGGCTCGCCTTATGAGGTGTATCACCATCCTGCGAGTCGGTATGTCGCCGATTTCATAGGCGAGATGAATTTCATTGAAACCCAGGCCGGAATGCATACTGCCGTGCGTCCAGAGAACATCAGGGTTGAGAAGGGTGGTGGCGGCGACCTGGAAGGACAGGTTCGAAACATCATGATGCTCGGTCACTACACTGAGATGGTGGTTCAGACCCGGTTCGGTATTGTGAAGGCGTTCGTGTCAGGAAGTGAAGCCGACCTTTTCAAGCGGGGTGAACATGTAGCCTTGTACTTCAGCGATTCCCGACAGTTTAGTGAATAGCGAACTATGCAAAGCAGAAAGCTTTGCTGAAGACAATAGGAGGTCTTTATGAAAAAGGTACTAGCAATTCTCTTGGTACTGGGCATGGTGCTGGCCGTGCTGCCGGCAGGAGGAAGCCGGGAGCCGCAGGCAGCATCCGATGCAACCGGGAAGCCTTCGGTGACAGTATGGACCGATGGCAGCCAAAACGTGTCCGATTTGTTTACGGCATTGATCGATGCATACAATGCCCGGCCAGAGTCGACATCTCGGGTCAATCTGCAGTTCATCCTTTCAGGAACCGGCGATGAAGGTTTCAATGCACGTATCGCAGCGGCTTATCAGACGCAGCAGAAGAATGCAGGAATCGACATCCTCGCCAACAATACCTCAACCCTGGCGGCACTCGCCGACATTGCAGGGAGCGAGGACATTTTCCTGGACCTGGACTACTCAAAGCTTAAGAACTGGAAGCATGTCACCATGAAGCCGACCGAGCTGCAAACCAAGCTGGTTCCCTACCGTGGAACCACCGTCGTGTTCGCCTATGATTCAAAACGGCTTCCCGCTCCTCCCTCCACGTGGGCTGAGTTGACCCAATGGATCAAGGCGAATCCCGGCAGGTTTGCGTATTCTTCCTCTGGTGGAGCCTATTCCGCATTCGTCAGGACTGCCACGTATCATTTGATTGCAGACAAGAGCGCACGTCTCTCCAATGATCCGAAGTGGGCCGAGCAGTGGGATCCCGGTTTTGCCTGGCTGAAGGAGATTCATCCGTACTTGTATAAATCCGGTGGTTCGGTTGTGTATCCCAACAAGAACCAAGGTTCGTTGGATTTGCTCATCAACAGTGAAGTTGACATGATTCCCGCCTGGGCTGATCAAGTACTCAGCAACATGGCCAATGGAACCCTGCCTCCGACAACCAAGATGACCCAGATGACCGACGATGCCCTTTCGGGTACCGATGTATCGCTGAGCATCGCGTCCATGGCACAGAATCCCGAAGCGTGCTATGACTTCATCGACTTCGTCATCAGCCCTGCCGGGCAGAAGATTTGTCTGGAAGTAATGTTTGCCGTACCCGTCATCGAATCGTCCTTGATCGAATCGGATATGAAAGGGGCTGTATCGGAATTGGATCCATCCAACTTTGCAATCCTTTCAATCGGGGAGCTGGGAGACAAGCATACCCAGCGTTGGGAACGAGAGATTGCAACGCTTCGCTAATCGGTCCAACTGGTAATGTTATAGTGAGGGAGGGTGGTTCCAAACATCCTCCCCACCTGGAAGGGAGTATCCACCATGAAAACCAAGGGTGACGTTAAGAAGAATCTGATAGTACTGGCAATGTTGGCTCCGGCATTGCTGATTACCATCGGGATAGTCATTTATCCAATAGTCAACACAGTCATCAACAGCTTTCTTGATGCATCAGGCAAGCCGACGCTTGCCCACTACATCTATTTGTTCACCGACGAGTTGGCGATGGCCCATATCGTATACACGCTCTGGGTAGCCTCACTTACAGTCGTTATATCCATGGTTTTCGCCTATCTGTTGGCATTGTATCTTAGATTCTCGGATACCAGGATCAGCAAGACCATAGGTACGTTGTACCTGCTGCCGCGGTTCATTCCCAACTTGGTAACCATCTATGCGGTGATGACCATCGTACGGGACTCGGGTTTGATCAACAGAATATTCATGGAATTCGGTGTGAACTTCAAACCCGGTCTCCTGTTCAATTCCAAGGGTGTGATCATGATGAATGTCATCTTCAACATCCCCTTCGCCACCATGATCATCGTTGCCGCTCTTTCCGGAATTTCAGAGTCCATTGTCGAGAGTGCCAGGGATGTCGGTGCCGGCAGGTTCAGAGTATTTTTCCAGATGGTGCTCCCGCTCTCCTTCAAGGATGTCATGATCGCCATGGTGTTCATTTTCATGAGCAACATCAGCTCTTTCACCACTCCGTATTTGATCGGGCGCAACCACCCCCTGCTGTTGGGTGTATATTTGCGCAAGACCTTTGCAAACCGCGAATACAATCTTGCTGCCGCAATTTCGGTGGTGATTTTCCTCTTCAGCTCAATTTCCGCTTTTGTGTACCTTTACACCAACCTCAAGGAGAAGGATTGGGAGGCGCGGGCCCCTCAATAACCAGCTGTTCCTACAATATCCCTGCCAGGAACGGGAGCACTTTGTCTGCAGCAGTAGTGATGACATGCGAGCCCTCCAGGAGAATCACTTCAGCTTGGGGGACTTGTGCTTTCAACCTTTTTGCTGCAAGTGTTGCGTCCATGGTTGCATCGCTTATGCCGGCTATAAAGAGAACGGGCATGGAGAGTCCGGCCAGTTGTACATCCGAGAGTATTGGAAGTGCACCGATGATGGGGTTGAAGTGTTCAAATACCAGCATCATGAACTGCAGAACTTCGGCTGGCAAAACACTGTCTCCCAGGATGGTGTCCTTTGTCGCCTTGGCACTGGACCGGTCCATGGGGATTTTCTGTGTCTGTTCAATAAACGCCTGCTTGGGAGGTACCAGGCCCGCTGCTGCCAGGAGGATGAGTGCCTGTACCCGCTCAGGATGAGCAGCGGTGAATTGCAGTGCCAGCCATCCTCCGAGCGAGTTTCCCACAAGGATTGCTTTCTTGAGAGCAAGCGCATCCAGAACCTCTGCCAGCCATCGGGAATACTCATCCGATTGCAGATTCAGCCGATACTCCTCGCTGTTGCCCGGCTCTCCGGGAATATCGACAGCAAAGGCATGATACTCCCTGCTTAAGGCAGAAAGGTCTCCAAGCCAGGCAGCGTTGTTGCTGCATGATCCATGCAGGAGCACCATCGGTGGTCTGTCGCTCTTTCCCGCTTCCAGGATAAAGGTCCTGCCAAAGGTTGTTTCCACATATCTTTTCCCTAACGGGAATGCATTGAGGATCATGTCGTAGTATCCCCGAATTTTCTCTCTACCTTCCTGTGATTTGAACACTGAGGTTTTTTGCATAAGATCACTCCTTCTGTCCATCCATATAGAGTTGTATCATGTTGCAGATGGTCACCATGAAGGGCAGGCCGCCCCAGAGCATCAGCCTTACGGTTCGCTCGCGTTCAATGAACTGCGTTGCCAAGGAAGCGTCTCCGTACTCTGATGGCTTTGCATTCATGGCAGCATTGAGCGTGGTGATGATTCGGTATGCTTCATCCTTGCCCTCCACCTGGATGTCGATCACCGAGGTGCTTGTAGCACGTTCCTTGGTTGGCAGCGTTACAGCTTCGGCGGTGTTGTCTTCAGCAAATAGGCTCAAGTCATGGCCGCTGATGCGCCAGCTCTTGCCGATTTTACTCGCACGAAGTTTTCCTTCACGGATGTATCGTTGAATGGTTTTGGGGTGCATGCTCAGCATCTGAGAAACTTGTTCCACGGTATAATAGTTTTTCATTGTTACTTAAAACTCCTTAAAACTCAATTATAGGAGTATAATAAGTAATAATAAGATATATATCAAGTAAAAATTTTTACGGCATGCAATCACATGTTGATCAATCTGTGGGGAATTCTCTGCAACTGATGTAGATTGGCATACTACCTTCCTCCAAGCATATCATTGGCAGGGCAGGGATGTGGGAACAAAAAATCGATAGCACTTGCGTCTGATACTGTCATGCAGTTTGTGCATTACTGTCAATGATTAATAGCATTTCACAAATAACTGCTTCACTCCCTAAGATGATAAGCAGATCATGAACATGATAGGAAAAACAAAAGTATTACAACAGGGGGCATGAAATGGCAATACTGGAACCTGATCTGAGTGTGAATTTTGCAGGAGTTCACTTCCCGAATCCTATAGGGGTTGGCGCTATTGGAGAACACTGGGGGCATGCAGGTAATATCGATCAATATGTGGAGCTTAATTCAGAAATATTACTCAAGCATGTGAAAGCAGGTGCAGGGTATATCATTATGGCAGGAGCGTATGTTACACCCGAAACAGAAAAAATCATTCGGGAACGGACAAGATTTCTCGAGACTCCTTTGCGCCGAAGAAATGGTAAAGTCGGACACAGAATGCTGAAGCTTGAAACTGAGGCTCCGTATGGTGTTGAAGGGTTCTTATTCGTTCCTGCACCGTTCTATCTTGATGCCGGCTTCGCCAAAGCAACTGAACGTCGCAATGTTCTGATGATGAAAGCACTTAAAGAGAAAAAGCCGAAGGATGTGCCGATTGTCATTAATTTGGGAGGTCTTGGAGATATTGCAGAGACTTGGGTCGATGGTGCCAAGTTCTTTGAGTCCTTGGGTGCCGACATGATTGAAATCAATCTAGGATGTCCTCTGCCTACCGGATTGGGTAACTCCGTCGATGAGTATTTCAGTGGTAACTTCACCCCGGTTTGCAAAGGGGCCCTCATTGGCGATAAGGAAGAGTTGGTTGAACGCATCGTAAGGAGTGTGGTGCAGGCTGTCAACATTCCTGTGGGAGTAAAGTTATCTCCTGAGACTGGATTTCCTCGGATTATCAATATCGTGAAGAAAGCTCGGGATGCCGGAGCACAGTTCGTACAGTTGTTCAATGCAGGTGTTGGTATTGCACCTCCAGATATTTACAACGGTGGCAAACCTTCTTGGGAATATATGGACGGGAGTCCTTTCTGCATGGCATCGGGTTCATTCCTTCGTGTTCCATGCTACAAGGATGTCGCCGCAATTGCGAGGTTTGTTCCCGGCATACAAATTGCCGCAGCCGGCGGTCTTGTGGAACCCAAACACTTCATTGAGGCGATGATGTTGGGAGCAACAATGGTCCAGCCTTGTACTGGTGTGATTGAGCAGGGGCGAAGTCTCATCCGCAAGGGAGTTAAGTTCATGAAAGATTACATGGTCGAACAAGGCTATTCAAGCATGGACCAGATCATCGGGCTTGGCCAAAAGTATATCAAGTATAACGAAGATATTGACATGATGCCGGGACAAACCTTGATCCAAATTGATCATGAGAAATGCATTCGTTGCGGCAGGTGCGTAGACAACATCTGTCAGGCACTCTACATGGAGCGTGGCAAAGTCATGGTGCATGAAGAAAGATGTGCAGGCTGTGGTGGTTGTATCCTTGCCTGTCAGAATGGAGCATTGAAGCTTGGTTTGAGAGCATAGACAATTGGTTTAATAGAAATGGAGGAATTGTATGGCAACCGTCACTGACAAAATCATTGATTTTACTATGAATACGCAGTTTGAAAATATTCCACCAGACATTATTCACGAAGCAAAAAGGAGTCTATTGGATTCCATAGGATCTCTTTTTACTGGATATGCGACGGAAAAAGGAAAAATTGCATTGAACTTAGCCAACAGGTTTGGTGGTGCAGAAGAATCTTCCGTTATTGGATCTGTTCTCAAAATCCCTTGCACCACTGCTGCAATGGCAAATAGTGAATTGATGTATGCCTTAGATTTTGATTCTGTGCCACACATTCCTCCATTCATCATTCCTCCGGTACTTGCCATGGCGGAATGTAATCATCGGTCAGGAAAGGATGTATTGGTTGCGATTGTCATAGGCCAAGAATTGGCAAAGAGAATCGATAACTCGATGAACAGCATCATCCAGTCTGTGTCCGGTAGTGGGGGAAAACCGAAAACACCGGATGTATTTGGAAACAGCAATGAACATATGCTTGGAGCAGGGCTAGCTGTTGGGAGGCTGATGGGCCTGGACAGGGAGAGGCTGGAAAATGCACTAGGACTCGCTGGCTATTTGTGTTCCTTACCGGTTGGCCGTGATTGGGAGGATACCATGCCGAAATCTATCGTCAAGTATTCGCCGGCTGGTTGGAACTGTCAGGCAGCGGTAACAGCTTGTCTGTTGGCGGAACAGGGATACACCGGAAGTAGGACGATGCTTGATAATCCTTATGGATTTCATGTTTTCTATGGTGCTGCTGTATGGAATCCCGCTTTGATTACTGATGGACTTGGAGAAAGTTGGGAGTTCCCTGATTGCCAGTATAAACTGTATCCATGCTGTAGATTTCTGCAAAGTGCAATTGATTGCTTAATGGATTTAGTTGCAGAGCATAAATTTATCCCTGATGAGATTGCATGGATCAAGGCTTACAGCCTGCCGTTCCTAGCGCATCCTGATCAGTTGAGTGTCACTACGCAAATTGATGCTCAATACAGTTTCCCATATGCTGCTGCAATGGCAGTACATAATATCAAGTGTGGAGTAGATTGGCAGAATCCCAACATAATTAGGGATCCTGAAATACAATCTTTCATGAAAAAGGTCAGCATCGTTGGTGACCCGAAGGCAGGAGAAGAGAAGAAGAAGGATCCAAAGAGTTGGTATGCAAGAGTCGAAATGGAGGTCGAAGGAATAATCTATTCTAAGGAAACATATTACTCCAAGGGTACAAATATTGACAAGTATCGGTTAAGTGATGACGAACTCATTGCAAAGTTCAGACATAATGCTTCACCGATTCTTACTGAAAGGAAGATCGAGAATGCAATCAAGCAAATCATGGAACTGGAAAACTTGGATGATATTGCTGATTTGATGAAATTCCTGACCATTTGAAACGTTTGAAAGTCTCTATATTAATCAGGAGGTGCTTGGTATGGGTACTATGGCAAATCGTGTAAAGTCCGTGAATGAGAATAGGGTTGAAAGTCTCTCCAAAGGGCAACTGTTTGGAGCAATATTTGGTGTTGTGGCTGGGGTGATAATTTTCCTTTTGCCCTTGGGATTAGACAAAAAGGCCAATGCAGTGTTGGCATTATCTGCATGGCTGCTCATTTGGTTGATTTTCAGACCTATAGACTCCGGTTATACTGGATTAATTTTTATACTCTTTCTGACCCTCCTGAAATTCCCCCCAGCCAGTATTTTTACATGGTTTACCATCAGCCCAGGTTGGTTTCAAATATCTGCGTTTGTAATTGCATCCACAATGGTCAGAAGCGGGCTTGCAAAGCGGTTTGCCTATACGCTTATGTATAAACTTGGAGCTAATACTGTACCTAGATTCTTATTCATCAGTGTAGTAGTTGTATTCCTAATGATTCTTCTGGTACCTTCTCCTACAGCCCTTATTGCTATTACGTTTCCTTTGGCAATTTTTGTAGCTGAAGCATGGAATCTACCAAAAAGAAGTGAGCAGAAAAAAGGAGTCCCTCCGCTTGCTTTGGTCGCATTCTTCCTTTTGATCTTATGTGGACAAGCGGGGACTTGGGTAAAAACCGGCTTCAGCCTCAATCTTTTGACTATGGCTCTCTCTCGGGTTGACATTGAGTGGTTGGATTGGTTTGTTCTTGCAGCACCGCTGGTATGGGCTTTTGGGTTCCTTGCTGTTTTCCTCGTATTGAAAGTGTTCAAACCTTCAAAGAATGTTACTGCCCCGAAGGAGATACTGAAAACTAAATTTGATGAGTTGGGACCGCTTACCAACAAGGAAAAAGGTGTCCTTGCTGTTATGTTGGTAGTGCTGATTCTGTGGATTACCGAGTCAAGCCACGGAGTTTCTACTGGATGGGTTGCTTTGGGAGCAATGTGCGTATTTGCATTACCCAAGTTTGGAATTTTTAAAAATTTTGATGAAGCAATTTCCTCAATCAACTGGTCGGTCATGTTCTTTATCACCGCTCTCAGTGCAATGAGTACGGTCTTGAACAGTAGTGGCGCAAGTGTGGTAATTAAGAACGCGCTGAATGTTATACAACCTGATACCGTAACGGGCTATTATGTTCTCAGTTCATTGCTGGGGACATTTGCTACAAGTATTTTTGGGATTAATATGATGCAAGGGGTTTTCATCCCAGTATTTGTTGAATGGTCTCAGGTGCTTGGAATGAGTGCGAGCCATGGCCTATTGGCCGTGTGGTTGCCATCGGTTTTGGGAGGAAGTCTCATTCCCGTTTTATTACCATCGGTTTTATTTGCATGGACATTTAAATACAAGGGCGAACGATTGTTTACATTTGGAGATGGCTTCAAGATTACACTTGTAGCTTATGCTGCATTTTATGTGGTAGCGATAGTCTCCCAGATGACGTATTGGAACTTATTCTGACGATTAGGCAGTAATGCCGATGTAAAGAAGGTGAGTCATGGAAGGATTATTGATAGTACTGCTTGCAATTGCTTTATCAATCGTAATAGGCCATTTCTTCAAGATAAATGTAGGTGTAATTGCTTTGGTATTCGCCTATCTGGCTTCTGTGCTCATCTTCGATATCAAGGTAGCTGATATTTTCACTCACTGGCCTTCAAAGCTTTTTGTTATAATTTTCTCTGTTACATTTTTTTATGGTTCAGCAATCAACAATGGAGCAATTGAAGTCCTTGCTCTTAAAATTCTGTATGCACTGCGTAAGAGGACTGCACTGCTCCCAATTGCCATCTATGTGATTTCATCCTTGATTGCAGGTCTTGGAGGGGGTCCGTACGTAACGAATGTGATCATGATTCCTGTCACCTTGAAATTGGCAGCGTTGTCAGGGATGAGCCCTTTGCTTGGGGGTATGGCCATATTTTGTGCAGGAGCAGGTGCCTCCACATCCTATATTAGTGTTGCCGGAATGCTTGTCAAAGGATTTGTAGAGACAAGTTCATATGCAAGTTTTGCAGATGTATACCAACATGAGAATTTTATCAATGCCATGGTTTTTAGCACAGTAGCTTTCTTGGTTTTCTATGTAGCCATGAGGGGCTACAGACTCAAACCGGTTGTCCAAGATGTGCCTCCTGTGTTTACGAGGAAACAAAAGGCAAGCATGACGCTAATTTTTGGTATGATAGCATTGTATGTATTACCAACAATATTGGCTTTGGTTGTACCTCAAAACATAACGATCTTAAAAATAAAAGGAAAACTGGATTTTGCGCTCATTGCGCTCATTGGTTCAGTCCTTTCTATCATGCTGCGCTTATCGGATGAAAAAACACTATTCAAATCTGTGCCCTGGCATACCCTAATTATGATTTCGGGGATGGGCGTATTGATGGGAGTTGCCAAACAAGCAGGTATTATTACTCAGCTCGCCAGCCTGATAAGCGGGAACTTGTCAGCAACCTCAACGCTTCTTCTTATGATTACAATTGCCTTCATTATGAGTTATGTTTCTGACGGACTTGGAGTGGTTTTTCCTGCGCTCATTCCAATTGCAATCTCTCTTGCCGAATTTCATACAATGAGTCCTTCAATCTTTATCACTTCAGTCTGTATTGGGGCCTCATTGCCTGTCATGTCGCCATTCTCGTCAGGTGGTGCAATGTATCTTTCATTTGTTGCAACAGACAACCAGAAACAGATTTTATACAACCAGCTGCTATATGTTCCTTTTGCCATGCTGGCTATATGTTACGTGGTATTTTTAACTGGTATTGTCAAGTAAGCACATCAATGCGGTTAATATGCTTCGGAGATTTCCTGTATGAAAAGAGGTAAGCTTTCATTATGGTTTTCACGATGCCAAGCAAATCCTCTGAAGATATCACAATGATTATCTTCAAGCTTGATGAAGCAGATTTTTTGAGGATATATGGATTTGAAAAGCATTGGAGCGATACAGATCCCCTCCCCGCAACCAACCAGAGTGAATGCACTACTGATTGAAGTAGTTCTTTTTCGTACCCTGGGGGCGAAATCATTTTTTTTACAAATCTGGAAAACTACATCAGAAGACATGGAGTAATCATCCGAGTCAAAAACTATGAAAGGCTCATCTTTAATATCAGCTATGCGAATTGAATCCCTTGTCGCGAGTGGATGGTCTGGGGGAAGGATGACTGCTTGGTCAAGTTTCAGTAAGGGTTGCCATGCAATGTAAGGTATTTCTACCATTCCCAAGAAAATTGAGAAAACGATATCCAGATCAGCATCATATAAACGTTGCATGATATTACCGTGTTCACATTCGGATATATCCAATAAAATATTGGGATACTTTTTTCTGAACATATTTACCGCTTTGGGGAGGGTGCTATCAAACTGAGAGGGTAGAAAACCAATCTTAATACTCCCCCTTAACCCTTTTTCAGCCTCAATTACTTTTGATTGTCCTGCTTGAAAGTGTTCTAATATATTTTTTGCTTCTTCCAGAAAATATTCCCCGGCCTTCGTCAAGTTTACCGAACGTTTGTCCCGCAAGAACAAAGATACTCCTAACTCTGACTCCAAGCTTAATATTTTCCTACTGAATGCTGGTTGCGTGATGTTCATCTCTATTGCAGCCTTAGTGAAGTTCAATCGTCGTGCCAAAGTAACAAAACATTCCAACTGATACATATCCACTTGATTGCCCCTTATGTCCTACTGATAGACTGCAAAGTAGTAATATTAATTGTACTTGAGATGTCAGCAGACCGCAACGTTCTTATGTAGGTAGTGCAACGTTCTTATGTGTAGTGCAACCTATCTACCAACGGCCAACTAGAATAGGCACGTTCCATAATAACGGAAAGACTCCGGTAATGATGAGATTACTATGGTTGGAGGAATACTTGTCAATACTCCTCGCTGTGCTATAGTAGCTGCATGAATACATCCCACGATAGGGCAGGTTTGCTATGCGAATAATCCTCATCGGCTACGGCTGGCGCAGTCTCTTCTTTTATCGGATCATCAAGGCTCTTCCTCATCAGTTTACGCTGGTGACGTGGGTGTTGCGTACACAAGAGCGGGCAGAGGAAGTACAAAAGCTCTACGGAGTGCAGACATGCTCGAATGTACACCAGGCCCTGTGCGTGGAGCATGACCTGGTAATCCTCAGTGTTCCGTCCTCCAGCATGAAGGAACTTCTTTCAGTGCTCATCAACCATGACGAAAAGATTCTGTGCGAGACCGGATTCACCTCACTCCCGCTTCAGACCCTGAATACCCTCTATGCAGGATATCGTGCTTCCAACAGCAGGATATTCATTGCCGAGCAGTACCGGCGTCAACCGTATTACCACACCTGTCATGCGCTTTCACCCCTGTTGGGACCGTTGACCGAGGCGCGTTGTGCCAGTCTTCACGACCACCATGGAATCAGCATCATCCGGTATTTCTTGGATGAGAAGGGGGCAAACTGCACCATTACCGCGGTCAACAGGTCCAGTTGGGTTGTAAAGACCGGGGGCAGGGACAGCATCGACATCGAGGGTGTACGTGTACAGAGCAAGCGAATCACTGCTGTATTGGCGTTTGATGATGGCAAGACTGGGTACTTCGATTTTTCTGATGTGCAGTACCATAGCAGTATTAGGAGCAGTCACTTCAGCCTTTTCGGAGAACGAGGGGAGATTTCCGACTACGAAGTGAGGTATCTCAATGGTGATAATGAGGGAGTATTGCAGACGATCCAGCGATTCGAGGATGGTGGGCTCACCAACAACCCGCGATCGCTTCGCTCCTTGACATTCGGGGATGTCTGCCACTTCAAGAACCCGTATTGGCCACTTGGATTCAATGACGATGAAATCGCCATTGCCTTGTGCATGGAGGATGCGTGCAATGGGAGGGGATATGGTTTGCATGAGGCTCTTCAGGACTCCTACCTCGCACAATGCATACACCGAAGCTGCAGCGAAGGAAGACCCCTGGAAACGCACACTCAAATCTGGGCTGACGCCTTTTCTTCTCTATAAGAAGAGTCAAAGGATGCAATCGGTGATCGACTTTCTTGAGAAGGGGGCGACAAAGCAGTTGATTGTCAGGAAGATTGATTTTCACTCTATCTCCGTTCAGTTTTACACGTAAATAGGAGAGGATTTCCTTGGTCGGTTGATGGGTTTTTCATCATGCTGGTGATAAAGACCCCCCAAGGAAGAAGAGAAATACAGGTTGTCTCTTATGTTCGGGTATTCATTGACCTGCGGTAGATGATGAATCGATTGACGCAGTACTCGGTGACCAGATTTACCACCATGGTTCCGCCCAATACAAGGTAATCGGAGATTCCCATCTGTACCAAGGCATCCCCCCACCAGGTGGAAAGCGGGGTGAAGATGGCGTAATAGAGGCCCAGTTGCATCATGGCCTTGGGGATGTTGTTTGCACTTTTGAAGGTGAAGCGACGGTTTACCGTAAAGTTATAGACGACACTGGCAATCAGGGCGGTAAGATAACTGGGCCAATAGGGGAGATGAAAGAGTTCCTCGAGAATTGTGAAGACAAGTACTTGAATGATTCCTGCACTGATGGAAAAAACTACGAACTTACCGATTTGGACAAGATTTTCCTGTTTGCTCAACGCCACTGTCTCTTTGTTTTCCATTGAGGTCCCCTCACTGCCGGGATTCAGTATACCCTGTTTCACCGCCGGGTCAACAAGACAAGAAAAAAACCGCAGCAGTACGATGCACTCTGCGGTTTATTCATTCACAGCTATCAGGCTCAATCGGAGGCGTAGTTGTCGAAATAGCCTTGGATGTGGATGATCGGGGTACCTTTATCTCCACTACCGCTCATCAGGTCGCACAAGGTTCCGAGCAGGTCGGTGAGCTGCCTGGGGGTTGTTCCCAGCGATGCATTCTGGCCAAGGAGGTTGGTCCCTTTTTGCGAGATCTTCTGCTTGAGTTGGCGCTGTGCCTCTTCCTGCGATAATCCGACAAGTTCGTTGTCGGCGATGTATTTCATTTTTATCTCATTGGGAGTGCCCATAAGGCCGGCGGTGAACCCCGGGGCGACCACGGGATCGGCCAGTTCCCAGATCTTTCCGACAGGGTCCTTGAAGGCCCCGTCTCCATATACCAGTACTTCAACGGTTTTTCCGGTTTTTTCAAACAACTTCTTCTGTACTGCATAGCAGAACTGCTCTGCATCACGGGGAAAGAGCTTGAGGCGGTTGTTTCCAGCCAGATTGGAACCGAGCAGGCCGAATTCAGGGTTGTAGCCGCCGCTCTTTCCCTGCTTTGTCGCCAACTCGTCGAGTCCGATGATGGTGTTTCCCCCGTTGTTCAAGAGAAGGTTCTTGAGGTGTTTTCGGTCGTGGATAGTTGCAACCAGCACATCCTTGGAATAGGAAAGGGCTGCGAGCGGGTCGTTTGCCAATACCACTTCGATGTTGTTGTCTACTGCCAAATCCATGTAGAGGTCGATATAGTCAAGTCCTGTAAATGGGTGCTTGAAGGTATGGCCGAACAGCTTGCGGAACTCCTGGCGGGAAAGCACGTCCGTATGGGGATTCAGGTTGGCCTTGTACATGGCATCGAGGTCCATCAGATGGTTGCCCACTTCATCGCTAGGATAGCTGAGCATCACGGTGATTTGCCGCCCGCTCATGGCCAAACCCTTGAGGATGTGGGAAAAGCGGTTCCGGCTCAGGATGGGGAAGAGCACCACAAAATGATCGGCAAACACCGACCTGGTCTCTTCTGCAATCTCTTCGATATCGAGGTAGTTTCCTTGGGAACGTGCAAGCAGGGACTCTGTTACGCCGATGATGTCACGGTCCTTCAGCTCAAACCCGTCGTTCTTTGCTGCAGCGAGGATGCAGTCGACGGTGATGTTCTCCAGGTCATCCCCTTGTGAAATGATGGGGGCTCGTACGGCTCTGGCGTATGTTCCGATTAATCGCGACATGTGGTGTTCCTCTCTTGCTTAAAAGTATAGCAGGTTTGACTTGTCTGGAATAGAAGGCTGAATCCATCACGAGATATGAGTATGACAGTTCCCTACAACCACACAGCCCAATCGCCATACCTGCAGATGCCGGTTCCGTGTTTGAGCCTTCCCTCTCTGTCCAAATCTCCAAAAGCATTACGCATTCGGATCAGGATTTCTGGGTGGATATCAAGTGAATGGTGGGCAGGCAATACCCGTTTCACCGGCAATGCTGCAATCTTCCGAAGGGAAGCAAGGTAGGCTTGGGGATCGGTGGAAGGGTAGTAGGCGAAGAGAGTGTCCTTATACACAAGGTCGCCTGTGAACAAGTATTTCCTATCCTCCTCCCAGAAACACATGTGTCCGGGAGAGTGTCCTGGAGTATGCAGCACCTTGATGATCCGGCCTCCAAGATCGATAGCATCTCCATCGCGGAGAATTCTGGTTGGAGTCCCCTGGAAAAACTCGTAGGTGTTCACATCGTAACCCTGCGGCAGATCACAGCGGTCGACAACCATCTGCTTGATTTGTTCCAGGGTGAGAGGAAATTCACCGTTGAGCCAGTTCAATTCGTCAGAATGGGCATAGAACTCCGGGAAATAACGGTGCCCTCCGATATGGTCCCAGTGAATATGCGTTGCGACTGCGATGACCGGTTTGCTTGTCAACTTCATAACCTGTTCATGGATATCGCATATACCCAGTCCGGTATCGATGAGCAGGCTGTAGGTTGAACCATTGAGAAGATAGCAATGCGTCTCCTCCCAGTGGCGGTACTCACTGAGTATGCATGTGTCCGATTCGATCTCATCGATGGTAAACCAATTGTTCATAAAGCCTCCATGAATTCAGAAATAAAGCAGAATGAGTCTCAGATGGGCAAAATGCCGGGATTATTCTGGAAGCCCGTCAAAAACATGGATATGCTGAAGGTCATGATCCCAATTTGCTTTATCGGCAGCAAAGATATGGGCGTTGGGTCGGATGGGTACTTCGGAATCGAGACAGCCTGCCGGAACCACTACGAGCGATCCGTCTTGTTGGACGTTTGGCAGGGCCGAACCGCATTCTTTGCAGAAACTTTTTATATGTCCGCTTGCTTGGTAATCGAAGGTTTTGACCAGGTGCTCTCCCGTAAGCCAATGCAGGGTAGCAGAAGGAGCAAATAGGTTTGCAGCGTGTGCCGACCCGGTGTCCTTGCGACAAAATCTGCAATGGCAGAGGTAGAAACTCTGAAAATCACCTCGTACTTCGAATGTGACTTTCCCACAAAGACAGGATCCTTTGTGTTGATTCATGACTGACTCCTTTGTTCCATGATGCCGGTATCTTGGTGTGCTGTCCAGCTGGGTAAAGCTCACTCAGTTTGTCTTTCCAATAAGGCTAGGCTGTTTTTAACAAATAGTGACTTCATGTTGTTTTTCCTGCTTCCCATCTCAATTCAGGAGGACTGAACAGCTTTTCTTGCTTGAGCCTCTCGATTGTCACAAAGCTGTTGACCTTGATTTCCCCAGCAGAAGAGCCTCGGTTGGATCCATCCTGCCGACCTGGAACTTGATATTGAAGAGAGCTGCATACCTGTTGACGTACTTGGAGGCAACCCCACCCATCTTGTTGTACCATCGCTCGATCAGGGAGTGAAAGCTGTAGACGTTGTTGAGATGATTGACCCTGTCGTAGTCCTTGTAGCTCGAGACCACTTTGCTGCCGCTTTCAAGAGCCGCGATCAGCTTGTTGTAAGACGGGCAGTCATCGGTCCATATATAGGTTTTCTCCTCAATGTGCGGGTGCAGGTTCATGATCTCCTCCGATGTAGGCCTGGCCATGTTGATGGATCTGAGATAGGAACCTCCTCCCCGCTGTACTCCTGATGACAGTGTATTGCATCAAGTGTGACACAGAGTGTCATAGTCACTGATTCTTAAAACAGCCAAAAAAATACACATAAGAATCGACTATAATCGAATTTTGCTCTTGCTATATAAAAAAATTCGATTATAATTGAATTATGGTAGAAAGACAGGTCCATCTAGAACATATCTCCATGTACAAGGATACTCCCCAGTTGGTCAAAATTATCACCGGTGTGAGGCGTTCGGGAAAATCGGGCCTGATGGACTTGTTCCATGAATATCTGCAACACCAGGGCGTTGCCTCGTCTTCAATCATTCACATCAACTTCGAGGGATTTGATTTTCGTTCAATCCGAACTGCAGCTGGATTGCATACATGGGTAACCGAGCGGGTTTCCAAAACTGGGAAGACATACATATTGCTCGATGAAATCCAGATGGTTGAAGAGTGGGAAGATGCAGTGAACTCGTTGCGGTTGAAACGCAGCAATGATGTATATATAACCGGATCTAATGCGAAGCTTCTGTCTGGGCAGCTTGCTACACGGTTGTCGGGTCGATATGTTGAAATAAAGATGATGCCGTTTTCCTTCAAGGAGTTCATGAATGCCTATGGCATGTCCGATCCTGTGGAAGCCTTGAATCAGTATATGAGAAGAGGAGGCTTGCCAGGTCTTCTGGACCTGCCTTCCAATGCAAACATTGTGAATGAATATCTGGATGGGGTGGTGAATACCATCATCGTGAAGGACATCGCAACGTTTGCTCAGATTCGGGATATCGATATGCTTCGCAAAGTGATTGCTTTCTTGGCTTCGAATATTGGCCAGCAGCTTACGGCTTCGAAAATTGCCCATTACCTGACCAGTACGGGCAGGAAAGTCACCCTCGATACCATAGACAACTATCTTGGTTTACTTGAGGAGGCCTTCATTTTCTACAGGGCAGGGCGGTACGATATCAAGGGTAAGAACCTCATGAAAACCAACCATAAGTTCTATATCGTCGATCTAGGGCTTCGCAATGCACTGGTTGGTCCCATGCTTAAGGATTATGGTTCCTCCTTGGAAAATGTGGTGTATCTGGAATTGATACGAAGAGGGTACGAGGTCTCGACAGGGAAGTACCTAGATTTCGAGATAGATTTCATCATAGAAAGACAGGACGAAAAATGCTATATCCAAGTTTGTGCATCCATGTTGGAAGAGTCGACCAGGGAGCGGGAGTTACGCAGCTTGAATGCTGTGAATGACAACTATCCGAAGTACATCCTGTCGATGGATAGGCTGCCCTACAATGATTACGAAGGAATCCGGCAAATCTACATTCCCGATTTCCTCTTAGGCTCCGAAGAGCTGGGACAAGTGTCCTGGAAGTAGACTGTCTTAAGAAGTGAGCATCAAACCAAAAACGTCATATCCAAGGTATGCAGCTAAAGGCAAGGGAAAGAACACTATTGAGATTGTAGAAACAATGAGTCGCTTTGGCTGAATAGGCGATTTTGCCTCTCTTGGCCTGAATGCTGATACATAGCTGAGCCGGATACCATTTCCCTGATAGGACTCCGAATACTCACTGGATGTAAGCCAGTGAGTATCAACAGGAAGTATTCTCGTTTCAAATTGGGATTTATCGCCCGCTTACTATCCATCAGTACGACCTCAGTATCAATTTTGCTTTGTTTCTCTATGATGTCATTTCGGTTCGAGGTTCATCGGTCACGCAATCATCACCTCCCAATCATCCATGAGCGACGATTCAAGCGTGTGCAGAAACTCAAGGCGAAGCACTCCAACATCGAGATCGATGAGCACGGCAACAAGGTCCGAAAGAGCACCTATTACAGCTTCAAAAAGGCTGTGACAAATACAAGGAAAACAACCAAACCCCAAAACCAATTGGTATAAGAATCAACGGTATTGTTGAGGATACGAGTGTGCGTGACTTTGGTAAAACTTGACACAATTGAGTAGTCAGCAGAATTGAAAGTCTTCACTCCTCTTGAAGCAAAACTGTCAGGGATATGCCTACCTTGTTGAACACCCCCATGAAACGTACCTCGATAATCAGGCCTGTGCCTGATAGGGATCAGAAGCTGGGGAGTGTTCGGAGGCAGGCATGAATAATCTGAATTCAGTGCTGTTGGACGTTTGTATTTCTAACTTTATATATTGTAACGAGTTAACTGTGTATTGCTATGGCTTAAGTAGGGGAGGTCGCCATGAATTATCAAGATGATGAATTGAGGCAATTCTTTTCAATGTTGGATCTTCACTCGAGATCGGATCGGAGTAATCTTGATAACGTGCTTGATGAAATCACCTATCCTGAGCCACGTTTTGGCACCATCAAACAATATCGTTTGGAGACTAAAACACACCGCAAGCTGAAGATCTGTGCCCAAAGCGGCTATAAATACCAGGCTGTTCCAGCAATAAGATTGCAGGGGAAATGGCTTGAACAGCTTGGTTTTTCTGTTGGTCAGGAAATCAATGTCCAATGCCAGAAAGGCTGTCTGATTATCCATTTGGAAGACAAACCCTCAGATGCACGATAGCAAGCAATCAGATAACTGAAGGCAGGCAATGCTGATGCAAAACCTGCCTTTCATGATTTTTCTAAAAAACAGAGGTCAGTCCTTTGAATCTCCTTCTTGCCCCCTGTGCTCGGAATAGCACTTTCGGCTGCAATATTTTCGTTTGGTGCCATAGGCCACGAACTTCTCACCACAGTTTTGACAAATAACTTTGTTTGTGGCCCGCCCTTCGCCAGCTTTGAATTTTGCATACCGATTCCACCAATCCTGCCTGCATCCGTCCGAACAAAAAATCTTTTTCCTAAAACCAGGGGTATGTTCAAGCTCTTTCCCGCAGGTCTTGCAGAGCACATCCTCTCCTTCTTCATGTACAGCAGCCTCATTTTCCGAAGTTCTGGAAAGGCAGAAGCTGCGAACCTGTCCACGAGGAAGATTCAGCTTTTCTCCGATCTTCGCATAAGACATTCCCTCTCGCCGAAGACTGCTGATCTCAGTCATCTGTTTCTCTGTGAGAGGAGGGCGTTTCTTTTCCTCTTCGGATAAGTCAACCTTGATTTCAGATCCATCGCGGAAGATGAATCGGACATCATTTGGAGAATGTACCTTGAGATGATCAACCAGTCCGCTCCATAGGTCCTCATCAAAACGCACGACCTGGCTATTCTGCTTCTTGAGATTATCGAAAAATGAAGTTGCCAGTGCCTTTTTGGCTACCTTGTCCTGGATAGTACTGTCGAGCTCCTCCTTACGTTTCTCAGCCTGCTCATAACGTATCTGTAGTGCTTGATACTCTTGAGTATGGGTATATCCATTGGATCTTGAGCTGGGTTGTCCACTCGACATTCGCTCCATGAGTTCGGCTGTAACACTCATGTCAGCTATGAGTGCCGTCCTTTCCCTTTCCAGACCAGCGGTATCGAAAACCGTATCGTAGACAAGTTTCTGTGTTTCAAGAATGCTGGATGAATCCTTCAGTAGTCTGTTGACCGCTACCACGAACATTCTCTGGACATCCTGTTCTATCAAGTTGCCTGAGGTACATTGGGAGTGTGCCTTATCATATTTCCCATTGCATTGCCAAACCACTTTCTGATATTTGCTGTTTGGATGCCATTTCTTCTCTCCAAACCAAGATCCGCACTGGGCACAGAGGATTCGTCCTGAAAGCATTCTCCGGCGGTTTCGTCTGCCAGGCATCCCATCGCGCCGTTTCATCTCGGTCTGGACTAGAGCAAACATTTCTTTGGATACGATCGGTTCATGATGGTCTTCCACATAGTACTGTGGTACCTCTCCTTCGTTCACCTTCTGCTTATGGGTGAGGAAGTCTACAGTGAAGCTTTTTTGCAACAAGGCATCCCCGATATATTTCTCATTCTGTAGGATGCTCTTGATACAGGAAGAAACCCATTGTTTCCCTCGTCCGGGTGAGGGGATGTTTTTCTCGGTGAGAATCTCGGCGATCCCATTCGGGCTCTTTCCCTGAAGGAACAGAGCGTAGATGAGTCTTACCAATTCAGCTTGTTCCTCATTCACGACCATGTTTCCATCAGGCCCTTTGTCATACCCAAGGAAGTTGCTGTAGGGAACTGAAACCTTACCATCCTTGGCTTGCTTTCGCTTACCCCATGTGGTGTTTTCGGAGATCGACCGGCTTTCTTCCTGTGCGATCGAACTCATGATGGTTATCAATAATTCACCTTTACCGTCGAAGGTCCAAATGTTTTCTTTTTCGAAGTAGCATTCGACATTCTTCTCCTTGAGCATGCGAATGGTGGTCAGGCTGTCTACGGTATTTCTGGCAAATCGGCTGACCGATTTGGTGACGATAAGATCAATCTCTCCCAACAGGGCATCGTTTATCATCTGCTTGAAGCCTTCCCTGCGATTGGTGCTGGTCCCACTCACGCCTTCATCGGTATAGACCTTGATGAATTCCCAATCAGGACGACTCTTTATGAATTCGGTATAGTACTCGATCTGGGCTTCATAACTGGTGAACTGTTCATCACTGTCAGTCGAAACCCGGGCATAGCCGGCGACCCTTCTTTTCGTTGAATGGGGGTTGTTGCGATTGTTTGTTATGATCTTCTTTGCTGGAATTATCCTTACCTTTGCCATGCATGCGCTCCGTTGTCATTGGTTTTTCTTCTTCTGTCGATTGCTGCCTTATAGGCTTTTTCCCGGGATGGCCAGAACCGGTTGATTTGCCGTCCATCACAAAAATGGAAGGTATATGATCCCTCTCCATCACCGGAGATGTGATCCACCTCTTTGTAAAAGGCTTGCTCATCAAACTCGTCGAGCCCCAACATGAAATTGGACAGAATCTTCAACTGTTCCTCATTGATACCGATGCTCCTGCATCCTTTGATTCCATCTCTTCGGTTGGATTTGCATCTCCAATTCGCATTGGTTGGTGTCTTGTAGGTCCGGATATAGTTGTTTCCGCATTTCTCGCAGATGATTTTACCGGTGAAACAACGCCGACTCACCTTGGGCATGTTGTACACCCCGAGTTCTCTTCGACGGTCAATCTCTCTCGAGACGGCTTCGAATATTTCCCGCTTGATGATCGGTGGGTGCGTATCCTCGACATAGTACATGGGATGCTCCCCGCGATTCTTCTTTCGTGGTTGGGACATGAAATCCATGCAATATGTTTTCTGGAGCAAGGTATCACCGATATAACGCTCGTTGTGTAGAATGGTATGTATTGCCACATCATTGAAAGGTTTTCCAAAGTGTGGGATGGAACGATTGTTCAGTTCGTCAGCAATACGTTTCATCGACTTTCCCTTCAGATAATCCCTGAATATCTTTCTCACTACCTTTGCGGTCGTTGGTTCAATGACGAGCTCCTTGCCGGTCCACCGGTATCCATAGACGCGGTGGTGAAGGCTGATTCCCTTCTCGTAACGTTTCCGGACCCCCCACCTGAGGTTTTCAGAAGTACTTCTGCTTTCCTCTTGAGCAAATGATGCCAAGACGGTCAGAAGCAATTCTCCTGTACTCGAGATTGTTTCAATATTTTCTTTCTCGAACCTGACATCGATGTTGAGTTCCTTCAACCGCCTTACAGTCTCAAGCAAGTCGACCGTATTTCTGGCAAATCGCGATATCGATTTCGTCAGGACAATGTCAATCATGCCTTGCTCGCATTTGGTGATGAGTTCTTGGAATTGCGTTCTGCCTGTTATCTGTGTTCCGGAGATGCCATCATCAATGTAGATCCCCTGGTATTCCCATTCAGGATTAGCTTGAATCAGTCTCTTGTAATGATCGACCTGGGATTCAAGAGAATGCTCTTGTCGTTCATGTACCGTAGAGACCCTTGCATAGGCTGCAACTCGTTTTTTTCGGTTTTTGGTTGCCGGTTGCTTTGGTTTTTGTATCAGCTTAACTGTTCTCACTGGTTCCTCCTTGGTCTATACATCCCTACGAATTGAGATTAAATCAAGTCATATCAAGGAGATAGATTGCCGATTATTGGCTGGTATCTAACAATGAGTTTTCCTTGGACAGTCTTGAATTCCTCGTCAGTCAACAGGCCCTGAGCAAACAGATTCTTGATGAGCAAAAGAGCCAACTGGTAATCGGCCTCTGCCTTGAACTGCTCTTTTGTCATCTGCTTACTTCCTTCTTGAACCTTGTTTTGATATAGCACTCGTGGCTGCAGTAACTGCGTTTGGCATTCCCATATGCCGAAAATGATTTGCCGCAGCAAACGCAGGTGAATTGGTAGAAGGCCTTACGCTTCACCTGATCCTGATGGGCATTCCACCAGTCCATGCGACAGCCATCCGAGCAGTACTGTTTCTTCCTTTTGCCGGGGGTATGCTCCAACCGTTTACCACAGGTTTTGCAATAATCTTTTCCAAGATCTTGAGGAACATGGCTGGGAGATCTCCTACCCCTGAGATTGTGAGTCCTACAGAAGGAACGGACACAATCCTTGGATAACCCGAGCCTTGATGCGATGGTGGTGTATCCCAGACCATCATTTCTCATTTCAGTGATTTGTGTAGTTTCTTTTTCAGTCATTGTGTTCTCCTGCTTGATACCGGAGAACCGTACCCCTGAAGTTTTTTGAAGACCCTGAATGGCAAGTGAACAAGAGAATTATCGTCATTCTTCTACTCCAATTTTTCTGGCTTACTCTGATGAACTACATTGGAGTAATCTGCAGGAATTATTGGATTTTTAAATTGGAGGTTGGGAGATGCTCAAAAACACTTACTTTGTATGGCAATTACTGGAAGTAATTAAAAAGATTGGCCGGTAAAAACCGGCCAAACACTATCCCAAAAAATAATATCTCTTGGATAGTTTCAACAAAATTCCTAGCAACTGATTTAAGGTTCGTTTCCTTAATCGAAGTTCGGGGCCCCTGCTACTTTTCCCCCTTGGAAAAACGAGCCGTGATATAGCAAGAATGGCTGCAGTAGACTCTTTTTGCATTTCCGTATGAGCTGAAGGTCTTACCACATTGGGCGCAAGTGAACGAATAGTACGCTTTTCGCTTCACCTTGTCCTGATGCGCATTCCACCAATCCATACGGCAAGCATCCGAGCAGTACTGTTTCTTCCTCTTTCCAGGAGTGTGCTGCAAGTATCTCCCACAAGTTCGGCAAGTGTTGCTACCGGCTTCCTTATCCACATGAGAGGAAGATCTCCTGCCCGTAAGTCCGTGAGTCCTGCAATAAGATTTTACGCATTCCTTTGGAAGCCCTATTTGGTTTGCAATCGTAGAATATCCCAATCCACTTTCTCTCATGTTCGTAATCTGCGTTGATTGTTGATCAGTCATTACCTTCTCCTCGTTTAATTTGTTGGTCTATACATTCCTGCAAGAGGGATGTAAGTCAACTTGATAAAACGTTATAAAGAGAAAAGTTTGGTAATTTTCCACAGGTGGAAGATACTGCAATAGCTATGAAGAAGGGACGTTTTCTCTATTCTTCAACTCATTGAGTTTCATGAACACAGGAGAGTGTTTTGCTCCAATTTCTTTAAAAAAAGTTTTCCATTGGCTTTTTCTGTGTGGTTCACTTAGAATGACAATGGAGGCCGGTACTTGTTAAACGAAGGATATGGCATGCATAAAATAATTAGAATCATGACGCTGATGGTTTTTCTTCTTCTGTGCATGCTCACGCTGGGAGCTTCTGTTCAATCCGTTCAGGATGGCTATGTGGAGGTTCATTTCATCGATGTAGGGCAGGGAGATGCGATTCTTATTCGATCTACCAATCATGCTGTTCTCATCGATGGGGGAAATCGCAATACCACCGTTCTGGATTATCTTTCATCACTTGGTGTTCAGAAACTTGATCTCGTGGTTGGTACCCATGCCCACGCTGACCATATCGGAGGCTTGATCCCAGTTTTGGAGCAGCTTTCTGTACATGAGGTGATGGATCCCGCAGTGGTGCACACCTCTAAAACCTTTGAGGATTACCTCACCGTGATCGATAGGAAAAACATCCGCTTTACCGTAGCTGATACGGGATTGAAGAGATCATACGGGGATATGCTCCTGCACGTACTCCATCCAACGCAACCTGCGGCAACAGACCTGAACAATTCCTCAATCGTGATTCATCTCATCTATCACAAAATCAGCTTTCTTTTCACCGGAGATGCAGAGCAAGTATCGGAAAGAGCGATTTTGGAACGATCTGGTCAAAACCTTGCAAGTACCATCTTGAAAGTTGGTCATCATGGGAGTTCCACCAGTACGAGCTCAGAATTTCTTTCTCAGGTGAGACCAGAAGTGGCCATATTTTCAGTGGGAGAAGGGAACACCTATGGGCATCCTCATGATCTTGTGATTGCACGATTGGCAGCACAGCATGTGGATTTGTACCGTACAGATATGCATGGTCATATAATTATTCGTACTGATGGGAATACCTTTATGATCGAGTCACAAAAAGCAGTTGAGGATACCTTTCCATTATATCGTATTGGAATCAATAGTGCTGATACGTCACAGCTGAAGAATATCGTTCATATCGATGATGTCAGGGCGCGATCGTTGATTTCACTACGCCCGTTTACTTCCTTGGAGGATTTGGCAAGAATACCCGGAATAGGGCCCAGCAGGGTCAGAGATATCATACAACAAGGCCTAGCTTATGTTGACACGGAGGAGCGATGAATATGCGTGCAGTGATAGACCGATTCGAAGAGACATATGCGGTGGTGTTGGTGGGGCCACAAGAGGTTGAGCTGCACATACCAAAAGAAGAATTGCCTCCAGAGTGTAAGGAGGGATCGGTACTCTCGATGGGGTTTTCATTGGATATTCAAGGGGAAGTCCAGCAGAGAGAAAAGGTAGGTAATCTATTGGAAAAATTGAAACGTAAGCACCTGGAAACGTGATGCGTCAATCGGTAGTCGATGACAGGATTCGACGGTTTTGCAACCCCTCTCACATTTCGCGATACCAGTGACTATCTGGAGTATAAACACCACGTCTCGAAGTTCATCCAGTCAAGAAATAGAAGGATTGCCGATTATGCTAACAAAAGTGATAGATAAGGTCAGATCTACCGGCGGTAAAGGGATTGTTAAGGAAATGAGATTATTACGGAATTTGAAAAAGTTAAATCATTAGGTCAGAGGGGGAATATTAATATATGAAGAAGATTTGGATTCTAACTGCTGTAATATTTTGTTTGGCCGGCCTGAGTCTTTTTGGGGGCGGGGTGAATGAAAACACGACGTATGCGAGGACAATCCTTGAGAGAAGGGATTCCGTTTCGACCTATTTCCAACAAGTTGTACAGCCGTTCACCCTGAAAAACGGACCGCTGCAACTTACAGCAGTGCCTTTGCTGAGCGAGACATATGTACTGAGCGAGTATCCTGACATGAAGAACAAGCGGTACAGCACCCCGCAGATGGCAAGCAGGCTTGAGTTACAGACGAAAGCCTTGGACCGCCAGCAAGAGATGAGTGGGATTTTTCTGGTTTTCCTCAGGTATGAGAGGAATGATGAATTAATCGGCTCGAGTTCATTCACTATCGATCCAAGATTCTTTGAGTACATGTTCCTCGACAATGACAAGGGAGATTTCCTGCGTGTCGGCAATCATCCTGTCGTGCGTGCGAAGAAAGTGGATGCATACAACGAGGTTCTGGAGTTCTGGGTAACCTTCGGAGAAAACGAAGAGGAGCGGAGAAAATTCTTTCAGGGTTCTGAAACCGTTTACATCTCAGTCACTGATTTCGGATTTGAAGGGAAGGTCATAAGTTATAAGCTGCCAATTTCAGGAATGTTCCAAGAAATGCCTACAGAGCCGAAAGAGGTTTTGTTATCAATACGTTCAGGCCTGAGGGTTGCCTTCAATGGGGCTGACACACCTGACTTGACTGGACAAACCTTTGGTTCCGTCATCGGAGAGCCTGCGAAACCCTCCAGAAAAGGCTATTCCTTTGAAGGATGGTATAATGATGCACAATATGGTCTGGCATGGGATTTCAAAAATGATGTCCTGCTTGATGATATGACGCTTTATGCAAAGTGGAGGGTGAATGATTACTCCGTGACTCTTGATTCCCAAGGAGGTTCTGGAGGAACAGGGAGTATAACTGTGGGTTATGGGGTCTCTATGCCATCTGCAAGCGCACCGACTCGGAGTGGATATATATTTGATGGATATTTTGATGATATGGACGGGAGAGGGACTGCATATTATTCCGATACGATGGAAAGTCTGAAAACATGGGATAAGTCGGAACCTGTGAAATTATATGCGAAATGGATTAGGTTGAAATCCGTAAAATTTGATAGTAGTGGTGGGAGCTCTATCAATCCAATATCCAACATTTCCCCAGGTTCAACCATAGCCGAACCCGCAATTCCATATAAAAAAGGATATGTGTTTGAAGGATGGTATAAAGATACAGGGTATTCGATACCGTGGGATTTTGAAAGTGATAAAATATTATCAGACATGATTTTATATGCGAATTGGAGAGACTATTATATCATTGGCGATGTTGGCCCAGCGGGAGGTGTTATCTTCTACGACAAGGGCTCAAACAGCGATGGGTGGCGGTATCTGGAGGCTGCCTCCGCAAGCCATGAATTCAGTGAGAAAGTGTGGGGAGGAATGTATATAACTGTAAAGGGGACCGAAACAGCAATCGGAACGGGAAAGAGCAATACTGAGAAGATAGTGGCAAGGTTTGGCAACTCCGAACCACATAAATTCAAAGCTGACTATGCGGCGAAGGTTTGTGCCGATCTCGTTGTGATTAAGGATGGGGTGACGTATGACGACTGGTTTCTACCGAGTAAGGATGAACTGATGCTATACTATGATCTCAGCCATAATCTCAGAGGAAATTACCAAGAGGTCTTATCTGAATCCGGGTACTACTGGAGTTCTTCGGAGTACAGCGGCTACTACGCGTGGCTCCAGAATTTCCGCAATGGAGGGCAGAACGCCAACTCACGAGACCTCGAATTCAGGGTTATCCCTGTGAGGGCTTTCTGATGAGCTATTCAACTATTCATACATTCAACCATTTACACGGGTGCAGGGAGCGAGGAGCCCCTGATGGATGGATACGGCTTTGAACTTCTTGGTAAAAAATACATTTTCCCAAAGTCAGGAACAGTTCATTCTAGTAGAGCCGTTTATACCTTTCGGCTGTATTGTTCTGTATGACAGCTCATCTGCGTTTAGGATAAGAGGTAGCCCAAATTCGATATGAATGCTTGGTGCTACTCGTTTTCTCTACCCTAAGAAGAGTCGGTTTATGAAAACTTACTCATCATTTTCAAACCAAGCATCGTCAGGATTATAGTCAGGACTATCCGCTCTATTTCCCTCGTTGTCAAACATATATGCTAATTTTTCATTCTCCCACCATTTGCGCTTCAGATATTTGAACCCATGTTCTTTAATGTAGTGCGAAAAGATTATCTTGCTTTGGGTTTCGGGCCGCGCTTTTTCACCAGTTGAGCCTGAACATCCTGCGATTTCACCGGTAAGGGAACACCCAGGCATCTCAAGATCATTGCCTGCTTCTCTGATATCTCACACCACTGTGTCTTGCCCTTGATGGTGAAGCTGTACATGCATTCCAGTTCCTTTACCAGCTTGCCGTAGGTCATCTTTCGGGTCAGTTCCTTCCGGTGGGCACGCATGGCGTTGCGGATGATTGTGGAAAGCATGCCTGCAAGCATGACTATGAACACCTTGCCCTCGAGGGTGGCATCGGTCTTCACGGCAGGGCGGTCGAACCCGATGTCGTTCTTCACGTTGTTGAACACCCGCTCCACCCCATCCTTTGACCGGTAGATGTCCAGCACCTGGGCGGCGGTGAGATTCTCCGTACTCAGCAGTACGAAATAGCCTAGCTTGCCGGCAGCCCCGTCGACCTTCTTGCAATCCATCTCGAAGACGCACCTGCTGTTGCCGGTCTTGCGCACTGAAACCAGGGCCTTCTGCTTGCAGGAAAACAACCTCTTCTGTGCATCGCTGACGGACAGTTCCTTCTTCTGCACCTTCTCGGTCAGCTCGGCGATGGAGTCCTCCAGGTCCCTGTACAGCTTGGGCTCCTGTTCGGCAGCCTTCAGCCTGTTGTAGTAGACATGTACGTACGCAGTGGTCGGGTGTTCGACTCCGAGGTTGTCGGTTAGGACAATGCTCTGCTTGACGGTCTTGCCATACACAGCATGCTCCGCCAGATAGCAGGTGCTGTCGGCCTCGAAGGTCCCGCGCGTTGTCTGCAGAGCATCCTTGTACACCGACATGTTGGACTTCATGCACATGATCACCTCGTATCGGCACTCATGGTACAGCCGATGGAGGTTGCTGTAGCTGCAGTACCCCCTGTCCAGGACCATTCTTCGGAAGTTGTACCCCATCGCCTTGGTCACGTCGACGAAGTTGTCGATGGTCTTGATGTCGGGTATGTTCCCCCGGTACAGCCGGTAGTAGGCGCACCTGCCCTCGTTGCTGCTGTACACCGCTGCCATGGCGAAATGCCTCAGGTCCGGGTCCTGTTTGCCCCTTGAAACCTCAACCTCGGACAGATTGTTTGAATACGAGCTGAAGGCGGTCCCGTCGAAGGCGCAGAAATGGTCCTCCTTGCTCCTGGAAGGACCTGCGTCGCGCATCGCCTTGAAAAACCCGTTGACATGCTCGGGCTTTATCGATGCAAGGACGGCGCTGCTTTCGCTGCTGCCGATGTCCGAGCCGTAGGGATGCTCATGCGAGGCGTCAAAATAGCAGAAGTCGTCAAGGGCCTCGTTCCTGGTGGCGAGCACATAATAGGAGAGGGAGAGTATCTTCTTGGCCGAATCCCCGCCGAAGACACCCTGCAGCGCCTGCACGAACCCTTTTGTCTCGGCGATGTGCCCCAGTGCATGGGTGAGGCCGGCTTTCTTCTTCCCGGAGACCGAGCAGACAACTGAGGAGAGGGCCTGCATCTCCTTCTGCTGCTTCCTGATCCCCCGGTCCATGCCGTCCAGCTCTTTCTGCAGCTTTTCCACTTCGGCCTGGAGTTCTTCCTTCCTTGACCGTTCGATGAAGAACTTGTTGGGCACGAAGGCGCCCTGTTCGTCCATCTTGCCTATGTACACCTTGCGCTGTTTGGGGTATTTGCATCCAGGTTCCCGGTAGGACGTTACCTCGGCGACGGCTCCGTTGCGCTTGTCGATGTTGATGTACACGGCTTGGTCTCCTTTCTTGCTGTAGTATGTTTATCTAACTACTTCAACGAAGAAAAGTCAACCCCCTTACATGGTTTTATTCATATTATTGCAATGATTTATTCTGATTCCTTAGGTTTTTTCAACTGACTACATTAAAGAACATGGGTTTGAAGCAATCCTCACAGAAAAATCCTGTTTTTTCATTTTCTGGTAGTTCCTCCTCCTCCCTGAATCTTATGTCCCCATAATTATTGCCACAGCGTTGACATCTCTCTCTCATACAGTTCTCCTTAAAAATAGAGGTAGCCCAAAGCAAACTAAGAAGTTAAGTATAGCTTTGAGCTGATTCGTTCAAATGCTATAATTCATAAAGTGCTTTGTCAATAAAATATATGCGCTACTGAAAAAGCTCGGACTTATCTTGATGAACAGTTCTTCCTCGTTCATCACGGTCAACAATATGAAACAGCGGCTTACGGGGGGAGTGGAAACATCGTCGGTGGCAGGTGGCATGGACGCGGACTGTCAATCGATGTGTAGTTCTGAATCAATGGTATCAGTACCGTTATCCGATCCTCTGATAATCTTCAACTCCACCATTTTTTGGAAGCTTCACTTACTAATTTAAACATTCTATAATACCTGCCACAATGAGCACATGTGAACGAATATTATGTTTACCGGTAAGTGCAACTATGCGTTCTGGGGTCCAGACCAATTTGATCCTTATCGGGATTTGCATAGTTATCCCTCGGTTGAACAAGCATTGCATTTTTCAATCAACGGAATTCGGCATAATGATAACCCAGACTATCCGAATGACTTGGTTTTCTGGAGATCTGATAATGGAAATTACTTTGATGGTAATGGAAGGCAAGTGACTATTAAGGAAATCCAAGAAAGAAGAAATAGACTCAAGCATTAGTAAACCTGATGTCTGATTATGGAGGGAATGGGATGGCTGAGGAAATCAAATCACGTGAGGATTTGTATAGTGCTGTTTGGTCAAAACCAATGATGAAATTGGCCGAAGAGTTTGGAATATCGGGAAGAGGACTTGCCAAGCTATGTGAAAGACTCAAAGTTCCCGTACCGCCAAGAGGTTATTGGAGAAAAGTCAGCCTTGGGCAGTCAATCAAGAAGATACCTTTGCCTGAAGTGGAATTCACCAGGTATGAGCTATGGAAGAATCAATCATCCCTTGATGATCTTGAAAGACGTAGAAAAGCAGAAAAAGAGCGTTCTGCTATTTTCAACAATCCAGAGATTGAGATAAAAGACAAAGAAATCCAGGAGATTGTTTCCAAAACATTACAGGCCGAACAAACTAGAAAAACAATGATGATTGTGTCCGAGCAAGATATAACCAGTCCTATGGTCAAGAAATTTCTATTATCACAGACAAGGAACAAAACTGCTCTACCATCAAATACCAATAGCAGTAAATTGGCAATCGATGTCACTGAAAGTTGCGCTTTGAGAGCTGGCCTCTTGATGGAAACTCTTCTTCAATGTTTTAAGGGACGGCGATGGGATTTTTCGATTGAAAAGGAAGATGTCTCACCCCACGCTCGTATGTTTGTGAATCTGTTTGGGCAAAGAATATACTTCGCCATTATTGAGCCTGTCACCAATAAGAGATTTCCATTGACTGAAAAAGAGCGGAAGGCATATGAAGAGGACCACCATTATGGGAGAGTACCAAAATATAGATACATCCCTACCGCTACTAGCCGATTGCTTTTATCAATTAATGATGGCAAGAGGGTGTATCAATCCTGGGAGGATCGAGGCAAGCAACTCATCGAGGCTTCAATCAAAGAAATAATGTTGGGTTTCATTTATGTCGCAATACAAAGTAGCAATGAAACTATCCTGGCTCTTGAGCGAGAACAAAGATTGAAATTGGAACAAGCCAGAAAGCTTGAGGAAGAACGATTAAAGAGACTTGATGCAAAACGATATGAGAAGCTAATTGCAGACTCTGAGGCTTATAGCCAGATGAAGAAAATTCAAAATTATGTTGAGTATGTCAAAAATCAAGCACAAGACCAAGCTGCAGAGCCGGATAGTGAAATTTCAAAATGGATGGAATGGGCACAGTCAAAGATCAACGACCTCAATCCTTTGAAAAATGGGCTCCCTAAATTCTCAATTGATGAACACCGCGAAAATATAATCAATCCCTCAGTATCATTTCTTGATGATTTGTTTCGTGACCATTGAGTACGCAATACGGTAGTTGATTAAGGGTTGTAGACGGTGATTCAATGATTAACTAGAAACATGAAATCCCTAAAAAAAGAATTTCTGAAATGACTCATTCTACATGATTCCATGCCGGTTCCCTTTCTCCATTGCTTCAACAGCCCAGTCGATCGGTTCCAATCCCTCAAGCCGGTTGTACTCGTCCCAGTACCGTCTGGCCCATTTGACCAGCAGCTTGGTTATCTCGCAGATGTAGGTCGTCCGCCTGAATTCGCCGAACTCCGAATAGCAACCTCCGATGCAGTATGAACAGGCACTTTCCACCTCGCAGGTCCTGCACTTTTCATCGAGTGAGCAATTGGAGCGATAGGCGCCTTCGCGCACTCTCAGAAAGTTCTCCTTGTGGGTGAACCCTTCCTTGGCGGTCCCGACGATGAACTCTGCCTTGTCGATTTGGGTATGCGGCAGCCATCTGATGCACGGATAGATCCTACCGTCCACCGAAAGGGCAGGCATGGCTCCGCTTCCGCAGTGGCCGGTACAGTCCCAGTCAGGTCCTGTGGACAGGTGTGCGTAGCCGAACTGCTCCTTGCTGAGCATGCTCCAAAACAGATCGTCGCGATGCTTAAGCACATAGGCGGTGCACTTTTCCATCTGACGGTCCAACTCATCATAGTCGGCTTGGGTGCATCCGGTGTCCTCCATGATGAAGTTCTGGTTGATGTACCTGATTCCCAGCTGTTCATGCAAATAAACCAATGAGTCATAGAGATGAGGGATGCTCTGACGGTTCGCGGTGGACTTGGTCTGCATCGACTGGATCGGGAAGGTCTTCTTATACCACGGCCAATGGCGGATGATGCTCCCCAAGGATCCACTCCCATCGGGGAACACCCGGTTTGCATCATGGATCTCAGGACAGCCATCCAGCGATATACCCACCAGCAACAGGTCCTTGTACTTCTCGCAGAACCGGCGGGCCTGCTCGGAGAAAAGCGTGCCATTGGTTGAGATGGAGAAATGGAGCTTCCCCCGCCAGTTCCTGGCATTGGGGGTGTCGGTGGTCATCACCTTGGCCAGCGTGTATGAGCAGATCTCGTCCAAAAACGGCACATCCATGAAGCTGTCGCCACCGATGAAATCGACGACGAGCCCCTTTTGGTATGCCTTGCGGAAGACCGGATCAGGATCATCGAGTAGCCCTGCAGGATCGGGGTCGGTGAGGATGTGGTCGATGAAGGCCTTTGCATCCTCCATCGAAAGCGTCCTTCTTCTCTTGTGCACCTCATAGCAGTAGGTGCACCTGAGGTTGCAGTCCTCGGTGGTGTTCAGCGTTACGTTGAACAAGCCGGGTTCTCTAAAGGGAATGAGCATATCAGCCTCCAATGCGCGATGAGTTCGAGCAACCGCTTGAGCAGGAGTTTTTACACCCGCCGGAGCAGTTTACGTTGCAGTCTGCGTTGCAGTTGGTACTGCAGGAAGTGCAGCCCGAGCATGCGTTCTGACAATTTGCGCTGCATCCCCCGCATCCGCTACATCCTCCGCATCCACTGCACCCATGACACGAAACACACCACAGTCCTCCTTTGCAACTGTAGCAGTTGCCCGAGCATCCACTACAACCGGTACAGCCACTACACCCGGTGCATGATCCGGTACACCCTCCGGTGCAGTTGTGACAGCCGTTGTAGCACGTCGAGTTGCACGTATTACTGCAGCTGGCACAGCCGCGCAGATCATTGATATCCTGTTTGTACTGGTCGATCTGGCTCAGCAGATTGGCGCTGATCAGACTTCCCGTTGCAACCGAGGCGATGGGGTAGGTGGTATACAGAAACGCGCGGGTATTACCCTGCAGCGCATCCTTCATGCTGTTCATGTCCGAAGCCTTCATGGGAAGACCGATGGCGAAGCCAGCAGGCGGGGAGAACACATAATAGTTGTCGTAGCGCTGGTAACCGTTGACGCGGAAGGCCTCCTGGATCGCCTCGAAGCGGCTTCTGATATCATTATAGGTTCCCATCACGATTCCTCATGGGCGAAGCACTCGCCGTTGATCACCAGGAGCTCGCCCTCGGGGTAGTTGTAATGACTACGCACGCGACGCTCCCAGATGGCATACAGGAACCTGCCCTCCGCCATCTCGTCGAAGACCGCCTTGAAGTAGGCGTAGATGTCCCTTTCCTGCTCGAATCGGTAGGATGCGTACACCTCAGCCTTCAGGGCGGTCTGCGCGGTGTTGGTCTTGTCGATCGCCAGTTGCATGTCGGCGATCTCACTGTCGTCCAAGATGAAGGGCAGCTTGGTCAGCTGCCGTCCACATTCATTGCATTGCATGGTTGTTCCTCCTAGTTCCACACAGCCCCCCACACCTTGTTGGGGGTGCCTTGTGCATTCACATTTCCCGTCACATTACCGGTGACGTTGCCACTCACATTCCCACTCACGCTCCCTTGCAGATTCCCATGGAACGTGTTCGCATGGACATTCGCATATGGATTCGAGGACACGCCGATGTCATATTGGCCTGCTTGTTGGGGATACAGGGCCTTGGTGTACGCTCCCTTCGCCTCGGCGATCACGGTGAAGGAGATTGAAAGGGCTGAGAACAGGTCGTTGCTGCGGATGCGAGAGGTCGCTCCCCCGGCACCGGTTATCGTCAAACTGGTTCCCGACCAGCTTACGATCGCAGGACTTGCCACAGGACTTTCGATGCTGTTGTAGATACGGTTCCATGCAATGGCGATGCTTTGGAACATGTCGAAGGCCCCGGCAGCCACCTGGGTGCCGGCTTTGAAGATGCCTGCGAACTTGTAGTAGTACGAACCCAAGGCTGCAGAGAGGTTGGTCCCATCGAAGATGAACGTACCGGCATAATAATCCTTGGCCGTGGTATGGCTGCCGATCTTTGCCCCCTGCCCATCCAGGAGGTTCACTCCCACATCATAGGCGCTGTAGTTGTAGGCTGCACTGAGTGTCCCGGCCGTATAGGAGGTGGGTGTTGCCTCACCCAGCGTCAGGGCACTGAGATACCCCGCGCTGTCGATGGCGTAGAACACCCGCTGTAGCGTGGTACCCGTCGAAGCGGGATTGGCTCCACTGGCGGCATAGACGGCAGAACCCATCTTGGTGGGCGTGTAGCCCAGGGAGCGTTTGGACCAGGTGGTTCCTCCGTTGCCCGAGACATAGTAATACGCACTGCCGTATTCATAGGCGATGAAGAATCCGGATCCGTAGGCGATGGCGGTGGGACACGTAGCGGCGATATTGATCGCACTCCAGTTCTGCCCATCGGTGCTTCGATACACCGATGCTGATGAGAGGGTGACATAGCTTACCTGGATATAGACGCCGTTTCCGTATGCGATGCGTGAGTTCATGAAATCGTTATTGTAGGATGGGAATGGATGGGCACAGGTGAAACCTGCGGCTGTCCACCCGCTTCCGTTGGTCGAGCGTTTCCAATCGGAGGCCCCTCCGCCAAGCACATGGGCGTAAAAGTATCCATTGGCGAAGAACAGGTTGTCGTAAGCTTCGCTGGACAGCTCGCTCCACGAAGTGCCGTTCGCTCCACCTGAGAGTACACGGCGTTGGACCGAGCCCGAGCAGAGCGCCAGGAAGATACCATTGCCGAATGCCAGACCGATGGTGGAAGGATACGCGGTGCTCAGCGAATAGGATGAGACCGAGCCCACGTTCCCGGTGGGAAATGATTTGAGCGTCGAGCCCCAAGCGACTACCATCCTGCCGTTTCCCTCCGCCAAGTGAGGGGTTGATGAGGATGTCGAACTGATGCCAGATACTCGTCCGGTCGTACAACTGCCTGGGTCATACAAGGTGCCGCTGAGCACTTGGCGCACCTTGACCGTCTTGCCCGCAACCGTCGCATGATCGAGTGTGCGACTGTCGTAGTCGGTCCAGGTGCCCCCTCCATCGAGCGAGTACTGCTTCTTGCCTGCAACCTCAGCACCTGTGGAGGTGATTTTCGCAAGGTAGTTGACTCCTCCAAGCTTTAGAGGAGACTGGGTGTAAGCAGGCAGGGAGGGGACGGTGAAAGCGGTTTCCGCATTTGCCGTGGTGATCTGCTGGCTGAGCAGGCTGCGGTCCTGATCGCGCTCACCAGACGAGGTGACATGCAACACGTTCTCGAAGACGGTGGATACAGAGCCCCCTTCCACCTTGGTAGCCATGAACGAGCCGCCCTTGTGCACCACAGCGTTGGGCGTGACCTGGGCGATGAGATCCCCCATCACCGTCCCCAAGTCCCAATACGGGGTGGAGGACAACGAGCCGTTGAATGATTCGCCGGTTCGCACCTCGTTGACGGTACGCAGCACATCGGCATCAAGGCGCTCGATGCGGGTCTCCGAGAGATCGGCGTTACGGATGACCGTACCGACGAACTCGCTGGTTCCGTCGCTGTTGATGATGAAACCCGAATTCCCATCCCCGATAGCATGCTTTCCCATCGAGCGGATGCGTCCGGTATCGATAATCTGCAGATCCTGTGTGGAGAGCACATCGATATTCGCCGACTGCGCATACAGGGTACGATAGTACGCGTACAGTGCGGTGGAGGTGACGGGAATATTCGCCCCACCGAGGAGCACCGCGTTGCCGCATTTGCTCATCGCCTCAGGATATTGGGCTGCGTTCTGGCTGGTGATGGGAATCCACGAACCGCTGGCGAACACCTGGGGTACATAGTCGTCTCCCGTCTGCAGCACATAGCAATCCCCTTCGATCGTATCGCTGATGGTCCCGGGACCCCCCAGGATCCCGTAGCTCTTGGTGTACTCGGTCACATCGTTGGCCGAGAGGGTGAGTGAACGTATCATCGTCTCGGTACTACCCAGACGGGTATAAGACATCGTGCAGGTGATATCGATCTGGGGTGGCGCCTGCCTCTTGGGGATGGTGAGTGTCAGCTCTCCTCCCGCATAGGATTCGGCGTTGATCAGCCATTGGAAGGTAGCGTTCTCGTACCCTCGGCTGTCGGCAGTGAGAACCACGACCGAGTTTTCCACGCTGCGTACATTGCGCTCATAGGTGCTTCGGTTGCTCCTGATGGCAAACGAGATCGAATTGCGCAGCAGCGTGTTCGCCCCGACATCCAAAAACGGTTCTGCGTAGGTGATATGGGGGTCTTGGGGAGTCGAGTCGCTCCAAACCTGTTTGACGCGCGTCCAGTACTCATAGCCGTAGTACCAAGGGCCGGGCAAGGTTTCACTCCACTGTGTAGCGGCCCCCGGTGATACCCCTTCTTCAAGAAGCGTGAACTGGTGGATCGAGGTGACACTGAGCCCATTGGATCCCGCCGCCCCGTCAGAGCCCGCTTCTCCGGTCTCACCATAGGAGACGAATGAGGTGGCCAGCAGCTCGGTCTTGGACGAATCGGTGTAGATCTGCACATCGAAGGCACCCGCCGAGCTATAGCTGTACGAGCGAACTCCCCCTGTCATGGTCCCGCTTGCACCGCTTTGGGCCCAGCTGCTGCCGTCCCAGCTGCGTGCATGCACGTATACCGAGGGAGTGAACAAAGACCCGTTCTTGTAGAAAGCCAGATCCAAAGTCCCCAAGGAGGCAGAAGACATCGTCAACTGCAGTTGGTACGAGGGAGCATCGCTGAGAGATGTAAGGGTATAACTTGCGCCGGTTAGTGCCATGTGTTCTCCTTTTTGTCAGCTGACCGAACAGAAATAAGTGGCCTTGACCGTCACATCATCGTGCGAGACGGAGATGGCCTTCTTCTTGGTGGTCACGATCGACCCATGGGCAACCGCCGTGGGGGTGAACGCCACCGCTGTTCCGTCCTTGTCTGTCTTGGTCCATGTGTAGGTGAGACTCACCCCGGTCCCGTCGATCTCCTCGCCGTTCTGATATACGCGGCAGATGAGGGTGGTGCTGCCCGTGTCGTTCTTGAAATAGCTTCCCGCGGTGGACTCGATGACCGCCTGGTAGGGATCGGTGACGTCCAGGATCGAAACGGCTTCGGTGTCGTAGCTGATGTTGAAAGTGTCGGAAGTGGCGTCGGTGTCCAGAATCGAGCACTTGAACATGGCAAACGAATCCACCATGGAAGGAGTGACCGTCAAGGCGGCCGCAGTTGCTCCTGCGATATCCTCCCAGACGGTCCCGTTGATCGATTTTTTCCACTGGTAGTCGAGGTTTGTCGTGTCCTTGGTGGTACCGCGGATGAGTTCAGCCTTGACTGAAAGCGATGAAGGGCTGTGGTTCTTGAACTGGCTGCCTCCGGTGGCGTAGGCCCGGGCGACCACGAATGAGGTTCCGTTTGCCACCCGCGAGAGGGTGATGACGATCGTGACGGGAAAGGCGAGGTTCAGAACCGGATCGGTGTAGGTGCCGCTGAATTGGTAGTCGATTTGCCACACATCGGTCGTGAGCTTGTCCTCGCTCACCGTGAGTACCCCGCTGGTGGCATTGATCGTCTCACCGTTGGAACCGCTGGTGACCGTAGTCCAGGTGGCCGAACCTGCGATGCGGCGCTTCCAGGCCTTGGCTGTCATGGTAGAAACGACATCGGTCCCTCCTGCCTTGCGCACCACGGGGGAGAGCTGCAGCGAGGTGTCTCCTGCCCACGAAGGATTGAGGGTCTGGTTCGATGTATCGTACAGGCTGGTGAGGGGCAGATTGCTGTCGATACCGGTGATGAGGGAAATACCGTCGGTATAATCCATCAGCGTGAAACTGGCGCTTGTCTTTGCCATTGTATGTGCTCCTTATGCTTCGTAGCCGGTCAGGTCGATCTCACAGAAGAAGACCGTACGCCCGACGCAGTCTGCGTTTTTGATTTCGACACTCTTATGGGCGATTGCCTTTGATGAGGTGTTCCACCGCCCGTCATCGACCACATCGGCACTGAGGCGCTTCCATTGGAAACGCGAGGCATCCAGCGCTTCGGTGATCTCGGTGGTGTTTTGGAAGACGTGGCAGGTTAGGATCGTATCGACCTGCTCGGGTCGGAAGATCGAACCGTTGGATGACTGGATGGATACGGTGTACGACGAGCCGTCTACCCCCGGTAGCCCTGGGGAACCGACGGTGTCGTTCTTGCCCCTGTCGAGCACCTCTAGGTAGGCTGGGGCACTCAGGTCGAATGCCGAGATGCCCACCGCCTCGTAGCGATACACCGCACTCTCATCGGTGAAGGTGCGTGCGGTTACCAGCACTGAAACATTCAGGCCGCTGAAGGCATCGTCGATCAGGCGTACCAGGGTGCCGCAATTCAAGTCGACAGCAGAGAAGAAGGTGTACTGGCTGCCAGCATGGCGGTGGAACTGGCCCAGCAGGTTTGCATGCTCTTGGGCCAAGGTGCGTTCGTGTACGAACAGCAGCTCCTCGGAAAGCAGGTTGTCCGAGTTTTCTCCCTCGTAGATACTGTCGGCAGTCCTGACGATGTTCGTGTCACGCACATAGATGATGTCGGCATACGCATCGAGTCTGGTGATGTGGTAGGTCAGCGTCCCGTTGTTGTGTGCCGCCACCTGCAGGTACGGACCGCCTGCCGCAGCGATGTTGGCGGTGATGTAGCCGCTTTCGGCGGTGAACTCGGTGCGCACGTTCGAGACGGCGATGATGTCGCTCGATCCCACGATATCGATCTCACTAGCGGCGTTGCAGGCTTCGATCAGAGCGGGAGTGCGAAAGCTGTCCGTCTGGGCTTCGGTCCACTCTCCTTGGGTATAGATTTCACTGCCGTCGAAGTGCGCACCACCTTCCAGCTTGAGGTAACAATACGGGTGCCCATCCCCTCTTCCTGTGGTATTGCGGTACACCAAATAGTCGCCTGCCGTCCCTAAACGGGTAAATGAAACCCGCGCACTCTTGTACTGGCGGATCTTCTTGGAAAGCGTGATCGCCTTGCCTCCCACCACAACCAAGTCGTCCTTATCGAGGGTGGGAAGGTTCTCAGTGGAAGTGCAGTCCACCTTGAAGAGCCTGAGGTGTCCCAGTGCATCGAAGTAATGCACATGACCCAGCTCATACACCAATTGGTCCAGCAGCTCGCCGCAGGTTGCAGATCCATCCACGCTTCGGGTGACCGGTGCAGTGAGGGAAATGCAATCCGGTGATACGGTGATGCCCGCTCTTGTACAGATCGCCTCGATCGCCTCGCTGGCCATGCAGTTGAACAAGTGCCTGCCGCTATCGATGAAGGCTTTTCCCAACAACCGCGTGCCGGTGTCCTCGATGGTGATCGCCAGCGCTTGCTTTCCGCTGTGGGTGAGCATCCAGTTGTAGCTGGTCGAGAGATATCCTGTGAACAAGGTCTCTGTGCCGTCGGCAAGTACGGCCTTCACATCGCCTTCTGTGGCAATGATGTCCTCGATTGCAAGGCAAGCCTTATCCAAGAGCAGATCAACCTGATTCGAAGCGCTTTTCAAGCCGGACAGCAGCTGCTGGTGGAAGGTGATCGACCTGCGTGCGATATGCTGTTCGCCGATCGTCTGTACCAAGGAGTGTCCCGCCTCCAGGTCGCCTCCCAGGAAGGTGAGGGTGAGAGAGGGGCTGTGTATGATGCTCATCTAGGTTGTTACTCCGTAGTAGTCCAGCCGCTCGAACTCGCCTCGGATCATCTGGGCGAAGGCGCGCATCCCGTCGCTGCCGACGACCGGCGCCTGCTGGTAGATGTTGATGGTTACTTGCGTCGCTCCCTGATACCCTGCGTTTCCCACTGCCGTGGTGGTGGAGACCGCGTCGGTTGCCACGTTCCCCTGGTCTGCGATCGCATCGATGTTTGCCAGGCGATCGGCAAGACCGCTGAAGGCGTCGCTGGAAAAGGATCCGGGACTGGATGCATAGCTTTTCTTTCTGAACGGGTGCACCAGGTTGTAGGCCGCGGTGGCAATCACGGACCCGAGGTACTGCACCCAGCTTCCGAGCCACGACAACAGGTCCGCGACGTACTGCAGTGGGCTCATGAGGATCGTGAACGCCTTGGCCACCAACAGCAGGATGGGTGAGAATGCCATCATGATGCCGCTGATGACCTGGAAGACCGGGGCAAGGCTTTGCAATACAGGGGTAAGGACCGCCATAAGGATGTTTCCCACCAAGGCGAAGGCTGTGTGCAGCACATCCAAGACCGGCAGGAACAGACTTGCCAAGGTGGTCCCGATCCAGGTGAACACGTCCACCAGCGGTTGGAATACCGCGGTGAGCGCCGGCTCCATCACCGAGACGAACCCTTGGAGGATGGTGAGCAGGATGCCCAAGGGAGAGAGGGTGTTGAAGATGATGTCGATGATCGGCTGCAACGTTGATATGATCGCGGTAACCCCTCCCAGCATCTCGGTGGCCACCATTCCCATAAGGCCTCCGGTGACGTCCCCGAACAGGCCGGTGAACACACTTGTCAATCCTTCACTGAGCATCGAGGCGATCTGAGAGCCCATGCGGGTGTCGGTCTGCTTGGTGTTTTCGGCTGTCTCGGCTGTGGATGCTGCCGTACCCTCGCCACTGGAAGCGATCTGAGAAAGCAGCTTGCTCTGGTTCGCCGCATCGGCCTTCTGGGCGATCGCCTCAAGGTCAGGTGCGACAATCTCATCGAGTGCAGTCTTGAAATCAAGGCCGATATCGCCGTACAGGGAAGAGACCATGTCGGCACTATTGAGCACGACCGTCTGGGCGGTATCGATCGCATCGGTGAGCGCATCACGCAACAGCGGTCCCAGATTCTCGAAGCTCTGGTCGGCTTGCTGCTTGTAGAAGGTCGCCTCATCCTTGCTCGCCTGGGCTCCCATATCAAGGTTTGCCAGCTTGTCACCCAAACCGAAGATCTTTCCCACCCAGGTGCCCTGGATCTTGTCCCCCGCCTTGTTGATCGCATTCTGGAATGCCCCCAGGATCGCACTTTCGATGTTCAACGCGATGTAGGTGACCCAGCTGATGATGCCCACCACTGCATTGCCCAGCAGCTTGGGAATGCTTTCGAACACCGCCTTGAGCATGGCGCTGATGACGATGCCGATATTCTGGGCTGTGGTGGTGATGATCTGCTTGAGCGAGTCCCACTCGAAGGTACGCTTGAGCAGTTCCCACACGGTGGACAGCGTCAGCTTGAAGGCAGAGGGCAGGTTCTTCATCACCGCCCCCACGTAGTTGATGATAGCAGTCAGGTTGGTCTTGATGCCGCTGAAGGCTACATCGAGGCCTCCCAACCACGGACCGAAGTTGTAATCGATGATACCGCCCACCTGCTGGCGGATGTCTCCCCAGGTGTTCTTCATGTTCGTCAGGTGCTGGGCGGTATCCCCATCAGCCATCATTGCCGAGTAGGTACCTAGTTTATCGATCACCTTGTCGACCGCCGCTCCGTGTGCGAGCTCATCCTTGGTGAGGCCATCGAGCTCGATGCCAAGCTTCCTCAGCTCTCCGGTAGCTCCGGTGTACGAATCCAACAGGTTCATCATCGAGCCGTTGAGGTCCTTGCCCGTCACGTTTGACAGATATACCGCAGCCTCGGAGATGCTTTCGATTTCGTCGGCACTCTTGCCCAGCGCGGCCAACTGGGCGACCATGGATTCGATATCGCCCTTGCCCGAGAGGGTCTGACTGCTCAGCCGCTCGACCACGGCGGTAACCTTCTCATACGAGGTGCTGTCGCCAAGAGCAAGTGCGAGTTGCTTGTAGGATCGTTCGGCTACGGAGAACTCGGAGAATGTTGCCGATACTGCATTGCCCAAAGCCTTCACTGAAGCGATGATCGCAGTGGCAGCGAAGGCCCCTTTGAGCACTCCACCCAGTTTGGTTGCAGCACCCTTGAGGCTTCCCAGGTCGGCTGCGGCCGATTTGACAGCCCCTCCGATATCGTTCTGGCCTTTGATGATGACTTTCGCTTGTGCTGCCATACTCGTGTTCCCCTTATGCAATGAAAAAGGCGCCCCATGGACGCCTTGTGATTAGTGTTTTTGTGTCATTTTCTTAGCCTGCTCATGCAAATGCCGCCGGTAGTTGAGCTGGATGAGCTTGAGGATCTGCATGCTCATGTACGGCTGGTCCATGAGGCTGCCGGCGAATGGCAGGTGCCTGAAGTCCCCGCTCTCAGAGTCGCAGCAGGGCAGATAGATGTCGGTTATGTAGAAGAGCCAGTGGCCGTACTCGCGGTAGAGTTCGGCGCTACGCCTTCCGTTGAAGACTTCTGTGCAGAGAGATGCGATCTGCCTCCGCTGGTGTCCGCACGGGAAAAAAAAGCGGCATGGGTGTATTCGTTGACGACCTTCACCGTCAGATCCAGCGACTCGAACACCAGTGAGGCAACTTCGCGGTTGTCCATCTTGCGTTTCGCATCCGCATCCTCGTAGAAGTTGTGATCAACCAGGATTGAGGGAAGCAGGTCGCGAAGTAGGGTGAGCGTCTGGTTCTCCCCCTGCTCGGAGGCTTCCTTCAGCTTGAGCATCTCCAAGGTGGGCAGCTCCTTGAGCACGATGTATGCCTCATCGTCCGCCTCCAGTCCCACCAGTGTTCCCACTTCGATGCGTACCTTCTGTATGCACGTGTCATAATGTTTTGTCTTGATGAACATGGTTCTTATCCTCCGTAGGGTGTGGAAATCTTGTCTGTGATCACGATGGTTATCGGTTCGGCTTCTCCCACACTGAGTGCCTCGCCTGCAACGGTGGAGCTGAGTATGCCCGTTCCCCCGACATTTGCATCCACCTCGCTGATCGCTACATGCGAGAGGGTGATGGTGATGCTGTGCCCTGCGGTAGGGGATGAGAAGGTCAGCTGAACAGAAGCGTTCTCCTCGCTGGTCAGGTACGAACTCTTGAGCGTTTCCACCTCGGCGCTGTAGGGGATCTCGAAGTTGATGGTCACAGCTCTCTTTCCATGCTGGGGCCTGCCTGCATACAGGCCCGAGGCATAGGTACGCGGGGAGCTTTCGAGCGCGTTGTCGATCTTCAACGATGCGCTGGTGATGTCGTACGTGCTTCCGTTGACCGTGAAGGTCGCATTGGTGCACCGGTACGAGGGGATGGAGAAGCTCTTCAGTGCCTCTTCAATGGTTCCGTTCTCTTCAGTGGTCCCCTTGATGTCTATGCTGCCCTTCACATAATCGCCGGCTGCGCAATCCAGGCTGAGGGCGCTGATGGTGCACCCCGCGTAGCGCTTGATTGCCGCCTTGCGGTCGATGGTGAAGGTGAGGCTGGGAAGTGCCTCGTTCACATCGCAAAGGCCGATGGTGTGGGTGTACGATTCCGAGTCTCCCACCTGGGCGCAGGTGTCTTCTCCCCCCAGGGCGGCGTGCAGGATGAGACCGGCCGATTCGGGCCGGAGGATGAAGCTCACCGAGCCCTCCACCGTCACTGCCAACAGATCCCTATTTGATGCGGTCTTGCTTCCCAGCAGCGAGCCCTCGTCACCTTTCTCGACAGCCACCTTGATGCTCTCGCTGGTCAGGTCGACCAGTGTCGTGGGACTGGCCGCTTGGGCGAAGGAGCTTTCCTTGCCCGCCTGAAGCCGCGATCCCGTTCCTGTGTAAAATGCCATATGCGTTTCCTCTCTTGTTTAGAATTCTTTGGACCACTGCAAATCAATGCTTGCCTCGATGGCGGTGACCGTCGTGCTTGCAGTTACGGCAGGGTAGTAGTCCATGTCGGTGATGCGCGCGTCCTCGATGAATCCTCCCAGCGTGGGATCACCTCGTACGAGTAGGTACAGGGCTCCATACAGTGCGAATACACGCTTGACCAGAATCGCGTTGGGTGCACTCTTGCAGAGGAGAAAGATGGTTGCGCGCATGGTGGCCAGGTCGCTATGCATTCCTAGCGGCTCAAGGTTCTCATAATCGGGTTGGATGTAGAGCATCGTGGGGCGCCGCATACTGTCCACATCGGGGAAATCGATCTCAATGTTTTTCTCATCGAAGTGCTCGATGGAAATCCCCTCTTCGCTCTCCTGCAATCCGATCATATCAGTGGTGATCACTGTCTTGAGCCTTTCAAGCACCTGCATTTCAGTTATCATCGTTTACTCTCCTTTTCGATGCGCGCCACCTCCCGCTGCACCAGCTGATCGAGTTTCGTCTTGAAGGCCGTCGTGCTCAGGTAATTCTTCACCGGAGCGGCCACGAAGTCGCGCTCGGGAAGCTTCACCGAGTGCACGCGCACCCATTTGCCGTCCTTTTGGAAGGTCAGATACCCGCCGTCCTTTGCTGTGATCCGAGCTCCCTTGGCCAGCGCGTAGCCGTAGAAGACCTTGGTCTTATCGGAGGCGGCCTTCGCCTCGACGATGACGGCCTTGCCGCTACGGATCACGCGGCGGCTGATGCTCTTGTACAGCGCCCCACTACCTTTGGAGAGCCCTTGGGACTTGTAGGCCTTGCGTACCTGGGCTCTTGCGGCCGTGCCGATGCCGCCCAGGATACGTCGCATCGCCTTGTGCCGATTTACCCCGAGGGATTCGAGGTACCCTAATGCTTCAGCCAGGTCTGTCTCGACCGATACGCTTTCGGTGCTGTACCGTTTTCGTCTCTCAAACATGTCAGAACCCCAGGATACGCAAGCTGTCCAGCGGCTGCAGGTACTTGCGGTAGTTGCTGTAGTTGACGAACGTGCGGCTGTTGTCGGCGAAGCTCTTGCCTGTCAGGCCGATGTTCCCCCCGGTCTCGCTGAGCATGAGCGTGGCGATGCGTAGGATCGAGACGACGATCACCGAAGGCATCTGCCCGATTTCCCATCCAGCGGTGTAGCTGAGGCGGATATTGTCCTCGCCAACGGGGAACTTTGTGGCGTAGTCGATGTAGCGAATGTGGTCGTCGCATGCGGTTACTAGGGCAGTGTCCACAGCGGTCGTTCCTACGGTGAGCGCTTGGACAGCGGTGATGTTGCGACAGGGTAGGTACAGGCGACGGGAGCCCGAGCCCGAGGCAACCACATCGGTATACTCCTGCTGCTTTGGATCGAAGCCCAGGTACGAGCTCACGATATCCTCGGCAGTACAGAGGAAAGCGCCCTTGAGCTCTACGGCCTCAGGAGAGTCCTCATAATTGCCGCTGTAGGTGTTGAACATGGCGATACTGGCGATCATGCGCTTCCTCCATCATCAAGGTGATGGACACCCCAGCTCTCACCGGGATGCCCCCATAATCGTTTACTATCAGCTGGCCATGAGACCCGCACTCCTGAGCTTAGCCAGCAGTGCATTGAAATCCAGCACCAGCTCTTCGATGGTGGTAGCCGTGCTATCTGCTTGGCTGGCAGCGGGGGTGAAGTTTCCACCGGGCAGCCCTTCGATGACTGCCGCAGGATCGATGGTTACCTTCGCATTCGCAGCGAGGATCACCTCGCCGCCGATTACAGTTTTCTCACCGCCTTGCTCGCGGTAGTTCTTGGTGTTGTATGACATCAATTACCTCCCTTAGGCTTTCTGCTGCAGGACCTTGACGGCCTCACCGAGGATCAGGCGCCCATCCACACGTTGGCTTCCCAGGAATCCCACCTGCCCGGTCGGGGCGAACAGTTCGCCAAGACGCTTGAAGGTACGTCCCTGGCGGTCGGCGATCCAGTAGTACGAGAAGTCCCCGAATGCCAGTGTCTTGGCTCCACTTGCGATTTCGGGCATGTAAGCCGAGGTCTTCACCGGACAGCTGAGGATGGTGTCGGGGGTGCCTGCAGTCAGCGAAGGCTGCCAGATGTACTGCCCGTTGCCGTCCTTGAGCTTGCGAAGCGCCTTGACGGTGGCATCGTTGGTCACCCACACCGCATTCTTGCGATACGGAGATCGCAGTGCATAATACAGATCGATGACTTCGTCGGCATGCAGGGCGGTTGCGGAAGCCGCGTTGACGCCGATCTGCGCCCCTCCGGTGGCCGCGAGGATACCCAGAGGCTTGCCCGATCCGTCCCCGGTGAAGAACGCTGCCTCTTCCTTGGCCCCGATGCGGCGGGCGAACTCGGTGGCGATGTAGCTCTCGATGTCGAACACACTGTCGTTGATGAGCTCCTCGGAAACTTTGATGATCGTACCCAGCTTGTAGGCGCTGATGCTCACCTGCCCGAAGCTGTCATCGCTCTCAGGATACGTTCCCTCCTCGTCGATCCATGCCGCCTCGCCCTTGGATGCGGAAATGGGAATCTTGCGATCGCCGCTGGCAGTCTGGATGATCCTGGCAATTGAGCGGAACAGGTTCTCCTCCTCCAGTGCCGTTACGAGGGTGTGTTCGAATTCGTCGGGCACCAGGTAGCCGCCTTCGGTGTCGGTTCCCACCTGCAATGCGTTACGCAGTTCTGGTGCGTTTTCGCGGCGCCTGAGGTGGTTCCAGAATGCCTTTCGATACTCGTCCGAAGCTCGTCCAGCTTTCTTCTCAGCCTTCTGTGCTCCATCGGGGCGGCTGGTGATGGGAGAGCCCACGTGTGCGTTCAGCTCGCGCTCGAATGCCTCGATGCGCTCCTGGCGCTCGATCTCGTGGCCCAGATCCACGATCTCGGCCTCCATCCTTTCGTATGTCGCGGTATCCTCGGCGCTCAGGATGCCCTTGTCGTTGCGCCTGGAGTCGAGGAATGCCTTTGCCTGTTCCCAGGTCTTCGCGCGCTGTGCACGCATGTCGTTGATCTTTCCCATTGTGTCTTCTCCTATTGGGGTTTGATGAGATTCAGTCGTTTCTCGAGCTCGTTAAGCCCGGTTGTGCCTTCCTCAGGTGGCTCCTGGTCTTCTGCGATTGCATAGGTTTCGGTGATCTTGTTCATCAGTGAGAGCTGCGAGGTGCGCATCGAGAATGCATACGATGCCTCATTGGACGCTTTCTTCGCGTCCTCGAGGATCGCATCGGCGAAGCCCAACTCGATGGCCTTCTTTGCATTCATCCACGTCTCGTTGTCCATCAGGTGGCTGATCCTCGCCCGGGTGAGATTTGTCTTGATCTCGTAGGCATTCACGATGCTCTCTTTGACCTCATCGAGCATGCCGATGGCCTTTTGCATGTCCTGATGGTTGCCATAGGCGAGCGTCATGGGGTTGTGGATCATCATGAGTGCGGTGGGTGCCATCAGGACCTTGGTGCCCGCCATCGCGATGACCGAAGCTGCGCTCGCTGCGATCCCGTCGATCTTCACCGTGATTGCTCCCGGATAATCCATGAGCATCGCGTAGATGCGACTCGCTGCGATGCAATCCCCACCGGGGCTGTTGATCCAGATGGTCACCTCGTCGTTGTCGGCGAACAGCTCATCCTTGAACTGCTCGGGGGTGACATCATCATCGAACCAGCTCTCCTCGGCGATCGTGCCCGAAAGCTCAAGGATTCTCGCTCTGCCTTCGTCTTCGCTCTGGTTTTTCCATTGCCAGAACTTCTTGTTCTTCATTACTCTCCTCCTGGGATGTGTTGGTAACCTTGTCTGCGAATGCCCCTGCCCGAGAGAGGGGGAGCATGTTTCCGTTGATGAGGTAGAGGTTCCCCCCGTCCTCGTCGGCTATCTGGTCCATGTCCTCCAGCGTTCGGATATCGTTGGCACTCATCCAACCGTTCTGGCGTGCGGTGGCATACCCGCCCATGCGGCTCTGGTAGTCGCCACGCAGCAGACCCTCGACGTTGAAGCGAAAGAAATGCGTCTGCTTCTCATCGGAGGCCAACAGTGCTCGCGAAAGCGCCTGCTCCCAGCGGATGACCCACGGGTCGAGTGTGTACTTGACGAACTCCAGGGACTGCTGCTCGATGTTGCTGAACGAGGACTTCTCCAGGTCCCCCACCATGTGAGGGGGGACGCGGAAGATGCGTGCGATCTCGTTGATCTGGAACTTGCGTGTCTGCAAAAACTGCGCCTGCTCGGGCGAGATCGAGATGGGGGTGTATTTCATTCCCTCTTCGAGTACCGCGACCTTGTGCGAATTGGAAGAGCCGCCGAATTGGCCTTGCCACGTATCGCGCAGGCGTATAGGGTCCTTCACCGTTCCCGGATGCTCCAGCACCCCGCTTGGGGCAGCCCCGTTGGCGAAAAACTTCGCCCCATACTCCTCACAGGCTATCGCCATACCGATGGCATTCTTTGCCATAGCAATCGGCGAGTAGCCCACCAACCCGTCAAAGCCCAGGCCCGGGATGTGCAACACCTCTGAGGCGTCCAGAACCACCGAGTTTCCCTGCATGGTGGGAGCGTCCTCGGCGCTGGTGGTGTATTGGTAGTAGAGCTTGCCACTCTTGTCGCGGTCGACCTGCATGCGGTTAGGCATCAGCGGATAGAGCGCGGCAACCTGGCCCTTGCCGTTTCGGATGATCTGCGCATACGCATTGCCCCAGAGCAGCAGGTGGGTCATCAGCGTCTCGCGGAACACGAAGCTGGTCATCTCCGCATTGGGCTCGCTGTGCAGCAGGGTGTACAGCGGATGATCCTTGGCCTTGTGTTTGCTCGAGTCATCGTCGTGACGGTAGAGGTGTAGCGGCAGTCCTGCGATCGCCTCGGCGAGGATTCGCACGCATGCATAGACTGCGGTCATCTGCATCGACGATCGTTCGTTCACCGCCTTGCCGGATGTCGATCCTCCGAAGAGAAAACTGTATGAGGACCCGCTGGTCCTGTTTTGCGGTTTGTCACGCGTTCTGGTGACAAGCTTGGATAAGAGTCCCATATGTGTATCTCCTGATTCCTAGATGAAGAGGATGCCTCGGTCCTCGTAGACCGATTCGCGCACTTCGTTGCCGCACCTGATCGCCCGGTCCAGTGCCATGATCGTGGCAACCGCGCCGTCGATCTTCTCTGTGGACTTCTGCTTGTCGGGCTTGATGTTCCCAGCCGGGTCGGTGCGAATGAAAATGTTGTCCATCATCCAGCGGAGCACCGGATGGCCTGCATGTGCGATACTCCGCCCCAATACCAGCTTCATCAGCTCCTTGGTCGGGGGGCTCATATCTTTGAATCCCTGTCCGAAGGGCACCACCGTGTAGCCCATGCCCTCAAGGTTCTGCACCATCTGTACCGCTCCCCAACGGTCGAACGCGATCTCTCGGATGTTGTATCTCTTGCCGAGCTCGCCGATGAAGGCCTCGATGAAGCCGTAGTGGACCACGTTGCCTTCGGTGGTCTGTACGTGGCCGGTTCGTTCCCATACGTCGTAGGGCACATGATCACGCCTCACACGCAGGCCCAGGCTGTCCTCGGGTATCCAGAACCAGGGGAGGATCACGAACTTGTCATTTTCATTCCTGGGTGGGAATACGAGCACGAACGCAGTGATATCGGTGGTGCTTGAGAGGTCCAGTCCCCCGTAACAGACCCTGCCCTCGAGCTCCTCGGCATCGACGGGGAAGTTGCACAGGTCCCATTTCTCCATCGGCATCCAGCGCACCGCCTGCTTGACCCATTGGTTGAGCCTGAGCTGACGAAACACGTTCTCCTCGCCCGGGTTCTGCCTTGCGCTGTCACAGGCCGCCTTCACCTTCTCGAGGGTGATGGTATGCCCAAGCGACGGGTTGGCTTTCTTCCATGTCTTTGTATCGGTCCAGTCGTCGTCCTCTTCTGAGCCGTAGATCACCGGGTAGAAGGTCTTGTCGTGTTTGCGACCTTCGATGATGTCCTTGGCCTTCTGGTGCTGCTCGTAGCAGATGGAGTGCTGGTCGGTGCCTGCGGTGGTGATCAGAAAGAACAGCGGCTGGGCCCTGGCATCGCCCGAGCCCTTGGTCATGACATCGAAGAGCTTGCGGTTGGGCTGGGTGTGCAGTTCATCAAAGACCACCCCATGGATATTGAATCCGTGCTTGGAGTAAGCTTCGGCGCTCAGCACCTGATAAAAGCTGTTGGTCGGCAGGTACACGATGCGCTTGGTAGCGGCGAGGATCTTGACGCGTCGATTCAGCGAGGGACACATGCGCACCATGTCCGCTGCCACTTCGAATACGATCGATGCCTGCTGGCGGTCGGCTGCACACCCGTAGACCTCGGCGCGTTCCTCGAAGTCCCCGCAGGTGAGCAACAGCGCCACCGCTGCTGCAAGTTCGCTCTTTCCGTTCTTCTTGGGGATCTCGATGTAGGCGGTGTTGAACTGCCGATATCCATCATTCTTGACGATGCCGAACAGGTCGCGGATGATTCTCTCCTGCCAGGGAAGCAGCTTGAAGGGCTTTCCCGCCCAAACCCCCTTGGTGTGGCAGAGGCATTCGATGAACCCAACTGCACGGTCGGCCAGGGTCTTGTCGTAGGTTGATTCCTTTGCCATGAAGGGTGTAGGAGTGTATTTCTTCGGTTTCGGCATAACTTATTTCATTCCTCAGGGCAAACAAAAAGGACCCGGCGTGGGTCCCTTCAAGTGGTGGGTACTTGTTGTCAGTTGTATGTTTTCTTCAGGCTCACAAGGGCCTGCCTGGTATCAGTGTCACGTGGCCTGATGTCCCAGCCGCGGTCATAGTTGCATACGACGTTGCCATTCCTCTTGAGCATCAGCTTGGAGATCCTGCCCTCGTCGATCCCGTATTCCGAACCCTCCCCGTACACCTTGATACAGTAGGTGAAAACGCTCTTCCCGATCTCCAAAGTTCCTTCTCTCCACATGCTCTTGCCTCCGTGTCCGTTTTGTTGGTGTATATATCCCTCAAATCGGAAACTATAGCAACCTGTTACAGAGCAATAATTTGAAGAAACACACTACTGGTGCAGAGTCGGGTATGACACCTTGTGAAGGCTCCTGTCATCCTTCGCCTGTGAGTATGAAGTGAGCGTATTCCCTTGTGTTGTCCCCATCAAGGTAGTCGACAAGTTCCGTAAGTCCCATCTGGGAGGCGATCCACTGGACCGCCCCCGTGTTGAACATGTTCGTCAGACCGCTGTCACGTACCTTGAGGATCTGATCCCTTATCTGCTCAGTCATTGGCGGCCTCCATCGATTCCATAACCGCCTGCTTGAGGATACCTTCATCGAAGCCACAGTCGTAGTAACCGTCAAGGATGGTCGAGTAATAGTATGCATCCGGCATCGCCAGCGGAGGTCCTTCGTTCATGACGTAGGCCATCGCCACCAACTCATCACCGTCCAGATTCACCATCAGCTTCTTCTTGCGATACAGGTGGGGGTGACCCTCGTAGCGGTCCAAGGCCTTCTCGCACTTCTCGGTGATCTGCCACAGGAGCACAGGAACCCTTGCTCCTCGTTTCATCTCGATGGTGGCCACGCCAGTATGTCGGCCTCCCCGAAACAACAGCTGATAATCGTGCAGTACTGTTGTTCCGATGACTGCGGCATCGGGGCATCGCTCTCCCATCTGTTCGAGGTTCAGATTGCTTCCATAGGCCAGATAGACTTTCTTCATCGTTGTTACACTCCTTCACTTGGTCTTCTACCACCCCAAGGGCGGTTGTCCCGCCCTCAGGTTGCAGATCCGTCGCCCTTTCAGGCGGCAACCCGCCGTCTCCATGCGGCGGATCCGGTGAGGCGCTTGGTCAGGTGCTCCCGGCAGGCTTTGAACTCGTCGCCGATGAAACCGATGCGGTTGAGGTATGTGCGCATCGCAAACTTCTCGTTCTCGGCTTGGGGCTTCTTGGTGCTCGCCGAGCTTTGTGAGAGTGCTTGGCTGTTCAGCGCGAGGGCAAGGACGATGTAGCTTCTGACCTCTCCGGCATGGAGGGTGCTGTTGAAACCGCGTAGCTCGACGGTTTTGTGGCCGTGGAAGAATGAGTGCAGGTTCAAGAAATGGTAGCGGCTTTCGTGGTAGTGAGCATCCCGGTTTCCCCGGTAGCCTTCGTACCAGATGCTCTCGATCTTGGCGAAGGTGGTCGGCTTGGCTCGGTTCATGGTCGCCACGAGGTGCTCGTCCATCCTCTTGCAGTACCGTGCCCGTGAAGCCTCTATGCCGAGGGCTTTGTAGAACAGGTCGTTTCGGGCGTAGATGATGTTCACGAAGTTTCTGATCGAGCGTGGTGTGTGGTCCTGTCCATCAAGGTGGATGTGGATGCCGCAGGAGCTGTTGGTGAAGGCCCCGGCCTTGCGCAGTGCCCTGATGACCTCCTGCAGGTTCTCGATGTCAGCCTCGTAGGTGAGGATCGGGCTGACCAACTCGACGCTATACAGGCGTGATGCACTCTCTTTGATCCCTCGAGTCTTGGTTTCGCATCGAATGGATCCGTCATAGGTGAACTTCCATGTGCGGCCATCGAAGGTCTTCAGTTCGTAGGTGTCGTAGTAGGAACCACCGTAGAGCAGCTCTCCACCGAGGACCGTCTGGGCAGCCAGGGCTGCGTCCTTGCGGGTGATGCCTGTCATCTCTATCTCGATTCCGAACCGTGTTGTCTTTTCCATGCCGTCTACCTCTCTTTGGTGTGTTTTTCTTCGTACTGTAGTAATCACTCAAAGAGGGATATATAGCAAGTATATATAAGCAAATAAGATACACTATTTTAGTATTATGAATGGATCGAATTTTTGTTGCCTTTTTACGGACCCTGTATGACAATGCATGAGGTTCCCAACCCGGATTCCATACCAGAAACAACCTAGGAGATCCTCTTGAGCAACACCAATTCGATATTCACGATGCATGATGTGCCCGTTTTCAGGGCACTGGACAGTACCAGCATGAAAACCTTCCAGCTTCTCATGGGCTGCGGTACGATCGACCCGGTCAATCCATCGCTCTTCGTGCTGGGCTTTGGGAGGACCGAACATCTGTATGAGGCTGACATGCTCGTCCTGGAGCTGAGCCCGCTATCAGTGCGAGTGATGGAGGTCGGCAAGGCAGCCCTGGGTGATCTTCCTGCCTTCGAGATGAACCTCGAGCCTCTGTTCGCCCTGATGGGACCGGCCTGTCCGTCCCTTCTGCTCTCGCCTACGATGCTGCCTCCGATGATCGTGGAGAAGCTGTACCATCTGTACTTCCGTTCACGAAACGACGGCTGGCGGCTCCTTAAGGGTGTGAGATGCTATCCGGGTAACCCGTTCAAACGAGTGAGAAGAGAGCTTGGGGCACGATACAATGCCTCCGGCCCATTGAAGGACCGAAGGCTGGAAAGAGATGAGGCAACGGAACTGGCATCGCTGTTGCTTGAAAAAAGGGCCAGCGATATGGAATGGAAGACCTTCATCCTCTCATGGGGCGACGCCGCCAGCAATGCACTTGATGAGGATCCGTCGACCCTTGTCATGAGCCTTGAGGATTTCCTTTCCCTTTACGACGACCTTCAGGAAACCTGCCGTCTCAAGTGGAAAAGGCACACTAGAAGATCTTATGCCGGGGGATCTCCTCACCCGGTTTCCTGACCATGTCGACACCCGGCACCACACCCAGTGTCGAGCCGGTCTCCCAGGCAACGTGCATGGTCCCAATGTCGTCCACCTGGATCACGATTCCCTTGGTCCCCTTGGGTGGGGCTTGCTCGTCATCCATGTGCACCAGCTCAACCGTACATCCCTTTGGGTATTGGAGTTTGAGTACCTCAATTCGTTTCTTGTTCATCTCATCCATGGTGTACCCTCCTTGTCAGGCTGCATTGATTGCCTAGGTTTCCACTAATAGCAAGTCCCATA